>CALWGZ010000001.1 GCA_944380285.1 uncultured Christensenellaceae bacterium
GTTCGGTGATCCACCTCTTCCCACCACAGAAAAACGGACGTAGCTTTGACGTCCGTATATGGGGTGGAGGTTCGCTTCCCGCTTTTCGTCTTCGAGAGCCGATCGGCAGCAACTTCGCGAAAGCTGCCGCCTGCGGCGGACAGCCGAACCACGCGCTAAAGCGCCGTGGTTCGTAAATCCACCCCTTCTCAGCGCAAAAAGCCGGCACCATAAATTTGGTGCCTCTTGTAAGGGGGGTGGAGGTTCGCTTCCCGCTTTTCGTCTTCGAAAGCCGGTTGGCAGCAACTTCGCGAAAGCTACCGCCTTCGGCGGACAGCCGAACCACGCGCTAAAGCGCCGTGGTTCGGTGATCCACCCCTTCCCACCACTGAAAAAGGCACCCATTATCGGGTGCCTTTTGTAAGGGGGTGGAGGTTCGCTTCCCGCTTATCGTCTTCGAGAGTAAGTTGACAGCAACTTCGCGAAAGCTGCCGCCTGCGGCGGACAGCCGAACCACGCCCTTTTAGAGCCGTGGTTCGGTGATCCACCCCTTCCCACCACAGAAAAACGGACGTCGCTTTGACGTCCGTATATGGGGTGGAGGTTCGCTTCCCGCTTTTCGTCTTCGAGAGTAAGTTGGCAGCAACTTCGCGAAAGCGACCGCTTCGCGGATCGCCGAACCACGCCCTTTTAGGGCCGTGGTTCGTTAATCCACCCCTTCCCACCACACGCAAACAGGCGCCGAAAAGGCGCCTGTTTGCGTGTGGTGGGAAGGGGTGGATTCGAACCACCGAAGACATGGTCGGCAGATTTACAGTCTGCTCCCTTTGGCCGCTCGGGAACCTTCCCTTGTTGGAGCTGGTGACCGGAATCGAACCAGCAACCTGCTGATTACAAATCAGCTGCTCTGCCAGTTGAGCTACACCAGCCCGATCGCGATCTTTCGCTTTGGTGCCTCGGGGCGGAATCGAACCACCGACACGGGGATTTTCAGTCCCCTGCTCTACCGACTGAGCTACCGAGGCATATTTTTTATGAGTGATATCGCTACCACTCATAAGATATTTTGGCGATTCGGAAGGGACTCGAACCCTCGACCTCTAGCGTGACAGGCTAGCGTTCTAACCAGCTGAACTACCGAACCATGTTATCTTGTTTGTGGTGGGCCATCAAGGACTCGAACCTTGGACCGACCGGTTATGAGCCGGTTGCTCTAACCAACTGAGCTAATGGCCCACAATTTTATTGCATTGGTCGGGGTGAAGAGACTCGAACTCCCGGCCTCATGGTCCCAAACCACGCGCGCTACCAACTGCGCCACACCCCGCTGTTACCGCTCCGTGCGACTTCTAAAATATACTATAAGGGGAGCGGCTTTGTCAACGATTTGACGGCACTTTTTTGCGATTTTGCAAAAATATTTTTGCAGCGCTTACCTCAATGCCGCGCGAGCATTTTTTTGTGCGGCGAACACCGCGCAAAACGGCTCCCCGAACAAAGTCGGGGAGCCGAAGAACACGCTTGTCAGTCCTTTTTGTCCTCGTCGGAAGCAGCCGTATCCTCGGCAGCCTCGTCGCCCTCGGGCAAATTGATCATGCTGAACAGATCGCCGAAGGTAGCGGTGCCGGACTCGGACTTCCACGAAGTGACCTCGTTGGGGTCGTCGGACTTCTTGGGTTGTCTCTTGCGCGGAGCGGAAGCGGCGCCGGAAGCGGCGTTCTCGAACTTCTTCGCGTTGCGGGAAGCCCTTCTCTCCTTCGCTTCCTGATAGTCCTCGTCGGAGATCTCAACGTCGGGGCTGCTCTGAGCGGAAACAGCCTTGATCGAAAGCGTGATCTTGTTGTCGGAGAATTTGATGACCTTGGCGGTGACTTCATCGCCGACTTTGTACAGATCGGCGGGATCCTTGACATAGTGATTCGCCATCTCGGAGACGGGAACGAGACCGTCGACGTCTTGCTCGATCAACACGAATATGCCGTACTTGAACACGCCCGTGACCTTGCCGGTGACGACCGAACCGACGGGATACTTCTCTGCGGCGATCTCGTACGGCTTCTTCTGCAATTGCTTGTAGCCGAGAGAGACCCTGCCCGACTCTCTGTCCGCCTTGAGGATGATGAACTCGTAGGTCTTGCCGATCTCGAGGACCTCGGCGGGATTGGAGATCTTGTGATGAGACAGATCGGAGACGTGCGCCAGACAGTCATAGTTGTAGACGCTGACGAACGCGCCGAAGTCGGTCAACCTCTTGACCTTGCCCTTGACGACCTCGCCGACTTGGAGCTTCGCCCAAAGTTCCTCTTCTTTGCGAGCTTTCTCTTCTTCGAGAACGACGCGCTGAGAAGCGACGATGGAACGCCTCTTGGAGATCTCGAGCGGCTTCTTCTCCTCTGCGGGAGCCTCGGTCGCTTCGACCTGCTCGACAGCCTCGGTCTGAGCCTCGGCGGCCTCGCCTTCCTGCGCCTGCTCGGCGACTTCCGCCGGAGCTTGCTCGCCCTTCTTCTTGGGCTCGATGGCGCGCAGACGGAGCTGTTTGCCGACATACTTTTCGAGATCGGTCACAAAGCCGATGCGGATCTGAGACGCAGGGATGAAGATCTTGTAGCTGCCCAGCCTCGCCTCGAGACCGCCCTTGACCGCCCTCTCGACGGTGACGGTGAAAATGCCGCCGCGGATAGCCTCTTCCGCCTCTTTGTCCTCTTTGACGCGCTTGTCGACCGCTTTCTTGGAGAACGCGACTTCGTCGTTTCTGTCCTTTCTGCCCGACTTTTCGATGACCATGGCATCGAACTTGTCGCCCGTCGAATAGTTGGCGGGATCATATGTAACGCCGTCGAGTTCGACCTCGGACTTGTCGATGAAACCGTCCTTCTTGCCGCCGAAGCCGACGTAGATGCCTTCGGGAGTTGCACTGATGACCGTGCAAGTGTAGGTTTTGCCCGCCCTGATGTCCATCGACCTCTTGGCGGTTCTTTCAGACTCTTTCAGAAGTTCTTCAAAAGACTCTTTGGTGTTGGTGTTTTGAGTGTCACTCATTTGTTTGATTACCTCCGCTATCAACTCACCCGGAGTTGACGCCCCGGCTGTCACGCCGAGAAGTTTATGATTTTTTGCTGCAACCGACTTGACGTCGGCTATTTTCTCGATCAGATAGGTGTCCTCGCAATGCGCTTTGCAGATGTCGTATAGCTTCAGAGTGTTGCTGCTCGACGAACTGCCGATGACGACCATCGCGTCGCACTTTTTCGCGAGTTCCTCCGCCCCCCTTTGTCTATCCTTTGTAGTATAGCAAATAGTATTGTATATTTCAAGCGTTTTGCACCGATTTTCGAGCATTTGACGCAAATTTTCGAATTTTTTTTCGCTGTATGTCGTCTGTACCACCGCACTGTATTCCCCCGAGATATCCAAAGCGGCGACGTCCTCTTCTCCGTCGACGATGACGGCGTTGCCTTCCGCCCAGCCGACGTGCCCGATCACCTCGGGATGATCCTTGCCGCCGATGACGACGATGTGCCTCCCTCTCTCCACTTCGCACTTGATGATCGAGTGTATCTTCTTGACAAACGGACATGTCGCGTCGACATACGGAATGTCCCTCTCTTCGAGTTCGCGATAGACAGCCTCGCCCACTCCGTGCGAGCGGATGATCACCGTGCCTTCGGTATATTCGGCAAGCGAATCGATCGTGCCTACGCCCGCTGCGGCGAGCCTCTCGTTGACGTAGTCGTTGTGGATGAGCTTGCCCAAAGTGACGCGCTTGCCCGGCGTGTTCATCGCCGCGTCGACCGCGCCCTTGACGCCCATGCAAAACCCCGCGCCGTGCGCGACGATCAGCTTCACTTATCCTCCGCAGCGCTGGCGCCGGACGCGTCCGCATCGGCTTCGGGCGACGGCAGAGCCCGGTCTGCGGCATGCGCGGCGAGATAGCGGTCGAGTTTGCCGTGATACTTCTCGACGATCTCGTCGATCTGAACGCGCAATTCGTTCATCTTGGCGACGACATACGCGTTGGCTTCGTCCTTGACGTCGCGTATCGGCTTGTCGTAAAAGCGGCTGAGGTCGATCGGGTCGCCGACGATCAGCTTGTTGCCCTTGAAACCGAAAGGCTTTTGACGGCAATAGTAGAGCGTCGGGACGAGCTGAGTCTTCGTCCTCAAAGCGATCGCTACCGCGCCCTCTTTGAAGGGCAGCAGAGTCTTGGACTTGCCGTCCTTGACACGCGTTCCCTCGGGGAAGATCAGCACCTTGCCGCCGGAATTGAGCTCTTTGAGCATCTCCCTCAGCGCGCCTATGTCCGAATCCCCTCTCGAAACGCTGATCGCGCGGCAGAGCGCGGTCAAAAAGTTGCCGACAAAGCGGTTGTTCATCGCCTCCGCCTTGACCGCGATGCGCCCTTGAAAATTGAACAATTTGTGATATATCACACATGCGTCAAGGGGGGAATAGTGGTTGCAAATGCACATCACGCTCCCCTCTTTGGGGAACTTTTCGGCAAAATAGACGGTGCGGGGAAGCCACACTATCTTCATCAAAAATCTGCCTATCCGCGCAAGCGCGCGATAGAACAGATTGGGTCTGTCGCTGTACTTATTCTTGACCTTTTTTCTTCTTTCCGAGGACATAGTCCGTGATGACCTCCGCAACTTGATCCGCGGTCATATCCGTGCTGTCTATGAGGACGGAATCCTCCGTCTTGGTCAGCGGCGCGAACGCCCTGTGCGAATCGTTGTGATCTCTGTCTTTTATGTCCGCAAGGACGGTGTCGTAATCGACATCGGCGCCCTTTGCGCGCAATTCTTCAAAACGTCTTCTCGCCCTCTCCTCGACGTCGGCGGTCAAAAAGAACTTGTACTTTGCGTCGGGCAGGACATAGCTGGTGATGTCCCTGCCGTCAAGCACGACGTCGCTCTCGGACGCGATCTTGCGCTGCATCGCGACCAAAAACAGCCGCACCGCCGGGATCTTGGACACGTCGGACGCCGCCTTGGAGATCGCGTGCTCGCGGATCGCGGTCGACACGTCTTCGCCGTTGAGCATGATGCTGCGCTCCGGGGTGTCCGAAAACGAAAGCTCTATCTCGTCCAAAAGCGGTACGACAGCTCCTTCGTCGAGCGGCGAAACGCCCTTGCGCACCACATACAGCGCCACCGCCCTGTACATTGCGCCCGTGTCGAGATAGGTGATCCCGAGCCGCTTGGCAAGCATTTTGCCGATCGTGCTCTTGCCTGCGCCGGATGGTCCGTCGATCGCGATGTTTATCATGAGTATCTCCGAAGTCGTAATAATTTATTTATATCAACTATTATACACGCGACGCGCCCCAAAATCAAGTTTTGAGAGCATGTTATCCGCGCTTTTCGCAAATCGCACGCGCCGCCGACGCCGCGGTAGCCCACGCGTTTTGAAGGTTAAAACCGCCGGTCAACGAGTCGACGTCTATGACCTCGCCGACAAAATACAGTCCGCCCACCTTTTTGCATTGCATAGTCTTGGGGTCGAGCTCGCCCGTCGCCACCCCTCCCGAGGTGACGATCGCCTGTTCCGCGCCCTCGGCGCCGACAACGGAAAAGTCAAAGTTTTTGAGCGCGGCGACGATGCGTCTGCGCGTCGCCTTGTCGACGTCGGACGCCCTCTTTTCGCCGTCCGCTCGGGCGCATTCGAGAACCGCCGAAACCGCTGCGGACGGCAGCAATTTCTGCGCCACGACTTTTAGTTTTGCCGTCGGCGCGGAGGAAAATTCGCGCAGCAGCCGCGCGTCGAGAGTCGCCTCGTCGAGCGCCGGTTTGAAGTCAACGATCCCCTTGCTCCCGCCCGGGAAAAGCCCGTTCTTGTCGCGGTATTTGCACGTCAGCGCCGAACATGTCAGCACTATCGATCCTGTCACTGCTCCGCGCTCGAACTGCATTTCGCCGAACTCGGACGCGACGACCTTGCCGCCTATCTCGACGTCAAAACGCACGTTTTTGAGCGCAAGTCCGCCAAGCGAGCCCGTCCCATTCGTCCGCAGCGGAACGAGCGAAGGCTTTGGGTCAACCACTTTGAGATCCAATGAGCGCGCAAAGGCGCAGCCGTCGCCGGTACTGCCCGTTGAGGGATAGGTGACGCCGCCGGTCGCGACCACCACCGCGTCGGCAAAATAAAGCTCTTGACCTGCGCGCACTCCGACCGCCCTGCCGCCGTCGGTCTCGATCGCGGTCACGCGCTTGTCGAACAAAAATTTTACGCCGCCCCTCTCACAGTCGCGGACGAGCGCCTTGATGACGTCGGACGACTTGTCCGAACACGGAAAGACGCGCTTGCCGCGCTCGGTTTTGAGCCGCAATCCTATCGACTCGAAGTAGTCCTTGACCGCGGACGGCGGAAATGCATGCGCGGCGGAATACAAAAATTTTGCGCCGTTGACGGTCGAGGCAAGCCACTCCGACACATCGCAGTCGTTGGTCAGGTTGCACCTGCCCTTGCCGGTGATGAACAGCTTTTTGCCCGCCTTGGAATTGCGCTCGATCACTGTCACGTCTGCTCCGCCGCGCGCAAGCAGCGCCGCGCACATCAGCCCGGACGCCCCCGCGCCGATGACGACCGCTCTCAAAACCGCACCTCTTTGAGGCGCGACCAAAGCGCGTCGTCGTTGAGATAGACCCTCACGGGAGAGACGGTCGCCCAGCCCTGCTCGCAGAGCACGACGTCGGTTTCGGGATCGTTGCCCTCGGCAGGCACGGGATGACCGGTGATGAAGTAGCCCTTGTCGGGCACATATTGATATTCGTCCAAATAGAACCTGTCGCCTGTGCGTGCGATCCTGACCCCTTTGAGCTCGCACTGCGGACAAGGGAAATTGATGTTGAAGATAGTGTTGCAGTCGCCGGGCAGCATGTCCGCCAAAAGCGAGACGTTGCGCGCGACAAACTTGGCGACATAGGCGTAGTCGTTGTCCTTGTTCTCATAGGACACGGCGATCGCCTTGACCTTGTGCAGACACGCTTCGAGCGCGGCGTTGACCGTGCCCGAATAGACGATGTCGGTGCCTATGTTGCAGGTGTTGTTGATGCCGCTGATGACGAGATCGGGCTTGAAACCGAGAATGACGTCGATGCCGAATTTGACGCAGTCCGCCGGCGTGCCGTCGAGCGAATATATCAATCTGCCGTCGTCCGAAGCGACGGGCTTGAAGTTGAGCGGTTCGTGAAAAGTGAGGCTGTGCCCGCACCCCGACCTCTCGTAAGACGGCGCGACGATGTACAGCTCATGATCGGCGCAGAGCGCGTCCGCCAGCGCGTGCAGACCGGGCGCGCTCACGCCGTCGTCGTTGACAAGTAATATCTTCATAAGTCAATATTACTAAATCGCGGCGAAAAGCGCAACCGCTTTGAGTCAACTTCTGTCGTCGAAATCGCGTTTGAGCTTGGTCATCACCTTCTTTTCGAGCCGCGAGATGTACGACTGCGAAATGCCCATGATGTCGGCGATCTCCTTTTGCGTCTTGCGCGCCGCGCCCATCACGCCGAATCGCATCTTGATGATCTGCTTTTCGCGCGGATCGAGGTTTTGAAGGCACTGCATCAGCAAGCTCTTCTCTTCGTCCCTTTCAAGATCGCGCCCCACGGTGTCGCTCTCGGTCCCCAAAACGTCGGACAGCAGCAGTACGTTGCCCTCCCAATCGACGTTGAGCGGCTCGTCGAGCGACATCTCCGCCTTGGTGCGCACGCTCTTGCGCAGCTGCATCAATATCTCGTTCTCGATGCAGCGGCTCGCGTAGGTCGCGAGCTTGATCTTTTTGGAACCGTCGAACGACTTGACCGCCTTGATCAGCCCTATCGTCCCCACCGAGATCAGATCGTCCATGTCCACGCCCGACGAATCGAATTTTTTGGCGATGTAGATCACGAGACGCAGGTTGTGTTCGATCAGCTCGTTGCGAGCCTCGACGTCTCCGTCGGCGAGCCGCGCCGTCAGTTCCGCCTCTCGCTCCGCCGAAAGCGGTCCGGGCAGCGAATCGGCGCCGGTCAGATAGTCGACTTCGCCGCGGTCGGCAAGCCCAAGCAATCTTTTGAGCCAAATTTTGAATCTCTCGAACATCGATACCTCCTAGCTGAGTCCGCAATTGAGCAATACGTCGAAACCGTCGAAGTCTCTGTCGACCGAGACGGCGACGACGTCGGCGTAGGCGCGCTCTCCGTCACTGTCGCGCACTTTGAGTCGGTCGAGATAGTACGCGACCGCTCCGCGTGCGCCGCATGCGCCTGCGACGGTCATCACGCCCGCGACCCTAGCGCCGTCGAGGACTTCCGCGACCCTGCCGTCTAAGACCACGACGGGCGATGTGCCGCGGAAAGTCAAGGTGTTGCCGCTGTCCCAAAACGCCGCGGCCTCCACGCTCTTTTCGCCGACAGTCAGTTCGACCGACGCGCCGTATGCGCGCTTGACCCTGCACGAGAGCGCCCTCGCCGCCGCTGCTCGAATGAGAAGATGCGCCGCCGCAAACAGCGGCGCCTCAACGAGCGAAACGACGGGATAGTACCGCCCCGATGCCTGCGCGGCAAACTCGTCGAGACATGCCGCCGCAGCGATTGTCAAGGCGATCGCCGCCGCTGCTCCGACGAATGCGCTCGGTCTGCCCCGTCTTGCGACGACGAGAGCCGCGATCGCGACCGCAGCGGCGTATGCAAGCGCCATCGAGTGCGGCGCAAACACGACCTCGACCGTCCTCAAAAGGGTGACTGCAACCGAAAATGCCGCCGCGCCCTCAACGGTCCTTCCTCCGAAGAGACGCGCCGCGGTCCCGCCCGCAAACACCGCCGCGAATGCCGCGGACAGGATGTGAAATTCCGCAAATCCGTACATACCGCAATGATAGCGCATCCGCCGCGCGGATCCTTTCTCTTTGGCGTCGAAAAATGTCGCCGACACGAAAAATCGGCATAAAAAACGGACGGCGCGAAGCCGTCCGAATGTCGTTGAAAGATCACTTGTTGTTGCGTCTGTTTTGAAGCATGCGCAGGAACGCCGGCGTCCTGTCCGGCTTGTCGTCCTTGGGCGGCTGAGCCGGTCTGTCATAGTCGTTGGTGCGCTCGGCGGGACGGCGGTCGTAACCTTGATCGTAACTCCTGTTCTGCCACTGCGCGTCTCTTTCTTCGTAACCTCTGACGGGTCTGTCGCCGTAACCGCGGTCGGAATATCTGTCGTTTTGCGCAGGTTGCTGCGGCTTTTCCTGAGCCTTGGGTCTGCCGTAAAGCGCATCCACCGCGGCGTTGTTGCGGCGGTTGTAGTCGTCGAGCACGGGATTGGATGCCCCGAGACCGTTGTTGAAGTCGGCGGGACGGCGGTCGTCGCCGCGTCCGAAAATGTCGTTGACGCTGCCGCGCGGAGCCTCGTGCTCGCGCATGGGTGCGGGTTCGCCCTCGGCGAGATCCTGCTGTGTGTCGTCAAAACCGGTCGCGATCAGAGTGACCACGGCGGTGTTGGTGAGCTCTTTGTCGTAAGCGACGCCGAAAATGACGTTGCCGGTGGGCGAAATGACGTCCTTGACGCGGCTGACAGCCTCGTCCACTTCGTCGATCGCGAGATCGTCGCCGCCCGCAACATTGATGATGACGTCCGTCGCCCCGGCGATCGTCGTCGCCAAGAGCGGGCTTTGGATCGCGGCACGGACCGCATCCATCATCTTCGCCTCGCCTTCGCCCACGCCGAGTCCGATGTGCGCGAGACCTTTGCGCCGCATCGTCGTGCGCACGTCAGCAAAGTCGAGATTGATCAGCGACGGCACGGCGATCAGGTTGCTGAGGCTCTGCACCGCCTGGCAGAGGACGTCGTCCGCCCTCTTGAACGACTCGACGACCGAAGTGCGCGGAGGCAGGACCTCGAGCAGCTTGGCGTTGGGGACGACAAGCAAGGTGTCGACATAGTTGCGAAGTTTGTTGATGCCGTCGATCGCGTTCGCCATACGGTTGTGGTGTTCGAACGGGAACGGCTTGGTCACGACGGCGATCGTCAGGATGTCGAGATCGCGCGCAAGTTTGGCGATCACCGGCGCAGCGCCCGTGCCCGTGCCACCGCCCATACCGGCGGCGATGAACAAGAGGTCGACGCCTTCAAGCTCTTTGCGAAGCTCGGGGAGAGACTCCTCCGCGGCTTTCATGCCGATCTCGGGCTGCGCGCCTGCGCCGAGCCCTCCGGTGACCTTTGCGCCTATCTGTATCTTTTTGGGAGCCTTCGAAAGAGTGAGCGCCTGGATGTCGGTGTTGATCGCGACGAACTCCGCGCTCTCTATCCCCGCGTCTATCATCCTGTTGACGGCGTTGTTGCCGCCTCCGCCCACGCCGAGGACCTTGATCTTTGCTGCTCCGGTAATGTTGTCCGGCATATCTGTTTACCTCCGTATCTTATCGAGTAGTCTGCCGAGAAGAGTGTTGCCCCTCTCGGTCTTGTACGCCGCGTCGAACGTGCCGAACGCCGATGTGAGCCAAGGCTTGGAATACATCGGTACGCTCGGTGCGAACATCTGCGGACCCGCGTCGAATGCGCCGCCTATGTAGGCGAGCGCGCCCTTGACGCGGCTCAGCCCTCCGCCCGTGACGTATATCTCCGCATCGCGACCGTCTTTGAGCGAGTCGATCACCGCCGCGATCTTGTCCAATTCTCCCCTCACCGCGTCGTGTACCGCGCCTGCCGGGAAGGACAGCACCCCGTCGTGCGCGTCGAGCATGTAGGTCTCGTCGTCGCCGTAGCCGAGGTTGACCTCTTCGATCAGCCGCTCCGCCTCGTCGGCGTCGAGCGAAAACCTCTCGATCAGCGCCCCGACGATCGTAGCATAGCCCGTCTCCATCGTCGTCTCGCCGTCAAAGCCGTCGCCCAACACGAACGCCGCGGACGTCGACGCATAGCCTACGTCGACCGCGACCGCGCCGCGTGAGCGCGCAAATCGGTCGATCATCGTCGTGCACTCCGCCCAAAAGGACGAGACGAAACACACGTTCTTGAACCCGTACGGCGCAAGCGCCGCCGTCACCTTTTCGCAAAACTCCGCGTCGCAGAGGATGTAGGTCACGTCCGACTCGACGGATGACGACTGCCTGCCGACCGGATCGGCGACGAACTCCCCGCCGTCCAGACGGCATCCGCACATCGCCGAAGCGATCACCGTGCGAAGCCTGTCCGCGCCGTAGATGTTGCCCTTTGCGCACAGCGCGTCCGCGTCGCCGCGAGTCACCGTCCTCACCGCGTCGAAACGCAGGCGTACGGTGTTGTTGCGAAAATGAAGAAAGTCGCCCGGCACGCCGACATAAAGCGTCGACGGACGCCTGCCCCCGACGGGCATGACCTTGGCGATGTCTTCCGCCAAAGTTTGGGGCGAAAGCCACTCCCCGCCGTAAAAACCGTCATAGTCTTCACAGACGAGACTCGAGACCGAATACAGTCCCGAAACGGTCTTTTTGCCGGACAGAAACGTCAGCTTGCCCGACCCGATGTCGAGGACCCAAATTTCCTTCATAGTTCAATTATAAAGAAGCCGCGACGAAATGTCAATAATTTAATTAAATATTTTAATATTTATTATGCGCATATGCGCATATGTCGCGCCCGTGCGACGAACGGATCGTGAAAATATGTCGCGCCCGTGCGACGAACGGATCGTGAAAAGAGGTTTTGTGCGGCGCTCACGCCGCCGGCGTGAACACCCATCCGTCCTCGCCGAGCCGCAGCGTGCCGTCTGTGTCGAGAGGTCCGCCCTCGTGAGTAAAGCGCGCGTCCAGAGCGGAATATGCGCCGACAAAATGCTCGGAAACGTCGCCGCCGAGAGGCAAGACAAGATCGCACCCCGACACCGTGACCACGGTGACATGACCGTCCCCCTGCCCTTCTTCGGCGCGGGCATAGACGATGCGCGGCGCGAACTCGCCCAATCTGACTCCTGTCAGACGGCACTGCTCAGCCCCGTCGATGACCTCGTAGAGCCAGCCCGCGCTCTTGCGGTCGAGGAACGCGCCGAGCAGCTGTTCGTCGCTGCCCGAAACCGCGTAGCCTTCGAGCAACGAGAGCGATCTTGAGTCCAACTCGCCGGCTTGGGCAAAGCCGACGATCTTGAGGTCGCGGTCGACGACCGCGTAGTAGTCGGCGTCCTCTATCGCAACCGCGACGACGCCGGTGCGCGAGGCGATCTTGATGTCCACTTTGTTGGGAAAAATGCGCTCGATCGTCACGACCGCGAGCGTGGGATATGCCTTTTCGATCGCGCTTGCCGAGGCGCTCTCGTCGACCGAGAACACGCTCTGTCCCTTGCTTATGCCCGAGACGGCGATCACGCCCGCCTCCTGTTCGTCCGTAAGCTCCAGCCCTATCACCGTCTCTACCCCGACCGAGCCGACCATGAAGAGCACGCAACAGACCACGACGATCACAATGACCGCCGCGATCGCGGAAAACATGATGACAAGCCTTTTGTTCATAACTTCACTCTCTCTTGATGTCCACACCGACTTGCGGCAGGATCGCCGCGAGGTCTTCGTAACCTCTGTCGATGTGATGTATTTCGTCGATCTCGCTCCTGCCCGAAGCCGCAGCCGCGGCGAGCACGAGCGAAGCTCCTCCTCTGAGATCGGTCGCGACGACGCGCGAACCGTACAGCTCGGGCACCCCTCTGACCACCGCGGTATTGCCCGAAACAGTGATGTTTGCGCCCATCTTGCAAAGCTCGACTGCGGAACGGAACCGCGTCTCGAAGATGTTCTCGACGATCACCGCCGTCCCGTCCGAGACGGATTGAAGCGCGGTCATCTGCGCCTGCAAGTCTGTCGGGAACCCCGGATAGTACATCGTCTCCGTCTTGGGGACTGCGCGAGGTCTGCCCTTGCTCTCGATTGTTATTTTACCATCGCGTGGGTATATTTTGCAACTGCTTTTGGGCAATTTGGCGAGAAGAGACGAGAGATGCTCGGGAATGACGTTCTCCAAGGTCAGCTTGCCTCCGCACATCACCGCGCCTATCGCCCATGTCCCCGCGACGATCCTGTCCGGTATCGGCGTGTATTCCACGCCGTGCAGCCTCTTCACCCCTTCGACGGTGATCACGCTGCCGCCCGCGCCGCGCACCTTTGCGCCCATCGCATTGAGAAAATTTTGAAGGTCGACGATCTCGGGCTCTTTGGCACAGTTGCGCAAGATGCTGACGCCGTTCAAAAACACGCACGCCATCATCAGATTTTCGGTCGCGCCCACGCTGGGCAGATCGAGCATTATGTCCGCAGGCTCGGCGTTTGTGCCGTCGCAGTCGATGTGCCCGTGCCTCTCCCCGACCGTTACGCCGAGCTCGCGCAGCCCGGCAAGGTGTATGTCGATCGGTCGCAAACCTATGTCGCAGCCGCCCGGGTAGACCGCCTTGGCGCGTTTGAGCCGCGATAAAAGCGACCCGAGCATGAACACCGACGAGCGCAATTCCTTTGCCGGATCGCAGGCGATCTTGTACGAGTGAAGCCCCGAGCTGTCTATCTCGACGATGTCGTCCGTCCTCTCGACCTTGCAGCCGAGCTTGCGCAATATGCGCAGCATCACCGCGACGTCTCCGATGTCGGGACAGCCGTGCAACACCACTTTTTCGGGCGTCAGAATTGACGCCGCAAGCAGCGTCAGCACTGAGTTTTTCGCGCCCTTTATTGTCAGCGAACCGTAGAGTCCGCGCCCTCCCTCTATTATGTATTTCCCCATCGTTGTCTCCTGTCGTCCGAGGGACGAATCACTAATACAATGTATGCCGAACGGCGAAAATTCGCGCTCAGCCGACGGCGCGGATCGGGACGAGGCAAAGCCGTTCGGGCACGCGTCGGGCGATCGAGTCGATCATCCCCACCGCCGAACAGAACGTGACCAGCGAACTGCCGCCGTATCCGAGAAAGGGCATCGGAAGCCCCGTCGGCGGTATGCTGCCCGTGACGACGGCGATGTTGAGCAATGTCTGAAAGGCGATCACCGAGGTCAGCCCGGCGGCGGCGAACGCCGAAAACGCGTCCTCGGCACGCGACGCGGTGCGAAAACCGTACCAAATCAGCGCGCAGAACGCCGCGATCACCGCGACGCAGCCGACAAAACCGAGCTCCTCGCCGACGACGGAGAAAACAAAGTCGCTCTCCGCAAAAGGAAGAAAGAGATACTTTTGGCGGCTGTTGAAAAGCCCCACTCCGAACATCCCGCCCGAACCGAGCGCATAATAGGACTGTATCAGCTGATAGCCCTCGCCGAGCGGCGACGCCCACGGATCGAGGAACGCGAGAAGACGTTTGAGACGATAGGGTTCGGCGACGATCAGCAGCACCGCTCCCGCGACCGCGGGGACGGACAGCGCGGCAAACCATTTGAGTCTGACGCCGCATACGAACAGCATGAACATCGCGACAAGCGCGACAAGTACAGCTATGGACATGTTGGGTTCGAGCATGATGAGCACGCACACCGACGCGGCTGCGAACGCGCAAAGCGCGAACCGTCCGAAGCCTATCTCCCTCTTTTCAGCAAGCACCGACGCCATGAAAAGCACTAGCGCGAATTTCGCAAACTCCGAGGGCTGAACGGTGCCTATACCGAGGTCGAGCCAACGCGTTGCGCCGTACATCTCCACACCCAGCCCCGGGATGAAGAGCGCGGCAAGCAGACCTATCGAGACGACGAGGAAGACGGGCGACAGCTTGGCGAGCAGGCGCGGTTCGACGCGAGAGAAAAACAACATGCACGCGACCGCCGCGACCAAAGCGATCGACTGTTTTTTGAGATAGAAAAATTCGTCGCCGTAGCGAGTCAGCGCCGCGTAACCGCTCGCCGAATACTGCATCAGCAGACCGAAGAGGGACAGTCCGACGGCGATCGCGACGAGCGGCGCGCACCCGAACGCGCGGCTCTTTCCGCTCAGGCGCAAAACGTCCTCACCGTCTGTTCGAAATGCCGCCCCCTCTCCTCGAAGTTGCGGTAGGCGTCATAGCTCGACGTCGACGGCGAAAACAGTAGGTTGTCCGCTCCGAACGACAAGCCGAGCATCACAGCTCTCTCGAGCGTCGCGGTGCGGAAAAGCTCCCTCTCGTCGTTCTCGGGCGCACATTCGAGGATGCTCGAACTGTTGTCGCCGCAGCATATGACGTACCTGACCCCCGACGGCAGACGCGAAAAGAAGTTGTGATAGGACAGCCGCTTGTCGTAGCCGCCGACGATCAGGCAAGTCGTCCCTCTCATCGCCTCGCACGCACTTATCGTGCAGTCGATGTTGGTCGACTTGGAATCGTTGTAGATCGCCGTCCCGCGATAGTCGCAAAGATGTTCGAGCCGATATTTGGGAGCGTGAAAAGTCGACAAGCCGCGCGCGATCGCCTCGTCGCCCGCCCCATACAGTTTGCATGCCGCGACCGCAGCGAGACAATCGGCGAGATTGTGCTCTCCGACCAGCTTGACGCAGTCCAGCCCGCATACCCGCTTTGCTCCGTCGCCGTCGTCGAAGAAGATGTCCGCTCCGTCGACGTAAGCGCCGCGGCACCTACCTCGAGTCGAAAAGTAATACGCCCTCGCCGCGACCTTGCCCGCTATCGCGGCTGCGATCGCGTCGTCGGCGTTGAACACCGCCCGATCTCCTCCGCTCTGAGCCTCGAACAGCCGCGCCTTGACGCGCGCATATTCGGCAAAACTCCCGTGCCTGTCCAGATGATCGGGCGTGACGTTGAGAAGGACGGCGATGTCCGAGCCTATGCCGCCGTATTCGAGCATAAAGCTGGACACCTCGACGACCGCGACTCCGAAACTCGGCATGTCCGCCCCCTCCGCCGAAAACGGCACCCCTATGTTGCCCAAGGCGCGCGCATTGACTCCTGCTGCACGCAAGATGTGCTCGATCAGAGACACCGTGGTCGTCTTGCCGTTGGTCCCGCTGACAGCGATCTTCCGCGCAGGACAGACCGCGGCGGCAAGCTGCAACTCCGAAAACACCGAAACTCCCCTCTTTCGAAGCGCGGTCAGCAAAGGATGAGAATACGGAACGGACGGGCTCGCGACCGCGAAAGCTATACCGTCCGCGACGCCGTCGAAGTCGAGTCCGCTCCTGTCGTCGCTCCACTCGGCGTGCGCGCCGTCGTCATAGAGCGCGCACTCTACGCCCGACGCACGCAGCAGTTTCGCCGCCGCTTCGCCGCTCGCGCCGGCGCCGACGATCAGCGCGCGTCCGCCCTCGGGGACGCTTGTCCCCAACACCTTTGCAATGTCCTGTCTCGTAAGTCCGCTCATAGCTCACGTCATATCGCCGCCGCAAGCAGCGCGACCGCACCCGCAACAGCGGTGACGATCGTGTACTGTGCGACGATCTTGCTCTCCTTGACTCCTCTGTATTCCAGGTGATGGTGAAACGGCGCCATCGCGAATACGCGCTTGCCCGTCAATTTGAAACTCGCCACCTGCACTATTACGGATATGCCGGACACGACGTACATTATGCCGATCAGCGGGATCAAAAACACGTTGTGCGACAAGATCGCGACCGTCGCCGCCGCGCCGCCCAGCGCGAGCGACCCCGTATCGCCCATGAACATCCGAGCCGGATGGGAATTGAACCACAAAAATGCCGTCAGCGCGCCCGCAAGCACAAAGGACATCAACGCAAGATCGCCGTCCGCAGCCGTCGTCGCCGCGGTCATCGTGCAGATCACACCCATTACGGCGAAATACACAGTGCCCGTGCCTGCGGCGAGACCGTCCAGCCCGTCGGTGAGATTGACTGAGTTGACCGTGCCGACGTATGCGAAAGCGGCAAGCGGGATGTACCATGCGCCCAGATCGACGTCCGCACCGAAAAACGGGATGTGGACGATGGTGCCGCCGTCGACGCGGTAGCCGTATGCGACCAAGATCGCGGTCACGCCGGCTTGTCCGACTATCTTTTGGTAGGCTTTCAGCCCCAAATTGCGCTTGAATACGACCTTGATCAGGTCGTCGAGAAAACCTATCAGCCCATACCCCAGCATCGCGCCGGCGGCGACCCTCGCGACGTGGGTGCGGCAAAACGCGAACGTCACGACCGCCGCGGCAAGTACGAACGCCGTGCCGCCCATCGTCGGAGTGCCGCTCTTTGCCGCGTGTTTTTCGACATAGCCGAGCACCGTCTGTCCCGCTTTGAGCTTTTTGAGCACGGGCAAGACCGCCGCGGACAACAACGCGGACAGCGCGAAAGCGGTCAGCGCGGCGACGATAAGCAATGCGTCTTCGCTCATCCCGCCTGCCTCTTTGCCTCGAACGCCGCTTGAAGCGCGGACATGTCGTCGTAGTCCGTCTTTACCCCGAGCTCGTCGATGTAGCTTTCGTCGCCCTTGCCCGCTATCACCACGACGTCGCCTCTCTCCGCCCTCGAGACCGCGCTCTTGATCGCAGTCGCCCTGTCGAGTATCACCGTGACGTCACTGCCCTCGGGAACTCCCGAAAGTATGTCCTCGGCGATCGCCGCCCTGTCCTCAAAGCGCGGATTGTCCGACGTGACGATCACTTCGTCCGCAAGCCGCGCCGCGGCCGCGCCCATCTCGGGACGCTTGCCTCTGTCGCGGTCTCCGCCGCAGCCGAACACGCAGATCAGCCTGCCCTTCGCGCCCCTTCGCGCCTCGGTCAAAATGTTGCGAAGTCCGCCCGGCGTGTGAGCAAAGTCGATGACATAATCGACGCCGCCGCGCGAGACGACGTTGTATCTGCCCGGCGGAGGCGCGATCTCCGGCAGCGCCGCCTCTATCCCCGCGACCGACGCGCCCAACAGCCGCGCGGTGCAGCATGCGGCGAGACAGTTGAGCACATTGAATCGTCCGAACAGCCTCGTGTCGGCATAGATCAGCTCGTCCATCATGTTGATGACGAACGACGTGCCGCGCGGCGTGCGCTCACAGTTGACCGCAAACGCGTCGCAGGGGCTGTCCAGACCGTAACTGATCGACGGCACCTTGCCCTCGGCGATCATCTGCGCTCCGCACGCATCGTCTGCGTTGATCACCGCGCACTTGCAGTTGTCGAAATCGAACCAGCTCTTCTTTGTGCGGCGATAGATCTCTTCGTCCGCAAAAAAGTCGAGATGGTCGCGTCCCAAGTTTGTGAACACCGCCGCTTCGGCGCGCACTCCCGCGAGCTTGCGGTAATAGATCGCGTGCGCCGATAGCTCCATGACGACATACTCCGCGCCCTCGGCGGCGTAGCGCGCGAACAGCTCGTGCAGCTGCGGTGGATCGGGGGTGGTGAGCGTCGACTCGCTCCTCGTACCGCCGTATTCGTTGTACATCGTCCCTATCAAAGCTGCGCGCATCCCGCACCTCTCCAAGATCTCGCGGATGAGATAGGCGGTCGTCGACTTGCCGTCCGTACCGACGACGGTGACGATCTTCAAGCCCCGCGCCGCATCGCCGTACAGGTTGCGCGACGCGATCGCGAACGCATATCTGACGTCCTCGGCGACCGCGCACGGCGCTCCGCAGTCGACGTCGGCGGGTGCAAGCATCGCAGCCGCGCCCCGTCTCTTTGCCTCGGCGCATTCTTGCGCCGCGCTCTCCTCGTGCAAACTGACGAACAGGTCTCCCCGCTTCACCTCGTCCGGCTTGAACGATATGCCGGTGATCTCGACATCGACGCGCGGCGACTTCGCGCCCGCGCCCTTCAAAACTTCGCTAAGCAGCATAATTCCTCCTGCCCCGTAATTTTAGACCCTCGCGGCGTTGAGCGGCGCGTAAAGGCGATCTTCGACCGACTTCGCGCCTATTTGCGCATTTTCGCACCGCCGCACTGCCGGTTTGCGCGCGACCGAGCGCGTAATTTTGCGAAAAGCGGCGATTTTCAGCCCAGCTCGAAATGCACGACCGCGCCCTCGTACAGGCTCGTGCCCTCGACAGGGAATTGCGAGATCACGCTCTCCCCCTCGCCCGAAAACTCGTATTGAAGCCCCGCCGCTTTGACCGCGGACGCCGCCTGCGTCAGCGACAGCCCGAAAAGCCCCGGCATCTCGGCGGTCGCGGGGATCTCGTTTTCTGCATAGTCGGGCTCGACCCCGAACGCCGCGAACGCGCCCGAAAAGATCTGCCCCACATACGGCGCGGCGACTATGCTGCCGTAATAGACGTACCCCTGCGGCTCGTCCACCTTGAACAGGCACACGACGGTGCGACCGCCGATCTCGGTGAACCCGACAAAGGACGAGACGTACTTGCCGCGCGCGATCGAGCCGTTTTCGTATTTCTGCGCGGTGCCCGTCTTGCCGCCGACGCGATAGCCGGGCACATACGCGTTTTTGCCGCCACCTTCCTCGACGACCGAATAGAGATATTCTTTCATCTTCGCCGAAGTCGTCTCGGACACAGTCGCCCCTTTGATCGTCGGCGAATTGTCGAGAGCGTGCGCGCCGTCAGCGGTCGTCACCGACGACAGAACGTACGGCGTGAGCAATTTGCCGCCGTTGAGCACCGAACACACCGCCGTCGCAAGCCCTATCGGCGTAGCCGCGACCGCCTGCCCAAAGCCTATCCTTGCCAGATCGACCGACTTGACCGACTCCTCGGACAGCAATATCCCCGCGCCCTCGCCGGGCAGATCGACGCCCGTGCGCGAACCTACCCCGAACTTTTCGAGATAGTCGTACGTCGTCTCCGTTCCCGCGCTCAGCGCGATGTCCATGAACACGCAGTTGCACGAGTTCATGATGCCGTGAGCAAAGTCCTGACTGCCGTGCCCTATGCTCCGCCAACAGCGTATCCGCGTGCCGTCGACGACGCGATAGCCGGGGCAATAGTACGAATCGCGGATCAGCCCCTCCTCGATCCCCATCGCCGCGGTCAGTATCTTGAACGTCGAGCCCGGCTCGTAGACGTCGGCGACCAAAGTGTTTTTCGCCCCTTGCAACAACAGCGCGAGATCGTCTCGCGGCAGGTCGTTGAGATCGTATGTCGGCGCGCCCGCCATCGCCAAGATCTCGCCCGTGTCCGCGTCCATCATCAGACAGCTCGCCGACAGCGGAGAATACTTTTCGACCGCGTCACGCACCGCCTTTTCGGCAAGGCTCTGCAAAGTGAAATCGATCGTCAATGTCAGCGTCGCCCCGTCGATCGGCGACAGATATGAAGTGTGCGAACCTTCCAGCTTGTCGCCGATCAGGTCCGTCTCGGTGTACGCCTCGCCGTCCGTCCCTTTGAGATAGCGATCGTAATACATCTCGACGCCGCTCTGTCCGACGCCGTCCGCATTGACAAAACCCAGCAATTGTGTGGCGAAATTGCCCATGTCGTAATAACGCGCGCTATCCGCGACGACATATACGCCCGCTATGCCTTTCGACCTCAATGCAAGCGTCTGTGCCTCGCTCGCGCCCGTCAAGGCGCGCACTTCGGACACTCCCGTCTTGTCTATCTTTGCCAAAATGCGCTCGTACTCTGCGCCGCAAGTCTCGGCGATCGCACGCGCGGTCTCTTCGACGTTTTCCGTCTCGACGGGACGGACATAGACGGTGAACACGTCATACGACGAAGCCAAAGTCACTCCGTCAGAAGTGACGATCTCGCCTCTTGCGGCGCGCATCGGAAGTCCGCGCGTCCACTGCCCGAACGCCCTGTCTGTCAAACTCTCGCCCTCTATCGCCTGCAAATAGAACAATCTGCCCGAAAGGGCGCAAAAAAGAAGGGCTATCAGCAGCATTGCCGCAGATAGCCTTCCTTTCAGTGTGATGTGGGAAATATTGCGCATGGCTACCTCCGTGACCGAAGGCGCTTACGCTTGGTATAATCGATCAATCAAGCATACTTCGCTTGCGATGTATGCGTCACCGCGACAACATGTCGCAGAACTCGTCGAACCAATTGGTCGTCGTGTCGTAGTTGTAGCCCGTGAGCCTGTCGGTCGTCAGACTCTCGGTCGTTCCGTCCTCGGTGAGAGCCGAAAAGACAGCTTCGTCGTTGGGCTCCGCCGCGCTCTCCGCCTCGACGATCGGCTCTTCGTTGAACATCACCACGTTGGTGATGACCAGCGACGCGATCAGCGCGACCAGCAAAAAGTAGACAGCGATCAAAAACTTGGATCTTGCGTGGCGCACCGTCTTCTTTGCCGGAGCGGGAGCGGAAAATTCGATCGGCTCGAAAGAACTCCTCTGCTCGTAGCGGTATTCGTCGTCGTAGTCCGAGCGATAGTAGTCACGATAGTCGTAACGCGGCGCGGTATAGTCCTCGTACTCGCGCTCACGCACGTCGCTTTCGCGGCGCATGCCCGTGTCAGCGAAGTCGTAACGACGGTCGGAACGGTCGCGGCGGTCATAGTCGTCGCGGCGGGCATAGTCGGTGCGAAGATCGTCATATCCGCGATCGCGCATCGATCTCTCGACCGCGTCCTCGCGTCTTGCGGCATAATAGTCCGTGCGGAAGTCGTAATCGTTCCGCTCGTCGACTCTCTCTCTTTCCTTCAAGATATTCATATGGCTCTCTCCTTCTTCCTATGCTCGGATCCTCTCCGCGATCCTGAGTTTTGCGCTCTGTGAGCGCGAATTGCTTTCTCTCTCTTCTTCGCTTGCGACAAGAGGTTTTTTTGTCAAGATCTTGACCTCTCTCTTCTTGCCACATGTGCATATCGGCTGCCTCGGCGGACATATGCAGTCGGCTTCGAGAAATTTGAACGCCGTCTTGACCGCCCTGTCTTCGAGCGAATGGAACGATATCACGCATATCCTTCCGCCCGGTCTCAGCATCAATGCCAATTGTTCGATCGTCTCTTTCAAGCCGTCGAGCTCGCCGTTGACCTCGATCCTTATCGCCTGAAAGGTCCTTTTGCAAGTGCTCGCTCTGCCCTTTCTCTCCTTGGGCGGATAGCACCTTTCCGTTATCTCTGCAAGTTGCGCCGTTGTCGCTATCGTCTCGGTCTGTCTCACCTTGACGATCTCCCTCGCTATCCGCCTCGCGTACCTCTCTTCTCCGTATTCGAAGATGATGTCCGCAAGCCGCTGCTCGGGGTATTCGTTGACGACGTTGAACGCCGTCAGGTATTGATCCTTGTCCATCCTCATGTCGAGAGGCGCGTCCGCGTTGTACGAAAACCCTCTCTCCGCACTGTCCAGCTGATAGGACGACACCCCCAAGTCCATCAGCACTCCGTCAAGCTGCGTTATCCCTGCGTCTTTGAGCCTGCTCGGCGCCCGCTTGAAGTCGTCTTTGAGAAGAGTCACCCTCTCCGCGTACGGCGCCAGCCTCTGCTTTGCAAACGCGATCGCGTCCGCGTCCTTGTCGAAGGCGATCAGCTTGCCCGTCGTCAATCTCGACGCTATCTCCAAGCTGTGTCCCGCGCCTCCCAGCGTACAGTCGACATATATCCCGTCACCCTTGATCGCCAGCCCCTCGATACATTCGCGGAGCATCACCGGGATGTGGGCGAACTCAGTCATGACCGTTGAGCAGCTTGTCTATCTCGGCAAGAGCCTTGTTGTAGCTGTCGCCGCTCTGCTCGAACCTCGAGACGAACGTGTCTCTGTCCCAGATCTGCAACCTGTCGAACAGACCGACAAACCTCACGTCTTTGGCGATATGAGCAAATTCCTTCATCGCCGCGGGGATCGTGAACCTGCCCTGCGAGTCCTCGTTGATCGCAGACGTCGACGAAGAATAGAGAACGAACGCCTCATACAGCGGACCGCCTCCCATCATCGAGACGGAGGACAGCTTGCCCATCACCTCGTTGTACTTGGAGTCCTTGATGAGTTCGAGGCAGCCATTGCCCTTCTGCAAGAATATCTGCTTGCAGTCGGCAAAGAAGGGACGGAATTTGCCGGGGATCCGGATCCTGCCCTTGTCATCGATTTGAAGATCGACTGTGCCGCCGAGTACCATCGAATTGTGCCTCCTTGTTCGTTCGTACCTCTATTGTACAATAGGTTACCGTTTATGTCAACCACAAATTTCCAATTTTTTCCACGAAAAAGCAAACACTTGTTCATATTCCTTATTTCATCGCACTTTTTTGGCTACACGCAACATCGGCAAAAATGCGGCGTCTCGCGTGCGTAAAACTTTTTATTTAATGGAAAATAATAAAAATTAACCGAAAATCGGCGATTGTGGATAAAGTGGAGAAAGCTGTGGAAAACTCTCCCTATATTTTTTGAAATTTCGCGTTCAGCCGGCTCGTATATGCCTTATGGTCATCAAATATTCCCTCTTTTTGCCGCTCGGCGGACAACAAACGCCCAAGCGCGCGACCTCTTCCCTGTTTCGCGCACGAAACTGCATCAAAACACACCCGCCGCAGCCGCCTCTGCTCCACCCCGGGGAAAGCTGTCCCTGCCCGGTGCGCTCATTCCGTTCGCACGAACAGCGCCCGTACATATAAAAGCACCCGTCCGCGCCCTCAAACGTTCGTGGTCCGGCAGCCTGCCCTTCTGCCGGGGATAGTCTTCCCTGCGCATATGTGCATACTTTGAAAATCTCGAACACAAAAGCGACCTCATGAAGCCGCCGGCGTTTGCCGAGGTACGCCGTCCCTGCCGTGCGCGATCGAAGACCGTTAAAACAAAACGGAGCGCATCCGCGCTCCGCGACAGTTTGTATTTTTTTCGATAATATACGCCGTCAAACCTCGAGTATGTCCACCAATTTGTTGCCGACAAGATCGCACGAAGTCAGGTAGTAAGGTATCCCCTTTTTGTCTACGACGAGGCGCGCGCGTGCGTCTTTGCCGTGCAGATGCCCGTACACGACCGCGTCGGGCGCATAAGTAGCGATCAGGTCTGTAAAGCGATTGTCCGCAAATGTCGCGTCGAACGGCGGATAGTGGGTCATCACGACCACTTTGTCGCCCTCTTCCCTCATCTTGCGCATCGCGTCGAGACTGAGCGTCAGGCGCAAAAACTCCCTTTCGGCGATTTTGACATCCTCTTCCGCCGAAGAGCCGATCGTCCAAAGGCGGCTGCCGCAGACAAGCAGCTTGCCGCAGCGTATGCAGTCGTTTTGAACGGCATGCATCCCTTCGGGCAGCGACTGTCTGACCTTGCCGATCGCGCTCCACCAATAGTCGTGGTTGCCTCGCAAGATAAACTTGTCGCCGGGCAGCTCCCCCACCTCGGCGATGTCGGGCAAAGCCTCGTCCAGCGACATTGCCCACGAGAGATCGCCGGCAAGCAAGACGACGTCGTCGGCGCCCACCTTGGAGCGCCAATCGTCGCGTATCTTGTCCCAATGCCCTTCCCAGCCGGGGCCGAAAATGTCCATCGGCTTTGACAGTGTGCTGTCGAGATGCAGGTCGCTGATCGCAAAAACTTTCATGGCACAATTATAACTCATCCGAGAAAAGTTTGCAACCTCTCACGCGCAGTGGCGTCAAGCCGTATTTTGGCAGCCGCAGGCAATCGCTCGGACAGTTGCGATCGATCCCTATCCCTCTCTCTTGCGCGAGTTTGCCCAAGCAGCGCTCACACCGTTTAGTACAGCTGCATACCATGAATGCGGGAGAGCCATTCGATGCAAATCGGATATATCTCGCTATGTTATTTTTATGCGATATTTTGAAATTTGTACACATTTGACCTTTATCGAACATATAGAATAATTTTTGTACTGTTTTGCCGTTTATTATTATGATATTTTGGCTATTTGAGAGCAATTTGAGGGCATTGTCGCAAAAATCAAGCCGTCCGCATATCAATGTATAGCTGCCGTAAGAGTGCAAAAATGCAACTTTCGGCGTTAAGGAGGAATACATATATGTCATTTTCTAACAACTGCAAATCGGATAAGATCCCCGGTCCGATCAGGGGCAACGCGACCGCCGGTCTTTGCGAAAAGGTTTGCATCCAGGCGGAAAAGGTCTTTGACGCATGCATGCGCCAAGACAGCCTCACCGACCTTTCGCTGACGTTGACGGACGTCACCCCGGGGCTGACCGAACCGTACAGATTCGTCAGCGCGCGCTCCTCTTCGACCGAGGCGATCGTGTCCGACCTCGTCGTCACCGAACTGCCCGACGCGCCTTGCTATGCGCGCATCACCTGCACGATCGGCGTGCCCGTCCAAGTCGTCTTCACCGACGCCTACGGCGTGACCGGCACGGGCAATGCGGTCATCAATCTGTCGCGCGACGTCATCATGCATGTCTCCGCGCCGTCCGTGATCCCCTATTCCGTCCGTTGCACCGCCGGCATGGTCTCGCCCAAAGGCGTCTATACCTTGGGCAACACCTTCGTCGTCACCGCGTGCGTGACGACCATCCTCAAAGTGACGATGCCGGTCGAACTGCTCGTCCCCAGCTACGGCTATTGCTACATCCCGCCCTGCCGCGAGTTCACCGAACAGGTGTGCGGCGGAGTGACCGATCTGCCGCTCTATCCGCAGGAGATGGGCGTTGAGCCGCGTTGCCCCAATCAGCCGCGCGGCTGAATTTGTGCGGAGGCGCGCTATGCCGCGTCTCCGCTTTTTGTTTTCGCGTCTTTTCTCAAACGGGAGCATACGCCTGCGCGTCCGATAGTTTGGTTTTCCGCGCTTACGCACCGGATGACCTGCGGCGCATCGTTCCTTGCGATCCTGCGCCCCTGTTATTCTTTTCGCCGCGCAGCCGAACTCCGCAGGCGTTCAACGCCGTTTTGCATTCATACCGGCGCCGTAACTCGCTTATTTGCCGCTCCTAACGCCGTACCGATACGACACTTTGGCTTTACGCCGCGCTCAGCCTCCGCGGTATACCCTGACAAGTTCTACCTCGTCCCTTTTCCCGTCTGGGCGGAACTCGGTGCAGTTGAGATAGTTCAGATCACCGGCACGGATATAGTCTCCGTCTCCCTTTTCGTAAGATATCCTGTAGGTCGTACCGCCGATCTTCAACGTCACTTTGAGCCTTTGCGCGTCAAAACCGCGCGGTTTGCCTATGCGCACCAGCCCCCGCGACATCGTGATGCCGAGCGCTTTCTCGACGATCGCGGTGTACAGCCAGCCCGCGCTGCCGGTATACCACGTCCAGCCGCTCTCGCCGCGCCTGCCCTCGGCTGAATAGACGTCCGCGGCGACAACGTAAGGCTCGCCCCCGCGTATATCCCCGTATCTTGCCGCCGCCGTCGCCGGACAGATGTCGAACATCAGCCGCTTTGCTTCGTCATATCTGCCGGAGTCGAACAGCGCAATCAAATACCAGACAGCCGCGTGCGTGTATTGTCCGCCGTTTTCACGCACGCCCTTGGGATAGGCGCCGATATAGCCGACGCGGTCGCTCGGCTCAAAGGGCGGATCGAACAGCCTGACGAGCCCGAACTCTTTATCGTACAGCTTTGCGGCGCTGTCGAGCGCGCGGCGGCGCATATCTTCGTCGCCTATCTTTGCAAGCTGCGCCCACGCCTGACAGATGAGATCGAGCGCGCAATTGCCCTCGCCCGTCCCCAGCCATACGCCGTCGTCGGTGAACGCCCTCGCGAACTTTTCGCCGTCGAAAGTCTTTGCCGCCGCCGCAGCGAGCGATTCCGCCTCTTTGAGATGGCGCTGCCCCTTTTCGTAGCCCACCGCCGCCGCAAAATCGCGCAATACGCGCACCGCGAACATCGTCAGCCATACGCTTTCGCCCCGATCGCGCGTGCCGATCGCGTTGAGCGCGTCGTTCCAGTCTCCGCACCCTATTTTAAGCAATCCGTGCTCCCCCTTACGCGCAAGCGCGTGCGCGATCGCCCTTTCGCAATGCTCTTGCACCGTACCCTCTTTGCTCGGCTTAGGCGTTTCGTACCTAGCCTCGGCGATCCCTACGAGCGGAGGCGAACTCAAATAGGGAACGCGCTCTTCGAGCAGCGACGCGTCTCCCGTCACCGCCACCCACCGCGCGGCGAACAGCGGCAAAAACAGCTTATCATCTGATATCCTCGTCCTCACCCCTGTTCGCGGAGGATGCCACCAATGCATCACGTCCCCTTCGAGATATTGATGCGCGCACACGTCGAGAAAGACGCTCTTCGCCCTCTCGGGATCGGTCGGAATTATCGCGAGCGCGTCCTGCAAGATGTCGCGCGCGCCTATCGCGCCGCCCGCCTGATAGTAACCGCATCTGCCGAACAGCCGCGACGAATACAACTGCGTGCACAGCCAGCGGTTGAAGAAATTGTCAAAAAGCCGCTCTCCGCTGTCGACCGTCACTGCGTTGAGCGAGCGGAAAAACTCCTCCGTCCCACGACAGCCGTTCGACACGTCGCCGAGCGTCAGCGCCCTCAACGCCTCTTCGTCCGCGCTCATTACGACCGCAAACACGCTCTCGCGCTCTCTTTCGGTCTCTATCTCGAACGCCGCGGCAGGATAGGGCGTCTTTGCGCCGAGACTCAGCCCATGCGACAGCCGCGACGCCCCGGCGTCGGTCGAGCACTTGAACTTTGCGCCGACGCACGCGAAATACATCTTTTCGCCCGTCGCGCAATTGAATGCCTCTATGACGCCGTCCCTCGCCGCGCATGCGCAAAACGCCCTTCCGTCATGCGGAGCGAGAGAGGGCAACATCCGCCAATACGCGTTCTTGGAGCGCTCATCCGCCGAGACCGCGCGCACCAATGTCGCGGTCATTTTGCCATCGGCGAACACGCATGTCTTGACATCCCAATCGACGTCGTCCACGCGCGAGCAAAACACCGTCGCACCGGGCGAATGCTTGACATATCCGCCCTCACAAAGCCTGTTTATCCTCACCGCACCGCCGCCCGAGAGCGCAAACAGCTCTTCGCACGGCGGATCGAGCGCGGCGTCGTTGAGCCATGCATTCAGCTTGCCGAAATAGGCGCTTCCCGACCATCGGAATCCGCCGCCCGTCTCGGTGACAACCGCTCCGCCGCGCGGCAGATTTATCACATTTGAATAGGGCTTTTTGGGGCGGCGCCCGACGACGTAATCGCCCGACGGATCGAAGCCTCCCGCGCCGCATGGCGTGAGCGGTGCGCGTTCGCGCCGCCCGAGCGTAGGCAACTTGACAGCCGTCATTCCCGGCAAGAACGTCTCGGCGTACACTTCGCCGGCTACAACGCACGCGCCCGCGATCAGCCCGCGCTCCGTCTCGCCGTCCGCAGACACATCTATCAGCCTGACGAACGACAGCCTTTCAAGGTCGGAGATGCCGCTCTCTTCGATCAGAGCACGCCGTATCGGCGCGGCGTATGTGTCCTCTTCTCTGTACAGCACGCACATCAAAAAGTCCGCTCCCGCCAGCGCGCAGGCGGTGCATGCCTTGACGTATGCGGCAAAGTCGGGTGTGCCGCCGTATTTGACGACGACGGTGCGCTTGCCTTCCTCGATCTCGGCGGAGCGTCCGCGCGCGGACATACGCGCCCTCACCGCCTTGGACGGCATGGGCAAAAACACCAACCTCGCCGCAAGGTCGGAAAAGATCTCCGCGCCGCGCTCCCCTTCGACGTATTTGGACAACGCGCCTCGATCGCGCGTCTCTGACAGTTTCGCACCCTCGCCGAGCGCACTCAGCTTGGAGTCCAAAGACTGCCTGTCGTGCGCGCACAGCAGCGTCAATTTGACCTCCGCCTCTTCGCCGGGAGGGACGGTCACCTTGCACGAAAACCCTATGCACGGCGCAAGCGTACGCCCTAAGCCGATGCACCTTGCGTATTTGCCCTCGGACAGATCGCGAAAATGTTTGACATCGCAGTCGGGCACGACGTCCGCGCCGCCCTCTATTTTGAGCGCGGCATACATTCCGCCCGCTCCCTCGCGCGGCACTCGGCGCGCGGTCAGCACCCTCTCGCCGTCCGAGTATTCGGTCTCGACGAACATGTCGTTGAACGCCGGATGGGCGCGGTAGTCTCCGTCCGCGATCAGCGCGACCCGGCGGCAAAACACGAACAGATACTCCCTCGCGCTTGCGCCGTCGTTGCGCACGCGATAGCTCCGCACCTCGCCGCCTATCCCCGTCGGAACGGTCACGTCGAGAGTGCACGCACCCGACTCGTAATGTGCGCCGTAAGGCGTGAAAACGGCTTTTGCGCCGCGGTCTTTGCGCAGCGGCGCATATGTCGGCGAGACGACGTCTTCGCCGTCGATAAAGACGCCGAACGCGCCCTCGTCGCTCTCGGGACAGCCGTGAAAGACATCTATCCTCGCTTCGCAAAATTGCGCAAAGCCGCAGCCGCGCTCGTCGAGCATAATGCGGTATTCACCGCCGCTCGCCGCCCACGCGGACGGCATTTCGGACGGCGTGCGCTCGAGCCGGTAGTCCGCCGCCCCGCGGCAGGAGACAAAGCGCTGCCTCATCCGTGCGACCGCTTTGCAGTCGCTCTTGGGCGCGGACATCAGCATCCCGATCGCCGCAAAGCGCGGCGATGAGGCGAACAGCGATTTGATCGCCCCCGGCGCGAGCGCCTCGGTCAGCGCCGCCAAGATCATCCCCTGGTGGTGGGTCATGTGCGAATAGACGACGTTTTCGCCGCAAGAGAAGTCTATCGCCTCGTAAAAGCCGAGCCGCCCCAGATAGCCGGCGTCTTCGAGCCGCGACAGTTCGGCTGCGGCGGCGTGCGGCGAGATCGTCGCGGCGAGTGCGGAAGCGTAGGGCGCGATCACTTTGTGTTTGCCCTCTCCCGACAGCGCAAGCGCATCTATCCCGTGCGCGCGGTATTGATAGTTGCCCTGCTTGTCGAACGCGAAGTAGCCGCTCTCACTGATCCCCCAAAAGCCGTGGCAGCGCACCCGCCTCATCTTGAACAGCGCACGGCGCGCCGAACGGCAAAGTTCGCTCCCCGTCGGCGCAGTGACGAACAGCTCGGGCATCAGGTACTCGAACGCCGTCCCCGACCACGAAGCGAGCGTGGGAAGCAACGCCCCAAGCCGACTTGCGTCAAGCGACGTCCACTCGCGAGACGAACATGTCCGCGCGCACGCTATCGCGACCGCGAGCCGCGCCTCGGACGCGAGCAGGTCGTAATGCCCGTCCGCGGCGCCCGTTCGCGCGTCGATACCGCGCACGAAAAGTCCCCTCTTCTTGTCGGCAAACACCTCAAAATCCGCCCCTTCGACGAGCTCGGCGGCAAGCCGTTCGCCCTCTTCGCCGCACATCGCCGCGCAAAATGCGCGCACCGTCTCCGCGCAGGCGACAAAGTTGCCGCTGTCGACAAAGGAGACGTATTCGGGCGGAGCGACGCTGCCGTCGCGGCGATACCAATTGTAGAGATGCCCGCTCCGCTTGGGAAGACCGACGACGCGCGTCAGCTTTGAGACGATGTTTTCGTATGCCTCGTCCTCGGCGATCAATCCGCACTTTGCCGCGCAGACGTCGGCGATCAGCCAAAAGCCGAGATCTGTCGGCGACACGGTCGCGCTGTGTCCGACCGGCGGATAGATCTGGATGTTGTCGCACGGCAAAAAGCCGTCGAGCGCCTTGAAATACTCATACGTCCTTGCGACGTACTTCCTCAATCTGCGCTCGTCTCTTTCGTTCGCTTTGCGGACGGTCGCGGTCGGGACGAACGCGCGCGAAAACATAGCCGCCGCTGCCGCGAGATATGCCGCCGCCCACATCGAAAAAGCGAAGCCGCGCCAGAACACCGCCGCGAACACCGCCGCAAGCACCGCCCCGGGGAGCGCGACGCGGGCAAACGCCGCCGCGCTCTCCCTCTCAGACGAAGCGAACGTCTTCCATCCGCACAGCCTGTGCGGAGCAAAGAGCGCGAAGAGCGCGGTCGACAGCGCGGTCAACGCGCAATTAGCCGCGCGCATGGGAAGCAACGCGAGATCGATCATCGCGCCGACGACCGTCCGCGCCGCCTCGCACAGCACCGCCGCCGCTCGCCTGCCCTTTGACGACAGCGCGCTCTCGGCTATTCGAGCAGCGGGAGACGCAAACACCGCAAGCGCAGCCGCTATCCCGAGCACCGCGCTCCCCGTCGCGAAAAACGCCGCGACCAGCGCAAACGCCGCTATCGGCGCGAGCGCCGCGATCGCGTTGGACAGGATGACGTAGGCGTAGGCGCGGTCTTTGACCGTGCCGCCGAGCAGAGGCAGCAGCATCAGATCCCCTCTCCGCCACCTCGCCGCTCTCGCCGCGTCCGCACTCGGGCATTCGGGAGGGATCTCGGAGACGGCGACGTCCGCCGCGCCGGTATTCATCACCGCGCCCTCGGCGATGTCGTGACTGAGCAATCGTTTGCCCTCCAACGCCGCAGTCTTTCGCGCAAAGCTGTCGAGGCGATATATCCCCTTGCCGCAAAACACCGCCGTGCCCGCAAGATCGAAAAATATGTCCGAGTGCCCGGCGTAGGCGACTCCTCCGCCCGAATTGTCGAGCGCATACGCAGTGCGCGCCCTGCCGCCGTCCGCATAAGCGCCGAACGCGAGCAGGTCGTACTTCGCCGCGAGCGGATGACGGAGCGCGTCGATCGCCTCTCCGACAGCCCCCGGCGCGAGCAGGTCGTCCTCGTCGACGACGATGACATACCTCACCCTGCCGTCCGAGGGAGACAACTTTACGAACGCGCCGTCGCAGCCGCTCATTCTCGCGGCGTTGTAGTCGGCGATCGCGCCTCTCTTGCGGTCGCGGGCGCGCCATCTTCCCCTCTCCCTCACGCGTCGGCGCACCGCGATTTTCAACCCCCTTTTCTCATATTCTTCAAGGACGGAGAGCAAGCCGTCGTCGCTGCCGTCCCACTCCGCGTCGGACGGCGCAAAGTCGCAAAGCAGCAGATAGGAACAAAACTCGCGCTCGTTGACCGCGGCGATCGAAAGCAATCGATCGGCGACCTGCCTCGCCTCTTTTTCGCCTTTGAGAAAGACGGGCATCACCAATTCGGTGCGGCAGGACTCGTCGCGCGGACAGGTCAGCCGAGGACATGGACGGCGTATGCACAGCCTGGCGGCAACGACGCGCGCCGCCCGATCGCAGACGGGAAAAAAGGCGAAAAAACAGCATATCGCGACCGCGACCGCAGCGGCGACCGCGCCGGAAAACACTGCCGCGAGAGCGCCGAGTGCGGCGCTCGAACAGAATACCGCCGAGGCAAACAAAACAGTGTTTCTGCCCGCATGCGACCTTTTGGGGCGTTTGCCGAGCAGCTTCGCCCTGAGCAGGTCGGGACGGTCGAACAGATAGGTCCCGAAATGTACGCCCCTGTCCTCTCCGAGCGCGACAGCCGCCTCGATCACCGCGCGTTCGGAAGTCCCCAAACGGCGCGCGATCGTCGCCGCGGCGGCGAAATAGGCGAGCTTTGAGCCGACGTCCGTAGCCGCAAACGCCGCGTCCCGAGCCGCTGCCGCCGCTCCGGGACATATCGACGCCGAAAACTCTGCGTCGAGCGCCTCGCGAGAGGTCGTCAAAAGCGCGAGTATCCGCTCCGTCTTTTCGGCATAGCCCGCGGTCTCGGCGGCAAACGCGACGCACGCGCCGCCGCGATCGAACTCCCTGCCCTCGGCATAGCGCGGATCGACGCGCTTGCCGCTCTTGACGAAGTAGTAGACATAGCCGTCCTTTTTCGCCCTGCGCCTGTCGGGCACGACGTCGCTTTGAGCCGCCTCGCGCGACTTTGAAAGTACGACGAGCCTGCGAGCGACGTCCGCCCAGAGCCGCATGCCTGCCGCCTCTATCGCGAGAGGCAGCGCGACGACTTCGGCATGATCGAGCGGAGTGCGGGAGACGAATCTCAAAAGCGTCTTTTGCAATTTATCCGCGTCGGAACACAGCTCCGCCGACGACAATATCGCCGTTGCGAGCGTCAATATCCTCGCCTCTCCGTCCGTATGAGGAAGCGCGGCGAGCGCACCGAAACCTCGGTTGAGCCGCGCGCGGAGCGTGTGATATTTTTCCGCAAACACCTTTTCGCACTCCTCGAGCGCGATCCCCGCTCTGTCGGCGGCGACTATGCGGCGGTAGGCGCGCGCAGCCGCAAACGCGTAAGCCGCCCGCGACGGTGCTGCGCCGCCCGCGACGGTGGCTCGAAGTTCAAGCGCGAGTTCGTCCACAGCCGCAGGGGTCAGTTCTCCGAAACTCCGTCCTCTTTTCCGCCCCGGCGACGCGAGCGCGTACGCCGCAAGCGTCACGAATATCAATACAAGCAATGCCACGATCGCATAGACCACCGTTCACCTCCGCGCTCTTCACGCGAGGCGATTATTGCCGTTTTGAACATAAAAAATGCCGCGCCCGAAGGCGCGGCGTAACGAAAACTCAATTTTGAGGCGAATATTCTCCCTCTCCGCTGTCGTCCTCTATGTCGTCCAGCCAATTGAGATTTTGATAGACGCGGACGTAATCTATCTCCATCAGCCCCACTCCGCCGTCATGGTCGAACGCGCCTATCTTCTGTCCGTGCGGTCCCCACTCGTCGCCGGCGTCGATCTCGCAGGTGAAGCGCAAAAACTCGCGCACCTTTGCGACTCCGCCGTCCGCAGTCGCCCAATTGGGCTTGCCGTCAACATAGAACACATAATACTCGGGCGTCCAAAGCAGCGCGAACGTGTGGAACTCGCCGTCGTAGAGGTCGTTGTCGCCGAGGTCGAACACGAGCGACGACACCTGCGCGCCCTCGGCGTAGCCGTCCCAAAGCAGCGCGTGCCCCATGCGGTGGCTGTCGTCGTTGCCCGTCAAAAACGCCGATTCGTAGACGTCGATCTCGGTGCCGTCCTCCCCGCTGCCGTCCACCATGCGCTGATAGGACGATTGCAGCCAGAATGCCGACCACATCCCCTCCTTGCGCGGCAGACGTATCCTCGTCTCGTAGTAGCCGTACGCCTGACGGAACAGATATTCGTCCTGCTTGTAGTCCGTCTGCGGACGGTCGTTGGACTCGTTGTAGAGCACGTTGCCGTCATCGTCGGTGAGCGGCGTCTCGACGCGCGTCTCAAAGCCGCCGGTATATCTTCCCGCGCCGCTGCCGCCGAAATAGGCGGCGTTGGCGTTGCAGACCTCGCAGTCGTGGTCGGCGATGTACTCGGAACGTATCACCGCGTGACCGTCCGCGCTGACCGAGACCATCTCCGGGCACCAATAGCACGCGTACTCGGGATGTTTGTCGTCCTGCGACGCCCAGCGCACGCCGTGAACGGACGACGTCCAGATCTCGGGATCCAGCCCCATGTTGTCCGCATAGTCTGCGTTGTAGTCGAAATTGTCGATCAGAGTGGGATACCACCCGTCCTCGGTCGCGGCTATGCCGTCTGCGGCGAGCTTAGCCTCGACCGCGGCGCTGTCGCCGTCGACGCCCTCGTCATAGCCGAAAAAGTATTTGTGCGTCGAAAGCCCCGAAAGATCGGGCAAAGTCGTGTCGAAACCATTGAGAACGGGCGCGGGTTCGACGCTGTTGTTTTGACATGCCGCCGCCGTGAATACGCACGCGAAGCAGAGCGAGAGACACAGCGTGATGCGAAGTGCGTTTTTCATAATTTTCTCCTATATTGCGCCATTTCGGGCGGATGTTACAGCGATTTGACGTAGGCGATCTCGCGATCGTTTAGATAGCGGTACGCGCCGCGAGACAGCCCTCCGAGGCGAATCGCGCCGACCGCGACGCGTTTGAGGAATGTCACCTCTTCGCCGACCGCGGCGAACATGCGGCGCACCTGGCGGTTTTTGCCCTCGGAGATGACGACCTGCAACTTGCTGACGCCGTCCTTGAATTCGATCAGTTTGACCTTGCTGCGCGACGTCTTGACCCCGTCGTCGAGAACCACGCCCTTGCGCAGCTGCGCGAGTTTGTGCTCGGGCACCTCGCCGTCGACGTGGACGAGATAGGTCTTCTCCACTTCGTGGCTGGGGTGGGTCAACGCGTTGACCGCGTCGCCGTCGTTGGTCAAAAGAAGCAGCCCCTCGGTGTCGTAATCCAACCTGCCGACAGGCACGAGATGCGGGATTTTGAGATCTTTAAGATAGTCGTAAACGGTCTTGCGCCCCTTTTCGTCACTGCGCGTGGTCACGCAGCCCTTGGGCTTGTAGAGCATGATGTATTTGAACTCGGTGACGGGGCGGACGATCTTGCCGTCCACCGAGACGACGTCGCCGTCCCCGACAGAGGTGCCGAGGGCGGTGACGAGTTTGTTGTTGATCTTGACTCTGCCGTCCGCGATCAGTAAGTCGGCGCCTCTTCTCGAGGCGACGCCGCAAGCGGCGAGATACTTGTTAAGCCTTTCCAATCGATCGTATCCTCCGCCGCGAGCCCGCGCAGCGAAGTTGCTCCTTTGTTTGATATCGCTTTTATCGTAACCGTTTTTGCCTCAAAAATCAAGCGATTTCCCTGCCAAAAGCGCACAAATCCGACCGTATCCCCGGCAGCGAAGCCATTTTCGGCCCTCTCGACGGGCACAAATTCCCAGCCAAGCTCCGCCCTTTCGCCCTTTTCGGTCGGCAGAACGACGTCCTCGGCAAGTCGAAGCTGAATGCGTTCGCCGCCGTATTCGTAGTCAAACAGCGGCACATCCGACCTGCCGACGAGTGTCGGCTCGTAGTGCGCAAAGCCGTATTCGAGCAGATCCGCAGCCTTTTGCCACATGTCGCCGCGGTTGAGCACGACGCAGATGAGCTGCATCCCGCCCCTCTTCGCTCCGCCTACGAAACACTTGCCCGACGCGGTGGTATAGCCCGTCTTTACGCCGTTCGCGCCGTCCACGGTCGAGAGAAGTTTGTTTTTGTTGTAGAAGACGTGCGCCTCGCTCTCGCGCGGGTCGTCCGAACGATAGGACTTTGACGCAACTATCTCCGCAAAAAGCGGCTCACGATACGCCTCGCGAGTGATCATCGCAAGATCGTAAGCCGACGTGTAGTGTCCGTCCGCGTGCAGACCGTGCGGATTGCAAAAGTGTGTGTTGACAAGTCCAAGCCTTTCCGCCTCCTCGTTCATCGCCTCGACAAACTTTTCTTCACTGCCGCACGCGGCGACAGCAAGAGCGTGCGCGGCGTCGTTGCCCGAGCGGAGCATCAGACCATACAGCAAAGTTTTGACCGAAATACGCTCCCCCTCTTTGAGATAGATCGACGAACCCTCTATGCCGACGCTCTCCCTCTTGACCGTCACAATGTCGGACGGGTCGAGTTTTCGGATCGCGACGAGCGCGGTCATCACCTTGGTCGTGCTCGCCTCTTCGAGCCTCATGTCCTTGTTGTCGCCGTCCAAAACGACGCCCGACAGCGCGTCGACGAGCACATATCCCGAGCCCGTCTGCGCGCTGACACCGAAAGCGCTAAATAGACTCACTGTGGCTGAAATGAGCAATATTATTATCAAAATCGCACTAATTGAGAACAATTTATCACTAAAAGTCATCGTTTCAACACCCCTGCGGCAACGCTCAAAAGCTTTTCGAACAGCTCTTTTCTCTCCTCTTTGTCCATCTTGAACACGCCCGGTTCCTCGCCGGGGCTGCAACACAAAAAGCCTATCGGAGTGATCGTCACACCGCCTCCTCCGCCGCCTGCGAACTGTATCGGCATCGGCGTCCTCTGTCCCTGCGTATAGTCTCCTCCGCCCGTAGCAAAGCCTATCGAGATCTTGCTCATCGGGATCAACACCGACCCGTCGGACAGATGTATAGGCGCGCCTATCGCGTTGTCCACCGCCCCTGCGCTTTTCAGGCTCTCCATGGTCGCGCATATCATTGCGTTGATATCTTCTTTCATATTTCACCTCGGCGATAGTGTGCGCCGCGGCGCGTTCGTTATTCGTATTGCGTTTCCTTTGCTCTTTTGCGCATACTATCCGCATGACGGTATTAGCGCTGTCCCTCTCTTTCCTCTCTGTCGCGCTGATCGGTTGCGCGCTGCTGGGAGCGAGGCTGCGGCTCAACTTCATCTTTGACGCCCAAAACGCCGCGCTCTGCGTCGACGTCTTTACGCCGGGGATCCACTCTGTCAAAGCGAGGCTCTTTACGGTCTCGGACGGAGTCTGTCTCAAATTGGGCAAGGGCGATCCGATTCGGCTGCCCGCCACAAAAGATGGCGGCGAGACTTCGCACGCTCAAAAGGAACGCCGTTCTCTTCGCCCCGTTCTTGCCGCGCTTGCCTCATGGAATTTGTGTTGCGACCGATTGACCGTGAGACTCGCGATCCCTCTCGGCGACCATCCCGAGACGGAGATCAAACTTCTTACCGCAAACTTCGCGATGTCTGCGGCGATCGCGATCCTGTCCCCTCGCGAGTGCGATTGCGACCTACGCGTCGCCGATGTGGGACATGCGACGTTTTACGGCTCGATCACCCTCTCTTTCGCGAACGCTCTCGACTGCGCGCTTCGCTGCGTATCCGCCGCAAAGGCGGCAAAGCGCAATACAGGCGCGAACGACGGATAGTTCGCGCCTGCTCCGTCGTGCGTTTACGACCCTTTTGCCGATATCTCCGCCTTTTTCAAAACCGATATTGACATATCCGCCCGCCCGTTGTATAATTGAATCAAGGCGTATGTCGCCTTGACGGGAGGACAATTATGGATATTGACAGCTACTTCGCCGAATACGGCTCCAAAGAACGCTCACAGCTCGTGCCCGAGGCATATGCTCGATTCCGCGACTATGACAACGCGCTGTTCGACTTCGCCGAAAGGCGCGGCATGCCCGAACAGCTCTATCTCGACCTGTCCGCGCTGCTGCCGGCGATCATTGCCGCCGAGGACGGGCACTATTACGAGAACGAGAGCGACATTTGGTCGTACGTCTTTGAACCTACGCAGGCGTCGCGGGTCAAGTCCAATGCGGAAAAGCTGGTCAAAGAAAAGTCTATCGAGGACGCGGTAAAACGTCAAAAGACGTTGCTCGACAGTCTGCCCGACAGCACAAAACGCGACGCGCTCGTCTTCTCCGTATGCTACATACTATGTTTCAGCTCTGTCTCGGACGTCAACCGCAAATTGCTCAAAAAGTTGTTCTTCGCCGAATAATAATGCACTGTATTCGGCAAAAACGGTCTTGACAAATTCTCAATATGTAAGCGATACCTTTTTAACACCCCTATAAAAGATATATCGGGTCGATATCGCCCAATGCAGGCAGCACCTGCCTTTCTCGCAAAAAAAATACGGCGCATTCGCCGTATTTTTGTCTGTTCAATCTTCGTCGTCCTGCGGCTCGTCTCCGTCGTCCGGCAGGTCGTCTCCGACGACGTCGGCTGCAACCTCTTCCGCTCCGTCCGGAAGATTGTCACTCAAATCGGGAAACTCGTCAACGTCGTCGCCCTCGCCGCCCTCTATGACATCGAACTTCTCGCCTTCGAGGAAGTCGGGCACTTCGGACGTGTTCATCTCTCTGTCGAGCTGTTTGGAGATCAGCTTCTCCTGCATGCGCTTGTCGTATTCGCCGCTGCCGTCACTGCCCACCTCGCGATAGAGCCCCTCGGAGAGGTTGTTGTAGCCGCCCGACTCGACCAGCCTGTCCATGACCTTGGCGTAGTCGGGCAATTCGTCGATGCTATGCAAGCCGAACTTTTTGAGGAAGTTGTCCGTGGTGCGATAGAGCGTCGGACGCCCGGGCGCGTTCTTTTTGCCGCAGTCCTCGATCAGTTCGAAGCGCAGCAGCGTCGAGATCGCATAGTCGGAACTGACGCCGCCCCTGACCTCTTCGATCTCGCCGCGCGTGGTCGGCTGTTTGTACGCGATGATCGCGAGCACTTCGAGCAGCGTGCGCGAAAGCTCCCTCTCCTTGATCGGTCTCAGTGCGCCTGCGACGGCGTCGCCGTATGCCGGATTGGTCGCGAACTGCACCTTGTCGTCGATGTGCAAAAGCACTATCCCGCGCGGATCGCGGTAGGTCTGATCGAGCGCCTTGATCGCGTCGTTGATGTCCTTTTTGGTCACCTCGGGCGGCAGGCTGTCGTACAGCTCGCTGCGCTTGATCGGCACCCCCGAGGCGAAGATCAACGCCTCTACGGTATGTAATATCTCACTCTTCGTCATATTTGTCCTCCGTCTTGGTCAGCTCCGCAAGGTCGTATTCTTTGCCCTCCTGCTCCTCGCTGAGCTCGATGTATATGTCCGCCTCGGCGCTCTCCTGCGTCGCCTTGACGAACTGCTTCTTCATCAATTCGAGCAACGCCTGGAAGGTCGCGATCACTTCGGAGCGGCTCGCGTCCTCCTCGAACAGGTCGCAGAAGTTGACCTTTTTCCTGTCCATGACCACCCTCGAGATCAACGCTATCTTTTCGGCAACGGTGTATCTGTCCTTGCGTATCTTCTTGGTGCTGAGCTCTTTGTCGCGCTGCGAGATCCTCAGCAAGATCTTGCCGTAGGCGTCGACGAGCTTTCCTATGTCAAAGCTCTTGACGACGATCTCGGCGTCGTCCTCGGTGTATTGCGGCTGGGGGTAAAATTGGTTGAGCACCTCGCTCTTGCGCAGCTCGTCCGCCTCTTCTTTGAACATTTGGAACAGCAGCAATTGACGGCGCAGTTCCTCTTCGGGATCGTAGCCGAGGTCGCTGAAATCCTCTTCCTCCGCGTCGAGCTGAGGCAAAAGGCTCTTAGCTTTGATGTCGAGCAAGGTCGCCGCCATCACCAAAAAGTCGCTGGCGACGTCCATGTCCACCGTGCCTATCTGATCCATATAGGCGAGATACTGCCCTGTGACCTCCGAAAGACGGCAGGTCGCGATGTCGAGCTTGCTCTCCTTGATCAATGTGTACAAGAGGTCGAGCGGACCTTCGAAATCGGTCAGCTTGAGCTTGATGACCTCGCTTGCGTGATAATCGAAAAAGTTTGCCATGTAGTCGGTTTATCCCCCCAATATCAGTGAAAACAGTTTGAGCATCGCGTCTCTGACCGCGTTCATATACAGTCCCAAAATGTCGAGGTAGGGACTGAACCTGCCGAGCACGTTGCCCAAGATCAGCAGCCCGAGCAGCAACAGCTGTCCGTAACGATAGTTGAACTCGACGTATTTGTTGTACGGCTTGGCGAGCGTCTCGACGACGCGGAAGCCGTCAAGCGGAAAAATCGGGATGAGGTTGAACGCCATCAACGTCAGGTTGACCGTAGCCGAATAGCTGAGCAACATCACGAAGAATTGCGTGAAATAGTAGCCCGCGTTCTTTGACTCGAAGACGATCGTGTCGCCGACGATCGCCGCCAAGATCGCGATGAACGCCGTCGCGAGGAACGCCTGCAAAAAATTGCAGATCACCCCGGCGAGCGAGACCGTGATCATTCCCTTTTTGTAGTCGCGGAAGTTGCGGCTGTCGATCGGAACGGGCTTCGCCCAACCGAAACCTATCACCGCAAGCATCAAAAAGCCTATCAGATCAAAGTGTTTGACGGGGTTGAGGGTCAACCTGCCCGCCGCCTTCGCGGTGTAGTCGCCGTTCCAATACGCGACGAGCCCGTGCGCAAGTTCATGCAACACGATCGCGCCGCAGATCGCTATCAAATAGGCGATGACGGCGACAAAGCCGAGCAAAAGGTCGTCGGACGACACCAGCGACATTATCAAACTTATCAGCATATCTTCCCTGCTTCTTCTCCCTTACGCCGCATTGATATAGTTTAGCAGACGCGCGCCCGCCTGTCAATCAAACGGACAGCATACCTTCGACATTGACGATCACCCTCTTTTCGGCGATCGCGCCGTCGAGCACAAAGGTTATCCAATCGAGCGCCGCCTTCGTCTTCTTTCCGCCGAGCAGATTTGCCGCCTCTTTGACCGCGTCGTCGCGGCTGAGCTTGCCTCCGCACTCGAGCGCACACTTGATCGCGGCGAAGATCTCGTCGGGATGCATGCGCGCGATGTCGCGGACATTCTTTGCGTCGGACGGACGGAAGGTCTCGACCGGTTTGTCGGCAAAGAACACCCTGTCCTCTACCTCTTTGCGGAACGACACGAACGTGTCCGTATAGGCGGTCAATTGCGCGATCGCTCTCTTCGCCGTCGCCGGCACGCCGAACTGCGCGCACAGCCGCGCGAGCAACGTGCGCTGTTCGATCGGCGATTCGCGCTCGATGATCGCGCGTATCTTCTCGACGATCTTGTCCTTGCTCGCCGGATTGAGCACATAGTCCGCGCCCGACGCCTTCGCCGCCGGCTTGACCGCGTACGTCTTGTACGGCTCTTTGTATTTTGCGACGATGTCGCGTATCGCCTTTTTGCCAAGCGCGCGCTTTTCCGCAAGCGCAGACACCGCGTCCTTGATGCGCTGTATCTCGCGCTTGGGGTTGTTGAAGTAATTTACGCACCAGACGTGGTAAGTATTCCAACCGAGCCTGCGCAATATGCGCGAGTGCATCGTCACACGGTCGCGTACGCCCTTGAATTTGAGGTCGTTCTCGCTGTCGGCGAGCACCGCGAGGATGTAGCGGTCGGGATTGCGCGGATCGACTATCGCGACGTCGATCTTGAAGTCGGACACGCCGACGTTGCTCTCACACGCGATGCCTCTGTCTTTGAGCTCGCGCGCAAGCTGCTGCCCGATGCCCTCGTCCGTCCTGCCGATGTCGGTGTTGCTGATCGCCAGCATGTCCTTACCGCGCTCGGCGTATTCGAGGAAGTATTTGAGACACTCGACGCCCTTGCTGTTGGTGCGGCTGAGGTCGATCATATTGCCGCGTATCGCGCTGAACACGCACATCTCCGAACGGGCGCGCGTGACCGCGACATTGAGACGCTTTTGACCGCCGTTTTGGTTGATGGGTCCGAAGTTGAGCGACAATTTGCCGTTCTTGTCGGGACCGTAGCCGACGCTGAACAAAATGACGTCGCGCTCGTCGCCCTGCACGTTTTCGAGGTTCTTGACGAACAGCGGCTCTTCGCGCTCGAACGCCGCCGAGTCGAGCCCCTCTTCGTGGATGCGCTTGTTGAGCGCGGTCTCGATGTAGTTTTGCTGAGCGATGTTGAAAGTGACGATGCCGATGCTCTCCTTGCTCTTGACCGGGTCTTTGAGCCGCTTGATGACGTCGGCGACAAGCTCGTCGCCCTCTTTTTTGTTGCACTTTTCGCCGCCCCTCTCGTAGACGCCGTCGACATAGCGGAAGGTCACCTTGCTGTTGAGCTCGTTGGGCGACGGGAACGTGAGCAGCGTGTTGTCGTAGAACGTCGCGTTGGAGAACGCGATCAGGCTCTCGTGACGCGAACGGTAGTGCCAACGCAGTCTGTTTTGCGGCATGCCCAGCGCGAGGCAGTCGTCCAAGATGCTCTCCATGTCCTCCGACTCGTAGTTGTCCTCGTCGCGCACGTCGGCGTTGAAGAAGGTGGTCGGCGGCAGCTGCTGCGGGTCTCCGACGACGATCAGCGACTTGCCGCGCACGATGCTTCCCACCGCCTTGCAGGTCGGCAGCTGAGACGCCTCGTCGAAGATGACCAGATCGAACTTGTCGAGGTCGACATCGAGGAACTGCGTGACCGACGACGGGCTCATCATCATGCACGGACAGCACGCTTTGAGCAGCGTCGGGATGTTGGAGAACAGCGTCCGAAGCGTCATCCCCTTCATGCCCGTCTTTTCGGCGCGCATCAGCAGAACGCGCTCGGTGCTCTGCTCGCCCTCGTCCTCCGGGCGCGGCAGCGCGGCGACGAGACGGTTGTAGATCTCCGCCCTCGTCAGCCTCTCATACTCGTCCGTAAGCTCGCGGAACTTGACGGACGTCTCTTCGAGCGACATGCCCGAGAAACGGCTGAGCGTCTCGTCGAGCAGCAGTTCGCTGCGCACAAAGTTGAAATATACGCACTTTTTGAAGCAGCTGAGCACATCCTGCGCAGTGATCTCGCCGTTGCCGAGCGGTCCGAGCACGAATTCAAGCCCGCTCTCGCGGCACTTCTTGACGATCTCCTGATAGCGGCACCAATTGGGGACGTAATCGAAGTTCTTTTGAATGTTGGAAAGATACTCTATCTTCGCGCCCAGCTCCGAGCCGCCGCACCAGCCGTCCGTGCGGTAGACGTCGCAGAACGTCGCGATCGCGCGCTCGTAGTTCTCGTACGCATAGACGTAATATTGTCCGTGCAGGTTGGGACCGTACTTGGTCAAAGCCGCGCAGCTCTCCTCGAACACCCTGACGTCGAGGTCGGCGTAAAGATCCGCCGCCGCGCCGTAAAGCTCCTCGATCGAGTCGCAATACTCGGCGATCGTCTTGGGGTCTGCGCTCTGCGCGCCGAACACCGCGGTCAACTCCTTGTACAGCTTGCCCGCCATGCGGCGCGTCTGCTCGCAGCGAGCGAGATAGCCGAAGAAGGACTGCCTCTGCTCCTTTGCGACGCCGTCGGGCATGATCTTGCGCAATTTGCGCGACGGGCTCTTGCCCTCAGCCGCCTCGGCGAGGTCGTCCTGCGGCACTTCCGCCGAATACGCGCCGTACCGCGAGCGGTAGTCGGTCATCATCATCGCCGCCTTGTTGCTGAGGTTGAGATAGTTGTCGACGAGGTCCTTTTTGCCCCCGTCTTTGAGCGCGAAATAGTGCGCCGCATACTCCTTTTCCAGCCCCTTGGACAGCTTGTAGAGCGCCTTGAGCTTTTGGTCGGTCAGCGACACCGTGCGCACGCTGTAATAGGGCAAAAGATTGCGCGCACACGCCCGCAGATTGCGCAATTGGTCGAGCGCGATCTCGAGTATCGGCTCGCCGCTCGCGCGCCACTTGTCGTCGTATTCGAAGCCGCCGATGCGCTTGAACGGCGTCTTTTGGATGTCGCCGCACTCCTTGGCGCGCACGGACAGTTCGCCGAGGATCTGCAAATAGCCGCGGAAGGACTCCGCCGTCAATTTTTCATAGAACAGCGAGTCTATCCTCAAACAGTCGGGCGCGTCCTGATTCTCGAAATATTCGAGGATGCCCTCATAGAGCGAGATGCCGAGATAGCGCTTGCGGTGCATCGCTTCGAGTTCGCCCGACAGCGCGTCGACGCTCTCCTTGATCTCGTCGAGTTTTTCGTTGATGTCGACATCGGTCGTCCCCGACTTGAGCCCGAGCGTGTTGACGATCTGCCCGAGCACCGCGGTCTTGTTTGTCTTGCCGGAGTGCAATTCGAGGCAGAAATCGGCAAGCCCTATCGATTTGAGCCTGCGGTGAACGACGGACAGCGCCGCCTTCTTTTCGGCGACGAACAGCACGCGGCGACCGCGGACAATGTTGTTGGCGATGATGTTGGTGATCGTCTGCGATTTGCCGGTGCCCGGAGGTCCGTGCAGTACAAAGCTCTTGCTCAAACTGTCATAGATCGCCGAATATTGCGACGAGTCCGCCGATATCGGCAGATACATCCTCTCCGTCCCGACATATGCCTCGTCGCTGCTGCGGTCGGACAGGTCGAACGCGCCCTCGGGCAGTTCGAGCCTGTTGTCGAGGAGAGAGCGCACGATCGGATGTTCGCGGAATTTCTCGGTGCGGTATTTGATGTCGTACCAAAGCTGATAGTTGGCGAACGACAGACTCGCCAAAAACGCGTCGCCGAACACCTCCCAGCCCTTCATGTCCACCGTCTCGCGCTTGATGCGCGCGATCACGGACATATAGCTCTGTTCGCCGCTCAAAGCGACCGTCCCCAACCCCCTGATGTCGAGGTTGAATTGGCGGTACAAAAACTCCAAAAGCGTGGAGTTGAGCCTGACGTCGTCGGTGTTGACCTCCGCCGTATAGGTCGGCGCGGCAAGCCCCTTGCGCGTCATGCTCACCGGGAAGAGGAAGAGGGGCGCATACTTGAACTCGGTCGCGCTCTCCTCCTTCCAGCGCAAGAAGCCGGCGGCGAGATAGAGCGACGTAGTGCCCGTCTCCTCCTGCACGCTGCTCTCCTTGCGGAAGAGACGGAACAGCGTCCCCTCGTGCTCCTTGGAGTCATAGACGGACAGCATGCGCTTGTTGGAATATTCATACCCGACAAAGTCGGTGAAAGGCTTGGTGTAGCCGATGTGGGCGAAGTCCTTGACAAGCTCTATGCCCGCCTTTTCCGCCTCTTTCGCTCCCGCCTCGACGGTGAAAGTCTTGTTGCGGTCGAGCGCGGAAAACAGATTTTGCAGCGACGGCGTCAGCAATTTGACCGCCGCGCGCGAGATCTTGAAGTTGAGCAGCGCGTTGCGCATGTCCATGTCGAGCAGCTTGCGCTCCCATTGCGCGATCTTGCCCGTCTCCTTGTCCCCTTCGACCGCGCCCTTGAACTCGCGTATCTGCGACGGACGCGATTCGGGCGCAAAATCGCGGCTCTCTTCGAGGTCGTATCCGCCGCCCTGTCTGCGCTTGCGCTCGGGGAGCGACTTGATGTTGATGATACGCGCGCGCTTGACGTCGATGAACACGCCGTCGTCGGCGCGCTTCAACGCGTTTTTGGCGTTGCGTTCCGCCTTCTCGAACGACGAACCTTCGGAGATGTCGTCCATGCAGATGAGCGTGAAGTCGTTGACCCCCGAAGATGTCTTTTTCGCAAGAAAATCGGCGTCGTCCCATACCGTGGACGGACAGCACTCGTCGGTGAGGAATACGCCTGCGTACCACTTGCCGCCGAACTTGCCGACGACCGCATTGTGTCCCTCGCTCTCGGCGAGCGAAGCCATGAACAGCGCAAGCTCGGGGCCCGTCGCGATGCCCGACTCGAACAGCTCCTTGTGCGAGACCACCTTGAAGTCGTCGCCGGGGGTGTCTTCGAGCACGAACTTCTCCTCGGCGATCACGCTGTAACATGCGGCGAAATAGTTGCGCACGCCGTTGCGCGAACCGTAGCCCTTGGAGATCGTCAGCTTCCAATCACGGGCGCGCTGTTCGGCGTCGGCGACCGTCTTGTTGACCTCGGCGGTGCGCTTGACGAACGCGGCGAGCGATTCGGGCGAAGCGGCAAAGTCGCACTCGTCAAAGGCGAGGATGTCCGTCTTGACGCTTGCGGTCATCACCGACTGCTCGCCGACAAAGATCTCGACGTCGAGATCGCCCTCGGTGCGCTCGTCCATCGAGACGAGGCAGGTCGGCGAACAATTGACGTCAAGGTTGAACCTCGCGGTCGTGCGGCGCGGTATCACCTGCTGCACGAACTCGTACGGCACGATGAAGTCGGGCTTTGAGGTCACCTTGATGCGGATGTCCTCGATGTCGTTTTCGGAAGTGTTTTTGAGATAGAAACGCTTGATGAGCTTGATGCCGTTTTGAAGCGCGTAGTAGCCGATCGTGTCGGCGCACTCCAATGTCAGCTCGAGCGCACCCTCTTTGACAAAGATCACGTTCTTTTCTTCGGACATAATTTTCTCCTCACCTTATCTCAATCTTGAAGGGACGCGAAATCGCACACCTCGACCCCCGCCTCTTTGAAAAGCAGCATGCTGAACTCATCGGGATAGCCGTACTTGTAGATGACGCGCTTGATGCCCGCGTTGATGATCATCTTCGCGCAGATCACGCACGGCTGATGCGTGCAATACAGCGTCGCGCCGTCCACGCTCACGCCCAGCTTCGCAGCCTGAATGATCGCGTTCTGCTCGGCGTGCACGGCATAGCACAGCTCATGCCTCGTCCCCGAGGGGATGCCCAGCTTGATGCGTATGCACTCCCCCTTTTCGGTGCAGCTCTTGATGCCGCTGCTCGCGCCGTTGTAGCCGGTCGTCAAGATGCGCTTGTCCTTGACGATGACCGCGCCGACGTGCCTGTCAGGTTTGAAACAGCTCGACCAAGTCGCGACCTGCTCTGCCATATCCATAAAACGTTGATCCCATTTGTTCATACGGTAAACTCCTATTGTATATATGATACCATAAACGCGCGCGCAAAGCAACTTCAAAACGCACCGAAAAGCCGCGACAAAACACTTTTTTCGGCGGCGCCCGCAAGCCGCGCGCGGCGCGCTTTTCACCGCAGTTTAACAGTTGGGGCGCCAAATGAAAAAATTTGGTAAAATGTCGCAAAAAAGTTGCATATAAGTCTTTACATACCCGCTTTGGCGTGTTATAATATGCAATGTTGGCAGTCGAGAGGCTTGACTGCCAAACCAAATCATCGAAATCATTCGGAGGTATAATCATGAACATCAAACCGTTGTTCGACAGGATCGTCATCGAGCCGATGGACGCTCCCGAAAAGACCGAAAGCGGTCTCTTCCTGCCCTCGTCCGCGCAGGAAAAACCCCAGCTCGCCCGCGTCATCGCGGTCGGTCCCGGCGGTCTCGTGGACGGCAAAGAAGTGACCATGCAGGTCAAGGTCGGCGATGTCATACTCTACAACAAATATGCCGGTTCCGACTTCAAGTTGGACGAAAAAGAAGTTACCGTGCTCAAACAGAGCGACGTGCTCGCGATCGTCGAGCAATAAGGAGGCACACCTATGGCTAAGAAATTCAAATATGCGGAAGAGGCGCGCAAGAGCCTCGAAGTCGGCGTAAACGCAGTCGCCGACGCAGTCAAGATCACCTTGGGCCCCAAGGGCAGGAACGTCGTCCTCGACAAGAAATACGGCGCTCCCCTCATCACCAACGACGGCGTGACCATCGCCAAAGAGGTCGAACTTCCCGACGGCTTTGAGAACATGGGCGCACAGCTGGTCAAAGAGGTCTCGATCAAGACCAACGACGTCGCGGGCGACGGCACCACCACCGCGTGCGTGCTCGCTCAGGCGATCATCAAAGAGGGGCTCAAAAACGTCGCCGCCGGCGCTAATCCGATGGTGCTCAAAAAGGGCATCGCCGCCGCGACCGACGCCGTCGTCGAAGAGCTGAAAAAGATCAGCAAACCCATAGATTCCAAGACCGCGATCGCTCACGTCGCGTCCAACTCCGCAGGCGACGAGATGGTCGGCGAATTGATCAGCGAAGCTATGGAGAAGGTCGGCAAGGACGGCGTCATCTCGATCGACGAGTCCAAGTCGATGAAGACGGAATTGACCACCGTCGAAGGAATGCAGTTCGACAGAGGCTACACCTCCGCCTATATGGTCACCAACACCGACAAGATGGAGGCTGTCCTCGACGACGCGTACATCCTCATCACCGACAAAAAGATCTCGTCCGGCAAGGAGATCCTGCCCATCCTCGAGATGGTCGTTCAAAACGGGCTCAAACTGCTCATCATCGCAGAGGACGTCGAGGGCGAAGCGCTGACCGCGATCGTGCTCAACAAGCTCAAGGGCATCCTCAACTGCGTTGCGGTCAAGGCTCCCGGTTTCGGCGACCGCCGCAAGGCAATGCTCGAAGACATCGCCATTTTGACCGGCGGCACCGTGATCAGCAGCGAGGTCGGCTATGAACTCAAAGACGCCACCCTCGCCCAGCTCGGCAGAGCAAAGCAGGTCAAGGTGGACAAAGACAACACCACGATCGTCGGCGGCGCAGGCAGCGCGGACGCGATCAAGGCTCGCGTCGAGGCGATCCGCAACCAGATCGCGGAGACTTCCAGCGAATACGACAAGGAGAAGCTGCAAGAGCGCCTCGCAAAACTCGCGGGCGGCGTCGCCGTCATCAACGTCGGCGCAGCGACCGAGATCGAGATGAAGGAAAAGAAACTTCGCATCGAAGACGCGCTCGCCGCAACGCGCGCGGCAGTCGAAGAGGGCGTCATCCCCGGAGGCGGCGTCGCTCTGCTCTATGCGATCGACCGCGTAAAGCCCGTCGTCAAAAAGATGGAAGGCGACGAAAAGACGGGCGGCATGATCGTCCTCAAAGCGCTCGAAGCGCCGATCAAGCAGATCGCGGCAAACGCAGGCGTAGACGGCGGAGTCATCATCAACAAGATCCTCTCCTCCAAGCGCGGCGTCAACTTCGGCTACAACGCGCTGACCGACGAGTATTGCGACATGATCGAGTCCGGCATCATCGACCCGACCAAGGTCACCCGCAGCGCTTTGCAGAACGCAGCTTCGGTCGCAGCTACCCTGCTGACCACCGAAGTGCTGGTCACCGACATCCCCGAACCCGCTCCGGCGGCGCCGGCGAATCCGCAGATGGACTACTAAGCGCTTCGCTTCTTTGAGGGGCAACCCAAAAATTAACGCTTCGAATCGCAACGGGCATATCCGAATTTCGGATATGCCCGTTACTCATACTCGCTATTTTTGGTTTTCCCCTCAATACTCCCCTTCCCACGGGACAAGCGCTCGCTCACCGCTCACGGTCCCGTAAGGGGCAGTCCCCGAAGAACGCGGTCATTCAGGGACTGCTTATCAAGTCGCGCGGGAAACGCGGTTCCGCGCGACATTTTCTGTTCCGCACCACCTTTGGGGTGCGGCTCAGTACACGCCTTGAGCAAATCTTTTGCGTCCTTTTGCGCCTCTCGGAACGCTCGGGTACCATTGAGGTACACCTCGCAACCCTTTCGGCGTAAAATTTACGCAAAATCTTTCGCTCAATGCTTCGTGATTACGTTTATCTAATCGGTTCTATGCCAACTTTTAATAATTTGGTTGCGTTGATCTGATCGGTTCTGCATCGAGCTTTTCGCGCGGTCATTCGACGAGGGCGTTACCATATCTCGCCCAAGCGCGGTTGGACGAGATGGAGTCGTAAATTTATTCGCGTTATGCAAGTTCTGTCCTTTTCTTTTGAATGCGGATTCTTGGGACACAAAAATTAACGCTTCGAATCGCAACGGGCACATCCGAATCACGGATGCGCCCCTCTTTGTCTTGCTGTTTTTCGGTACTCCGGGCACTGCCCTCAAATGCGGCAAACGCCGGCTTATGACGACGGATTTTTGCCTCTCCTGCTAGGAATTTTTGTTCGCCTCTTCCGTCATTTGGCGGTATTTGTCCAAAACCGCTCTTGACACCTCTTCGTCTTCTTCCCTTTTGAGGGTGAATCTTCCCTGTTCGTTCTTGGCGATCGAAAACACGGTCAAGTCATCTTTGCCCGCGCCGTCGATCTTGCCGAGCGGAGCCGCCACGACGCAGAATTTTGCTCTCCCGCTCCGTTCGAGGACTATGGCCGCTAGCTGCGCAAACGACCTTGCCTTGCCGTTTTCGTCCGTCCATTCGATCGTCATTTTGTCGCCCCGATCGAACAGCACGTCGAGCGAGACCTCTTGCTCATCCTTGTCCCCGCCTATGTAGTCGGGCAGCCTGAGTATGCAATCCCGGCAGCCGTCGTCATCGACTATGCCGTAAACATTTTCGTCTTTTACCATGTCCAAAAGATCGACATATGCGTCGACCGCATCTCCGATGTTCTTGCCTTTCATGACCTCCCTCCTTTTTGGCGATCGCTTTCACGCATTCTTTCAGCGCGCAGCCGGGGCGTCGCCCCTGTTCAATCTTCGTCCGGGGTCTTGACGCCGTGAGCTTTCAGAAGTTTGATATATTCGTCATATACCGCGAGCGCTGTCTCGTCGTCTTCTTCCGGCTTGATCGTGGTGTTGCCGTCGTCGCCGACGCTCACGCGGAACACGATCGCCTCGTCGTCCGCGACGCCTTCGATCTTGTCGAGCGGTTTGAGCACAGTGAAAAGCTGCCTCTCGCCGTTCTTGTCGTCGTGAGGTATGACCGCGACTTGTTCGAATGCGAGCACTTTTCCGTCCTCGTCGACGAAAGCCAACGGTTCTCTGTTATCCGGGTCGAGAAGCACGTCGAGAAGATCGACCGCAACGAGTTCTTCCCTCTCGCTGTCGACCGTCATCTCTTCGATCTGCTCTTGCAATTTGTCTTTTTTCATGATCTCTCCTGCGGCGTCGGTCCCGATCCGATCTGCGCGGCGGCAGGCGACGAGTCGGGCAAACTACGCGCATGAGCGCACCGTCGGTTCGCCTCGAAATCGCCGCGGCGGCAGCCCCGGCGCGTCATAACAAGAACTTTCTGCTTCTCATCCTTATATCGCGAGCCGCCGCATGGTCGCCCGCTTCCTCATAGACCGTTTGGAGAAGCGTGGAACAGAGCATGACCACCTTCAGGGCGTCGTCTTCCAGCTTTACGCCCTTTTTAGCAAGAGAATCGCACGCGTCGAAAGCCCTTTGAAAATATTCCGTAACCGGCACGCCTCCTCTGTCGCTGTACATCCTGCCCATACCAAACTCTATCTCTGCGATCATCATCGTGCGACTGTCTTCGTCCGCTATGTTCTGCGCGATGGCAAGCGCCGAATGATAGCTTTCGATCGCCTTGTCATAAAAAAGATCTGCGCGGCCGGCATAGAACGCCGCAAGTTTGGCCATCGCCTTTGCATGCATCAAAACATGCGACTCGTCGATCTTCGCGAGCGCTGCGGCGCACTCTACCGCATTCGAAAAATATCTTTCGGCGTCGAACGGAGAATCGACTGCGCTCTCTTCGCCCAAAAATCTTTCCAGCACATACAGCTCCGCCGCTTCTTCAAAACTCTTATCTCTGTTCGCTTCAAGTTGAGCGCATCTTTCGGCGATCTTTTCAAATTCTTCTTTTTTCATACTTCACCTCGACTTAGTATTTGTCAAATTTGTGCGTATTTTCGACAAATATTCACATCCGTATATTATTATAACAGATTTTCACCGCAAAATGCAACCTTTGAACGGCGCATAGCATTCAAAATCCTCGTAAAGACAAAAATCGGCAATTTTTGATAAAATTTCTGTTTTTGAGAAAAATTCAGTTCGTTCGCATACATTTTTCTTGCAAAATTTTGCTGTTTTTTGTCTTAAAATTTTTTCGACTTGCCACACAGCTCAAAAAATTTTCCTCGATTTATGCCCCTTGTTTTCTCAATCTCACTTCCTCGTTTTCGTGATCTATCACCGCCTCGTTGACATACGTCCCGAGGTTGAGCGACGCGGTCATCACTTCGTCGAGCGACCTCTTCATCGCCGCGACGAACGCCTTTGTCTCGTCACGGATGGACGGTGCGACGCCGTTGACCTTGTTGTTGCAATATGCGACCCATTTTCGCTCAAACTCTTTGAGCCGCTCCCCCTCGAGCGCATAGCGCACCTTTGACGCGTACTCTATCTCTTTCGCCTTGTCGATCGCGCCTATCAACGCCTTTGACACGCTGTCTTCGCGCGCAAGACAGGCGTTTAGCTTTGCCCTCAGCCGCTCGTTTTCGCTCTCGGTCTCGGCGATGCGTTCGCGCAATTGCGAGATCGTCTTTTCGTTGCGGCTGCCTGTCTCAAAGACATAGTCATCCACCTGCTTTTTGTCATATCCTCTTCTTTTTGTCTCAAACAGTGCCATGATCGCCTCCGCCGATCAATATACCGCATCCGCCGTGACTTGAAATGTCTTTTCGCGTCGGTGTTGGTCGAAATTTGTCAAAACCGCTTTGCCGCCCCGGACAGCGTTTTACTGCCGCTCCGCGTCCCGCAGACGACCGACATCTCGATTATCGATAAAAAAGCGTATCTTATATTTGACAAACCTTAAACGCGCCATCCTTGCCAAATGCGTTGCATAGTCCGCTTTCGTGCGCTATAATATATTCGGAGGTATATTTATGCGAATTGCTATTTTCATCGACGGTTCAAACTTTTATTACACACAAAAGAAATTGGAATGGAAGGTCGACGTCAAAAAGATCCTCGACTATTGCTCCCAATGGGGCGACATCACCGACGCTTACTACTACAACGGCTCGGACGGCGACAACGACAATCAACGCTCCTTTTTCAACTTTTTGACTTCGGTCGGCTTTGCGATCGTCACCAAGCCCATCAAGCACTACTACAACGACGACGGCACCTCGTCCGCCAAGGCAAACCTCGACATCGAGATCGTGATGGACATGTTCTCGACGATCGACACCTACGACATGGCGGTGCTCGTCAGCGGCGACAGCGACTTTGAACGCGCGCTTCAAATGCTGCGCGCGAGGGGCAAAAAGTTCAAAGTCTTCTCCACCGCCGCCTGCGTCGCAAAGGAGATACGGTATGTCTGCGGCATGCACTTCATCGACTTTTCCGACATCCGCAACGAGGTCGAAAAGACAACCAAATCTTCGCGCGAATACACGACGGACGAAGAATGACAAACAGCCGGGGTCGAAGCCCCGGCTGCTTTGCTTTGTGCGATAAGGATATCTCTCGTCAAAACCTGCGATCATCGAGAATTGTTTGTCCATCACATAATTCCGCACAAATCAAGCATGTTTTTCACAAAATACCGATTGTTTTGGGGAGAATTTTCACAAAATTCCGACCGTTTTCGCCCAAATTTTCACAAAACTTACGCAAAGACGCGTTTTGATACAAAAAACGGAGCGCATGCGGTTGCGCTCCGTTTTGCGGTTTTCGCCCGGATCGGGCGTGTTTCACTTCTTTTTGCCGTCCAGCAAACTCTGTTTGAGGTCGTACAGCTTTTGCGACAGATCGACCTTGTAGATGTGCGGATTGAGCAGCCGCTTGTACTCGTTCCAGAACGACGCCATACAGCTCTTGTGATAGGCGGCGATCTCCTTGACCGACGGCGACTTGTAGACCGTCTTTCCGCCGAGCACGACGGGCACGTCCAGCTCCTTGACAAAGAAGTCGGTGATCGTCTTGCGCTTCCAGGTGAAGTATTGATCGAAGATCTCCAACTTGTCCAGCCCGTCGAAGTTCTCCTCTCTCAATGCGATCAGGTCGGCGAGCGCCTTGCCCGACTTCTTGTCGAAGATGCGCACTATCTTCTTGAACCCCGGATTGGTGATCTTCGCCGGAGTATCGCTCATTTTGAGTTTGGGCACAAGCTCCCCGTCCTTCTCGATCGCGGCGAGTTTATAGACGCCGCCCAGAGACGGACAGTCGGCTGAAGTGATAAGCTTTGTGCCGATGCCGTAACAGTCGATGCGCGCGTTCTGCGACGCGAGCGACTGCAACACATATTCGTCGATATCGCCCGACGCGAACACCTTCGCGTTGGGGAAGCCCGCCTCGTCGAGCATGCGTCTCGTCTCGCGGCTGAGGTAGGCGAGATCGCCGCTGTCCAGCCTTACGCCGAGCGGCTCGTGCCCTGCGGCGCGCAGCTCTTTGAACACCTCGATCGCGTGCGGAACGCCGCTTTTGAGCGTGTCGTATGTGTCGACGAGCAGCAGACAGCTGTCCGGATACAACTTTGCATACGCGCGAAAGGCGTCGATCTCGCTGTCGAAACTCATCACCCAGCTGTGCGCGTGCGTACCCGAGACGGGCACGTCGAACATCTGCCCCGCAAGCACGTTGGACGTGGACGCGCAGCCCGCGATGACCGCCGCTCTCGCGCCGTAGACTCCGGCGTCCGGACCCTGCGCGCGGCGCAGCCCGAACTCCGCGATGGACGCGCCGTTCGCCGCATAGACGATCTTGGCGGTCTTGGTCGCGATCAGCGTCTGATGATTGAGGATGCAAAGTATCGCCGTCTCGATCAATTGCGCCTCGAAAAGCCTCGCTTTGACGGTGAGTATCGGCTCTTGCGGGAAGACGATCGTCCCCTCGGGCACCGCGTAGATGTCGCCGGTGAACCTCAGCCCCGCAAGCAGTCCGAGGAAGTCCTCGTCAAACAATTCGAGCGATCGAAGATAGGCGATCTCCTCTTTGTCGAAGTGCAGACCCTCGATGTACTCTATCACCTGTTGAAGTCCGCACGCGACCGCATAATTGTTGCCCACGCCGCGGTAAAAGACGTCGAAGACCGCCGTCTTGTTCATCAAGTCGCTCTTGGAATAACCGTACATCATCGTCAATTGATAGAGGTCGGTCAAAAGTGTAAGATTTCTCATTTTTTGTCCTTGTTGTCGTTTGTAAGCGGAGCGGTCGTCCGTCTCCTTGCCTCGATCGGCGCCCATGGCTGCCGTCGTCATTCCGCCTTCGCGCCGTGGCGGTCCCTGCCTTCGCCGTAGAACGACGTGCCCGGGATGCCGTGCTCTAAATAGTATTCCCTGCGTTTGAGATAGTCCTCGGGCACGCGCGTCGGGACGATCTTTTCGGGATAGGCGCCCACTCTGGGCTTGCCGACCCCCGCGAACGAACTGCCCGGGATGCCGTCGCGCAGATACTCTTCCCTGCGCTCGAGATAGTCGTCGGGGACGACCGTCGGCTTGAACAGGTCGCCGTCGACGGTGAAGCACTTGCTCTGAAAGCGCACGACGCCCCTTTGATTGAGCACCATCACGACCACCGCAACGAGCGCCGCACAATAGCAGATCACCTGTATCACGCCGATCTCGGTCCCGGGGAATGTGACGTGCTCGATCTTGAAGAATTCGAGCGTGCCCCTGACCACACCGTACCAAAAGATGTAGTACACCGAGATGGTGAAATTGCGCAGCTTCTTGTACTTGAAAAAGAGCACAAGTCCGATCACCAAACCGATCAGATTGAGCACGCCCTCATAGATGTACAGCGCTTGGTGCCACTGCCCCGTCCTGTCGATGAACACCGCAAACGGCCACTTTTGGAACGCCGGATTCGTGACGACCTGTCCGTACAATTCTTGATTGGCATAGTTGCCCCATCTGCCGACGATCTGACCGACGAGCACGCAAAGCACGACGCAGTCGGCGACCTTGGCATACGAATACTTGCCGTTGCGCAGACAGCAGAACAGCAATCCCATCGCGCCGCCGAAAATGCCGCCGACGATCGTGAGTCCGCCTTGGGTGATGTCCCAAAAGCGAACGAATGCGTCCCAACTGTCTATCGGATAGTATTCTTCGCGCGGAAGAACATAAAAGAGACGGCAGCAGATCACCGCGCACAACAGCACCCATATGAACGCTTCGAGCGAAAAGTCGAGGTCGATCCCCCTCTTGTGCGAGAGGAAGAGATACAGGAAATACGCCAACACGATACCGCAGGTGACAAAGATGCCGTACCACCTGACGGTTATATTGCCGATCGTGAATGCGATACTGCTGTCAAAAATATTAGCGAGCAGAATATTATACATCGAGCTTCACCGCCCTCGTTCCGCTGTTGCGAACGCCGATGACGAACACGTTTTTGTCGCCGAACACAGACTTCATCCGCTCGACGTATGCGGCGGTGTCCGCGCGGCGGACATACGCGATCACCGTGCCTGCGAAACCTCCGCCGTGAACGCGAGTCGCGAGCACGCCGGGCATCCTGCCTCCGATCGCAAGCCCCAACGGGATGCGCTGAGCGGTGTCGCCGAGCGGATAGCAATTTTGAAGCAATTGATAGGAGCTTCTGCCGCTCTCGTCGATCATCTCGCCGAACTTGACGATGTCGCATGTACGGACGGCGTCAAGCGCCTTTTCGACGCGCCTGTTCTCGTTGAAGAAGTGTATCGCGCGCAAGATCGCCCTGCCGCTCACCTTGCGTTGCAACTTAGGGATGTCCTTCCAAAACTCCCCTTCGTCCACGCCGCGAAGCGTCTTTGCGCCCATCGCCGCCGCTACGTCCTCCATCTCCGAACGGATGGACGCATATTGATCGGTGAGGTCGGCGTGGTCGCCGCCGGTGTTGGTCAAGACGATGTCGAGATCGGAGAAAGTCCACTCGACGTTGGCTATCTCGAGATCTTCGATGGACTTGAAGTCGATGTAGCTGACACCGCCAAGCGAGATCGCGCTCTGATCGAGCAAACCGCACGGCTTGCCGAAATAGACGTTCTCGGCATATTGCGCCGCCCTCGCCTTGGTGACGGCGTCGATGGAAGAGCCGTTGTACATGACGTTGAGGATCTCGCAAATGAGCAGCTCAAAACTAGCCGAAGAACTAACGCCCGCGCCGTTGAACACGTCCGAAGTCGTCGTCGCGGCAAAACCGCCGACATTGTAGCCGTGCTCCTTGTAGTAGGCGATGACGCCGCGCACAAGCGCTTCGCTCTTGCCGTACTCGTCGTCGTTGGGCAAGAGGTCGTCAATGTCCACCTCGACGACGGGATAGCCTATCGAGGCGACTACGATCTTGCCCTCGAGCGGAGTCACGCATCCGAGGTTGTCCACGCTGATCGACGCGCACAGCACCTTACCGTTGTTGTGATCGGTATGATTGCCGATGACCTCGATCCTGCCGGGAGACGAAAAGAATGCGCCGCCCTTGCCAAAGTCGGCTGTATGCTTGTTGTAGAGCATGGCGTATCTTTGCGCCTGATAGTCGAGACCGCCCCCGTAGAGAGCGGCGACATTTTCGCAAAATTGCTTGTTGTCTTTGAGTTGCTTTGCGGTCAATGCCATAGTGAGTACCTCCGTATGCGCTCACGCATTAGTTTATAAACATTATAGCACACGCCTCGGCGCGTTACAAGTAAAATATTCAAATGCCGCGAACAAAAGCCTCGGTACGCCGCGCACTTGTCTGTCCGAAATCGATCCGGATGATCCGGCGGTGCCATTCTTACCGCTGCACAACGCTATATAAGACTTTTTTGCGCCGAAAATTTTGACGCGGTCTTTGGACGCATCTCAAACTTGTCGCCAAAACAAAGATCGTGCGCCGAAGACAGACCGCGGATTGTTATTTGTATTCTTATATTCATTTTGCGAAATTGAAAATAATTAATAATAATTACTAATATTCGAATTTTTTCTGCCGTTTTTTATGCGCTCGGATCAGCGCTAAGCGTCTAAAAAGCCAAAGACGTATAACTTTTCTCTATCTTGACAGTATATTCGCTTTTCGTGCAAAAGCTTGTCGTTCTGCGATCGTATGCCCGCCGACAGGCAAATTCGCTAGCTTTGCGCAGTTTTTACTCATCCGGATACCGGGGGTCTGTCGTCTCCGCGCCGCGCTTCGCTCCGACCGTTTTGAACACTCTTTCACTCGCAAATACGTTCACTTTTGCCGCAAGACAATTGCAACGCGCGCACAATTGTTGTATAATATAGTCAATCGACAATACGAGAGGACAACAATGCTCACCGATCAACAAGTTAGAACAAAGATCAATCAACTTCTCGACTATGCTCAAAAAGCGCTCGATCTCGATCCGCGCGACCGCATGCTCAAACTCAACACACTTCTCGACCTATTCGGTCAATCCGCCCCTGCGGACGAGACCCCGGATTTCGGCGACTTTCAGACCGAGATAGCCGACCCGCTCGTGCAGTATGCGGTGGACAAAGGCATCACCGATGACGCGTCGCGCATTCTTTTCGAAACGCGCATGTTCGGACTCCTCACCCCTCTTCCGTCCGCCGTCACCGACAAATTTTACGCTCTGAAAGACGCAAAAGGCGTCAAGGCGGCGACCGATTGGCTTTTTGCGCTGTCCAAGGCGAACGACTATGTCCGCATGACGGACATCAACAAGAACATCAAGTGGGAACACACCGGCAGATTCGGTAAGATCGGCATCACGATCAACCTCAGCAAGCCCGAAAAGGATCCCAAGCAGATCGCACTTGCCAAGCTGCAGCCCAAGTCGGGCTACCCCGCATGCATGCTGTGCGAAAGCAACGTCGGCTTTGCCGGCAACCTCAATCACCCGGCAAGACAGACGCTGCGCACCATTCCCATCACCCTCGACGGCGAAGATTGGTGGCTGCAATATTCCCCCTATCAATACTACGAAGAGCACGCGATCGCGTTTTCGGACGAACACCGCCCGATGTCGGTCACACCGAAGAGTTTCGCGCGCCTGCTTGACTTCGTCGACCTCTTTCCGCACTACTTTATGGGCAGCAACGCCGCGCTTCCGATCGTCGGCGGCTCGATACTCACGCACGACCACTATCAAGGCGGACTCAAAGTGCTGCCGATGATGAGCGTGGGCGCACGCGCCGAATATTCGAGCGGCAAGTTCCCCGCCGTCAAGTTCGCGGTCGCAGATTGGTACAACAGCGTCGTAAGGCTGACCTCAAAAGACAAGGCGCAGATCCATGCCGCCGCAAGTTTTGTGCTCGAAAAATGGAACGATTGGACAGACGAGTCGGTCGAGGTCATCTGCAAGACGACCGAACAGCACAACGCGATCACCCCGATCGTACGCAAAGAAGGCGACGAATATATCGTCGATATGATCCTCCGCAACAACCGCACGGACGAGAGGCGCCCCTACGGCATCTTCCACCCCGAAGAGTGTCTGCACAACATCAAAAAGGAAGGCATCGGCATCATCGAGGTCATGGGCTTGTTCATTTTGCCGGGACGTCTCAAAAAGGAGCTTGCCGAGGTCGAGAGATACTTGACCGGCGAGGTCAGGTTCGACAAAGCCGCGCTCGCAGCCGAAGATCATCCCATGCACAAACATGCCGGTATGATCGAGGCTTTGATCGCCGCAAACGGTTCGTCTTTGAGCGAAAAGTCGGCAAAACAGGCTGTCACCAACTATGTCAACGACGCCTGCGTGCGCATCCTCGAATACACCGCCGTGTTCAAAAACAATGACAAAGGACAAGCCGCTTTTGCAAAGTTTATGAAGGAAGGGCTTGGCGTGACGGCTGCATAAAATTGAATATTCTTTGACATCAAAAAGCGGTTTTGAACGATGAAGTTCAAAACCGCTTTCGTCTTGTCCGTACGGATCAAAAGCGCGATCCGTTTTCTCAATCGAGTCTGATGTTCAACGCCGGCACGATGCCGATATCGCTCTTTGTCGGCGCACACGGTGACTCGCCGTTGCCCTGCGTGATGACGATCAAATTACCCGCGCTCGAATGCGCCGTCCTCGTCCACCAATACGCATAGCCGTTGCTCTGGTTGCTCATTCCCGAAGTCAAGGCGTAATCCGTCGCCTTGCGCGCTTTGTTCGTCAACGACGAGATCTCAGATTTTGCCGGCACAAACACCTTGTCCGAATTGCCCTCGACATTTGTCGCGGAGATCAAGTCGCGTTGTTGCTGACTGAACGCAGCGTTGACAAAGTCGTTGTTCAGCCACGTCCTGACGCGCGAGGACGCATACGACGTGCTCGAACCGAACGTGCCGCCGTACAGCGCGCTTTCGGCAAGCAGATAGGACAAGCCGTCGCTTTCGCTTACGATACGCCAGCGTATCGGCTTGACGAGATAGTATCGCGCGCCCACGGCTTGATACAGATTGCCGTCCGCATCGGTCTGATAGTTGCCTGCCGTACCGGTGATCGCGGGCTTGGAGACGTAATCCTGCGGATAGACGCCCATAAGCAGATAGATGCCGTCGGCGTCGGGCTCATTGCTCGAATTCACCCTGAGATAGGGCACGTTGCGCGTGACGACCGCATCCTCGCCCCACGAGGCGTACAGCGTGACGTCGCCGAGGGAGAGAGTGAGCGCGGTCACCTCGTTGGTGAACTCGGGATCGGTGAACCAGCCGAGGAACTGCTTGCCGTTGCTCTTGACGGCGATCGAACCGTCCGCAGCTGCGGTCGCCTCGATGAAGTCGCTGGCGAACGTCGGATCGGCAAGCTCGATCGCGCCTTCGAGGTCGCCGTCCATATCTTCGATCGAGTAGCTTGCCGGATTGGAAGAAGCGTTTTCTCCTCCGCCGAGCTCGTAAGTGACTTGATAGACGGTCGCGTTCGCGGTCGCAGTCAGCGTGTACTCGCCGCCGACATATTGCCACGGCGCAAGGCTTGCGCCGTCCGCATCGGTGACGGGCTTGCCCGCCAATTTCCAATCGACGAGCGTATATCCCGGTATCGGGTCGATGACGTAGTCCTCGCCCTGCGTCAATTCGATCGTGCCGATCGTCTTGTCACCGAACGTCAACGTGACCGTCGACGGATCCGGCGTCCATTGCGCGATCAATTCGAGGTCTCTTGCCGGGACGACGCTGCCGTCCTCATAGACGGTGCCGTCGGCGGTCTGCCAGCCGGCAAAGGTATGGTTTTCGCGTTCGGGAGTTGGCAAATCGGCAAGCCTGTCTCCCGATTCGTATTCTTGCGCAGGATAACTTCCGTCGCCGCCGTTGACATTGAAGCTCACCGTGACCTTGACGGGAGCCGGATCATCGTCATCCTCGGCGATCATACGCGCATACACAGAGATGTCGGCGCGGTCTGCCGAATTGACATATACGGCAACATCGAACATCGTCGAGTAGCTTTGATCGGTGTACCAGCCGCCGAAAGTATAGCCGTCGAGAGAGGGATCGGCGACGTTCTTGGACAGCACGTTGCCCTCGACGGTCACCGTGTCGTATACGCTGCCCTGAACATAGTAGGTGATCGTGTTGATCTGCGCCGGCTCACCGCTCGCGACCATTTTGGCATAGACGGAGATGTCCGCGCGCCCCTCGTCGGAGGCGTATACGGCAAAATCGAACGGCGTCGTGCAAGCTTCGTCCGTGAACCAGCCGCCGAACGTAAAGCCGTCGACCGCAGGATCGGCGACCCCGGATGAGGTCATCCCGGTCGTCACGCTCGCCGTGCCGTGCACGCTGCCGTTGACGTAATAGGTGACGGTCGTCGTGACTTCGTCTCCGCCGCACGCCGCAAGACAGGTCGCCCCGATCAAGGCGACAAGCAATAAAACAATAATGTGTCGATTCTTAAAAATTTTTCTCATATTTCCCTCCAAGTCAAACGCAAAGCAAGAACGATATCTCCACTGAAAGATATCACCTGTACAAATTCATTATAATAAAATTACGGAGATATGTCAATACTCAATTTTTCGACAATTATCGGGAATGCGTTAATTTTTCACGAAACTATTATTTTTAATAAAAATAAATGTATTCAAGTCGAAAAAAATTAAATATTCTACAAATCAATCAAAATAGTCCGATATCGTACACGACGTCCACGATTTTTGACCACACATCGGAAGTGAGGATATGCCGAATAAATTTGCTCAGATCAATACTCTCACCAAAGACAATTTAGACCGCGCCGCGCGTATGCGGAGCCAAACAAGACGCGCTTGCGGCGCAATATTGCTTTGTATATTGTAATTATCAAAAATGCACTCTCTTCTCGCAAGACAAAGACCGCACTTCGTGGGTGAGGATATGCCGAAAAATTGCCGACAGCTTTTTGATGTCGATATTTTCGGCGCGTAGCGTTTTGTCGAAGTGATTCTATGAAAATACTGTCCTCGACATAACAATTATTCGATTACATACATAAACAGAGACCGCACCTCGGGGGGTGAGGATATGCTGAAAAATTGCCGACAGCGGTTTTGCTGTCGGCAATTTTTCGGTGCGTAGCAATTATGGTGAATTCATTTGACGGATTAATATACTTACTATAAATAAGACCGCGCCGCGCGTATGTGGGCAAGCCTACAAAAAATGCCGACAGCTTTTCGCTGTCGGTATTTTTTGTCGGTGCTCGCAGTTGAGGCGAGCGTATTTTGCGCAAGGGCGAGTCATCGTCCGCGCAGGTCAATCCTTTATGGCTTAGCAAGCGGCGGGACGATGCCCTTGCGTAAAAGCCGCCGCCTCAACCTTGCCCTCATGCGCGCGGCGCGGTCTCCAAAGCATATATCGCCATAGAGAGCTCCATACGCTTGCGCATCATTTGACACGAGATGTCGTAGGGCTTGTCCATGCTCCCGGCGTAGTTGAGGTTGTTGGCGACGCATCCGCCCGAGCAATAGTATTTGGCGATACAGTTCGCGCACTCGGGTTTGCGGGTGACGATGTTGCAGGCGAACTTTTCGCTGACAGACATGTCGTACTCGGTAGATTTGAGCACATTGCCCATGAGGTAGGGTTTGTTCTCGGCGAATTGGTGGCAGGGATAGATATCCCCTCTCGGCGTGACGGCGAGATACTCGCATCCGCTTCCGCAGCCGGTAAGCCTCTTGATGACGCACGGACCGCCTTCGAGGTCGATCATGAAGTGGAAGAAGTTGAACCACTTATCCGTGCGGCGGCGCTCGATGTAGGCGCGCGCAAGGCGCTCGTACTCGGCGAGTATGGTCGGGATGTGCTCCTGTCTGATCGCAAGCTCGGGGATGTCGGTGACGACCGGTTCCATCGAGATCTGGTCAAAGCCGCAGTCGTTGAGGAAGAGCACGTCGTCGGCAAAGTCGAGATTTTGCGCGGTGAAAGTGCCGCGGACGTAGTAAGACTTGTCGCCGCGGATCTTGCGGAACTCGAGCGCGTTGTTCAAAATGACGTCAAAGACGTCCTTGCCGCTCGGGGTCTTGCGGACGCGGTTGTGCACCTCTCGCCTGCCGTCGATGGACAACACGACATTGTACATGTTGTCGTTGAGCCAGCGGCGGTTTTCCCCGTTGAGGAGCAGGCAGTTGGTGGTCATCGTGAAATTGAATGTCTTGCCCGTCTCTTTTTCGCGCGAGCGCGCGTACTCGACGACCGCCTTGACAGTCTCCATGTTCATCAACGGCTCTCCGCCGAAAAAGTCGATCTCGAGATTTTGCCTCTTGCCGCTGTTGGCGATGAGGAAGTCGACCGCCTTCAAGCCCACTTCGACGGGCATATGCGCCCTGTCCGAGGTGTGATAGGTGCCCTCGTCGGCGAAGCAATATTTGCAGCGCAGATTGCAGTCGTGGCAGATGTGCAGACACAGCGCCTTGACCTCGCCGATCCGCTTTTTGTTCATCGTCACGGTGCAGGGGCTGTCAAGCGCGCCCTCTGCGGCGAGCGAATCGAGCTCGGCGTTAATCTCATCCCTGTCTGTTTGAGAAACGCGCGCGTATTCATTCTTTTCTTGTTCGGTAAAATCGAGGCCGTACCGCTCTTTTGCGCATAAAAAAGTGACATGATCCACATTGTGGAGACTGCCACTTTCGGTGTCGTACAAAAAGCTATACGTCCTGTCCCCGAAACGGAAACAAAACGGATGCGTCATATCAAAGCAACGGCTTTTTGACGGTGTTGACCTTTTCGTCGCGCTGCTTGCAGCTCTGGTTGCCGACCGTGCAGCTGGTCTTGCAAGCGGATTGGCAGCTGGATTGGCACTCGCCGCAGCCGATGTGACCGCTCTTCTTCATTCCGTCTTTGACTATGCTGTTGATGTGTTTCATTCTACACCTCCGATGTCTATTTTGGTAATACTATTGTAATATATCGCAGCGGATAATGCAAGCGATTGCGCAACTTTTCCTGATCGCGCCGTCAATCGCCGCGATCGAGGTCGCGCAACGCATGGACGAGATCTCGCCTGCCATAGATCATCGCAACTACATATAATGTCATGTCTGTCTCTGAAACTTTATAGTACAAGACATACTCGTCAATGAAGACTTTGCGCAGAGACTCATCGTTGATATACGGATTATCGACCTTTTTGCCTGAATTCGGGAACATCCTCAGCCTGTCCAAACAATCGAAAACCTTGCGTCCGAGAGCTGCCGCAGCGTTCGGCGAACAGAGTTCTTCCGAAATATATTCCAAAATAGAATCAATATCTCTTTCCGCCCTCGCGGTAAAACGACACCCGAGTTTACAGTCCATACTTGTCAGAAATGCGCGTTTTGACCTCGTCTCCGTCAACGATGTTTCCGCTTGCGATATCCTTCAGCCCCTCGTTGACCGCCTTGGCTTCGCGCAATTCACCGATAAGCTTTTCATAATGATCGATGCTCATCACTACCAACTTGCCGTAACCGTTCTTTGTCACGAAAACAGGACCGTCTGCCTCGCGGCACTTGCGCTCGATCTCGACGGTATCTTTAAGATCTCTCATCGGAATGATGGTCATAACTCACCTCGCGATATTATTCTGTCTAAATTATATACTAAATTATGTCACATGTCAATATCTTATTTCATTGTCTTCAATGAGGCATTATGCTCTGTATATCCGCATATGCTTTGTCGGAGGTGAAATATGACCAAGACGGACAAGCATGACATCGCCGACGTCGTCCTCGTGACGCTGCTGTCGGTGATATTTTCGGTGATAGGCGTGGCGATCTTCGCCGCAGTGGTGGGCTTTGCGGAAGTGCCTGAGAAGTTCATCGAGCCGATCAACATCGCGATCAAGATCGTCGCTATCGCGCTCGCTTCGGTGATCGGAATGCGCAAAAAGAGCAACGGACTGCTCAAAGGTCTGATCGCGGGTCTGCTCTATGCCGGCGCGACCTATCTGATCTTTTCGTTGACGAGCGGCTCGTTTGAGGGCAACGGCATGAGCGTATTCGACGCTCTGACCTGCGCGGCTTCCGGTGTGCTGAGCGGCATACTCGCTGTCAACATAGGCAAAGAAAAGGCATGAAAAAAGCGGGCGCGTCGTGCGCCCGCTCTTCGGTCAAACTCAGAATTTGAGATCGTTGTCTCCGTCGATGCCGGTGGTGTTGCTCTCGCTGTCGGAAGAGTCGTTGTCGACGACCTCGCCTTCTTCGAAGGTGTCCTCGGCGCTCTCGCCTTCCGCCGCCTCTCTGTACTTGCGACCGCGCTTTCTCGCCTTCTTCTCCGCGCTCTCGGCGTCGGCGACTTCATCGTCCGCCGCGACGGGAGCCTCTTTCTGAGCGGCGACAGCGGTCTCGTTGCTGACCGGTACGCCGTCGGGGGTCGCGATCACGTTGTAGACAGCGCCCTTGTCGATCGTGACGAGCATGGAGCCGTCGAGATTGGCGCTGATGTCGAGTACAAACACGTTCTGCTGATTGTCGATCGCCTTGATGATGCCGACGAAACCGCCGATGGTTCTGATCTTGGTGCCGGTCTTGATGCTGTTCATCATTTCCTGCGCCTTCTTTTGTCTCTTGCGTTGGGGGATGATGGACAAGAGCATCATGCCGATCATCAACGCGCCGAGCACGACGAGCATGATGATGGAAGATTTGTTGTTTCCGCCGTCCGCGTCTGCCGCCAATATGAGCAATTCTTTCATGGTAACTCCTTTTGTTTGCGCGCATACGCGGCGCGCTACATAATACTATATATAAATTTTTACAAAATAGCAAGCGACTTGACGGTCAAAATGCTGTTTTTTGTGTAAAATTTCTGTTAATCGAAGATGAACTGTGCAAAATCTGCGCATATCGCGCAAATTCGGTCACTTCACCTTCTTGCCCCAATCGTACTTTTGACGGAACTCCTCGGCAAAATCGCCGAATCTGTCCTCGCGGATCGCCTGCTTTGCCTGCTCCGTCAAACGGATGAGGAAGCGGATGTTGTGCATGGACAGCAATTCCCCGCCCAAGATCTCGTCGCTCGCGATCAAATGGCGGATGTACGCGCGCGTGAAGTTGCGGCAGCAATAGCAGTCGCACTCCTCGTCTACCGGGAAGAACTGTTCGCGGCAAGTCGAGTTGCGCACGGTCAGATTGCCGTACGGCGTGAACGCCGTGCCGTTGCGCGCCATGCGCGTGGGCAGCACGCAGTCGAACATGTCGATGCCGCGCAATATCCCCTCGATCAGACAGTCGGGGCTGCCGACGCCCATCAGATAGCGCGGCTGATCGTCGGGATAGTAGGGTCTCAGCACGTCGAGCATGCGGTACATCACCTCTTTGGGCTCGCCGACCGAAAGTCCTCCGATCGAGAAGCCGCACTTGGTAAACTCGAGCGCGCCCTTGATGCCCTCCACACGCAGATCTTCGAACATATTGCCCTGCACGATCGGAAAGAGCATCTGCTCGTCGTGCCCTTCGTGCCGCTTTGCGCACCGCTCGAGCCAACGCAGCGTGCGGTACATCGCCGCCTCCGACTTGCGCCTGTCCGTCTTGCCGTGAGTGCACTCGTCGAACGCCATCACTATGTCTGCGCCGAGCGCGTGCTGAATGTCCATCGCGAACTCGGGCGTCATATAGTGCTTGCTGCCGTCGATATAGGACGAGAACTTGACGCCGTCGTCGCTGATCTTGCGCATAGAAGCCTGGGAGAACACCTGAAAGCCGCCGCTGTCCGTCAGGATGGGCTTGTCCCAATTCATAAACTTGTGCAAGCCGCCCGCCTTTTGAACGAGTTCGTGTCCGGGGCGAAGATAGAGATGATAGGTGTTGGCGAGCACGATCTGCGCGCCCGTCTCCTCGACCGCGGCGGGCGTCAAAGACTTGACCGTCGCGTTGGTGCCGACAGGCATGAATACCGGGGTCTCGATCACTCCGTGCGGCGTATACAGCCGCCCTATCCTCGCGCCGCTCTGGCGGCAAACCTTGACTACTTCGTATCTGAAAGCGTTTTCCAAAATAACTCCTTTTTTCGTACCCGTGTCGATGATCAATATATAAACATCGCGTCCCCGAACGAGAAAAATCTGTACTCTTCCTCGACGGCGTGCCTGTACAATTCCAAGGTCTTCTCCCTTCCGACCAGCGCGCTGACCAACATGATCAAAGTCGATTGCGGCAGATGAAAGTTGGTGATCAAACAGTCGACGATCTTGAACTTGTAGCCGGGATAGATGAAGATCTCGGTGTTGCCGCGCCCGGGATGCAAAACTCCGTCGTCGGTCGACGCGCTCTCGACGGTGCGCACCGACGTCGTGCCCACGCAGATCACGCGCCTGCCCTCGCGCTTGGCGGCGTTGATGATGTCCGCGCTCTGCTGCGTCACCTCGTAATACTCGCTGTGCATCTTGTGCCCTTCGATCGTCTCCTCTTTGACGGGGCGGAATGTGCCCAGCCCCACATGCAGCAAGACGCGCGCGATGACGACGCCCATATCCTCTATTTTTTTGAGCAATTCCGGGGTGAAATGGAGCCCCGCGGTCGGCGCCGCCGCCGAGCCCTCTTCGCGGCAATACACCGTCTGATAGCGCGACTTGTCTTTGAGTTTTTCGTGAATGTACGGCGGAAGCGGCATGTTGCCCACCCTGTCCAAGATGTCCTCAAAGATGCCGTCGAACTCAAATTCTATCACGCGCATCCCCTCTTCGCCGGTGGACAGCACTGTCGCGGACAGGTCGTCCGAGAACTTGATCTTGCGCCCGGGAAGAAGTTTGCGCGCAGGGCGGGCTATGCACTCCCAGCGCGTGTAGTCGAGCCGTTTGAGCAGCAGCACTTCGACGTGTGCGCCCTCATCGCCTTCGTCGCCGACGCGCCTGCCGTAAATGCGCGCGGGGATGACCTTTGTGTCGTTGATGACCAGCACGTCGCCGGGACGCAAAAACTCGGGCAGATCGCGGAATATGCGGTCTTGCACAACGTCGTTCGCCCTGTCATAGACGAGCATACGCGAACGATCGCGCGGCTCGATCGGAGTCTGCGCGATCAATCTCTCGGGCAAATAGTAGTCGAAATCGCTTGTCTTCATCAGTCCTTTTTGTCAAAGACGTCGAGCATGCTCATTTGGCGTATCGCCGCCTGAGGCACCTCTCTGCCGAAATGTTTGTATGCGTCGGGAAGCACGACCCTGCCGCGCGGAGTGCGCGCGATGAAGGTGATCTGCATGAGATAGGGTTCGTAGACGTCCTCGATCGTGCCGCTGTCCTCGCCTATCGACGCGGCGAGCGTGTCCAGACCGACCGGTCCGCCGCCGAACTTGTCGATCATCGTCAAGATGATCTTGGCGTCGACCGAGTCGAGCCCCAGCTTGTCGATCTCCATCCTGCCGAGAGCATGGTCGGCGACCTCATAGTCTATCACGCCCTCGCCCTTGACCTCGGCAAAGTCGCGGACGCGCTTCAAGATGCGGTTGGCGATACGCGGAGTGCCGCGGCTGCGCCTTGCGATCTCGACCGCGCCGTCGTCGGTGATCTCGACGCCCAAAATGGCTGCCGAACGGCGGACGATCTTGGCGAGCTGCTCGGGGGTGTACATCTCCAGCCTGCAATTGACGCCGAAGCGGTCGCGAAGCGGCGAGGTCAGCATACCCGCCTTTGTCGTCGCGCCGATCAACGTGAACTTGGGCAGCGCGAGACGAATGCTCTTCGCGGACGGTCCCTTGCCTACGACAAAGTCGAGCGCAAAGTCCTCCATCGCGGGATAGAGCACCTCTTCTACGTTGCGGTTGAGACGGTGGATCTCGTCGATGAACAGCACGTCGTTCTCGCCTAAGTTTGTGAGGATCGCCGCAAGGTCCGCCGCCTTTTCGATCGCGGGGCCCGAGGTGATGCGGATCTGCGCGTTCATCTCGGACGCGATGATGTGCGCGAGCGTGGTCTTGCCCAGCCCCGGAGGACCGTACAGCAGCACATGGTCGAGAGGCTCGCCCCTTGCGACGGCTGCCTTGATGTAGATCTCGAGATTCTCTTTGATCTTGTCTTGACCGACATACTCGTCCATCGTACGCGGGCGCAGGGTGTTTTCGCTGTCGCTCTCCCCCGCGGTCTGCAACGATGACATAAATCTCGGTTCGCGTTCGTCGAAATCGCTCATTTGTCAAAGCTCCTCAGCGCAAGCCCGATGATCTGTTCGAGCTTGTCCGTCTTTTTCATCGCCGCCGCGACTGCGGTGTATGCTTCCGTCTTGGAGATGCCCAGCGAAACGAGCGCGGCGATCGCGTCCTGCGCGGTCGCGTCCCCGACCGCGGAAGTCGGCATGATGTCCGTCGGGGCGATCGCGGTCGCGCTCGACGAGACCTGTTCGCGCAATTCGAGGATTATGCGCTCGGCGGTCTTTTTGCCAATGCCCTTGACCTTGGACAGAGTCGCCGCGTCTCCGCCGACGATCGCGATCGCAAGCGTCGAGACGTCCACGGACGACAGGATCTGCAACGCCAGCTTTCCGCCGACGCCGCCGACCGAAGTCAAATTCTCGAACATCGCCTTCTCTTCTTTGGAATAGAAGCCGAACAGCCTGACGTCGTCCTGCGCGACCGCAAGACGGCAATAAACGGTGACCGTCTCGCCCTGCCTGCCCAGCTTGGCGAGCGTGGCATTGCTGACCAGCAGCTCGTACGCGACCCCTCCCGGGGTGGCGACGGCAAGCCTGCCTTCTTCATAAAAAACTACTTTACCGGTGATCGAATAGAACATATCGGATATATTATAGCTCAAACGCGCGCGCAAAGCAACCGTTGCCGCGCATTGCGTCAAATCAATTTCGCTCTCTTCAACACGTCGTCGACTCGGCGGCGCAGCTCTTCGAGCGAACAGTCGGTGTCTATGACCTCGTCCGCCCTCGGCTCTTCCGTCTTGCGAAGCGCGAACATCGCGGCGATCTCCTCTTCGCCCCTGCCGTCCCTCGCGGCGACTCTCTTTGCCCTGACAGCCGCCGGCGCGGTGACCAGCCACAGTTCGTGTTCGACGCCGTCCAGCGCGTCGGGCACCTGGACTTCGGCAAACGCGACGTCTTTGCCGCGCGTGAGTTCGAGCAGCTTTGCGACCACTCGCGGATGAGCGGCGGCGTTGAGTCTGATCACGTCTTCGGGGTGTGCGGCAAGGTGCGCGGAGAGCGCCTTCTTGTCCACTTTGCCACCTTTGACCGCGCCGAACAGCCGCTCGATCTCTGCGACGTAATCGGGCGAATTTATCACGCCCGTGTTGAAAATACGGTCACAATCGTAGACGTCGAAGCCTCGGCTCGCGATATATGCGGCGACCGTCGACTTGCCGCTGCCCATGGGGCCCGTGATCGCGATCAGTCTCATTTCGCCTCCAACCAATTGTCGCCTATCCCTATGTCCGCGATCAACGGCACCGCAAGCGTTGCCGCGCTCTCCATCTCGCGTTTGAGTATCTTGGCGACCGCTTCGGTCTCGCTCTCGGGCGCGTCGACGATGAGTTCGTCGTGTACCTGCATGATCAATCCCGCTTTGAGTCCTGCGTCTTTGAGCGCTCGGTCGACGGCGATCATAGCCTTTTTGATGATGTCCGACGCGGTGCCCTGCAATGGCATATTCATCGCGACGCGTTCGCCGAACGAGCGGGTGTTGTAGTTGGTCGATTTCAGCTCCGGAATATATCTCCTCCTGCCGTCGAGGGTGCGCACATAGCCGTGCTCCTTCGCGTATTCTACGCTGCTCTCCATATACTTCTTGACGTCGGGATAGGTCGCGAAATAGTTGTTCATATATTCGCGCGCCTGCCAGACTGCGATGCCGAGATCTTCCGAAAGTCCGTAGTCGCTGATGCCGTAGATGATGCCGAAGTTGACCGCCTTTGCGCTGCGGCGCATATCGGGGGTGACGAGTTCGGGCGGCACGCGGAACAGCTTTGCCGCGGTCGCGGCGTGGAAGTCGGCGCCGGCGTTGAACGCCTCGATCATATGTCTGTCGCCGCTGAAATGCGCCATAAGCCTCAATTCGATCTGCGAATAGTCGGCGCAGACCAGCTTACAGCCGGGCGAGGCGACGAACATGCGCCTGATCTCTTTGCCGCTCTCCTTGCGGATGGGGATGTTTTGCAGATTGGGCTCCGTCGACGACAGTCTGCCCGTCGCGGTGACCGCCTGTCGGAACACCGTGTGTATGCGCCCCTTGGCGTCTATCAGCGGCAGCATGCCGTCGAGATAGGTGGATTTGAGCTTGGACAGCTCGCGGTAGTACAATATCAGCGGCACGATCGGGTGCTCGTTTTTGAGCGCGGCGAGCACTTCGACGTTGGTCGAATAGCCGCTCTTGGTCTTTTTGCCCGTTTTCAATCCGAGTTTTTCGAACAAAATGTGCGCGAGCTGCTTGGTGGAGTTGAGGTTGAACGGTTCTCCTGCAAGCTCGGTGATCTTTGCGGCGAGTTCGTCCGCCTGCGCGCCGAACCTTGCGGCGAGCGATTCAAGCGTCCCTCTGTCGACGGTGAAGCCCCTGTCCTCCATGTCTTTGAGAACGGACACGAGCGGCTTTTCGAGATCGCGGTACATCGCGGTCTGTTCCTTTTCGGCGAGTTCCTTTTCGAGCATGCCGTCGACCGCGAGCAGCGCCGCGCCGACATTGCCGCCGGGCACGTCGTATGCGGCGAACAGATCGGACGCACTCTTGTAGCCGGCGTTGCTGTCGCAGAGATAGGCTTTGAGCATAACGTCGTCCCAGCCGCGCAGCGCAACGCCGTAGCCGTCCAAGCTGTGCATGATAGTCTTGGCGTCAAAGCACACCTTGACGACGGCCCCGTCTTCGAGCACGGGTTTGAGCGCGGCGAGCGCGCCGTCAAAGGTCACGCCCTCGTCAAAGAAGTTGTCGGTGACCGCGATCGAATAGGAGGCGCCGTCGCAGGCGAAAAACATTCTCTCGCCCGACATGTCGAACGCCGCCCTTCCCTTTGCCGCAGCGGCGATCTCGCGCAGCCTCGCCTCGTCTTTGACCTCTTCTGCGTCGGGCAAAGTCAGCCCCACGCCTGCCGCCGCCGCGCCGTCGTCGTACTCGAACGAATCGGCGAGTTTGGAGAGGTTGTAATCGAGAAGTTCCTTTTTGAGCGCGACCGGGAACACAGGCTTGAAGTTCGCCTCGAGCACTCCGGCATCGACCGGACTGTCGGTGTCGATCGTCGCGAGTTTGTACGAGAGATAGGCAAGGTCCTTGTTCTGTTCCAGCTTTTCACGCAGCTTGCCCTTGACCTCGTCCAAGTGGGCGTACACCCCGTCCAACGTGCCGTAGCTGTCCAGCAAGCCCTTCGCCGTCTTTTCGCCGACTCCGGGCACGCCGGGGATGTTGTCGGACGCGTCGCCCATCAACGCTTTGAGGTCGATGACCTGCGAGGGCGTTAGCCCGTGATCCTCTTTGAGCTTTGCTTCGTCCATAAGCGCGATCTCGGTGATGCCCTTGATCGTGAACACGACCTTTGTGCGGCTGTCGATCAGCTGCCAGCTGTCGCGGTCGCCTGTGACGATGAGTACGTCGCCGTCAAACTTGCGCGCGAGCGTACCGATCAGATCGTCCGCCTCGTAGCCGTCCATTTCGCACACCGGAACGCCCATCAGCGCGAGTATGTCCTTGACGGGCTGCAACTGCGCGGCGAGGTCTTCGGGCATTGGCTTGCGCGTCGCCTTGTAGCCGTCGTACATCTCCTTGCGGAAAGTGGGCGCCTTGCGGTCGAACGCGGCAACGACCTTGTCCGGCTCAAATTGCGAGATCAGCTTGGCAAACATCGTAAAGTAGCCGTGGATCGCCCCGGTGGGACGGCCCTTGCGGTCGGTGAGCGCGCTCATCGCGTAATATGCGCGGTTGAGCAGCGAGTTGGAATCGAGCAAGACGAGAGTCGACATGGCAATTCTCCGATATTTGATTTGAAAACGCGTCTTTGCGACAATAACGTCATCTGCGCGCACTTGCGCACTTCATATACCCCGATGTCGACGCGTTTTTCTTTCTTTAATTATACATTATTTTCCCCTTTCTGTCTATATTTATTTGACTTTGTGCGCCGTAATTTGTTATAAAGGTCTTACGGCGTCAAGCGCCGCAGGAGGACGAATGCAGACACTTGAAATGATACTCACCCTGCTGGGCGGCTTGGGAGTCTTTTTGATCGCTCTCAAAATAATGAGCGAGACATTGGAATCCATTGCGGGCAACAAACTCAAAGACGTATTCAACAAGATCAGTTCAAACCGCTTTGCCGGCATCGCGGTCGGCGCGGGCGTGACCGCGGTCATCCAAAGCTCGTCGGCGACTACGGTCATGGTGGTCGGCTTTGTCAACGCGGGCGTTATGACTCTCCGTCAGGCGACGGCGATCATCATGGGCGCCAACATCGGTACGACGATCACCGCGCAGATCGTCGCGCTTCAATTCCTGCCCATCACCGCATTCTTCGGCGCGCTGTCTTGCGTGGGCGCGTTCATGATGATGCTTTCCAAGAACGACAAGGTCGTCCGTGCGGGGCAATTGATGGGCAGCGTGGGTATGATCTTCGTCGGGCTTGAAGTGATGAGCGCGTCGATGCAAAGTTTCAGCGACTCCGAGGCGGTCCGCAACGCGATCGCCGCGGTGAGCAACCCCTTCCTTCTGCTGCTCATAGGACTTGTGATCACCGCGATCATTCAAAGTTCTTCGGCTACTACCAGCATTCTGATCACGATGGCGGGCGTCGGCTTGATCGACCTCAAAAGCTCCATCTTTCTCACCCTCGGCATCAACATCGGCACCTGCGTGACCGCGGTGCTCGCGTCCATCGGCGCGACGACCAACGGCAAACGCGCGTCTGTGATCCACCTTATGTTCAATGTGTTCGGCTCCATCGTGTTCTTCATTCTCGCGCTATGTCTGCCGATCGACAAATGGCTCGCCGCAGCGTTCCCCGAGATCGAGACGCAGATAGCGATGTTCCATACGATATTCAACGTGACGACTACGATTTTGCTGGTCGGCTTCATCAAATACATCACAAGGCTTTCCGAGCTTATCGTCCGCGACAAAAAGCAAAAGCCGGACGAAGACGGCATCGTCGCCGACAAGTTCGCGTACGTCGACGAAAGACTGCTCGCAACGCCTACCATCGCGCTTGCGCAGGTGCGCAAAGAAATAGAGCTGATGGCGCAGATCGCCAAGAAAAATTTGGACTGGGCGATCGGCGCGGTCCGCGACGGCAAATTCGAAAAACGCGAAAAGTTCCGCTCGCGCGAAAACCACCTCAACTTTTTACTCAAAGAGCTGACCGCCTACAACGTCAAGCTGTCCACCAACCCCCTGACCGCTGACAGCGAACGCGAATTGAGCAGCTATTACCGCGCGATCTCCGACCTCGAACGCATAGGCGACTATGCCGAGAACATATGCGAATACGCCGACCTTCTCGCCAAGCAAAAGTCGTCCTTCTCCCCCGACGCGCTCAAAGAGCTGGACGAGATGACCGCCGACATAAACGAACTGTACGCGCTGGTCATGCGCGCGTTCGAAAACCGCGATCTGTCGCTCCGCGCCGAGGTCGACGCGGCGGAACAGGCGGTCGACGACTGCAAGGACAAGTTTGAGGCGACGCACATCGAGCGTCTCGCCAAAGGACAATGTTCCGCCGACTCCGGCGCGGTGTGGCTGCACCTCGTCAACGATCTCGAACGCGTCGGCGACCACATCCGCAACCTCTTCAACGGCATGAGCGGCTATGTGACCGAAAAGGCGCCGACCAAGGTCGCCGCGACCGCAAAGCAGGTCTGACCGGCAAAATACCACTCGGGCGCGTCCGCAACTCGGACGCGCCCGTTTTTTATCCGATTCATTATTTTCGGATCGACAAGGATCCGCATAGAATAATTCAAAATCAGTAAAGAAAAAACCGACAAACAGAACCAAGCAGCTTTAAGCGAGCGCGGAACAGAGATGCCTCGCGGAGGCGGCAGAGTGAAGCATTCTTCCTCTACATTACAAGATAAAAACGCAACATCGCTTTTTGAGAATAAGGAGGCGATTACATCTCGCCCAACCGCGTTTGGGCGAGATACGGTAATGCGGCTGTCAAATGACCGCGCTCTTTGACAGCCGCCCCTTGCAGGGGCGTGAGCGGAGCGAACAAGTCCCCTGTCGGAGGGGGAGTCTTGAGGGAAACCATTTTGCCGCTCATATGAAAATACCGCCTGCAAGCGATTTGCTTGCAAGCGGTATTGATTTGAGCGATTAGCGAAATGGTGGCCTCGTGGAGGCGGCAGCGTCGAGTATCATATCGTTATCCACATACCAAAAGTCAAAACGTGAAGTCACATTTTGTTGACAAGGTAGCGCTTCCTGTCGCGCGAAACCGCGCTTCTCGCGCGACTCGATAACGAAGTCCCCGAACGACCGCGCTCTTCGGGGACTTCCCCTTGCACGACCGCGAGCGGTGAGCGAGCGCTTGTCGTGTCGGAGGGGGAGTATTGAGGGGGAACCATTTCGCCGCTACACCACTTAATTACAGATCGAAGCAGACTAATTTGTCAGATAGAACCAAGTAGCTTTGGGTGAGAGATTTTGCAAAGATTTTGCGCCGTGTGGAACGCCGCTTACCTGCCGGTATGCAAGCGACAGACGGCGTAAAAGATTGCAAAAGATCCGTCCAAAGCGGTGAAAAAGTCCGCGCCCCAAAGGGAGCGCGGAACTGAAAGGGTGCCCCCTCAAAGCAAACTTCTCGTCTCGATCTCTTCGACCGCCCTTTGAGCGAACTCGTCGAGCGTCATCTCGCCGATCACGCCCTCTCCTCTCCTGCGGACGGAGACTTTGCCCTCTTGCGCCTCTTTGTCGCCGACGACGAGCATATACGGCACCTTTTCGAGCTGCGCGGAACGGATCTTGTAGCCGATAGTCTCGTTGCGCGAATCGACCTCGCAGCGGATGCCGCGTCTCGACAGCGCGTCGGAGAGGCTCTTTGCATACTCCTCGTTGCGCTCGGTGACGCTGAGGATCTTGACCTGCGTGGGGGCGATCCACATCGGGAACGCGCCGGCATACTTCTCGATGAGCAGTGCGATCGTGCGCTCAAAGCAGCCGATCGACGTGCGGTGGATGATGTAGGGACGGCGCTTTTCGCCGTTTTCGTCGACGTAGGTCATGTCGAAGTTCTCGGCGAGGAACATATCGACCTGAACGGTGATGATCGTATCCTCTTTGCCGTGGACGTTCTTGATCTGGATGTCGAGTTTGGGGCCGTAGAACGCCGCCTCGCCGACCGCTTCGGTATACTCGATGCCGAGGTGGTCGAGGATCTTTTTCATCGTCGCCTCCGCCTTTGCCCAGACGTCGGGTTCGTAGATATACTTCTTTTTGTCGTTCGGGTCCCACTTGGAGAAGCGGTAGGTGACGTCGTCCTGCAAGCCGACAGCTTTGAGCATGAACTTGATGAGGTCGACCGCGCCCTTGAACTCCTCTTCGAGCTGTTCGGGGGTGCAGACGATGTGCCCTTCGCTGATCGTAAATTGGCGGACGCGTATGAGTCCGTGCATCTCGCCGCTGCTCTCGTTGCGGAACAGAGTCGAGGTCTCGCCGTACCTGATCGGCAGGTCGCGGTAGCTCTTGAGCCCGTTGTTGTAGATCGTGTATTGGAAGGGGCAGGTCATCGGGCGCAGCGCAAAGACCTCGTCGTCCTTGCTCTCGTCGCCGATGACGAACATGCCGTCCTTGTAGTGATCCCAGTGCCCGGACACCTTGTAGAGGTCGGACTTCGCCATGTACGGCGTGCGGGTGCGGACGTAGCCGCGCCTGTCCTCTTCGTCCTCGACAAAGCGGACGAGTGTGCGGAAGATGCGCTCGCCCTTGGGCATGAGCAGCGGCAAGCCCTGCCCTATGCGCTCGTCGGTCATGAAGATGCCCAGCTCTCTTCCCAGCTTGTTGTGGTCGCGCTTTTTCGCCTCTTCGACAGCGGCGAGATACTTGGTCAATTCGCTCTTTTTGTCAAAGCAGGTGCCGTAGACGCGCGAGAGCATCTTGTTGTGCTCGTTGCCGCGCCAATACGCGCCCGTAAGCGAGGTCAGCTTGAAAGCCTTGATCATGCCCGTCGACGGCAGATGCGGACCTGCGCACAGGTCGACGAAATTGCCTTGACGATAGAAGGAGATCTCGGCGTCCTCGGGCAGATCGTTGATCAGCTCGACCTTGTATGGCTCGTTGTAGCTCTGCATCAACTCGATCGCCTCTTTGCGCGGCAGCACGAATCTCTCGAGCTTGTAGTCCGCCTTGATGATCTTCGCCATCTCGCGCTCGACCATCTCCAATTCTTCGAACGAGATGGGCGTCGCAAAGTCGAAATCGTAATAAAATCCCTCGTCGATCGCGGGACCGATCGCGAGTTTGACCGTCGGATGCACGCTCTTCATCGCCTGCGCGAGAACATGCGAGCAGGTATGGCGGTAAATGCGCCTGCCCTCGGGGTCTTTGAATGTCAGGATCTGCAACGAGCAGTCCTTTTCGGGCACATAGCCCAACTCGACGACATTGCCGTCGACGATCGCGCCGAGCGCCGCACGCGCCAGCCCTTCCGAAATGCGCGCCGCGATCTGCGCTACGCTCTCACCTTCCGCGCACTCGAGCGCGCTTCCGTCCTTCAAAGTGACTTTGATCATATATTCCTCCAAAAAAGGCGCCCCTGCATATGCAAGGACGCCTTGGCGTGGTTCCACCTTACTTCACGGCTTTCGCCGCATCTCATTGAGCCGATTCGTTCGGCAAGACGTGCTTTTCGCCGGGTGGTACGTTTCCGCCGCCGCGTACCTCTCTTTCAGCCGAGGAGAGGCTCTCTGTGACGCTCGTCACGGAACGCTTGTCCCTGCGCGTGCCGACATCGGCACTGCAATCGTATCTATCATTTTATCCCCGAAAACATCGTTTGTCAACTGTTTTTCAGTGCCAAAAATCTTCATTTTCACCCATTCCGCCCTCTCGGCATATACTGCCACGGAACTTCCGACAAGGAGAATGAAGATGTTTGGAATGGGATGCAACTTTTGCAATTGCGGCAGACGCACGGGCTCTAGCGCGCCGCCGTATTATATCGTGACCGGTCCGACCGGACCTACGGGGCCTATGGGACCTCCCGGAGGTCCTTCCGGCGCGACAGGTCCGACAGGACCGACCGGACCGACCGGGCCTACGGGCGCGACCGGTCCGCAGGGCGTACAGGGTCTCCAAGGCGTACAGGGTTTGATCGGACCTACCGGACCGACAGGTCCTGCCGGCACGGGCGGAACGGGCGCGACAGGTCCGACAGGACCGACGGGACCTACGGGACCGACCGGTCCGACAGGTCCGCAAGGCGCACAAGGTGCCGCAGGGGCGGCAGGCGCGACGGGCGCGACGGGCGCAACAGGTCCGACCGGACCGCAAGGGATGCAGGGTTTGACCGGAGCGACAGGCGCGACCGGCGCTACTGGACCGACCGGTCCGACAGGTCCGCAAGGCGCACAAGGCGCCGCAGGGGCGGCAGGCGCGACGGGCGCGACGGGACCGACCGGTCCGACAGGTCCGCAAGGCGCACAAGGTGCCGCAGGGGCGGCAGGCGCGACGGGCGCGACCGGCGCAACGGGGCCGACGGGTCCGACCGGTCCGCAAGGGATACAGGGTTTGACCGGAGCGACAGGGGCGACCGGCGCAACGGGTCCGACCGGACCGACAGGTCCGCAAGGCGCTCAAGGCGCCGCAGGGGCGGCAGGCGCGACGGGCGCGACAGGTCCGACGGGACCGACGGGACCGGCGATCTCGACCGCATACGGTCTGCTCTATCAAAACGCGACGCAGACGCCGACGGTCAACGACACTACCACCCCGGTCGAGCTTGAGTTGAACACCGCCGGCGCAAGTGCAAATATGGGCGCGGCGACGAACACACTGACGATACAGCAGCAGGGGACCTATCTCGTCTCCTACTCGCTCAACGTCTCGCCGAGCGCGGCGGGCAACGTGACCGCTCAAGTCCTCCAAAACGACGCTCCCGTGGCGTCGACTCAGCAGACCGTATATGCCGCGGCGAGCCAGGCGACCCCGATATCGGGCAGCTATGTGCTTACGCTCAATCAAAGCGACGAACTCAACCTCGCGTTGACTTTCCCCTCCTACACCGGCGGTTACACCGCGACGGTAGGAGCAAACGCGACGTTGTCGGCAGTCAAGCTGACCGCATAAGCATACGAAAAAACCGCTCCTCGCATGAGGGGCGGTTTTTATCGGGCTTTACCAACCCGAATATTCGTTGTAGACGAAGCTCTCGGGCGGTTCGATGACGCTGATCTTGTATCTGCTCTCGGTCGTCGTCGCGTTGACATTGATGTCGATGACGCTCGCGCCGATCGGGATGCGTCTCTCCCACGCCTCGACGCCCGACGTCCTGCCGTAGTGCAGGATGACCGGAAAATCGCTGTCGCGGTCTTTGCCCTTATAGAGCACCGCAAAGTTGTGGTCGTGGTCGTGCCCCGCGGTGACGAAGTCGGTGCTTTTCAGCTCGACCATCTTGTCGTACATGCCGATGTTCGTCTCGGGCACATAGCAATGGTCTTGGATGCTGTATTGCGTAAAGCTGCCCCAGAGCGGATAGTTGTCCAGCGCGTCCTGATACTCATAGAGGGGGACGTGCATGAACAGCGCGGAATTGACGAGCTTTCCGGCGCGCTCGCAAAGCGCGTTGACCTCGCGCTCGTACCACTGCACCTGATCGGCGGACAAGCCCATATATCCGGGGCCGCGGCTGCCGTCTTCATTGAAGACCTTGCCGTGCGTATCCATATTGATCAGCCCGTAGACGACGTTGCCGTCCTTGTCGACGACGTCGATCACATAGTTGCCTGTGCCGGTGGTGTCGCCCTTCTGCATCAGCGAATACTTGTAGCCCTGCAAGATCTCGAGCAGCTCTTCGTTGCCCTGTTCCTCGTTTTCTTGACCGACGAGCGCCTGGGTGTCCCAGCTCCACTCTCCGTCGTGGTTGCCGAGCGTGTACATCCAAGGAATGCCCGCCTCTTCAAAGATCTCGGCGATCGCGACGATGCCCTTTTCGCGCTGGCGGTACCAATAGATGCCCATGGCCGCGTCGCCAGTGACGGCGACGACGTCGGGATCGGCGATGCGGATCGCCGTCTTGACCCACTCGATGGTCTGTTGATCGTTGCCGTTCCAAGCCGGCGCGGTCAGGTGAAGATCGGTCAATTGCAGCACGCGCAATTTGCCGTCGTCGTCCACGGTTACGCTGGTCGCCTTTTGGACGGGGTCTTTGCGATAGTCAAACGCGTACAGCCAGCCGAAGACGGACAAGCCGACGACAAGCACGATGACCAAAACTGCTGCAACGGCGGTGATGACTATCTTCTTCCGTTTGGAAATTGTGCTCATATTTCCTCCATTTTGCGGCTTTCGCCGCGCATATTATTTTTTCTTAGTCTCGGTTTTGCTCTCCTTGTCCGCGGCGGTGTGGATCTGCAATTGCGGATAGGGGATCTCTATGCCGTTGGCGTCGAACGCGAGCTTTACCGCCTCGCGCATCGCATACTTGGCGTCGTAATACTTGTCCGTCGGCACCCAGAACTTGACCGCGATGTCCACGCTCGACGCGGCGTGCGCCTCCACGCCGACGAACGGCTCGGGATCTTCGAGCGCATAGTCAAGCCCCTTCACGCATTCGAGGATGATCGCCTTTGCGGTCTCGAAGTCGTTCTCGTACGCGACCGAAAAAATCAGCTCCACGCGGCGCGTCGGCTTGGTCGTATAGTTGATGATCTCATCGTTCGCGGCGGTGCTGTTGGGGATGACCACCAAGGTGTTGTCCGCTTTGCGGATATAGGTATAAAACAACTTTATGTCCTCGACGGTGCCCTTGTTGCCGTCCAGCTCGATCTCGTCGCCGACGCGGTAAGGATGCGTGACAAGCAGCACGATGCCGCCCGCGATATTGGACAGCGAGCCCTGCAACGCAAGGCCGATCGTCACGCCCAAAGACGCGATCGCAGCGGTGATGCTGGACGTCTCGAAGCCGAGATAGGCGACGAAGATGATCAACAGGATGAACTTGATCGCGCGGCGCGACCACGTCTCGGTGACGCGGACGACCGCCTCGTCCAAATTCTTCTTGCGCATGAACTTCGCCAATTTTTTGGTGACGAAATTGGTGACCTTGAACAGGATCAAAAGTACGATGATCGCAAAGACCGCTTTGATCCCCTGGGTGGTGAGCCACGAGCCCACGTCGTTGAGCATTTGAGTGAACTTTTCCATAGATCTCTCCGAACTTTCTGGTAACATTATAACATCACACGCGCGCGATGACAAGTCTTGCGGCGAAAAACATCGATATGTGCTTCAAAACTGCGACCAAAACATTGCCAAACACAACCCGTATATTTTGTGAAATGAGCGTTCGCGGTGTTCACGCTCGTGAAATGACCGCGTTGCGGTCGTGAAATAGACGCGCTGTGCGCGTCCGTGAAATAAAATTCGCCTCATCGTCGCGCAGCGACATTTCATGTTTGCGCACCGCGCAAACATTTCACTCCGCGCAGCGGAATTTCACTCGCCGATAAGGCGAATTTCACTGAGATGACGAGGTCAAATTTGACCTCGTCATCTCCCCCGGTAACCGCACCAAAGCGAAAGAACGAGCCCAACCGGCTCGTTTTTCGCCATTCAATCTCCGGGACTTGCCTTACAGCGAGCGCCGTTAGGATATGCCGCGCCACGGCAGTGGCGCGGCACGCGAGCGTGCACCGGATAAACGGCCGAATTTTGCGAGGCCGTTATCCGGTGCAGTCCCGGTAACCGCACCAAAGCGAAAAACGAGCCCAACCGGCTCGTTTTTCGCTTTGGTGCGGTTACCGGGACTTGAACCCGGATGGTTGCCCATACGCCCCTCAAACGTACGCGTCTGCCTATTCCGCCATAACCGCATATTCGCAACAGCATTGACTATGATAGCGTAAATCAAAGCAAATGTCAAACAATTTGACGCACTCTCGAAAATTTTTTGTTGCGCGCTCAAAACTTGAGATCGTCCTCTTGTTTGCCGGTGACGATGGGCTTGCCGTCTCTGTCAAGCAGCGGCGTCAGTCCGCCCGCGTTGCCGCCGAAACAGAACATGTAATTGACCCCCGTCTCTGTATCGACCCAGATCTCGACGCCCTGCATCGCGCCTTGGGTATAGACCTTTTCAAACCTCTTCTCTTTCATCGCTCCATCCCTTTCAAGATGTTTTCTTTTCGTTCGCTTTTCATAAACTCTGCGTCGTCGTTGCACTTCTCCAAGATCAGGAAGACATACACCGCAAAGAACGCGAACGGCAGCGGCGTAAAGTCGCCGGTGTTCACGCACGAATAGCCCTCGAAGCCGAGGAAGCCGAGCAGCGTGCAGATGTGGAACGCGCTGTTTTTCAACCCTATGCGCATGCGGACGACGAACTGATAGATATACGCCATCGCGCCGAAAATGCCCATTGAGGCGATGATCTGGATCGGCGTGCTGTGGTACCAGAAGATCGCCATGTCGTTGAGCGGATAGACGACGTCGTTGCGGTAGCCCAAACCCGTGCCGAAAATCGGATATTCGAAAAAGTTTTTCAAGCCCTCGGCATAGAGATTGTCTCTGCCGCTGCTGTCGTTGATGTCGAAGTCCTCGATATATTTGAGCAGATTTTCTGCTCCGTTGGGCAAGAAATAGGCGAGCATCGCGACAGCCGCAATGATGAACGGGAGCATGTCGACGAGCCTGCGCCACCCCTTGACATTGATGAGATAGACGATCAGCGAAAGCGGAAAGACGACCGCCATCATCAACGTCGAGCCGCGCGAGCCCGACATCGCGACGGACAACGCCTGGAAGGTCGCGAAGCCGACAAACACCACTCCCCACTTCTTCTTGATGCCGTACCACACGGTGAGCGGCGCGGCGAGGAGCATGAAGTTGCCCGCGTTGTTCTTCCATTGGCGGTACGGCAAATGTATGCCGAATCCCTCTTTGAGGCAGCACGCCAGCCACATCAGCAGCAACAGCAATGCCGCCGCCATCATCGTCTTGGCGAGATATTTGGAGATATATTCGCCCTTTTTGGGTATGTCGCTCTGCATCAGCGTCATCATGCCGAGCAGCACCGGTCCCAAAAACAGCACATAGTAAAGCGGCGCGAGGCGGAAATACATCGCCGCGCTTATGCTGCCCGCTCCGCCCATCATCAACATGACCGTCACCGCGACCTGCGGCAAAAACGTCTTACTCGGGCGATATTTTTCTCTGAGCGGCATATATCGAATGATATGGAAGATGAAAGCCGGGGCGACAGGAATTAGCACCCACGCATAGCCGAAGATCTCTTCGGTCGTGATCTTATATTGCTCGATGACTGCGAGAGTGCACATCATGAATGCGCTGAACGCCGGCATCGTATTGCGTGTGAAGATCAACGCAACTGCGAGCGCGACCGCACAAAAGCCGAACGCTATCGCATATTGCGAGAACCAATACGGGATCGCGCAGCCGAGCACGAGGAGACCGAACCAAACGGGCGAGTCAAAGAACTTGTCCGAACTGTCGAAGTATTTGTCTTTTGTGTAGGCCGCCTCCTCTTGCAGCACACTCGTTGTCACCATGTTTACAAGTTTATTACTTTGCCGCGAAATTGTCAACGATATGCGCGCAATTATCCAAGCGGCATGTCATCTTTCGCCCTTGACGATTTTGTTCAATTTTCTCTCCCAAGCGTCGACGGCAGCGGCGTCGAACTCTTTTGGGATGTTCTCGGCGACCGAGATCGCCTTTTTCGCCCTGCGCAGTATCGCGGCGATGGGAAGCAGTTTGAACGCGTGTCTGCCGGCTTTGATCGCCTTCGAGAGCAAATCGCCGACGCCAAAGGAGAGCGTCCTGCCCTTTGCAAGCGCGCACACCTCTTCGTTAGTCAAGACGTCGGACGTCAAGATCAGGTCGAGTGTCGCGTCGTCGAGCGACAGCACGCCCCTCTTCATCACGTCGACTCCGCAATGTTCGGCAAAGGTCTTGTACAAGAGTACTTGATATTTCCAAAGATTTTCAATCGAAGTCATACCAAGCGCGTCGTCGCCGCATGTGTGATTTGGCGCCACGCACTCGGCAAGCAGATGTGCCGAGATCAGCGCAGACGCTATCCCGCTGCCGAGCATTGGGATGGTCAAATACGCCGCGTCGCCTAACGCCGCATATCCGGGAGCGATCGCCCTGGTCGCCGGGAAGCGCACCGGGATGTTAAAAAATGTCTGCCCGTGTTCGTATTTCGCACCGATACCCGCGTCGTCCGCCCTCAGCGCTTCAAGTCTTTTGTTCATGTCGCCGATGTTCAAACCCCCGACCGCTCCGATCAAGACGTCGTCGGCATCTCCTCGCCGTATCACCCAAGAGATCCCCTTTTCCCCGAGATGTTTGAGATAGACTTTGTCGCTGTATCGCGGCTCTTCCGCGCCTTCGTTCCTCTTCAAATAAGCGCGAAAAACCGCAAATTTTTCATCGTCATCGTGCATGGTGATCTTCATCTCGCCCGGGAGGCTCGCCTTGAGTGCGGAGTTCATCCCCGCGCTGTCGATCACGAGGTCGGCATACGCCTCTTCGCCGTCGACCTTGACTCCGACGACGCGCCCGTCCTCTACGATCGCGCCCTCGCACTCCACTCCCCAAACGATCTCCGCGCCGGCTTTTTCCGCGCCGATGATCAGCATTCTGTCCAGCTCGCGCCTGTTCACCGAGATATCGGGCGCCGCCTCGTGCATTTCGCGCACTCCGCCGCCGGGCGCGACAAACGTCCAATCTCTTTTGGGGAAGCTGCCGTGCGGCACGGGAAGTCCGCACCTGTCGAAGATAGAGGGATCGACGTCGTCCGTCACGTCGTAGCGCATATGCGCCGCGTCCGCCGCCCTTTCGACGACGAACACCTCCGCCCCGGCGTACGCCAACAGCCTCGCCGCCTCAAGTCCGCCAATACCTGCTCCTACGATGATGATCTTCATGGTCAACCTTCTTTGGTAGAAAAATGTTACTTGTCGAGCAACCAATCGACAAGGTTTTTGACTTGTATTCCGCCGTAATTCCCCTGCGAAAACCTGTCCAAAGTCAACACCGTCTTCGCGAAATTATCATCGATCTTTCCAAAAGGCGACATCTCTCGATCGAACGTAGTTTTATCCGTCATCGAAGCCGTGACTTGAAAATATTCAAAAACTCCGCTCTTTTGCGCGACGAAGTCGACTTCAAGCGTTCCGAGCTTGCCTACCCACACGGAATACCCGCGGCGGACCAATTCAAAATACACGATGTTTTCAAGCAAAAAGCCGAGATCGAATTCTTTTTTTGCGATCAGGTGCCTGCGAAGACCGAGGTCGACGATATAATATTTTGAATTGTTTTTGAGCAGTTGTTTGCCGCTCAGATCGAATCTCTCCGCCCTATAAAACACATATGCGTCGACCAGCGCGTCGACATAGCCGGCGACGGTGTTTTGCGAGATTTTTCTTCCCGAAGAGGTGATATAGTCTGCGATCTTTTTGACCGATACATAGTTGCCGACATTCGCCGCCATAAATCGCGCGATGTTTTTCAAAAGCGTCAAGTCCGAAACACTCCTTTTGTCATCGACCGAAGCCTTTCTCGACTGTCTCTCCTCGATATCCTTGACAATGACGGTATTATATATGCCCTCAAGATAGGCGTCCGCGATCTCGGCATCGACGGCATTCGACGCAACATAAGGGAACCCGCCCGTCGTGAGATATTTTGCAAACATCTCGTCTCTTTCCCCTTTCGAAACCTCACAAAACTCACCGAAACCGAGCGGCAGCATCTTGATTTCTACATATCTGCCCGTCAAATAGGTCGCAAGCTCTCCTGAAAGAAGGTAAGAATTCGAGCCTGTGACATATATGTCGACATTGTCCTTCAAAAACAAGCTGTCGACCGCCTTTTCAAAACCATCCACCTTCTGCACCTCATCGAGGAAGACATAGGTCGTCTCGCCCTCGCTTAAACGCGCTATCAAATGATCGTAAAGCGCGTGATAATCGGTGAGGTTCTCAAAGGCAAGGTCCTCAAAATTCACCGAGACAATACGCTCATCTTTGACGCCGCACTCTTTCAAACGATCTTTGTACAACTCGAAAAGCGTCGATTTTCCGCAGCGTCTTATGCCGGTCACTACCTTGATGACCTTTTTGTCCTTCCATGCAAGGAGCTTGTTCAAATATTCGTCTCTGGATATCATACCGTTCTTCATGATTTCACTATACATCATTTTTGACCCCTTGTCAATAAAAATTCCCATTTCGGAAACTTTCTATGATTTTTTGCAAAAATATTCCGATTTAGGAAACTTTTACGAATTTTAGAGCAAAATATTCCGATTTCGGAACTTTTCAAAACCGGCGACGTTGCAACGAATGCGTACGGAGTTGCAGCGACAGACCGATTTCGCATTGACAAACTCGCACGCGCATGTTACATTGTATTTGCGGACAACCGCAGGGAGAAAATATAATCACATTGACGCCTTCGACATTGCCCAACGCCGCGCAGCGCGCTCAAATGGAGCGCAAGTACGGCATGTTCATTCATTTCGGGATCAACACCTTTTACGACACCGAGTGGTCGGACGGGCGCCTGCCCGTGTCCGGCTATCGCCCGACCGCGATCGACGCAGACGGCTGGGTGCGCAACGCCTATGAGGCGGGGATGAACTATGTCATCCTGATCACAAAGCATCACGACGGATTTTGCCTTTGGGACACCACGACGACCGACTATTGCGTCAACAAGTCGCCCTGCCCGACCGACGTCGTCGCCGAAGTTGCGAAGGCGTGCAAGAAGTACGGCGTCGGGCTGGGGCTGTACTATTCGCTCTGGGACCGTCACGAGCCGTGTTACAAGGACAACGCCGCCTATCACGACCTGATGTGCGCGCATTTGACCGAGCTTTTGGGCGGCAAATACGGCGAGATATGCGAGCTGTGGCTGGACGGCGCGTGGGACAAGCATCCTTGGCAGTGGGACGTGGCGCGGCTGTACGACCTCGCGCACAGGTTGCAGCCGAACATAGCGTTTGCGGTCAACAACACGATAGGCAAGGCGGGGCTGTTCAAATTGACGTCGCGCCGCTATCTGCCGCACAGATACCGCGAGGGGATGCCGATACGCTATTTCCCGACAGATTTTCGCCTTTGGGACCCCTTCTTCCCGCCCGAAGACGACCCCAAGCTGTACTCTCACGGCGGCAAGAGTTACTATCTGCCGTTCGAGGCGACGATCTGCATGCGTCCGCCGAACAATTGGTTTTGGGACCCCAAGTACGAAAAGGACAAGCTCGCCGGTGCGGACTACATCGCCGAAAAATACCGCTCGCTGACCGCGCAGGGCAACGTGCTCGTCGTCAACGTCGCGCCCGATACGAACGGCAGGCAGACGGCGGGCGACGTCGAGTGTCTGCTCGCCGCCGCCGACATTTTGGGGATACGCCGCAGCGCCGATTGAATTTACAAAAAGGGCTCTCTCGAGGGTCCTTTTTTATGCGTTTTGCGACTCTGCTATTCCTCGTCGATCTCAAAGCCTTCGGCGGTGAGCGTCGGCGCCTTGAACTTTTCGAAAAACACGCTTATCCTTCGTGAGCCGACTTCGCCGAAAACGGAGCCGTACCCTTTCTTTTCCGACTGCGACACGCCGATCAGCTCGCCGTCGACGGTCACATGTCCGCGCCCGTCGTCCACATACGCTATCACGCGGTGTCCGTCGATCGTCCAACCTGCGACGGGATTCTTTTTCATATAGTAAAGCGCGACGAGCGCTAACAGTAAAAATGCCGTGCCCAGCGCGCCGGGCAGGGTGAGGTCGATCTCCGCCTCGGGGGAATAGCCGGCAAGGACAAGTTTTCCTTGCGTTTTGCTGCCTATGCGCGCCTCTCCCACGCCGCTGTCGCCGATCTCAAAATGCGACCGAAAGCTGTCGACGACCTCGCCTTCCGTGTCGAGCTCGTCGACCGAGATCGAGCCCTCTTTCACGGGCGTCGTGCCTGTCGGCAGAAAATAGGCATAGTAGTCCGAGCCGCCGTATCGTATGCCGTAGAGAAAATTGCCGTCTTTGACGGTCGAGTCGATCGGCATCACATAGGGCAGCACGACGCAGACGATCAGAGCGATCGCGAGGACGACCACTACGGCGATGTCGATCTTGAGCGCGAATTTGTAGCGCTTTGCGCGATCCGAGACAGGTCTTGAGATGACGTTGCCGTCGACATAGATCGAAGGTCTTGTGGGTCTTGCGAACGTCGCCGAATAGCTCACGCCGTCCACCTTGGCGCGCAAGGTTTCGACGCTGCCGCCCTTCTCTTTGGCGATGACCTTTCCGTCCAATTTCAATTTGCTTGAAGTGAATCCTTGGCAGGCGGAGACGATGTGTCCGCCGTATTTGACCGACGCGACGGGACGGTAGATCAGTATCGAAGCCGCAAAAAAGCACACAAACCCAAGCACCATCGGCGCAATGTACAGATCCTTGAACCCGCTGTTCCCCGACGTTACGAAAAAGCCAACGACTTCATATCTGTCGCACGCGTAATTGCAGAACAAATTTGCATAGCAGACGCCGTTTTCGCCGTCAAATTCGCCGACAATCGAACATCTGTAATCGGGATCGTCGTCGCGAAAGCCGTCGACCTGCACAATTCCCGACTCCACGCTCGCGTCGTCAAATGTGAGGTAGACGTCAAACCCGATCATGCCCTCACGGACTTGCGCCTCGACGAGCGACGCGTCGCTGCCCGTCTCGAACGAGACTTGCGACAGCACCGACATCAAAAGAAACAGCACGATCGCCGCGGTACTGAGTGCGAACAAGATCGCATAATGTCTCTTTGTTTCGTTCACCGCCTGCTCCTTCTCCGTTTTGTTTACAATTGTTTGGGGAGTTCGTTGAGATGTTTTTTACGTTCGTAGCGGACGAACAGATAGGCGACGGCGAGACCGACAGCAAACAGCACGATCCCGAGCACGAGGTCGAGCACGTCGACTCCGTTTTGCGCCCAATCGGTATAGACCGCATAGACGTCCGAATTGAAGAATATCGTGACGACTGACCCCAGCGACAGCCCGACGATCGCGAAGAAAGCGGTCGTCCTCGCCCTTGCGAAGATGACGTCGAGCAGCTTGGAGAACGAGACCAGCCCGATCGCAAAGCCGAGCACCATACAGACATAGACGAGCAAGATCATGGGATTTTGTTTCCAATAGCTGAGGTGGACGGAGTTCATGATGGACGAAAAGTAGCCGAACGCCATCAAGATCGCGGTCGCGCTCAGTCCGGGCACGACCTGGGTGATCGCGACGACGTAGCCGATCAATACGAAGATGAGGTAGTGGTACCATTGCAATCCCTCGATGGGGCGCGCGCCCTCGGACGCGAACGTCGTGGCGACGCTGATCGCGATGGGCACCGCAAGTCCGATCAAAAACAACGCTATACGCGGCGCGCTCTTTTTCGCACCCTTGATCTCGTCGGCGACCGCGGGGAACGCGCCGATCATCATGCCGCCGAACAGCCCTATGACCGCGAACGGCGCGACTTCCATCAATTTTTGGATCGCGAAAAATCCCAGCAAAAATCCCGCCAGCGCGCCGATGACGATGGGCAGCAAGAACTTGACGCACGCGACAAAGCGTTTGAGCACATTGCCGAACGCGTAGATGAGCTTGTCGTAAAGTTTGAAGATGATCGCGACGGTAGAGCCGCTGACGCCGGGTGCGATGATCGCGAGCCCTATGAACAGCCCCAAAAGACCGCCCTTGGCGACCTCTTTGCCGTCTTTGTATTTGAGGTCGGGCTCATGCCCTTCCGTTTGAGGCGCGCCCGTATCGGGCGACTCGTTGAAATCTTTTTCTTCCATGACAACACAAGTATATCACGCGGCGCGCGTCATGGCAAGCCCTTGACGCGATGTGGGCGCAAAGCTGCGCGATATAACCTCGGGCTGAGCGCAACTTGTCAATATCTGTCGCCGTACGCCCTTTGCGCCTCTAAGGTGACTGAACTCACGAATCGCGGCTTTGCGTCCGCAAGCGCGGCTTGGAGTTTATACTCTTCGCGATATTGCGCCTTCGCTTTCCGTCGTGAGGCGCAAGAGCGATCGGGGGCAGTTCCCGCAGCTCTTGCAAAGTCATCTCGGACAATTTTTCGGCGCTTTTTTCATCTCGTACAAATGCGTTTAGCGCACACGGGCGCCTAAAAGCGCGGCATTGTCGACAAGCGCGCCTCGTCAACCTTCGCGTTGCACATCATTGCCGATCTTTGTCGGCGTTTGAGCCGTCTTCGCTCGCATTCTCTTCCTGCGTCTCGGCGTCGCTCGCCGCGTCGCCCACGACGACCTCTGTTTCGGTCGCGGTTTTGTCTGCGGCGCCGCCTCTCACGCGTTTGAGGATCGCCGCATAGGCGAGCGCGATGCCGGAGACCAGCGCGATCATCACGAGGATCCACCAAAACGTCCCCATGAAGTATTCCCCGCCGCCTCCGAAGCCGAACACGCCGGCGGGCGACGTCCAATTGAGGAAGAAATAGGGGTAATTCCGCCCGTTGCCGAAGTCCCAATTGAGGACGAAGCCGATCGTCGCGAACGCGAGATAGTAGATCAGCGGCACGAGCGCCCAGACAACGATGCCGAAGTCGGGCGCGTCGTGTTTGGCGACAAAGAGGTCGGCGATCGCGCACACGGGCACGACGACGTGAGTGAGCACGCTTGCGGCGTCGCCGAACGCGCCGGGCGTCGTCGGCGCGAGCACCGCGCAGAACACACCGCCCGTCAGCGTAATGGACACGGTGAACACGAATTTGAGCCGCCACATCGCCTCGGGGATATCCTTCGCGGACGGCTTGAACATCTTGACGATTTGCCACACCGCGAACGCGGCAAGCGTCGCCGCGATCCAAAGGTTGGATTGGATGGTGAAATAGAGGAAGCATGGGCTCAGCGCGACGCCTGCGACCGCGCACACCGCGACCACGGTCTCGAGAACTATCGACATCCACTTTCTTATCATTTTTCGTGCACCTGTTTTGCCGTCATATGTTCGATCTCGATCTCGAGCAATTGCACGCGATGACCGTCGCGCGCGATCTCGTCGTCGATCTCCTGTTGCGAGGGGTAGTATTTTTGGGCGAGAAGTCTCACCTTTTTCAGCACCTCGTCTCTGTCTTCGATCCACTTCGCCCTGCCGAACGCGACGACGGACGTCGCATACCACGCCCAATCGCCCTCTTTGCGGAAGTCGTCGCGCGTCGCGGTGAAGCACACTTTGTCGCAAGCGGCGATCGCGTCCGCCTTATGCCCTTGGGCGGCGCCGTGGATGTATATGCGCCCGTCCTCATAGACGAAGTTGACGGGCACGCAATAGGGGTATCCGCCGTCGCCGATGACGGCGAGCACTCCGCGCTTTGTCTCGCAAAGCACCTTTTCGCACTCTTCGGGGCGCGAAGCCTTAAAGCGTCTCATCTGTCTGAACTCTTTCATACCACCATTTTAGCACATTTTCGCAATCAGCGCAACAGCCGCTTTGCCCCACATCAAAAAACCCGCCCTGAGGCGAGCTTCGCGCGGTTTTCAATAGCGTTATCGATCACTCGACTGCTCGAACATGTTGTTTCCAAAAGATATCGAGCCGAATGTCGGCAGATTTAATCGGCAAAATTTTTATATCTCTACCCTAAACACGGGCAGCGACGGCAACTTGATGACAAAGGCTTTGACCTCTTCCGCCGGCTCTGCGCCGAGCACAATGCTCAAGACGCCCTTGTCGTATTGCACTTCGTCAAGCGTGGTAGCGTTCGTTCTTACGCAACATACGACAAGCATATCTTCGGCAAAGTCAATCTCTTTGTCGAATTGCGTCAACATCTTTTCAAGTGTCTTTTGCGGGGCGATCTTTTCGGCGTATGCCGTCTCCGTCTCGAGCGCCTGCGCCGCCATTGCGGCAAAGTCGTCCGTCAACTCATCCGTATATTCGCCGACTATCTCGCACTCTTCGATCAACTCGCCCTGCCAACTCTTCTCGTAGTTTTTGTGATCGATCTTCAATTCCACTTGCTCGACGTCCGACCTCGGAACGACGAACGCGAGACATTCTTGTGTCGGCACGGAAGCGTCGGGCATCGTCTCTCCCGGCGGCAGCAACGTCGTCTTGTGCTTGACGACCTCGGCAGTCAACACCTTGCCCTCTTGCGTTGCGCCAACCGACTCGTAAAAGAACCGACGACCGCCGTCCTCGTATTTGAGCGCGTCTCCCGTAAAAAATTTCAAAACAAGCATGTCTTCGTCAAAGTCGATCCCGATCGGGAAATCTTTGAATGCCGCCTCAAAGTCGCTTTCGCTCTTGATAACGTATGTGATCTCTTTGGGACTGTCGCTCGGCGCGCCGTATGCGCGCTCCGTCATATGCTCGGCTTTGAAGTCTTCATTCATGTGATCGAGCGCGTCGTCGACAAGCGTCGCTTGAACCGCGCGAGCCTCGTCGTCGGTCTCACATGCCGCAAAAGTAGTTACTGCAAGTAAAATACAAAAAATACAAACCGCAATCTTTCTCATAAAGTCCTCCTTTCGTTTGGAAATACTCTCCCTATGTCATTATCATACAATAAAAATTACATTTTGTCAATTTGTATAAATTTTGTAATTTTTTGATACATTCTTAATCGTAATGACCGCTCGCACGTCGCCGTGCTTCTGATCAAATCGTTTTGACGACCCGCGCCGGGACCCCGGCTGCTATAGTGTTTGGCGGCACGTCCCTTGTCACGACCGCGCCGGCGGCGACGATCGCGCCGTCCCCGATCGTCACCCCTTTCAAGATGGTCGCATGCGCGCCGATCCATACATCTTTTCCGACGACGATGGGCGCGGCGGTCATGTCCCCTCTCCTGCCCGGATGCTTGTCGTGGTCGAGCGTCGCAAAGACGACGTTGTGCCCGACGAGGCAGCCGTCGCCGAGCGTGACGCCGCCTTGGTCTTGGAAGCAGCACCCCGAGTTGACAAAGACATCCTTGCCGATCTTGATGTTTTTGCCGAAGTCGGTGTAGACGGGCGGAAAGAGGCGGAAGCCGTCGTCCACCCGATATCCGACCAGCCGCGACATCAATGCCCTCAATTCCTCGTCTGTATGGTATGCGCCGTTGATCAAAGCGGTCGTTTTGCGCGCCTCGTCGGCGGCTTTGTGCATGAACTCGTGCGCCGGCGAACCGGCGGCGATATGGTTGTCTCTCTGCAATTGCGCGTTGAATTCCTGCGTTGTCATGTCCACCTCTCGTCTGCTTGCAAATTCATTATAGCGCAACGCGCGCGTCATAGCAAATACCTAAAATTTATGACTTATCATAATTGAAATCTATGTCAAGATATGCTAAAATAAATTTGGGAGGCGTCTATGGAATTGAGAGTATTGCGCTACTTCATCGAGGTGGCGCGCACGCAGAACATCACCGCCGCCGCCGAGCGGCTGCACATCACCCAGCCCACGCTGTCCAAGCAATTGATGGATCTTGAGGACGAACTCGGCGCAAAGCTGTTCGAGCGCGGCAAGCGGCGCACGACTTTGACCGAGGACGGCATATTGCTGTTCCAGCGCGCGAAGGAGATCGTCGCGCTCGCCGACCTGACCGAGAGCGCGTTCCGCTCCACCGACGAGAGGATCGCCGGCGACATCGCGATAGGTTGCGGCGAGACCGAGGGCATGCGGCTGCTTGTCGACGCGATGAAGGAGATGCGCGCCGCGCACCCCGGCGTGACCTTCCGACTTTCGAGCGGCAACTTCGAGGACATCTCGGACAGGCTCGACGGCGGGCTCGTCGACTTCGGGCTGTTCGTCGGCGACGCGGCGGTCGCCAAATACGACTACATCAAGCTGCCCCACTCGGACGCATGGGGGCTGCTGATGCGCGCCGACGACGCTCTTGCCGAGCGTGCGACCGTGCGCCCGCAAGACCTTGACGGACTTGCTCTGCTCTGCTCGCGCCAAGCGGTGGCAGGCAACGAACTTTCGGGGTGGCTGGGGCGCGAGTTCGGCGAGCTCGACATCGTGGCGACCTACAATCTCATCCACAACGCGACCTATATGGTCGAAGCCGGTATGGGGTGCGCGGTGTCGATAGAGGGGCTTGTCAACACCTCGGGGACGGGGCTCGTCTTCCGCCCGTTCGAGCCGGCGTTGACCGCGCGGCTTTCGTTTGCGTGGAAGCGCGGCAGACAGCTGTCGCGTGCCGCGGCGGAGTTTTTGAAGTTGTTGCAAAGCAAGATCGGCTGAGCTTTCAAAGCAAAACTTTAACACAAAAAAAGCGGTTTCGAGCCTGTCGAAACCGCTTTTGTTTTCCTATGCTCCGCCCCTCAGCGGTCGCCCTCTTTGCCTTTTTTGCCGTACAGCAGCGCGGCGAGCAGCACGTTGATCGTGTCATTTGCGTGCACTCTGCCGTAGTGCGGACCTTTCCCCGCAGGCTTTTTGACCGCGTCTTTGTCCGTCTCGCCTTTTGCGATCGCCACGCGCGACTTTGTGACGCTATCGTCGATCGGCAGCATTTCGAATGGGCAGAGGTTGTCGTGTTCTTTGATCTCCTTGTCCTTTTTGCCGCTGTATATCCAGCCGTACGCCATCATCAGTCTCATCCAACGGATATGTTCGATCTCGGACAGACGCATCAGCAATTTGTCGTCCACGGGCTTCGCGTCTATGATAAGGGCGAGCAATCTGCCGAAGCGTCTCGCGCCGTAGTTGGATTCTCTGTCCATCATCGAGCACTCCATCCACTTTTGCTCCGACTCATCGGGATCGGCGCCGATGCGCTCGGCAAGCAGCGCGACGACGTCTTTGACTTTTTTCTCAAAGTCCTCGCCGGCAGCGTTAGGCTTGCCGAAATCCGCGAATATCTTCGCGATATCGGCTTCGAACTTGTTGTGAACCGTCACTTCGCCTATCTTCTTGTCCTTGCCGTCGTACTTGGTGTAGCCTCCCAGCAATTGATATGCATAGTTGAACTTTTTGTCGTCCTCTATGTCGACGATGTTGCGATAGGTGTACATATCCGACGCGTCGCCGAACAGGACGACGTTGATATGGCCGCCGCTGCGCGCGACGTCGTCTTCGCTCCAACCGATACGGCAGCGGTTGCGTCTGTCGCGGACATTGACATAGACGATCACGTTTCCGCTGCCGCCGTCGGCATTCTTTTCGTGTTTGAAGTCGTCGAGCAGCGCGTTCGCCATCGCGATGTTGGACTCGTCGTCTCCGAGTGCGATCACATACGCGTTGTATTCGAGTTTGCGCGCCACATTTTTACCCGATTTCTCCGTCTGTCTGTCGAGTTCGTCAAAGAATCCCGGCTCGAAACAGGACACTTCGTGGAAGACGAGCCTCGGCAGACGCGTCTTTTTGACGATCTCATTCAAGTCGTATCCTTCCGCGGCTATGGGCGCGAATGCCTTCTCGATCTTTTTCAATTGGCATTCTGTATTGTCGGCGAATTCCTTTTCGTCCATAGTCGCATATCTTTCGTTCGCGGACGCGCAAAGATACATCGGGTGTTCGCTCGAAAACAGCCCCGCCCTTGCGTCGACGTCATAGATATCCGCGACGAACCGCGGCTGGACGCCGTCCTCGTCGAGATAGGCGGTGTCCGAAAAGAGCGCGTTGAGCGCGAGCTGACCCGTCTTGCCGAAGCCGAGGACCATCACGCGGTATTTCCCGCCGTTGCCTACAAAATCCGCGAGCGGCAGTCTGTCTGCGGCGAGCGCGTCCTTGCCGTTCGCCTTTGCGCTCGCGATCGCCTTTTCGAACAATTTTGTCCTGCCCTCGATCAACGTCTTGACCGCAAGTTTAGCCTCGCTGAACGCATACAGCGCGCAATATTTTTGAATGACTTTTGCGCATTTTTTACAAAACAGTTCGCGTTTTGTCCTTTCGATCTTGACGCTGTCGCGCGTCTTTGCGGCTTCTTTGTCAAGTTCGCAATAATACTCCGCCGCAAGCGCGCCGTCCAGCCTGTTCGTGTCGATGTCCGAGCGGATGAGGTGGTCTTGGACGACGTCATTCATCCTGCGCTTGTACGCCTCGAAGTTGATCTCGCTCGCGACCATGAAGTAGAAGGACGCCTTGACAAAGGGCGCTTTCCCGGCGGTCGCCTCGTCGGTCATTGCGGCGACCTCGTCGTAGACGCGGTCGGCGTTGGTGGCTTCGGAGCCTTTGAGGTCGGCGTTCAACGCGAGCGCGAAGAATTTGTATTCGACGTCTCTCTCGCGGCTCCTTCCGCAGCCGGCGTTGTCCTTGTAGAGGTGCAGCCTTTTGAGCAGCGACTTTTCTCTGCCGTACTTGACCTTGTCGAAGTTCCAATAGTAGTACCCTCTCGCCATGATCTCGCGGTGGAGGGGGTCTTTGCGGTCGAACACGCCTATGCCGTCGCCCGAAAAGACGATGATACATCTGCGTTTCTTTTCGCCGCTCGCGAGCTTTTTGCCACCGAACATCGCCTTGATACGCAACGGAACTCTCGCGACGCGGGAGCGCAGGTCGAGTTTTTCGTCGTCATCTTTTGCATAGATCTCTCTTGCGGCAATGTCGTCGGCGAGCGTGAGCGCGTCCTCTGTCGCTGTCATGAAGATGTAGATATCGGTGCCGTCCTTCATCGTCGAGCCGAGCAGCCGCAGCGCGAAATAGCTGTAAGTCTCATAGCTCGCCTTTGCGGAGATGACGCTGAAGAAGACGAGCACCGCATACAGTGACACGCCCGAATAGAGGCAATTGACCAAACCGCCCAATTGAGAGACGGAGTCGATGCCGTCGAGGGCGAGACCCGCGACCGCCTTATAGACGGCGAAGAACAGCGCCGCCGCGCCGTCCTCGATGTTGTCGCCCTCTTGGAGCATATAGACCGTCAGCTTTACGCAAAAACTGAACGCGGTCGCGACGCCCATGATGACGATCTCGACAAAGAACTTTGCGCCGGGCATCTTGCGGCGGAGCGCGAAATATCCGCACATCGTCACGGCGTAAGCCGCGGCGAGCACGACTACGCCGATCAAAATTCCCAAAAACGTCATACTTTCTCCTTGACGGCAGCGCCCTTTTGCGCGTCGTTCTCTTTTTTTGATCCTTCGGGCTTGACGAGACCGCGGGCGACCTTTTCATTGAGGACAGCCTTGTCGATGTCGTATTGCGTCTTGAACTTTTTGTCTATCACCTTGAAGCCGTTGACGTCGAACATCCACAGCAAGTCGTCGAGGATCTGATAGTCATAGCGTATCACGTCCGTATTCTCTTCGCTCTTCCCTTTTGCCTGCGCGACGATCTTGCGGAACTCGATCAACCCCTCGAACGTGGTGATATTTCCGTGGCGGCGCAATTTGAGATTTTTGCTGTCGCCGTTTTCGATCTGCTTGCGCGTGGAGGGGACGATGCCGCACGCGATCATGCTCGCATTCCAGCGCTGGTGCTCCTGCACGGCGAACGTCTTGCGCACGCTGTCGCGGTCAAAGTCCGCGTTGCGGTATTCGACCATCTTTTTCCCTGCGAACGTCTCTCCGGTATACCTCACCGGATCGCCTTCGGTATAAGCCTTGACAAAACGCTCGGACGCGTCCTTTTGCGGCGAGTCGCCGGGCGCGTAATCGAAGCCGATCAGATTGAGCTTAGTGCGTATGTTGCGGCACGCGGCGATATTGGAATCGCGCTGCGATTGCGAAAAGTCGCCGTACCACTTGTCGAGCGCTTCTCTCATGACGACGTCTTCCTTTTTCACGCCGTTCTCGTCGATTTCGGCGTCGTTCCTGTGCCATTCGGCGGTATAGGCGAGGTGGCGGCGCCACGCCATGCGCTCCTCGGGTTCGGAGCCGATGACGCCGACGTTGTAGACGTTGACGTCCTCCTCTCCGAAGGTGTAAAATTCGGTCGCCGCGCAATATTCTTTTGCGACGACTTCGCGCGACAATTTTCCGTCGCGGATCTTGACGAACAGTCTCGTATATTCCGCGACGCCCCACTCGCGGATCTTGGCATAGATCTTATCGGCGAGGTCGAGGTTTTCGAGGTCGGATCCGAAGCCGATGACGATATAGTTGTACGCCGCTCTTCCCTCTTTTGCGAGCAGCGCCTCGCGCAGGCGGAAGTAGAACTCGCCCTCGTTGATGTCGAGCTTGAAAAAGTTCGTGACCGCGGGCTCGGGCGGCAGCGGCAGATACTCGTCCTCCTTCCCCTTAGCGAGCGTGAGCGTGTTGCGATAGCGGAAGTAGGAGTGGTTGAGATTTTTGTCGTTTTGGGAGTCGACGCGGTCAAAGACGGTATAGGTGACCCTCTTTTGTTCAAGTCCCTTGTCCGTATGCATGAGGAATTGGTTGTCGGTGACCGCGTTGAGGAAGATGCGCCTGTTCGTCCTGCCGAAGCCGATCATCACAAAGCCGAGGTCGACTTCGGGGCGTATCGTCGCGCGGTCGAACTCGATCTCTCTGTCCGTCATGAACTCCGTCATCGGGTGTTGCAGCGCGAAGCGGTCGGCGACCAGCTTATATTTGTCGACATAGCGCAATCTGCCGTGAGTTTTTTCGGCGAAGTGAGTGAATGTCGAGCGATTTTCGGTCAGCCCGAGCACATACGCAAAAAAGCCTGTTTCGATGTCCGGTCTTTGGTAATTGAGCTTGACGATCAGCTCGGACAGCTGCTCGCACAAAATGACGTTGCGCGTATCGTCGCCGGTATTGATGATGACATAGACCTTTTTGTCGGTCATGTCGCCCACTCGCGACTCGATGAGCCGCGCAAGATCTTCGTCGTCATCCAACGCGACCGCCGCCCTCTTGACAAAATATGCGGCGTCGCGCGCCTCCTTGGAGCCGTCCGCCACCAACACAGCTCCGGCGTCGCGCCCGACCGACGCGAGCAGCTCGATGTTGTGATTGTTGAGCCCGACGATGACATACAGCTTTTTCGCTCTCCACGCACAGCGCGCGCGGACAAAGTTATACACTCTCTGCCCGAACAGCGCCGCGGCGAAAAGAGCCGCGTTAACGACGACCAGCACAAAACAGATCTCGATGACCACGGTATAAAAGACGTTTTCCGCCATCAGCGCCGCCGCGCTCGAATAGTCGAACTTGAGGATGACCGTGTCGACGCACGACTTGATAGACATCCACAACGCCCCCGCGGCAGCCTCGCCGTTGAACACATGCGCGACCAAATAGAGAGGGATCGCCGCAAAATAGATCAAGACGAATTTGCCTTTCTTGAAACCGCTCAACAATTTGAGCCTTTCGCCCCTATTCTTAGCATTGACGATCGGCACGGCGGCATAGACCACCACTCCGACCATATAGATCAAACACAACGCCGAAACGATATTGACAGCTGTCACAATATTCTCCCTCACACACCGCGCTCCCCGCGCGTTATTTTCATTTGCCCCGTCCGCACCTCACGGACGATCCGCGCTCCCCGCGCGTTATTTTCATTGCCCCGCCCGCATCTCACGGACGATCCGCGCTCCCCGCGCATATTTTTCTTAATTATACCATATGTCTCCCCTTATATCAACTTTTCCGCACATTTTCCCCTCCCCGACTTTTTTCGCGCGGTTTTTGCTCTTCCCGTCGCAAAACACCGCTTGGCAAGCCGCTTTTGCTCGTCCGACAACGCGGACAGCGCAATATGTTCGATTTTCGTCCTTCCGCTGCATGAGAACGGAAAGAAGATCGGCGGCAGGACTTGCAAAGTCTATCCCGTTTTCGTTCGGACAGTCTGATAAGATATGCCGCCGCTTTTCTTTCCAATGGTTACGCTTTTCCTGTTGCACCGGTTCGGCGTATAGCGTGTAAAATTCGTCCGTAACCTCGATTTCGCTTGCCGTACCGTCCGCAAATATGTATCTGATTGTCTGCAAAAAAATTGTCCTCCCGATTGAATTTTGAAAACGATAAAATTTCCAAAATTCGCACGGGAGGACTGCGGGCTTTTATAATGCGACTTTTTTCGCAGGGTATAAAAAAGCGCTCACGCTTTTGTGCGTGAACGCCTTAATTTTGCTATTTAGTTGTTTTCGTTTTTCTCTTTGTCTTTTGCCTGCTTGCGGCGGCTCAATCCGTTGTTACCGTGCCGCCATTTTCGGACATATCGGCTTTTAGAAGCGCGCCTGTAAATTTCCCGCTTGTTGCAGTACCTATAACTTTATAATAGCCCGCGTTTAAGTTTTCTATCATTTTTGTATCATCATTGTCGGTTTGCGCTTCTTTAATTATTATGGCAATTTCTTCATAGCCGTTCTCCGTTAAATTCGTAACTTTTATGTGTCTTGCCTTCCCTAGTTCTGTATCTTCCGTTGTTCCGTAATCATTTATAAACGAGCGGCTATTCCCGCCAACCGCAGAGATAATGCCGTCATTCGCAAGTTTCTCATTGACCGCATTCAACAATCTCTTCCTCATCTCCTGTATTGTAGGGTTATAACCAAAAGCATATTCAGCAGAATATTTGGCGCCGTCGACTTCATAAGGAGTCCCTCTGTCGAATGCTTCGTCAAGTTTTGCGGCGTCAGGGTTTTCGGTTAACAAATCCTGTAAAGTTATTTCCGTTTTAGGTTCAACGCAAGATATTCTGTAAAGCGTCGAAATTATTGCGTTATCGTAGAAGAAATGTAGTTTTATGCAATCGATAATACCGTTTTTATCGCTATCAACGACTTCCCATTGTTCGATTTGAACGCAATTTACATCGTAATTCTTACTAAATGTATTATATAGCATATCTTCGAGCAAATGGTCGTTCAATGTTTTAACGACGACTGCCCGATACTTTTCGTTTCCCTCTTGCATAAGTTCATTCAACGTAGTAGGGAGAGTCTCTTCGGGTATAGCCCTATAACCGCACACGCAAACGCCGTCCGCATTATACGAATGTTCCGCTTTGCCGCTTATCTCGTCGCAGTTGATACACTTGTGCCAATGGTGAGTGTCGTCGCTTTTCCATTTGTCAGAAAAGGTGTGTTCGGTTGTTGCAATTTCTTCCGTTTTTGTCGCCTTACATACGGTGCAGGTATAAGTCTTTTCGCCCTTTGCCGTGCAGGTCGGCTCTTTCGTTATATTGCCGTTATCCCAAGTATGCGCGGCTTCGTCGATTACCTCGTCGCAGTCCGCGCCCGTGCAGGCGCGCCAATGCTCGCTATCGTTATGCGACCATTGCTCCGAATAAGTATGCGTATGCGACGGCTTATTATCGCCGCCGTTACTGCCGTTGTTTCCTGTACCGCCGTTATCGTTGTTGCCGTTGTCGCAAGCAACAAGCCCGAACGCGCAGGTTAAGGCACAAACCAACACAAGAGCAACAAGTAACATTTTTCTTTTCATAGATATTCCCCTTTACGACCTTGCAGTTTATGTATTCTTTTACTGCAACGTCGAAAAAATATGATTTTACCCCGCAAACAGACACTATTTGCCTATTTATTATAGCATACCCGCCGCAAAACACGCAAGCCCCTGAATGTAGAGTACACTTTTACTGCAATTATTTTTTGTTTTTGGCTTTTTCGGGTAGTCTTTTCACCGTTTATCCGCTATGCTTATATAAAAACGGAAGGAGCACAAACCAATGAATTACGCATATGCGCGGGTATCGGCAAAAGATAGAACTTGCAGCGGCAGATTGCCGCGTTTAGTGAGTTTGGCATTGAAAAAAAGCCGCATTTTCTCCGAGAAGAAAAGCGGCACAAGTCAGTGCCGCGTCAACAGATACGGAAGGATTCGCCTTACAGCGAGCGCCGTTAGGGAATGGAGCGGAACTTCGTTACGCTCCACGCGAGCGTGCACCCCGTGCATGATGTAATCATGACGGGTGTGCACTCCCTCCGCTTCCGCCAAAAAAGCGGCACAAGTCAGTGCCGCTTTTTTGGCGGAAGCGGAGGGATTCGAACCCCCGTGGGCTTTCACCCAAACGGTTTTCAAGACCGCCGCGTTATGACCACTTCGCTACGCTTCCACAATGTATTAAGTTTTTCTATGATTTCGTCGGTCTTTCGACCGTTTACGGTTTGACCCTCGCCGCGCAAAGCGCGCCTCGCTATTCCGTCGCTGCGCTCCTTACAAGACCGCCGCGTTATGACCACTTCGCTACGCTTCCAATTTTTATATTAAGTTTTTGTTTATATCCGGCGGTCTCTCAACCGTTTACGGTTTGACCCTCGCCGCGCAAAGCGCGCCTCGCTATTCCGTCACTGCGCTCCTTACAAGACTGCCGCGCAAGACCTGTTCGCTACGCTTCCGTATTGAGTTTGCTTTACGATTATATCACAGCAACCGCGCCGTTGCAAGGGAATATCAGAAGAACATCGAAGCCTTTGCAAAAATTTCGGATAATCGCGTAAAATTCGTTGCATTTTCAATTCGCGCATGCTATAATAGCTTTCGCACATGGGGATATAGCTCAGTTGGTAGAGCGCTTGCTTCGCATGTAAGAGGTCAGGGGTTCGACTCCCCTTATCTCCACCACGCAAGACCCAGTCGAACTTATTTGTTTCGGACAAAGAGTTTTGGCTGGGCTTTTTGTTGCCTTATTAAAGGTTTTCATTGCACTGATCGCTCTCCCGAAATTTTGCCTTTTCGTCTTGGTCAGCGTAGCACGGCTCTCGCGGAAGTAAACGCGAAAAAATATCACAGAAAACAAGACTTTTTGTCGTTACACTGCCGGAAGCATCGCCTTCTCGGCTTTTCTTTTGCCATTTTTCAAACTTTTACGCAATATTTTTTCGTTCCCGTTGACTTCCGCTTGCTTACTTGAAGCTTACTGTCTGCCAATCGATCCGCGCTCCGTTTCCCGTGCCGAAAGGCGGAATAAATTTCGGAGGCAATCAAAATGGAAATGTTGGTAACAAAGTTCTCAAAAGGAAAGTATCGCAACGAAGGCGAATTATTCGCCGAACCTATTTCTGCCGAGAATGTCAAACTGATGGGCGAAATGATAGCGTTGCAGGCGCTTCGTACCGTCAAAAAGTTCGATATGAAAGTAGCGGACAGACTGTATATCGGCTTAATAAAAGATTTGCACCATATGGGCGAGATAGACTATATCGTATCGGACGGCTACGACGTGGCGCAGACCGCAATATGCTTTCTCTATCAATTCGCAGGCAGAAAAGCATATGAAATTTATGGCAAAGACCGCAAAGGGAAAGAAATCTCCATCAAACTTGCCTGCTATCGTGAAGTTGATCGGTTCGTCGACAGCTTGCGCAATCGCTCAAACAGACGCGGCGCAATCGAATACATAGATTTTACGGACTACAAGGCGCTGCCAATGGATCCCGTAAACTGCTTTGAACAGGAACAAACGGATTACACGAAATACGATGAGCTTGTAGAAGCCTTGCAGCTCTCATCTTTGGAGCTTGCCATACTTGATTGCTATATGAACGGCATGAAACAAGCCGAAGTCTGCGCCGAGCTTGGCATCAATAGAGGTACGATAAACCATCGCAAGGCAAGTATTCGGAAGAGGTATTACAATCTTTACGGTGTGTTATGATATGACATTGAATTTCATACAAACGTAAAGGCAGACACCTTAACGGAGTCTGCCTTTTCTCATGTTTCATCTTAAGTTTAATATCTGTTCTGCATGACCTTTCCGATAATTGCCGAAATGATCAATAATACTACGGCTATCAGAAAGAACAGGCAAAAGAAGAATAATAGGAATGTTCCGAACGTCAATATTGCGTTGGTAAAAGATACCAACAGGCTCTTTTTAATGAGCAGCAATACGAGGTCGACGATGAGAAATAGCAACAGAAATACGATAATACCCGAAAGCGCGCCTTGCATATCGGCTTTGCTGAGCGTCATATGCAGCCCGATAAAGCTGCCGACAAGCAAAAACACCCACCACTGCCAATTCCCGATATAGGAAAACATATCGAGGAACGCTTTTCCGATATACACGAACGACTGCCCGAAATCGGAAATAAAATCGACCTGATCGAGTTCATGCAACACATCTCCGAACATTTCCGGCAACAGCAAGTATAACAGCCCGCCCAAAATCAGAAATCCGATCAGAATGGGTGCGATACCGATAAACAGATTGCCGACTTTCTGATATAGGTTTTTCGGATTATAGGAGTGACTGACATATCCGAGCGTTCCGTCAGAAGAATTTGGCTGAAAGAACTTGATCTCCGTGATTTTGTGTCCGAAAATCAAACACATAAGGGCGTGGGACGCCTCATGAACGGGCGTCCCGATAAACCCCGTGGCGATACATACAGCTTGCCCGCGCGAACCGAAGTTTTTATAGAACCTCGCGTTGCAGAGCGCGATCATTTTTCCGAAGAGAAAGATAAAACCCAAAGAAAAAAGCATCTGCAACGCAAAGTTCACGATAAGTTCTACAACAAAATCCATTGACTAACGATTAAATCTGCGAGTTCGTCCACGTCCATTCAACCCAATCGGAGGTAATTACCGTTCCTGTGGCATTGCCCTTGGCGCGGACGCGAATGGTGATCGTATGATACTGCCTGTAATTTGCGATAGGATCAAGGGTATTATATCCGGTGCTTGTGATATCTTCAAACGCTCCGCCGTCGAACGAGATCTGATACTCATATCCGTAGGCGTTCTGAACGTTGTTCCACTTGATGACGCCATCGGAATTGATGGAGAAACCGCCTGGACGCGCCAGCAGCGTTATTTGGTACCCGGAATTTCCGCCCGCATACGCAGAATCGACGTAATACACTCCGTTGCTGTCGAATGCGCCGCCGAGCGCTTTTACGCGGACAATGTATGTTCCCGTATTTTCAATGACCTTTTCGGCACTTGTCGCCTGAGAGGTGGTCGTCTGTCCTGCGATCTCATACTGATACCCGGCACAGTTGGGGGATTGCTTTGTGACGGTCACAGTGATCTTGCCGCCGCTCACAACGGTATCCGCCGAATACTCGTAATCGATTTCGGGCGCGGTAAGGATCTCTGCCCTCTGCGTAAAGGTGAACACCGCGCTGTCGAGATTGTTCCTTGCGTCGCCGATTGCCTGCAGCGTGACCTGATGATCGCCGGCCTGCGTGAATCTGGGCGTATATGCGTATGTACTGCCCGATACATGGAAGTCCGCCGTTACCATTACGCCGTCTATTTCCATATAATAAGAGCTTGCATTGGCAACACCCTGCCATACATACTGTCCGTTCTGAATGGTAAATTCGGGTTTTGCCAACTTATACACGGTAATTGCAACGGAATAATCGCTGTCAAGATACTGCGTATCGTTTCCGATCGCTTTGACAAGGAAGGTATAACTCTTTCCGCCCTCCAAAGCAGAAATATCGTAGCGTGTACCGTTCAGATCCCCGCCGCCGATCTGCTCGTCAATTGCCGAGTAGACGCGATATGTCGGCGTGTATTCAGCGGTATTGATGTTGGAAGGAGCATTCCAAACCATCAGGTTGCTGTCCGCAAACACGCCTTCGGGGAATTCAGGTGCGGTAAGGCGGATAAACTGCTTCGTAGGCGATGATTGCGACGTCATGTAATAGAGCGTATGGTTATCGTTCCAATAGTTGGCGACCGCGATCATGTGCAGCGTCGTGCCGTCCGTCTCGATAAACTGATACATATTGTCCCACGAAGTTTCGTCCAGCGCCTGTTCGGACAGGTCGATAAACGCCTGATAGCTTTCTGCATTCGCCACCTGATCGTGTGTCAGCGTTCCGTTCTCTGCCGAAGTGATCTTGATATTTGTCGGTGCTTGCAGGCGTTCGATCTCGACTGGTGAGGAGAAGTTGGACGCGAGCACGTTGGAGCCGTTGCCCCTTGCGCATACAGTCACGGAATACGAGCCGGCGTTGAGAATGGAAAGGTCATACGTTTCCGCCTGCGCCGTGAAGGTCTGCCCCGCATAGGCCACCGAATAGCCGTTGGAATTGGAAACGGACGCCCACGAAAGCATAAACCCGTTCATCGCCAAAGATTGCGGCGCGGCAAGCACCGTGATATCGAATGAGAGCGCTTCTGTACTCAGGCAAGGAAGTTTAACTTCGCGGCGGGAAGCGTTAAAGCTGCCCATACTGCGCACCGAATAAGTAAAGTGTTGTTCTGCAATGGCAGAAGAATCGACGATACCCGTTTCCGTAATTGCCGCGCCCGTCGTAGTCTTACCGTCACGAAGCGCGCCGTCGCGGTAGAGCTGATAACTGCTTGCTCCGCTCACGGGCACGAAATTGACGGTAAATCCCTGTGCGAGCGAATCGCGGTTGCTGACGATAAAATTCTGCGCGGCGGCCTTAGGCGCGGCAAGGCGCTCGATGGTATATGCTTCGCTGTATTTGGAATCATAGAAGTCGGCGCTTCCGACAGCAGCGGTCGCTTTTACTTCCACTTTGTAAACGCCGACGTCCGTATAAGCGTGCGCAAACGCCATCTGCGCGGAAGAGAATGTTTCCGTCTCCGTTGCTCCGTCCGGCAAAGTGATGCGCACCATGTAACCGTTCGCCGAATTGACAGCATTCCAGGTGAGGTTGTTGTTTGCTTCGCCGTCCAGCTCAAGGTCGTTGTTCCAGCTTACGGTGGGAGTATCGAGAATGTAAATCGTCTTTTCGGCAGACCATGACGAGAAATAATTGCCTGATTCATTCACGGGCATCACTTGAACATCGTTGGAACGGCCCGAAAGCAATTTATCGTACTGCGTATCCGTAAGAACGGCGCTCTGAACTACGCCGTTGATGCGGATGCGATAGCTTTCGGCGCGGTCGACGGCGTCCCACTTGACAATGCCGTCCTCCACGATAAGTTCTTTGACTGTATCGAGGTAATAAAAATCTTCCGACACAGTTTTGGAATCGTATGTGGACGAATAGTTTCCGAGCGCCTTGACCGTGACGTTGAAGTCGCGGTTTTCGGAATTGTAGTCCATCGAATTACCTGTAACGGTGGAAACTTTTCCGTTTACATTGACTTCGTAAGAAGCGGCATTGCCCTGCCATGTAAGCGTTGTGCCGTCGTAGCGCACATTGGCGGGAACGGAATAGATATACACATCCTTTTCTTCGCTCCAGAAGGAATAAAAGGTATTATCCCCCGAAACAACCGGCTTAACCTTGACGCGGTTGCTGCCTTCGGGCAGGTCGGAATAGCGGGTATCAGTTACGTTATTTGTAAGCACATTGCCGTTTATGCTGATTTGATAGGCGTTTGCCCCGCTGACGGCGTCCCACGAAATGGAGCCGTCATTTCCGATATATACTGTTTCAATGGTCGCAAGCGGTTTGAACGTAACGGAAGCAGATTCCTGCGTTTCACCCAAAACCGAGCTGACGGTTACGTCAAAAGATTCACCGTTTGCCTCGTAATAGTAGGTGGTGGAATTGGAACGTGCCGCTTCGGCATTTCCTATCTGCACCATATAATATTCCGCGTCGTCCACCTTGTCCCACGTGATATATGTACCGTCGTAAGTGATATTTTCAGGTGCTTTGAGCAGGATTTCCTGTACCTTGCTGCAGGCAGAAAATCCTATCGCGCAGGCAATCACCATAACAAGGGTACAAAGTACCAATAACAACTTGCGTTTCATGATAACTTCTCCTTTTTATATTCTCTCAAAGATAGAGGTTTGTTGTGTCGGGATATGTGAGCTCAAGCCAAACATCTGTCCAATAACAATACATCCTTCCACTTTCCCCACTTGTTTTCTTTACATAATAGCATAAATATAATATATCACTACGCATATTTAATGTAGTAGAAAACGTATATGAAGTAAATGTCTCTTTTGTCACAGAGTCCGTTTTACTTGTTAAAAAGTTTGCCTCGCTGACATTCGATCCATCATAGAGATAATAGCCAGCCTCGCAAATATATTTGGAGTTATTAATTTTCATTTGATAGTGTAAAGTAATATTTATTGTAGCTCCATTTGATGGAATATAATTTGATAGGTCGAGATCATATCTCCAATCAGCAGTTGGCCCATAAGTATCGCCAGTATTGGAAACTCGGCCATAAGCCCAGTCATCTTCGTCTGTACTATATTTTTTTATAACAATTGACTCTGTTTTCGCTTGAAACCATCCCGCTTTCAACTTTAAACTTGCCGACGGCATGGAAGTCGAAGTGTACTTTTCCTCGTCGGCAGTATACCAGCCTGCAAAGATAAAGCCTTCCTTTTCGGGCATGGGCAATACAACTGCGTTTCCAGCCGACAGCGAAATATCTTGTACTTCCGTGCCGCCGTTTTCATCGAACACGAGCATTGCCTGCCATACCGCTTTGAGCTGTGCGCCGTTTGCGGGCATATTGGTAATGTTTGCTTCTTCGCCGCTCATCGTTTCCCAATGCAGGAACTTGTAATTTTCCCTTACGGGCGTAGGCAACGCGACCGTAGCGCCTTCGCGCACGATAACGGCATTCTTGCCTTCGCCGCCGTTCAGATCAAGCTCGATGACGGGCGCCCATTCAACGGCATACAGCACCGTATCGTCCGTTATGTTGCCCGTAAAGATTTGGTCGCCGCTTGAAGTCTTAGACCAGCTGAGCACAGCCTGCCCTTTGCTGTTGCGTGTTTCGGGAACGACTTCGGAGATAGGTGTGTTATATGTCACCTCAACCTCTTCGGAAGGGATACCGCTGCCGAAATTGAATGTAACAGTAAAAGTTTCTACATCGAATCCGGCATAGAGGTACAGATACTCTCCGGTGCCTTTGATGTCGAACAAGCTTTCATTCAATGTAGACTTGTCAGGAATAAGGCCGTAAGCATCCGCGACCTGCGTACCGCCGCAATTTTCTTCCGTGTACCAGCCTGCAAATACGCTGTGCTCCTTGGAGAGATTTTTCGGAAGTTCGGGCAGCTTTTCATTGTATTTCACGGTCAGAGAACGCTGCCCCGTGACCGTCGCACCCTGATAGTCCAAAACTACAGTGTACTCCTTTGCCGCAAACTGCGGGAAGAGCACCATATTCTTTTTATCGGTAAACGGCGCAAGGGACGAACCGTTTGCCGTGACATACTGTGTGCCGCCAACTTCGGCGTCGAACAAACCGAGGAAGTCATAACCCGTGCGTTCCGGAATAACTTCCAGCGAATAAGTCGCACCGTCCGTCACCGTAAGGGTGTGCGTGCCGACGTCGTCGGTATACTGAATGGTGTATTCCGTCGGCGTAGTGTTATTGTTGTCGTCATTGTTGTTGTCGCCGCCGAATAGTCCGCAACCGCTCAGGAACACCGCGCAAAGCATCACCATTGCCAAAGCAATGCTGATCAAGCCTACATAACTTCTTTTCTCCATAATGCTTCTCCTTTCATTCAATGAACATCTTCTCGTAAAAATGTTCATCGAATATCTTATTCAATGAACAAATCGAAGTGAGAAATACATAAAATACGTTGTTCATGAACATTTCCAAGAGCTATTTCCCTAAATATCAGTCCAAATACTTGCAGTTTTGGGCGCAGTTTGCTATAATATGGATTAAGGAAGTACATTGAATAAGATAATTTATGTACTTCCTTTTTTCGTTACAATAACTTCCCGAGCCTATTCATCATATCGGCTTTATGCTCCATCAGAGAATGAGCATAACGATTGAGCGTAATGGTCGGGTTTTTGTGTCCGAGGATCTCGGAAAGCGTTTTTACATCCATACCACACTCAATGGCACGGGTGGCGAAAGTATGCCGCAGGGAATGAAATCCTTTGTGCGGTATCTTCAGTTTTTTCAGGAGTAATTCAAAACTCCGCTGGTAGGAACGGACGGAAACGGGATTACCGCTCGCCGACACTACAAAGGGCGAAACGCTTCTCCTTTTCAACGCTTTCATCATGGGCAGCAACTGTTTTGGCAATGGTATCATGCGTCGGGAAGTGGCGGTTTTCGGCTCGTCAATGATAAGTCCGTCTTTGCCGTCATGGCAGGACTTGGACACTGTCAGAACACCTTTCACGAAATCAATATCGCTCCATTGCAGGGCAATGAGTTCGCCAATACGCAAGCCGCTGTACAGACAGAGAAGAATGCCGTACAGTTTGTCTTTCTTGCCACTCAAAATGGCTTGCTCTATCCTCTTTTGTTCGGTGAGCGAAAAGCACTCCACCCGCTTTTCCATTAGTTTCGGGCGTTTGAGTTTGTCCGCCGTGTATTCTTTCGTCAGTCCCAAAAGGTGCGCTGTTTTGAGCGAACTTTGAATGACGGATATCACGGAGTTGACGCTGTTTGCAGCAAGTCCTTTACCCGTCTTTTTGTTGCCGCATTGCAAAAGCTCCGTTATGAACGATTGCAGGACAAGCGGGGATAAATCGTTCAACTCTATGCCGCCGACCTTGTCTTTGATGTGCTGCTCGACGATGAGCTTGTACCGCTCATAAGTCCGCACTTTCACGGACGGGCGGATATAGTTTTCTATCCATTGAACCAGCCAATCTATGTACTTCATATTTCCTCCTGTGCAGTTGTTTTGTCAAATGGCAGTTAGGCATGCGCTTGGCTATATACAAGTCGGCGGCGCACGGCGCCGCCGAAGCCAAGCGCATCCTCGCAGATCGGAACGGGCGGAAGCATCTGCGGCGAACGGAGCGGAGTGTCGCCGCTTGACCGCTTGGCGAACACTTCCGCTAAACCGTTCCGCCGCATACGATGTCTTTCCGTCTCCGTCACCGATTGCTTTTCGGAAGTTGCGCTATGACTTCCAGTGCGACCTGCCCTATATATTCGCCGTCCATCCAACATCCGAAATCGTCCGCAAGGATGAATTTTCTGTCTTCAAGTCCATACGGGCATATAATATCATCGTCCATTACGTCCGTCACGAAATATTGATACAAACCGCGGGAGTAGACGAGTTTTTCGCCCGTCTTTTCTATGTATTTGGTCAAATATTTTACCGCATGCGGCAGGTCGTCGGCTTGCACAGGCTTAAAGTCATTGCGTCCGAATTTCTTGCCGAAAAAGTCATTTTGCAAAGTGATCCTCATCTCCTTTGCTCGCGTATCATAATCGCGCACCTCGACATTATTGCCCGGCAATGCTCCATCGGGGATATGAAAGATGCCGTGAAAATGCAGCCGCTTCTTTTCGGGCGAGCGTTCCCATACGCCTATATATCTCCAACCTTTGCGCGAACTGAAATGCTGCAAGCATGTTTTGAGGGTTTTGCGAAAACTCTCTTCCGTATGCAACGCGTCCGAGTATGTAAACGTCACGAAGAAGTTGAACTGCTGTTGGTTTATCTTGCGCCACAATCTGACTTTGCGACAGATCATGTTCCTTTTCTTCCTTTCAAGGTTGCGTCCGACATATTCATCGCACTCGTTTTCCGTCTTAAAATACCGCCTCATCTCTCGAACGATATGCCTTCTGCGGTCTTCCGCACGCATCTTTGCGGTTGCGGCATAAAGGTCCTCGAACATTCCTTTACGCGTCATGCGTCTCGGCTCTTGCGGCTTTTGCTCTTGCGAAAGAGTCTCCGCATCCTCGCAAGCGACCTCTTTTGCAATATTCTCTCCTTTACTTTCTTCGAGAACGGAGATCTCTTCCTCGGGGACTTGTCTTCGCTTTGCCGCAGCCGCATTCGTTGTGTGCGGTATCCCTATGTAATGACTTCCGTCCGAATATACTTTTACTTTTTTGTATGGCATTTTTACCTCCTTAGAATCACTTTGCTTTTTCGCCTCTTCTTGGGCGATGAACTCCCTTGCCGACATATCCGTCTCCTCCGTCCTGGCAAAAGACAATGCCACGCCTTACTTTCCTTTCTCAAAATATTCGTTCATCCTTTGAGCCAAAGAAGAGATGAAGATGTCATATTCCTCATCGGTCATATTGTCCGCATCGGGTTTCCCGTTGACATAGACCTTTATTCCGAGAGGAGCGTCTTTGACCTCTATCTCTTCCAATCCTGCCACCTCCTTGTTTTGATTTTTGGGTATCTGTGTCTATTAAAACGCATCTGTCACTCTTTTCCGCACGTCTGGAATCTCTCTAACAAATACTCGATGAGCTGTCTGTTCTTGCTGCGGATATACTCCGTGCTGAACCCCATTTCCTCCGCACACACCTCTTGCGTTAGACCGCATACATGCAGCTTGTAATAGATCCGATACAGATCGAGCGGCGCTCCGCTTATCGCTTCCGCATACAGCTTTGCTAACCTCTCCGCCATATGCGGCAATAATTTGAACGCCTCATCGAATCGCTTCTTGTCCGAGTAATAAAGACGTATCGTTTTGAGTTCGTTTCTCACTTCTTTGAGAGTCATATTGTTCACCTCCGGTTTGTTTTTTGCAAAACAAAACCGCGGCACGGACGACAAAAGACTTTCATCCTCGTCGCCCGATAGCCACGGTCACCCGGTTTTTCGTCTTTGACTACTTCCGCTGGATTATTTCAACTATCGGCAAGCATTTCACCGTGTATAGGCGCCTTTCGGCTTACTTTGCCCTTTTATCATAGCCGCATGACAGACTTTTGTCCAATGGGTCTATAGTGGGCGCACGGTGGTAAAAAGCAAGATTACAATGGGTACAGGGTGGTTGCAGAATGGGTATGCGGTGGATAAAGAGCGAAAATACCAAAACTTTGAGCCTTTCTCTTGATAAGGTCGAACGGGCTTTGAGTTCCGTCAAAAACACGTGATCGCTTTGCCGAAATTTTTAACAAACAACCGCCCCGTGCTCGCGTGCCCCTGTCTAAGGGAATACCTCTGACATATCTCGTCCGCCCGTCCCCGAGAATGTCGCTGAAAGGCACAAAGACCGTTTCGGTTCTCTCACTCTCCGCTACGCTCGGAGTTGGGGGTAGTTGGAATATTTTAACCCTTTTCCCTCTCTTCCGTTCCTGTCTTTTCCCCCTTTCGATTTGCTATACTCATCCAAAAACAAGGAGGTGCTTATGAAAACAGCAATCATTTATGCAAGATATTCAAGCGAACGTCAATCGGAGCAATCGATAGACGGACAATTGCGCGTTTGCAACGATTTCGCTCAACGCAATGGTCTGAAGATCGTCGGCACTTATATCGATCGCGCCATGACCGGAACCAATGACCACAGAGCGGAATTCCAACGCATGCTATCCGACAGCGATACAACCAAAGAATGGGATATCGTTTTGGTCTACGCTCTCGATAGATTCGGAAGAAATTCCATCGAGATCGCCATCAATAAGCAACGATTGAAGAAAAACGGCAAAATCCTGATCTCTGCCACACAGCGCACGTCTCAAAATATAGACGGTTCGCAAAATCTGGACGGCATAATCCTCGAAAACGTCATGATCGGCATTGCCGAATATTACTCTGCGGAATTATCTCAAAAAATCAAACGCGGCCAGCACGAAAGCAGAGAAAAAGGCAACTTTGTCGGCGGTGGAATCGCTTATGGCTTCAAAGTCATAGACAAAAAAGTAGTCATAGAAGAAAACGAGGCGGGAGCGGTAAAACTCATCTTCGATCAATATGTCTCGGGAAAAATTGCGCGAGAGATAATAGATATGCTGCATCATAAAGGGCTCAGCCATCGCGGTAAACCTTTCACTATGAATACGATATACCACATCTTGCGAAACACACGATACATCGGAATCTATTTTCACAACGGCACAATGTATACTAACACATTCCCGCCATTCATTCCGGAATCGACATTCTATGCCGTCCAAACAATGCTCGCTAAAAACAAAATCGGTTCTCACAGCCGAAACACGACATATCTTTTGAAAGGAAAACTGTTTTGTGGAAATTGCGGCGCAAAGATGAATGGTGAAAGCGGCACTTCGTCTACGGGAAATGTCAATTACTATTATAAATGCGCAAGTCGAAAGAAAGACCGCAACGGCTGTCGCAAAAAATCCGTTCGAAAAGACGATATCGAAAACTTGGTGATACGCGCCTCGAAAGACCTATTCCACTCTTCAGAACAAATAGATCGTATAGCAAGTTCGGTCTTTGAGATCCTACGCAAACAAATGCGGGATAAATCTATTATCAATCTCCTCAAAGATGATAGAACCCAAAAACAAAAAGCCCTTGCAAACTTGCTAAAAGCCGTAGAAGAAGGGCTGGCAACTTCCACCACGAAAAATCGTATGCTTGAACTCGAAGACGCCATCGACGAACTCGACAGAAAAATTCTCGAAGAAGAGTCAAAGGAAGATAACTTGATAACCAAAGACGCTATAGTCGACTTCCTGTCCGCTCTTCCCGAAAAAGACCCGCAATTCATTATCGACACCGCAATCCGTAAAGTCGTGCTGTTCGACAACAAAATCGAAATCCACTACAACTTCATCACCCAGACAAACCCATCCGATCCCGACGGCTCTTCCCCCGAAGACTGCCGGGATAATTCTTTATCCGCAAAATCGAGTTTTTTATGTGTTGTTCCACCAATCGTAACCAAAATTGAACAAGTCAATTTTGGTTACTTTTTTATTGCGCGTTTTTGTGGTCAATGAGACGCTATGGCAAGATATTTCTTTTGCATGTTTTGCCGTCTGCGCCACACCGTTGTATTGTCAACGCACAAATTACGCGCTATACTGCAATAGGTCATTCCGGCAAGATAGCAGTCGAGCACTTGCTTTTCGCCTTTTGTGAGCCGCATTTGGCGCGTTATATCCTCTGCCTTGGCCTGTTTAGCGTCCATGTCGTCGATTGCTTCGATATGATATTCGTATTTTACGCAATCATCGAGCCTTGCTATATAGCTGTTTTCCGTTCGGAAATGTTTGAGGATATATCTGTCTGCGCACCTGAAACCTGCCTTTCCGAGGCTTATCTCATTTCCGTATTTATCCTTGCAAAGCGGACTTGCCAATGTTTTGCCTATATGCGGGCATAAGAACATCGCTACCGATTGCACGATATCGTAGCCGTCCGAGAAGATATGATCGGGATCGTTGTGGGGATGGTAGATATCGTATCGCAGACAATTGAACAATTTGTCCAATTTACCGCAAGAATATGCTCTTGCCGTTTTTAACGCCCTCAAAGCTATCTTTTCGCTGATAAGCAAGAGGTTTTTCTCGGTTATCGTGACATCGAAGAATTCTACGTCACCGAGAGTGTGCTTTTTGCTGCATTTCATCTTTTTCATTTGGTCAACCTCCGAAATTGTATTTTGCCTTTTCGGCGCAGGCAACTTTGCACAGGCGGAATAAATCGCCACCGCCTTGATGTCTTTGCCGGAAGTCAACGGGCTCAAAAAATATTTGCATCATAGTTGCTAAATGCGTATCGTAAGCAAATGTTTTTCCGTTTACTTCCGCAACGCCTGTGCGAAAATGCCAAAGCGAAAGGGCAAATTTCGGATCATACGCTCATCTTGACAAGGATAGCTCTTTTGTCTGTCTGATATTGGGCAAACGCCGTAACGGAGATATATCGAAACTGTTCATAAAAACAATGATCCCGATTTTCGTCGGGACCATTCAAAGGGCTGTTGAATATTATTTCTATTTTGTCTTTGAAGACTATTATCTCTTTTACGAGGAAGTTGATCGCCAAAGCGATTTCCTGCTTGAGCGCCAAAGCGTAATATCGTCGTATTTCGTATTCGGTAAGCTTTATCTTTTCTCGGCTTTTCTCTATCGCTATCATTTCTTCACATTCACGTAGCTTGGTTTCGAGTTCGTGCAACCGTTTATTGGTCGTTTCGGATATTATTCCGCGCTCTATGGCGGATACTATATTGTCGAGCGCTGTTTGCGTTTTCTTTCTCTCCTTGATAAGCAAGCTCAACGCCGTGTTTTCTTTGGTCTGCCTGTCCTGCACTTGAAGCAACGTTTTTACAAGTCTGTCCAGCACTTCCGGCTTGCTCATTTCGGATATAACGCATTCGGTGACGATATTTTCGAGATAATCTTTTCTCAAAGGGACGCTCGGACAACCGTTATGATCTTTCTTGACTCCGAGGCACTTGTAATATCTCATCACATTTCCTTTGCACGACGTGCCGGTCTCCGCGCTTATGGGTCTTCCGCAATATCCGCACTTCACTTTGTTTCGAAGCAGGTATACTGCCTGAACGCTGCGCGAGCCGAGACTGTTTTTCTCTATCTTGGCGCGAGCTGCCTCGAACAGTTTTGCGTCGACTATCTTCGGGAAGATATTGTCGTATCTTTCTCCCGCGATCTCACAGCTGCCGGTATATCTTTCGTTTCGCAAGATCCCGTATACCATATTGCTCGTAAACTTCTTGCCTCGATTGGTCAAGCCCTTGTCGTTGAGCGTCTTTACGATATCCGACACATACACCCCGGCATGATAGCGTTCGAAGATATACTTGACTACTTCCGCGTCGTCTTTGTCTATCCGAAATCGTCTGTCCACGACTTTGTATCCGAACGGAACTTTACCTCCGCAAAACAATCCCTTGCTGCGACTCTCTTTCAAGCCTCTGCGTATCTTTTGCGAAAGCTCCGCCGAATAATATTCCGCAATTCCGATATAAACGTTTTCGAGCAAGATGCCGTCCAAGTTTTTCGTGCCGTCCAAGTTTTCGGACGTCCTTTGGGTGGCGGATATCAAGATCTTATTGTTGCTCTTCAATCTCTGCTTGTTGAGCGCAACTTCCACGGAATTCCTGCCGAATCTGTCTATCGCGTAGACAAGCACCACTTCCCAAGTCGCGCTCGCGCTATCCGCAAGCATTCGTTGAAAAGCCGCGCGATTGTCGTTTGTCCCCGTCATTGCGCGGTCTATGTATGTGTCCACCACGATGAGATCGTTGGCTTTGGCAAATTGATTGCACACATGCAGCTGTCCTTCGATGGACTGTTCTGTTTGACTTGCGCTGGAATATCTCGCATATATCACAGCAGTTTTCATTGATATTACCTCCTTTTCGGTTTGTTTTCTGTCTTTCGACGGGAGCGGACCAAACGGAAACGCAATGTTTTCTTATTCCCTGTCCGTCTTCCCGAGCCCGTCAAGGGTTGCCAGGCAATGCACTTTACCCTTGACGGGAGAGGCGTTTTCGTTTACGCTCTCCGCGCGAAAGACAAAACATCTTGTCATTCGTTTTCTTCCGCCGCCAATTTTACGATTCTCTCCAGTAAAATTCCGAAAAACGCCTGCGCTTCGTCTTGAGCCAAAGCGTCTTTCGGCGTTCCTCGAATTATGACTTCAAGATCGATGTTCTTCATTGTGTCTCCTTTTTGCGGCGGTTGCCCTCTCAATAAAAGGCGGTGGATAAATTTATTTCCCCACTAAAACTTCTTTGAGATTTTACCTTTCTTGCCGCTTGGTTTTCCACATCATATAAAAAATTGGGGCAGGATTCTTGCCCCATTTCCGTAAAACGCAAAAAATTTTTACAACGTCAAACCAAAAAAGCGATCCTCATAAAAATCGCTTGACTACTTGTATCAAAGACAAGCGCACGTCTAATCGCCAAATAACAAAAATCGGCACGCTTTTAAACCTCTGCCGACAGTCAAACAAATCACGCCATGGACCTGCCGCAAACGCGACAAGTAACAGAATAAGAAAGTCCGCAAGGCGGCATGCGGCAGCCGATCCTTAGGCGGTCAAGCCGGGGCGGCTCCGCTCCGCCGCGCCTTTCTTTTGTTGCGCCGCTTGCGGCGCATACGTGTGCTTGGCTGCGGCGGAGCGCAGCGACGCCGCACTTGTCTATGCCAAGCACACGCCACGGTGCCAAATTTGTAAAGGTGTATTATAAAAAATAATTCTAATGCCATGCTTTGTTTTACAGAATTTAATTATTTTATAAGCTTTTTATTCGACAAATACCAGGCAGCAGGATGTATGCCTGTCGTATACGGAATTGACAAAGAATTATTTTTTAAAACATTTTTTATAGAAATTTCCACCAAATTTTACAAATCTGTAGATTGACTTCCATATTGAAAGTTAACGTCAAGCTTTTTCATAAATTTTTTCACACTTAATTCCCATACCATCTATACTGTTTTTATGATAATTATAAATTTTTGTGCATTTCGAATGTTTTCCTTTTGTGCACAAATTAATTATTGCTATAGTATTTTTGTTCAATAAATTAATTAAGCGTCTCTCAAAATCTAAATACTTAGTTTCCCAATAATATAAAAATATTTAATCTCGGTAGTATTCGGTAGGCAAGCCTAAACTACATTGATATTGAATCGCATTTATTAAATAAACTGAGTAGGATTGAGTTGTATTTAATGTGTTTGCTGTACTCAAATTTTTGCTCGTTGAAAATGCCTGATAGAATTTATTTATAAAAAACTTATCGTTTTGCAATGGCAACAACCCTTTACCTTTAGAATCAAATTCGTCAATATGTGGGCTTTCAAGTACAACTATGATATTAGACTGATTATTTGGCATTGTATTTGTTATTAATCTCTTATTTCCTAATTGCCATTTTGAATTTATGTACTTTAAATCATAAATAGCATCATCTACATGTGCATAATATATTGGACTAGATAAATTCGTATTATGATTTTCTTTAATTTGAGCAGAGCTTTTCAATCTCCTTATAGGTTGTTTATTTTGTCTTAGCGATGAAATGTACGCTTTACAATCCACTTCAACTTCACCCATTAATACTTGATATTTTGCGCTTCAGCATAATTACTTAATATAATAAGTTTTGCATAGACAATTTATTGCCAAACAAATTAAAATTACGATCTAAACTATTCGACTTTGTGTAAATACGCTCCACCAAAAGAAACCAAAATCGAAACTGTCGGTTTTGGTTTCTTTTTTTGTGGGATAAGTGGTCGTCGACCCCGTTATTTATAACGGGGTCGGCGCGGCGGTACCGATACCGTTGCGATGCCGCGGTTTTCGTCGCATGGCGAAACTCCCGTGGCAAGCCAGCCGGCTCCGTCAGATTTTTATAATCGTCATGTGAATGACGCATTGCATTTAAGTGCAAAAAGCCCGCGAAAATGCGTTCCCACGGGCTTTTTTATTTTGGGTTGGTATGTTACTTTTTAAATCTGCTTTTTATGGCGTCTGTCAGTTTTGACAAAAATCCTTTGGGTTCGGTTTTGACGATCACAACCTTTTCCTCGTCGGGAGATACAGCTACCGGGGCTTCCTCATAGGCATTGTGCCCGGGTGTGATCGCATTTGTAGTGCTTTCGTTGAAGAAGCGCGCATATGCGCTGTCGGCGGCGACTCTTATCTCGGTTTTTCCGTCAACACCGAATTTGCTGTTCATTTTTATAATCACATCGTTGTCTTTTACCGTTCCGTGCACGTTGACGGTATCGCCGAGTCTTTCGACTATATTGCATTTCATTGAAAAAGACATATCCTTGAAATCTGCAAATCTCTCGTCCTCTTCGTATATAAGATTTTCCGGACGGATACCATAAACTATCCTCTTGTTTTCGTAGGCGGCGAGAAGTTTTTGCTGTTCCTCGGTCAGTCTGATTTTTTCGTCAGTACCGTCAATACAGAAAAACCCTTTTTCCGATTTACCGTGCAGAAAATTCATTGCGGGAGTGCCTATGAATCCCGCCACGAACATATTTGCCGGATGGCTGTATACCTCGTTCGGCTCGCCGATCTGCTGGATAAACCCGTTTTTCATGACGACAATGCGTGACGCCATCGTCATTGCCTCGATCTGGTCGTGCGTGACGTAAATTGTCGTCGCTTCCACTTCTTTGTGGATTCTGACGATCTCACTTCTCATCGCTACTCTGAGTTTTGCGTCGAGGTTGGAAAGGGGCTCGTCCATAAGGAACACCTTGGGACGGCGCACGATCGCTCTGCCAAGCGCGACTCTCTGTCTCTGACCGCCCGACAATGCGCGCGGCTTCCTGTTGAGATACGGGGTGAGTTTAAGTATGTCAGCCGCCGCTCTAACCCTCGAATCTATCTCCTGTTTGGGAACTTTCCTGAGTTTCAGCGCATACGCCATATTGTCGTAAACCGTCATCTGCGGATATAGCGCGTAAGACTGGAACACCATCGCTATGTCTCTGTCTTTTGGCGCAGCGCTGTTCATCAGTTTGCCGTCGATATACAACTCCCCGTAAGATATCTCCTCGAGACCTGCTATCATTCGCAGCGTCGTGGACTTGCCGCATCCGGACGGACCGACGAAAACGATGAACTCTTTGTCCTCGATGTCGATCGAAAAATCGTGTACGGCGTGAACGCCGCCGTCGTATACTTTATTTACGTTTACAAGTTGAACAGTTGCCATATCATCTTACCGCCTTATCTACAGTTTCTCTGTTTCCCATCGAGGGGATCGCGCCGTAACCGGTAGTGGTATACGCACCGCATTTGCAGGCAAAATCGAGTATTTTGCCATAATCAATCGTATCTTCAAGCAGATTTTCGGGTTTCGCACCCGCCTTGAAAAGTCCGGCTATCAGCGCGCCGAAGAACGAGTCTCCCGCACCCGTCGTATCCACGGCTTTGACCTTGTATCCCGTGCATTCAAACCTGCGCCCGTCTGCAAGTATCACCTCTGCTCCCTTGCTCCCGTCCGTTACGGCAAGCACCTTGAGACGACCGCCAAAAAGCGCTTTTTCGCAGTCGGTTGAATCTCCGACAATAAATTCAAGCTCATCTTTGCCCACCTTGATAACGTCGGCATACCCGGCAAATTCTTTGACGATCTTTTTCAGCTCCTCGGGATCCTTCCAGAGGTTGAATCTGAGATTGGGATCGAAACAGATCAGCGCTCCTACCCTTGCTGCCTTTTCTATCAGACATCTGTGAGTCTCTCTCGCAGTATCCGTAGCGAGCGCTACGCTGCCGAACTCCAGCACGTCGCCTTCTGAAAACTCAACGTCGGCGAAGTCGGCGGGCTCTATGTAAAGATCGGCGGTCATAGTGCGGTAAAAGCTGAAATCCCTCTCGCCGTTCTCACATATACTTACGAACGCGAGAGAAGTGTTGAGATCTGCGCTTCTTCCGATATAAGAGACGTCGACGCCCTCTTTTTCGAGAGTTTCAACGAGGAAGTCGCCGAATCCGTCGGCTCCGACCTTGGTCAGGTAAACTGCGTCGCAACCCAGTTTTTTAGCCTGAGCGCAGACGTTGGCGGGAGCGCCGCCCGCTTTTTTTACAAACCTTTCGGTTTCTTTCAGCGAGCCGTTGCCCTCGGACTGAAAATCTATCAGCAATTCTCCTATGCAATAAATTTTACTCATAAAACATTATACCTCCGAATTTTACGTTTACGCCGTTGGAGTAGAACGCGAAATAATTGTCTTCCATATTCACGAAACGAGCCGTGACGGCGACGGTGTCGTCAAAGTAAACCGTCAGCACCTCTCCGTCTATCAGCACGTCGACAGAGTATGTTTTGCCTTTCATATAAATGAAATCCACGTTGGCGAGTTGATCGCCGTAGCGGACAATGCTTGAGACGTCGTTGTAACACGTCAGGCTGTTATTTGCGGGATCGAACGCCACCACAGCTTCTCCCAGCCTGTCGTTGAGACCTTTTCTCAGACCGAAAGTCAACCCGAAATTGCCGTCGTAGCCGTTCGGTGTAACTTCAAAACTCATTCTGCTTACGCCTTCAGGGATCTCGAAAACCGCTTTTGAAGCGAAGCCCGAACCGTCGAACACCACGTCGCCCGCCTCGTCGCCGTCCGCAAACGCATACTCTTTCTCAGTGTTCACGTCTTCTTCTATGCCGGAAACGAGCACGGCGCAAAGTTCTCCGTTCGATTTCTGCAATATCCGATGCGTTACGAGATTGCCGCCCCAGTCGAACTCGCCGACCGCTCCGCCGGTCAACGTCGCGCACCATGCGAACGCGTACAGCTCATTTCCCGCCTTTTCAAGCCTGCCTGCATAAAAACCGCTGGCGTCTATGCTGTCGCGTTCGAATTTTTTCCAATCTCCGTTCCTCTCGGTGCGGTATCTGTAATGAGTTACTCTGTTCTCACCCTGTTCGCTGTAAGCAAGATACCAATAGCCGTTGTACTCAACATATGACGGACACTCCATATTGTACGAGCCTTCGTCGTTTGCGAAGAATACCCCGCGGTCTGTCCACTCCTCGTCGGTCGCGTCGAGAGTAACAGACGAATATCTCTTGATCACGCCCCTGCCTCCCTCGTTGGTCGTAACGAGCATATAATAGCACCCGTCGTACGAGTCGTAATAAACGTAAGGATCTCTGAAGTCGTTGCTGTAACCGTAAAGATTGAAATCTTCGATCTTGGTCCACACTTTCTGATCATTGCTGACCGCGTGCCTTACCACTTCGAAATAAGGAAGTCCCGTGTTCTGCTCTGCGTTATGCCCGGTATAGAAGCAATGATATACTCCCTTTTCGTCCTTGATAAAAGATCCCGTACCTATCGCCGCGTCGGGAGAATTGTATTTTTCTTCGAACGGGATCGCTATCCCTTCATCGGTATAATGCAGAAAATCCGTAGTCGTCAGCCTCGATATCGGATGATAATAAGTGCTGAGAGAACCCCTGCTGTTCTGCAGATGGTAGATGTTCATGACGCCGTCGTCGTAAAACGGCATAACGTCGCCCATCGTCACCTCGACCGTATCGTTATACGACGAGACGGGAAATGCCGATGCAGTCATGTCCTTCCCGGTTTCCTTGTCGTCGCACGCGACGAACGTCATGCAGAGCGCCAGAGCCGCCAATGCGACCGCGATTAATTTTCTGATCCTCATACGCCCACCTTTTCTACGACGGATATATCCGCTTTGCCGACAGTTTCAAGCGACAATCCGCCGTCTATGTAAATTCTGCTGCTGACGGTTTCTCTTCCACCGTCAACGAATATTTCGACACCGGATACGTCGATGAGCGCAAGTACTTCGCAATCGCCGTATCTGCCGTTTGTTTTTCTTACGCATCCGTTCATATTGTTGGAAAGCGTGGTGTCGAGATATATGTGACCGGCCGCACTGCCGATCGAAAACTCTCCGTCCTTTCCTCTGAACGTAACTTTCCCGTCTCCCGTCAGCCTGAGCTTTAGACGCGCGCAACACGGCGCTCCGTCTCCGACGTAAGGAGAACAGTATCTGTCAAGCTCGCTCACGGGAGCCTGGAACACGTCTCCGTCTCTCATCGAGAGCTCGCGCGGTATCGTGAACGCGCCCACCCAGCCGTCTCTGTCGTTCTGCGTGGGATATGGTTTTCCCCACATCTCCTGCCAGCCGATCATCACGGGTTTTACCGCGCCGTTTACGAACTGCGGCGCATAGAAGCAGTCGCCTTTGTCTATCTCTTTTATCAGATCGACCTTCATTTCACCCATTTCGAAATCGACGTTGCCCACAATAAAAACGCTTGAATTGACGTTTTTAAAATCGTTGCCGCGCTCTTTTACGTTGCAACCCGACACTACGAAAACGTCCTTGTCGCCCACTCTGCACAGAGAAGGACACTCGCCCATATCTCCAAGCTCGTAAAACGGTCCTATCGTGAACCTGTACTCAAGTTGAGAAAGGTCTTTGCCTCCGAGCACGATTATCACGCCGCTATCGCTCCTCTTGTCCTTGCCGCCGAGGAACACGAAATATTCGCCGTTTCTCTTTACCGGATAGGGGTCGCGGAAATCTGTGCGGCTTATATATCCCGGAAGCTTCGCGTTGTCGAAAGCCTTATTCTTTTCACCGAACGTCACGCCGTCCTGCGAATACGCGACGTACGTTTCCTCTCTTTTGACGAACGCACTCTCGTGATGCAGAGTAAACACAGCGCACAGTCCGTTATCGGTTTCTATCGCTCCGCCCGAGAATATGCTGTCGTGTTCTGCGTCGGGAACGATCGCGACGTCCTCGTCGACGTATTTTATCAGGTCTTCTGACGTAAAGTGTCCCCACAGCATCACGCCGGGCTTTACGTCATAAGGATTGTACTGATAAAAAAGATGATATTTCCCGCCGTAAACACACAGCCCGTTGGGGTCGTTCATCCAGCCGATCGGCGGCATCATGTGATATCTTTGTCTGAAACGGGGATCGATGCCCGCCTTGTTTTCTTTGATATACGCGTTTATCTCTTTCAATGTCTTCATAGTTGTCAGTCCAAAGTTGCGTCCTTATATGAAATTTTTACGTCGCTTATTTCTATCTTTACGTCGTTATACGCCTGGTTCGCCTGAGAACCGAATTGCCAGACGAAATTGTTGAGTCTGTTGCCGCCCACGGAATTGCAGAAGAAAGTGTACACCTGCTCGTCTTCCGTGATAGTAAATCTCGACCATACCCATGTGGGATCCCAGCCGCCGTATAAGACTGCAGCGAAAATGGTGACGACGGGTTTGCTCGCCTTGGCTTTGAACGTAACGACGTAATTTTCGCCGCTGCCGCCGACGTAAAACTCGGGTCCGATCACCTGCTGCTGCCAGTCGGTCGGAGCGAACGACGGGATCGTGTACGTAAAGCTTCCGCCGAACGTATGCAATTCCCCCTGATAGCCGTCTGCCTGCTTGGATACGAAATCCTTGAGCGTGATGACTTCCGTCTTGTTGCCGTCCGATTTCGCGACCACGCTGAGATCGGAAATCGTTATGTTGTTGACTTCATTGCCCGACTGCACGTATATCCAGAAAGCGCCCGCATTGTCGGCATCGGGAATAAACGTGCGCGACACGCGGCTTGCTGTAGTCGCGTCGCTTATAGCGAAAGTGTCATACCTGTTCTCACCCCATTGATCTCTTTTCAGGATAACCTCGAACGGCTTTGCCTCGCTGCTGACGATCGTGTACGACACGGTATATTCTACGCCCGCGGAAACCGTGAGACCCGTATCGATGAACATACCTCCGCGCCATATATCGACGTCGTGAGCCGAAGTGACTTCGAGAGTCGCCGCCTTTCCGTCTTCGGAAACCCACGCGTTGCCGTTCGTCCCGTCGAATCTGCCGTGAACTCTGCCCGCCAGAGAAAAGTTCTGCAAAATCTCTCCGTCTATGTTCTGCGCAAACGTATACTCCGCGCCGAGCAGATAGAACTCGAATTCTTCAAGCGCGCCGAGAAGCACGGATATTTCGACCTCCGCGCTCTCACCTTTGTTTAAGGGCACGTATGAGAATTCGAGGACGTTTTCACCCTTGAATATCTCTTTTACCGCAAACGCGACACCGTCGGCAAGTATGTTGACCCTGCCGGCCTTGTTGCTGTAATAGCGGTAAGAAAATCTGTATTCTTCACCGCCGGTGAGCGTAAAATCTCTGCTGAGACTGACGTCCTCGGCAATCTCCGCTCCGCTCGCCTTTATGCGGTAAACGCCGTCGTACATACCGTTATCTGTCAGAGCCGCGCCGCCCGACGTCGTGCATTTAAACCCGCTGACCTCGCTGAAATCCATATAGAGTTCTCTTTCGACAGCGCTTACGATAACGCTTTCGCTCGTACTTCTGCCCGTGCTGTCCGTTGCGGTATAGGTAACGCGGTAATTGCCTTCTTCGGGGAAAACGGCATATCCGTTGTCCCTTAACTCCGCCTCGGGGGTAATCGTGATCGCCATGTCGGGAGTGATGTCTCCGTCCTCGTCGTCGAGCGCAGCTACTCCGTCGAGAATATCCACGGGGGTATCGACGATGCAGTCGAAATCGTGCGCTCCGTCCACTTGCGGCGCAGCGTTTACCGTCTCCTCGTCGCAACCGATCAATACGAACGCGAGCAACAATGCCACAACCGTGATAACTATCACGATTTTAATTGTGTTTTTCTTCATTGTCGTCTTCTCCGTTCCGCCCGTTCTGCGGATTTCTTTTTATTTTACCGTATTCGTCGAGATAATCGTCTCTTTTCTCTCTTTGTTTCAATTCGTACACCGACGTGCCGAGAGCTTTTGCTTTGAGTCTGAGAAAGTTTTCTCTCATGAGTTTGGTCACCGTAAGAGGCAGTGCGTACAGCGTCAACACCACGACATAGGGATAGAAGATCACCAGAGCTGCAACGCCGGCGACGCATATCGCCGCAAGTATCCCGTTTGCCCAGCCGCCCGAAAAAAGTATAAGACAATTTTTGAGAAGCTGAAAAAACGTAACGTTCATATTGGCTATCACCGTCGGCGCCGTTATCGCGAACAGACAGCCTATCGCGAGCACCGCATAGCTTATTCCGAGCACTATCGCGTTGGACGCTTCGGAGTGCGTATTGAAAAAGAACACGTTCAATGCCGGGAAAACTATGGCGACGAGCTGAAAAAGCGTATATGCCGCTATAATTTTCGCGTTTTTGGCAATGGCGGAAAAAATATCCTTGAAGGCGCGCGTCTCAAAGTCTTTGCCGAAATAATCGGCAAGCCCGACCGTCACGGGGAAAAACGGCAATACCGTCACCGCCGACACCGCCGCGATCGCGGTAACGACGAAAAATTCCCACAGATATTCTCCCAGCCTTTGCAATCCTCTCATTGACTTTCCTCTGCCTGCAACGCCTTCAGATAGCGATCGTAAGCTGCCTGATTTATAGCTTTTATCTGCTCGATCGCGGTCTTGTTTTCGCTGAGAAAACTCTGCCACGATTCCCTTGTCGGAGCGCTTGAACCTATGATCGCATCGGTCATCCACTTGGTGATGTTGTTCCCGAGCGACGACTCGTGGGCGTTGAGGTCCTTGAGTTCCTGCTCTGTATAATTCAGATTTGGTATTCCGCGCGCACCTTCATACGAATAAGGCTTTACGTAAAGCTCCAATCTCTCGAGCCTGAGTACCGCACGCGATTCCATCTGCACGTTGTTCTCCCATTCGTTCTTGGTCAGATATACTACCCCGTAAGGCGCATTCTTCATACGGAAGTCGTCCGCGCTCTGCTCGCCGTGATCGTCGTTGGGGATCAGCTTGCTGTCCACCTTTTCTCTGAGAAAAGCGCCCGACTCGATAGAGCCGTAGTTGAGCTGCGCCGAATAGTCGGGCTCGAAGAACTTGTCGAAGTATCCGAGAAGTTCCTTGGGGTCTTCGCAGGTTCTCAGTATCACGCATTCGCCTTTTTCTATCTCCAATTCGTTGCTTACGCCGACGTAACGGTTGCCGTCGTCATCCTTGAGCGGTTGCACAATGATGTAATCGTCGGGATTTGCTACGACCGTCTCCTTCTCCCACCAGTAGAACGCGCCGTATCTGCCGTCCTGACCGTTGGCGAGGAAGCTGTCCTGACTCTGAGTGAAAGAAGTGGAGCGTATCAGACCTTCTCTGAACCACTCGTTCATCTCAGATATAGCTCTGAACCAGTTTTCATCTTCTATAGTGAACACGACTTTGTCGTTGACTATCGTCTTGTGCTCTTTGTTTTCGGGGACACCGAAAGACGCGATGAAATCGGACTCGTTGCCCTGCCAGTTGCCGCTGACGAACGCGAGAGGCACTTCGTTGGTGGTGCTTCCGTCGCCGTCCATATCAAGCTCGTTGAACTTCTGAATTATCGCCTTGAACTCGTCGCGACTGAGGTCGAGACCGTCTGTCAGATCTTCTTTGGACAGTTTTACCGAGGAGGGCATCTGCCCGTTGTCGATCAGTTTTTCGATCCACGACTTGTTGATGAACAGGATGTTGGGATATGCTTTGAGTCCCATTTCCTCAACTCTCGGCAAAGAATAGATGTGCCCGTCGGGAGATTTGAGCGCCTCTGCAATATCGGGACGGTCTTCGAGTATCTTCTTGAAATTGGGCATGCTGTCAAGATATTCGTCGATCGCGATTATCCTGCCCCTCCTGCCGTAATCGTACAGTTTGAGGTTGGAGAACCCCGAATGGTATATCGCATCTATGCCGTTTATGCCCACGGGGTCTGGGTTGTTGGAATACTGCATGGACGTGTTGAAAGTCCAGTACACGTCAAGCCCCGTTTCGTCTGCCAGTTTTTCAAATACAGGCATCGTGTTGTAATCCTTGACAACGTCCTCTTTTACCGCAAGCACCACGAAATCGTGATCGCCCTCGCTCACCTTTACCGTGCCCATCGCAAACGGTATCACGCAGGCTATCCAGACGACTACGGCAACTATGATGATTATCAGTTTCTTCATCGTTTTCTCCCGCGCTTATTTGAACGAGCCGACGAGCACGCCCTGCCCGAAATGCTTTTCGATCATAGGATATATGATCAGTATGGGTATCGTTGCTATTATTATCGACGTGAATTTTATCTGCGTCGCCGCTCTCATCTGTTCAAGTACGACCTCTCCTTCTCCGCCCGAGTTTGCGTCGAGAAGCCCGTTCAGCAGAGTCTGCAACGGATAAAAGCTTTCGTCTATGCTGAAGATATACGCGTCGATATAGTTGTTCCAGTGTCCGACCGCATAGAAAAGTATCATGACGCTTATGATCGACTTGGCTACGGGCAGTACTATATCGAAAAACGTCCTGATCTCACCCGCTCCGTCTATCATACCCGCCTCGAGCACCTCTTTCGGCACGTTGGACTGGAAGAAGGATTTGCACATAAATACGTTGTACACGCTCACGCCGCCGCCGATTATAAGGATAAGCGGATTCTGATAAAGCCCGAGAGAGCGGCACAGTATCACGTAAGGTACGAGTCCGCCGCCGAAGAACATCGTTATTATCAGAAAAGGCATTATAAACTTGCGGAAAGGCAGGTATTCGCGTGACAGCGCCCAGCCTGCGGGTATCGTCAGCGCAACATTGAACGCCGTACCGAGTACAGTATAGGCGATCGTGTTGAAATAGCTCCTCCATATATCCTCGCGGTAGAACAGCTGTCCGTAACCCGAAAAAGTCAGTTCTACGGGATAAAGCCAGACCTTGCCCGTCATGACCGCGTCGGGATCGGATATCGACGCTATTACGATATAGTACAGAGGATATATGACCACTACCGCGAGAAGAGCGAGTATGAACGCGCACACCCCGTAATACACATAATCGGTTTTACTTTCTTTTATTTTGTTCTTTTTAGCGTTGATCCTGAGTTCCTGTGCATTCATATTCCACCTCTTACCACATGCTCTGGTTGGCGAGCTTTTTCGACGTGAAGTTTGCTATCACAAGCAACACGACGTTGATGACGGAGTTAAAAAGACCCGCCGCGGTACCTACGCCGTACTGACCGCCCAGAAGACCGAACGTATAGACGTAAGTCGAAAGTATTTCACTCGTTTCGAGGTTGCCGCCCGTCTGCATAAGCAATACTTTTTCGTAACCGCAGTTCATAAGATTGCCGACCGAAAGTATCATCAGCATCACTATCGTCGGAGCGATCGCGGGAAGATCCACGCTGAATATACGCTTGAATCTGGAAGCTCCGTCCACTTTTGCAGCTTCGTGCAACGACGGGTCTACGCCAGAAAGCGCCGCGAGGTATATTATCGCCGACCACCCGAAGTCCTGCCAGTTGCCCGAGAATATGAACAGTGGTCTGAACGCTTCGGGTTTTAAGAACAGCTGCAATCCGTTGACGTCGCCGCCCGCCTGAATGCTGAGCTGATCTATAAGTCCGTCAGAGCCGAATATCAGTTCGAGCATACCGACCATTACGACCAGAGATATGAAGTGCGGCGCGTAGTACAATATCTGCAGACCTTTCTTCGCCTTTTTCGATCTCAGCGAATTGAGAAGGAGCGCGACGATTATCGGCAGCGGAAATCCGACTAGAAATCCAAAGATACACAGCAAAAACGTGTTCTTGAAATAAGTCAGGAAATTGGGGTTGGAGAAAAACGTCTTGAAATTTTCCCATCCTACCCACTGAGTGCCCTCGCCTATTATCGGATCGCCGGGCATATAATCCTGAAAAGCGACAAGTATGCCGTACATCGGGATATAGCAGAATATCAGGACGTATATTACCGCGGGCAGGATAAACAGCAGTATCCAGCCTCTCCTCTTGAAATTATCCTTCCAGCTTTCCCACTTGCTTTTGTTGTTCAACGGCAATCCGTTCGCTTCTATCGCGGTTTCGGTTGCGCTTGCGACAGCTTTTTTCTTGCTCATAATTTCCTCTCTTATTCAGTCTTTTTTCTTGCCTTTTTGACGATCGGCAAAGCTATACACGCGATTATAAAGATCGCAAACAGAGTTATGTCGATAATAAAGAACGTAAAATCGGGCTCTTCCGCTTCGCCCGACGCATCGTAAGGACGCGCGACGACTATCCTGACTTCGGGCCTGCCGTTGTCGGTGATAAGCGTAGCGGTATAGGTACCCTCTATCAGTCCGAGACCGGCGGATACCGTGACGACTCCGTCCTGTACGGAGATCAGCTCGTCGTCCACAGTTTTGCCGTCTATCCTGACCGCGTAGACGTTTGCGGCGCCGCTGACGGCAACGGTTATCTGTTCGTCGGGAGAAAACTCGGGTTTTCCCGCGCTCGCCGTCGCTTGCTCGAACAAGGGCAATACCTTGAAGTCGAAATCTCTGTCAGCAGCAACGACTCTGAATACGTATTCAGTACCCGAAGCGAGCGTGTTCAAGTAGTCTGACCTGAGCACGACTTGTCCGTTCTCAACGGCGTATTCTCCCTCTTTCAGACGGTAACTGCCGTCCGTGACGTTGACGACTTTGACCACTTCGCGTTCGCCGATCGGGAAGATCACGTCCGCGCTCTTGTCGTAGACAGCAGACGAAACTTTCCTTTCAAGCGTTACGTTGTTGATCAGAGTGTCCGCCTTGTAGGTATTGAAGCCTAGCATACCTCCGTCATAGCCGTCGAGCGCGCATATCAGATCTGCGTTGCTGTCAGAATCAACGGTAAGATAGGCGACTCCGTCCACGACTTCCAGCGTCAGACGGCAATTCTTTCTGCCGCCGAACGGATAAGACACTCTCGCAAGATCGCCGATGTCGGAACGCCATATTTTGATAACGTTGTCCTTGAAATCCGCAGTAGCGACGAAATAATAATAGCGGTTGTCGCTTATGCCGAACATGAGTCCGCTCGCCTGACCGCCGTCGTTTACCGACAGATCGGCAGAATAGACGAACTCGTCGGCTGACTCGTCCGAAAACATAAACGCGTCCCCGTCGCCTCTAGACAGCACTATGCCGTTGTCGTCGGGTCTCGTAAAGCCGAACAGCTTTGCGCCGTATTCAATATCGCCGACGTAGCCATCGGCATATACGAAGACGTCGGTATAAAGCGTCTGACCGCCGTATTCCGCTTTGATCTTAGCGTATCCCTTGCCGAGCGCGGTGACGAACGCTATGCCGCTCCCGCTCTCGAGAGATACGAATTCTCCGCCCTCAACGACTTCGTAAGAAACTGCGTTTTCGTCGAAAGAGGGTGCGTAATTCGAAACTACGAGCGCGACCTTGTCGCCGACTGAAAGATCGAACTTGTTTGAACTCTGTATAAGCTTTTCAGAAGGCGAAACTTCTCCGAAAATGCCCGATAGGCTGTAAATTGTCACGTCAGCTCCGACGTTGCCATCCGCATACAGCTTCATACCATCGGAGACCGCCTGCGGGAATATCGCCGCAAACGCGCTCTGCCCGTTGGCGAAGACGCTGACGAACGCCCTGTCGCTTATCACCCTGATCTCGAGTTTTCCGTCTTTGAGTTTAACGGGTATTCGTTCGGGGAACGCAAAATAATCGGTATCTTTTACTATCAGAGAACTCTGCGAACGGTCGAGCACGAGTTCTTCTCTCTCTACGTCGTAGCGAAGCACAGTTTTTTCCGCAGCCGACGCGCGTATCTCGAGTTGCGCGAAAGACGCGTCTCCCGCGTTGAAATCGAGCGTCGCCGTCATATCGAACACATCGACATTGACGTCGGTCAAAGCCGCGGTCTCTGCGCTGACCGTACCCGTATATTCCCCGATCGCATCTCCTCTGAGACTGTCGAAAGCCTCGACGGGAACGCGCTCGAGCACATAATCACCCTCGTCGTTTTTAACGAGTTTAAGCTCGCACGCGATCGCCATGCCGCCGTTGTAATTTTCGCGTACCGCCTCGTACTGACCCACGCTCTTCCAACTAGCCGACCAGCTTATGCCGTAAACCTTGCCTTCGGGCGCGTTGTTGAACGTCTGCATCGCGTAGCTGTCAATGCCGTAACTCAGCCTCTTTATCTCTCCTTCGGCAACGAAAAGTCCGCTGTCGTCAAGATGACCTACGACGTAATATTCCGCGGGATAGAAAGTGTCTTTTCTCGTTGTTCCGTTAAAATTGTGGCTTTGACTCTTGTCCTCGGGCGAAAGGATGAGAACGTACTTGAGTCCGTCGTCGGTCTCGTATGCGGACAGATCGGGACACTCGCCCCAGAAACCCGTGCTGCCCAGGTATTTCCATTCTTTGAGATCGTCGGAGGAATACATTCTGACAAGGCCGCCGCCAACCGCCATAATCCACTTGGAATGCTTCTCGCTCCAGAACACCTTGGGATCGCGGAATTCGTTGTCTCCCATACCGCCGTCGTCCTCTCTGCCGAGAATCTCGCCGTGTATCGTAAAATTCTGACCGTCATAGCTGTACGCCAGTATCTGTCTCTGTGCGCCGCCCTGGTCGGCAGTCTGAGGCTGGGTCAGTATGGCAACTATACCTTTGCCTCCGTTTGCGTCGAAAAATCCGCTGGTGTTGTTTTTATCGTAAACGGCGCTTCCCGAGAACATCATCTCGTAATATTGTCCGCCCACCGTCTGATACGCGGGTATCGCAACGGGCTGTTCCGTCCAATGCACGAGATCGGTACTCGTCGCGTGTCCCCAGCTCATATTGCCCCAGCCGTTATACGTCTGACCGTTCCTCTGATCGTAATTGTACTGATAGTACATATGATACGTGCCGTCGACGTACAGCAATCCGTTCGGGTCGTTGTTCCAACCCCTTAGTGCTGAAAACGCAAGCTGATTCCTGTAATTTTCTCCGTAATCGCCGTTTTCTGCGGCATAAGTCTTTTCCCCCTGCGCGGTAACGCCGAGAAGCGCAACCGTCGTTGCGAGAACAAGAATTATGACTGACAAAAACGTGCTTTTTCTAGTCCTTCCCATATTTTCCATTTCAAGTTGCCCGCCGCGCATTTACACACGCGGCGGAAATTTCCGACCGTTATCCGATCACCTGCGTCAGAACGATATCGAGCCCTCCGTTGGGGTATGCAGCGGGATTTGCACCGTTTTCGTTACCCAATATGAAGTATACCGTATCTCCCGCCTTGAGTTCGAGCGTCGTTTCGTAATTGAGGACGTTGCTCTGCTTTTCGCCGTCGAAATAAGCGGGATTTCCGTAAATCACGTCGTCCACATTCTTGACGCCCGTGCGGAGAGACAGTCTCGTATCCGCGGTTCCGCCCGTAAACGTCAGATTTACTTTGACGGTCACGTCGCTGTCAACGGTATAAGCGACAGCCATCATATTGTTAGCATTGATCCAGCCGCCTTTTATCTCTACGCCTTCAGCCGCCCAGCCGTCGTCGCCCTCGTTTTTAGCGGTCGCCTGAGTGAACGTAAAGTCTTCCTGCCCTTCCCACTTATAATCTATACTGCCGTAACTCCACGGACCGGGCTGCCCTTCCTCGAGAGTGAAGTCATCCGCAAAGCTCGCCTGAGCGGCAAGTTTTTCAACTTTTGTTTCGCCGCACGCACAGGTATACGTCTTTTCGCCCTCCGTCGTAAGCGTGGGCTTGGTCGTGACTACGCCGCCGTCCCATTCATGCGCACTCTCGTTGAATCTAGCGTGGCAGACGGAACATTCTTCGTAGTGAACGTCCGCGTTATGTCCGCCGACGAGCGTATGCTCGGCAAATTCCCCGTACTCGAAGGTCTCTGTTCCCGTCTCGCCGCATACGCAGGACTTATAATAGACTGCCTTTGCGGTGCAGGTCGCCGCACTGACCAGGTATTTCTGATCTGCAACTTCCTGATCGAATACGTGACCAGCGACTTCTCCGTACTCAAACGTCTCGCTTCCCTTTGCTCCGCATTCGCAGGAGTAGTAATAGGTCGCCTTGTTCATGCACGTTGCCGCGCTTGCGAGATATTCGTTGGATACTTTCTGCACGTCGTATAAGTGCTCCGCCTTGTCAAGCTGCTGAGAACAGCCGCCGCAATCGTGCCAGTGATATTGATTGTCGGCAGACCATACGTCCGAGGGCGAATGTTCGTGACCCGCCGCCGGCTCTATCTGATAATCGCATACCGTGCAAACGACTCCTTCGGTCTCAGTGGGAGCGTCTTTGTCGGGCGTATGCTCCGCAAAATCTTTTTTATTTCCGCAGACAGAGCATTCGTACCAATGTCCCGTCGCGTCTTTCACCAGGTCTGCTCCGTAAACGTGATTACCCGTAGCGGGAATTGCGACAGGCTCACCTATCTCGGTCGTTCCGTTCTCGTCCGAGAACAGTTTGCCGCATGCCGAGCACGTCCAGTACGCCTCCGTGCCGTTTTCAATGCAGGTGGGCTCCACTCTGTCCGTCTTGACGAGAGTGTGCGCGTCATATTCGCCGTACTCTGCGCCGCATACCTCGCAGACCGCCTTTGCTTCGCAGGAAGCCGTTCCGCCGCTGTGCGCCGCTTCATCAATGTGCGCGCCGCAATGCCTGCACGCTTTGTAATGTACGTCGCCTTCTGCCGTCCAGTTCACGCCATCGGTATCGTGACCGAGCGCGTCGATCGTGACAGGCGATTCTGTCTCTTTGTTTGCGTTTGCGTCCGCAAAGATCTTGTCGCAATGCGAGCAGGTATAATATTCTGCCGTTCCGCTCGTAGTGCAGGTGGGAGCGACTGCGTCGACCTTGGTGAGAACGTGCTCACTGTCTGCAACTTTTGTGATCACCACGGAAAGGTCTCCGCTGGGATGAGCGGTCTCGACGGCGCCGTTTTCGTTTGAGAATATCAGATAAATTTCGTCGCCCGCACTCAGATTGAACGTCTTTTCCACAGAATTGAGCGCGTTGCCTTCAAGCATTATAAAATCGGGGTTATAATACAGATTGCCGTCGGCATCTTTGATACCTATGCGCAAAGCCACCTTGGTTTCGGGCGTAGAACCGGTGAAACCGAGAGCTATCATGACCGATACGGGTTCTTCCGTCTTATAAGATATACCGACATAACTGCCAGCGCTGATCCAGCCTTTCTTTATTTTCGCGCCTTCAGAAAGCCAGCCGTCGCCGCCTTCGTTCTTTGCCGTCGCCTGAGTGAACGTAAAGCTCTCGCTTGCGCCCCAGCTGTAATTCACGCTGCCGTAACTCCACGGCCCGGGCTGTCCTTCCTCGAGCGTGAAGTCTTCGGCAAAGTCTGCCTTGGCGGGTAGTTTTTCGACCCTGGTTTCGCCGCAAGCGCAGGTATATGTCTTTTCTCCTTCAGACGTAAGCGTGGGTTTGGTCGTGATCACGCCTTCGTTCCAGACATGTTCCGATTCTTCTATCTTCTTTCCGCACACCGTACATTCTTTCCAATGTCCGTTCTCGTCGTGCTTGTCCGCAAATATGTGAACGTCCTTGTCAAGCTGCTGAGTGCAACCTTCGCAAGCGTGCCAGTGATAGGACTCATCGCTGCTCCACTGATCTGCAGGCGCGTGTACGTGTCCTGCCGCAGGTTGTATCTCGTAACCGCAGACCGTGCAAACGACGCCTTCTGTGTCGGTGGGTTCGGCTTTGTCGGGGACGTGTGCTTCAACTTCGCTCAACGCGCCGCACTCGCAGACCTTCCAGTGTCCCGTCTCGTTCTTCTGCCATTCTCCGACGTACTCGTGCTCTCCCGTAGCGGGAATTACAACGGGCGCGCTTATTTCTGTCGTTCCGTTTTCGTCCGAGAACAGATTGTCGCATACCGAGCAGGTCCAGTAAGCTTCCGTGCCGTTTTCAATGCAGGTGGGCTCCACTCTGTCCGTCTTGACGAGAGTGTGCGCCGCATATTCGCCGTACTCGAAAGTCTCCGTGCCCGTCTCGCCGCATACGCAGGACTTATAATAGACCGCCTTTGCGGTGCAGGTCGCTTCGCTGACGAGATATTTTGCATCGGCAACTTCTCTGTCGAAAACGTGGGTGTGAGTCTCCGGCGACAACACCTTTGTGCTCTCGTATCCGCATACAGAACAGACAATCTTCTGCAGACCTTCTTCCGTCGCGCTCGGCTGTTTGATCACCTCTCCGTCCTCGAAAGCGTGCGCCTGAATGTCGTCGGTCTTTTCGCCGCATACCGAACATACGTGATAATGACCTTCCGGGTCGGAATTCTCAAAAGTTTCGGAAGCAACGTGGCCGCTGCTACCGACGACTTCGGTACGCGTCTCTCCGCACAATGTACAGGTAAACGTTTTGACTCCGTCCTGCGTGCAAGTCGCGGCGGTCGTGATCTCTCCGTCGTTCCAGACGTGAGTACAGCCGTCTTTGTTTTCGCATCCCGCAAGAGCGAACGCCGTAATTACAGATAATACGACGATTAGGACGAAAATCGTTCTTTTGAAAAAAGAAACTCTCATAATTCCTCCGGACACCGCGCTTCCCCTTGCGGTGCTTTTTATATTTTCACAATAGCACTTTACAAGAAAAATGTCAATGACCATCCTGATTTTTTTGCATTTGCAAAAATATTTTGACGATAGTTTTGTGCATTAACGACAAATTTCAGCGCATTATTTTAAAAATTTTTGAATGTATATTGACTTGTTTGTCGCAGGTATGATAAAATTACATTAAGGAAAATCATGAGAAAAGCCGTCACAATAAAAAGCATCGCGGAGGCGCTCAATCTCTCGCGGAATACCGTCGCAAAAGCTCTCAACGGACGTTACGTGCCCGAAAAAACGCGCGCCGCCGTGCTCAAAAAAGCCGCGGAAATGCATTATAAATCTCTCGACGCGAAAGACACTTCTTCCGAGTCGGAAAAATACAGGATACTGCTCGTCAGCGGCAAGCCTCTCAACAATATTAAATATTTTATTCCTTTTATCGGCGGGATAGAACAGTTCTGCTACGAGCATAATCACGAGCTTTTTCAATATACTTTCAACTACGACACCAAACCTTTTTACGAGTTGTCGTCCTATGTGAAAAGCCTGAATATCGACGGGATAATCACCGTCGAATGCTTTGACTCGGATTTTGTACAAAGACTGCTCAATCTCAAAAAACCCGTCGTATTTACCGACTTTACCTGCAAACCGGTACGCTCTTTCGTAAATTACGACGTAGTTTGCGCCGACGACGTAGGTTCTGCACAGGAAATAGTCATTCTACTGAATAAAAAATACGGCATATCCAAATTTTCGTTTATCGGCGATACAGAGCATTGCATGAGCTTTAACGACAGATATACGGGCATGCTCGCGGGGCTTTTCAAGACGAATACTCCTCATCACCGAGGCGAGGATCTTCTGAAAGACGACGACTCTTTCGATTACGGCAACGCCGAGAATCTGAAAACGGAGATACTCAAGCTGAAATACCGCCCCGAATGTTTTGTATGTTGCAACGATTTCGTAGCAAGGACCGTTTGCAACGCCCTGGCTATGCTTTCCGTATCAGTTCCCGACGACGCGATGGTCGTAGGCTTTGACAACGTGCCCGAAGCCTACTCGCTCGTGCCGAAACTGACGTCATACGCCGTAGACAAAAAATTCCTCGGTAAAGCGACTGTACAGACTCTGATACAGCGCATATCTTTCCCCGAAATGCCGACAAGGCGCATTTCCGTGTCCGCAAAACTCATTGTAAGAGAGTCGACTCTTAAATCGTCAGACATTTGATAACGCAGTTTATGCCGACATCTTTGTGTCCCGGTATAATGATTACCCTTTGAAAAGATCAAATTCTTAATATAATCCCTGTGTCGATATCTTGCAAATAGTATTTCATATTGCTCTCTGATCCGATAAATATCAAACGAAACGTTCGACTTCGTAAATACGCTTTATTGACGCACAAAAAAGCACCGTAAATCGGTGCTTTTTTGTGCGTTGACTATGTCTTATCTGCGGGAATAATAACACTCGTTTGCCATCTTTTATGGCAGCCGCTTTCAAATAATCATGTAAACTTTTACTCAATATAATCATTTATATTTACCGCCTGAATATTTTTATGATACTACTTAATGTAAAATTTGTCAACTAACATAATTATGATAAGTCTCAATCTTGCTATTAACATGTAATGAAATAGCTAAAATCGATGACCCGACATATAAATATTATTCGTTTTAGTTAATCAATATCTTATTTTTTATTCGAAGATAAATTAAAAGTTTCTAATGTTATAGTGTCCATAAAAATGTGTTACAGTATTGTAAACCTACAAAGGAAGCCGTATTGCCAATCGTAAATAAAACTTGCAACATAGAAACTAAACAAGGTCGAATTTATAGTATCCATAAAAATAGTTTGTCATTCCAAAGTTCAATTTACATTACGCATACTCCACCAAGACAGCAAAACGGCACCTAATCGGTGCCGTTTTTGTTCGTCTTGGGGAGATAAGGGGACAATAGCCCTGTTGCTCTTTTCGCAACGGGGTCGGCGCGGCAGTACCGATATTCTCAGTCATAACTGCTTCCGATGCCGCGGTTTTCGCCGTTAGACGCCCCTAAAAACATGTATTTTTACACACAAAAATGTAAGAATACGACCTCTCAACATTCGATTGTGTTGGATATCCTACTATACGACTCATACCCAATATACTATCCCTATCATACTTGTGTAGCGCATCCGCCTCATCTTGAGTCATATATCCCGCCTCTATGCAATCATGCTCACGCTTATACATATCGTTGCAAATTGCCTGTCCGTATACATCGACCACGTCAAACCCTCTATTTTCGAGTTGCTGACGTATCTCGTCATGTTCGAAAATATGCAAATGAAACGGATCTTTATTTTTTCCGTTTTCATCAACTCTTTCATAAATTTTATTAGGAAAGGACAAAACCAATACCCCACCCTTCCGCACCAATGTTTTAAGACGATTTAGAAACGCGAATGGCTTTTTCAAGTGCTCTATAGTCTCAAAACAAACGACAGCGTCGACGCCATTAATATCTTTCGGGATTTCATTGTCAAGGTCTACACAAAAATAACGAGCTGACTTGTACTGTCTCTCCGCACTGTCGATATATGCGCGTTGCACGTCTCCTCCCATTGCCGAAAAACCATTTGATGCGATGATGTCTGTACCATAGCCTTCGGCGCAAGCCAAATCCAACACTGTCCGTACTCCTTCTTTTTTCAATACATCTACAGCGAACAAATATCTTCCGCAATGTTCGAGCTTCATCCAAAAATTATTATACTCTCCGTCAAACGGATCACAATGATCGATTTTGTAATTCATATATTTAACCTCTTGAGCACAGATTTTATCGTATTTCGGTCACGGAACGGAATATCCGGATTGTCGCTTTCGATTTTTTCGAGTCTTTCTGTAACCGCTTTCTTTATCCGCTCTGCCACCTGTGCCATTGAGGCTCTTTTAGCAACCTCTTCACACAGACACAGCTCCGAAAACACATCCACACTCGCCAAATTACATTCGATCAATTGAGTAAGAATATCCGGTTTCGCTTCAAGCCTTCTTCTCAGCATACCAACCAACTCGGATTTGAAAATCAGATGAGGTAGTCTGCTTTTTTGCGCTATATCTTGCAATTTTTTGTCATAAATATTCATGTCCTTCTCGGGCATTTCAACTCCAAACAAAAAATGCAACTTGAACAACGAATAGCAAGCGTCTCCTTCGACCCAAGCATCATCACATTCTTGCGCCATTTTCTCTATTGTGCAATAGCGTTTGTACGCCTCTGTATAATTTCCCGACTCCAATTCAAAATACGTTCTTAGACTCATCAGGTGCATGTCCATCCATCCCGAGCGTATGGCTCGCTTACTTTTACAATTGAGCTGCTCGGCCAATTTTAAATACCTCAATCCTTTCTCTGTCAACCCTGAACGCAGATAACTGAACGCCAGCCAAGAAGCACAGTAGCATTCCGGAAGATTCCCCCTGCCACCGATACACTTGTAGATTTGCTCACCTGTTCGGATTGCGTTTTCATACATTTCATTATCATAATATGCTACGATAGCTTCCAGCATCAGCATTTGATTTCGAACGCTTTCTCTATCATAACCCCACAATACACGATCCGTAGCATTGAGTATTTTTTCATACAATTTCATTGATTCATGCAGGTTCCCCTTTGTCAACAAGAATCGCGCCATTATCAGATCAACTGTAAGTTTCTCGTGTTCATCTAGGTTATCGAGTACCGAAAGCTTTTTTATCCACATCTCGCCTTTCTCAGAATCATTAAAATGGTCATTCCATATCAACCCACACAGCGCACGCGCTACATATTTATTATTGTTTTCGCATTCTGCGACCTCAAGCAATTGAGTAAACTGTTCGACGGATCCTTTTCTATCGCCCAACCAATCAAGCGCTGTGCCAAGCACATACAACGCTTCTATATACTCATCGCGCGAACAGCTCTGCAAAATTCTGTCCATTGCAGGAGAAAGAATCATAGCTGATCGCTTTAAATTGCCATACGCAAATTCTCCAATTGCCTCAAGATACGGGATTTTGGCTCCTACAAGCTCATCCGCATATGTATTTTGACCGTCAATTTCCGACAACCCTTTTATACTTTCAATAATATTAGCCGCAACTTGATATGTATCCGCATCGACTTGACACCTTTCCGCATAAGCTACCAACTCATTCAAAAAGACCTTATCTTGCGCTATGGTTAACAACCGCTCATGTTTTTTTGCGCATAGTAATACTCTTATCAGCTCGGTCGCCTCACTGTTTTTCAGTTCTTTTTCATAATAAGCACGGAATAAACTATTCGAATACAATTGCAATCCTCTTTCCAAATCCGCAAAATAGCCGCCAGCAGCGCCACTCTTGTCTGATAACCAATTTGCAAACGATGAATGAAACAACTCCATGATCGATTCACCATCCAATGCTTTGCGATCGATAATAAAAGACCGAAACACTCGAATAAATTTGATCTTATCCGCTTGGTTCCATCCGAGCGCATACATAAGAATATGCTCGGATACCGGCACTCCCGCAGCAACCAATATCGAAAATGCATCGGCATATTTTTGAGCAAATTCATCCTCGTCCGGAATCAATGCTTTCATCCAACGATAATAGAAATCAAATATTTTTTCGGGATACTGGTCTGTATCTGCGATAGAAATTGCTCCCGATACAACGGCTTCGACGATCAAGCTTGCATACAAAAACGATCCATTACACATTTCTGTAAGCGAACGAAGCGTAACATCCGCGCTATCACTAGGCAGATGATCTTTCAAAGCGTTCTCAAGATAATTGTAAACATCCAGTGCTGTTTTTCGATCTTTTGGCAGCAATTCTACGCATTTACGCCCCGCAAGCACTCGTGTGACAGCAGGGTTATTTCGAGTGGTGAGAATAAAGTGAACGAAAGATGGAAGATTGTCCGCAGTTTCGGCAAGAAGATCGGCAAGCTTATTGCAGCCGTTTTCGCTCAATTCGTCTATACCATCAATCACAATAACTATTGGCAAATGCCCTCCGTCTATCTCCAAACACAGTGGTTCCGAAATCAGCGCGTCGAACAGCTCTAAGTCGCCGGCTTCTTCAAGATCAATGTCTCCGTTGTCCAAGATCCAAGCAAGTCTTTTCGCATAGGTCGGCAATGCGACCGATAATTGATATGCAATATTTTTCAACACTTTTGCAACACTGTTCTTTCCTTTGAATTGCTTGCAAAAAATAATACTGCAAATTTTATCGGGATTGTAAAAAGCATTTGCGCAATAGCAACTCTTTCCCGACCCGGGAAAACCGATGATGGCGGACAAACGCGACTCGCCCGACGTCCAAGATCGTATATATTCATCCAGCCATTCCCTTTCGCTAAATTTAGCTCGATCATGTATAAATCCGAATGACATAGCTCTGTTTGGGTGAAGACGCAATGCAAGCTGACTTACTATCCCCTTGTGTTGCATATGATCATCGTTTTTAATCAACTCTACCAATTTTGATAATGCTAACGGATACAACTTCAACAGGTTTTCGGAAGACGCGCCTGCCAACTCGGAAAGATCCAAATATTGCGTATTCAACAGAAAATTAGGTATCAAAGCTTTCGCTCCAATATCGAGCAACACAAGTCTGATACGACATCCATATGTGTACGCAATTTTTAGTTCATCTCTGCATACTCCTTTTTGTCTCATAGAGTATTCCGACACAAACGCCAATACCAATTCACTTTCACGGATGGCGCCGTCTATCTTTTGTCTCCAATCATCTCCGGCGCAAATACCTACTTCATCCATCCAAACCGTATATCCCAAATCTTCGAGATCTTTTTTAATCTTTCGAACAAGTTCAGTATGGTCGTGCCCATAACTTAACAATATCTTCATATTATTCCCTCTATCATTTTAAAATATTATAACATCTTTTCAAAATTAAAACAAGTGTTTTTATTTGTCGATTAACAACTTATATTTCGTTTGTCAAACATATTTACACTACACTGCCAGAACATCGACAAAGTTTTAGGAAAGCTACTTCCCGTCAAACAAACAATTGGCGCGACAGGCATCGCTCTCGAAAAACCAGCATCAAATTCCAATCCTCAACAACGCTCAAACTACCGTTTCGCCAAACGCCCAACCCACTCACTACATAACCCAAATCAAATCACTTCATTATTAAACACCAAAACACGATCACCAAAAATCAAAACGAATAAAACACACCCCGAACCCAACCCCCACCTCAAAACAAAACCCCACCTACTCCCAATAATTCAAACACCACCTACCCCCAAAAAACCTCAATTTCAACAAACATACTATAACACAAAACAAACAAAAAAATAATAACCACCCCAAACCCAAAACTACACCCCAAAACCAAACCCTACCTCAAAACAAAATCTCCACCTACTCCCACAATTCAAACACCGCTCCAACCCTCACTCCAAAAAACTCACCCCAACACAAAACACGATCACCCGCCGATCAAAACAAATCAAACACACACCCAAAACCAACCCCCACCTCGAAACAAAATCTTCACCTACTCCCAATAATTCAAACACCACTCCACCCCAAAAATCCTCAATTTCAAAAAGCACCCCCAACACAAAAACCAAAAATATAAACACACCCCAAAACCAAACCCCACATCAAAACAAAATCCCCATCCACTACCATAATTCAACCCCACACCCAACACCTCCTCACCCAAGCAAACCACCCCCAAAACAAACAAACCAAAATATAAACACACCCCTGCAACCAAACCCCACCCACTAAAACAAAATTATTATAAAATACTCTATTATAATATGATATATTATTAAAATAATTAACTAAAATATAAATATTTCTTATCATATCCTCACCCCTGCCTCACCACAAAATTCCCGCCAAAAAAACGCACCCTTTCGGATGCGTTTTTACTTCACTTCTCCGCTTTCATTTTGTCGTTTGCGGAGTTGTCGTCCTTTTGTCCTTCAAGGCTGTCGTTTTGCCGTTCGTTTTGCGCCGTATTGGCGGTCGGCGGCTTTTTGACGATGCCGATCGCAACGAGGACGCCGACGATCGCGGTGCAGATCTCGGTGAGATGCGGCACATCCGCGCCGAGCGAGCCGGCGATCAGCGCGACCAGCGAGACGAGCGACATCCAGAATTCATACGATTTGATCTTTTGTTTCATGGTCACCTCATGCGGCGTCGTCCGTTTCGTTTTGCTCGTCGGGGCGCACATTTTTGCGGCGCGGGACGATACGCGGGCAGACCGCCTTTTTGATCTCGCCGAGGTCGTCTCTGATCTCGTCGATGCCCTGGAGGGCGTCGAGGAGCGAGGCGACGGTTCGTTGATATTTTTCCTCACGGGCGCGGCTGTCTTTGAGCTCATAGACGAGCAGCACACAAAACAGCACTGCCCAAGCGCCGTTGGCGACGACGGATTCGAGCACTGTTTCCCACATGTCAGCCTCCGTACGCCGCGCTGTATATCGCGCCGACGAGCCGTTGATAGTACCGACCGAGGTAGGAGCGCAGGTAGCCGTTGTTCTCGATCATATCGATCGCGACATCGGGGTCGAAGCCGGAGTAGAAATCGAGCGCGAGATCGAGCCTTTTGGTATAATTCTCTTGTTTTTCGCCGGTATAGCCGTACTTGCGCTCATACTCGGCTTGCGCGGCGGCGCGGTCGTTGTAGTCGGCGATCTCTTGGCGGAGCAGCCTTTGCCGCGTCTTGTAGTAGTTGTCGATGTCCTGTTTGACCTTGTTGTTATACTCGGTGACGCGATTCGCCTCTTTGTCGCGCTCGGCGATGAGGTCGGCGGTGCGCTCGGCGATATCGGCAGCTGCGTCGGCGTCCTCGGCTTGGAGCGCCGCGTCGAGTTTTTCTCGCAAAGCGGCGATATTCGCGTCGATCTCCGCCTCTTTGAGTGCGAGTTCGGCGTCCGAGGCTTTGGTCGCGGCGATCGCAGAGCGGTCCGCCTCTCCTTCCAGACCCGCCTTGATGGACGAACGACCGATGCCTTGGGCGACGGCGGCGTTTTCGATGTCGTCATACTCCTCTTTGCGAGCTTTGGCGATGCTCTTTTTTTGCGATTCGTTTTCTGCCTCGGCTTCGTCGCGCTTCGATTCCTCCTTGCGCTCTTCGCCCTGCGCGGCGGCGCGGAGCTGCTGCTTTTTACTTTCCGAGACAGGTCTCAATTCGTTCTCGACGCGCGTCGCGATCGACTCGTCCGACTCGGGCTTATACTCCTTGTAGGTATAGCCGTGTTCGACGGGGAACAGTTCCTCGACGGGCGTGGGCTCGTACTTTTCCTTTGTCTCATTCCACTCTTTGTCCAATTGGATCAACAATTCGTTGAGTTCCTCTTCGGTGGACGCCTTTTTGAGTTTTGCGCGGTTGTCTTCCGCGTCGTTGTATTTGTTTGCCATATTCCCTCCTTGAATTTTCGGAGCCGTCACGGCTCGAAGAACGCGCCGCCCCTGACGGACAGCGTGAGTTTGAGCGCCGCGACGGCAGCCGAGGCGACGAAGCGAAAGCGCGCCTCGCCGCCCGCGGACTTGAACGTGGTCGCGGCTATGGGTGCGGCGACGATTTTCGATCCGAGCGCCGAGCCGTCCGCGCCGATGAGCGACATCGTACCGGCGACGTCTCCGCTCGGCGAAAAGACCTCGGCATACACCTCTCCCCCTCCGCGCACTCCGACCTCAATGCTTTGCCCCGCCGCGACGTCGGTCGTCACGAGGCGGTACGTTCTCTCGGCGATAGCGGAGTTTTCTTCGGCGAGCGCGATCGCCTCACGCGCCAAAGTCGACGCGTCCGTCTTTTTCAAAAGTCCCATTTTACCTCCGTGCGGAACATCCTTTTGCCCTTTACTTTGTAGCCGCATTCCGCCTTATCGGTAGCCACAGATCTCGGCGCGCTCCGCGACAGGCGAGGATATTACGCATTATTATCAATTATTTTGACGTATTACGTCATATTTTTTCTATATCGCGGTCTCGATCGTGACCAGCGGCGGCGAGATGACGGCGCTCGGAGCGCGGCATGTGATGTCGAACTCGAACTCGCGTCCCGCAACGCCGATCAACCTCTTTGCGATCGCCGGCGAGAAGAGGTATTCGTGCCTCTCCCCGTCGGCGACGATGCCGAGAGTGAACGGCGCGCTCGTCCTGCACTCGATCTGCACGATGCGCTTTTTGTCGCACGGCAGACCGAGGTCTATCCCGCCGATGTGCCAATAGGCGAACCTCTTGCGATATACGCCGCCTCTGTCGTTTGCGGCGAGCACCGCGCCGTCCTCTTTGGAGCGAGCGAGCAGTCTGTTGTCCTTCTCCCCTCTGAGCGCGGTGGGCGAGGCGAAGTCAAGCCCTCTCGACACGTCGATATTGCCGCTGTCGAGGTCGAGCGCGAACATTGCGCCGTCGCCTCCTCCGGGCGCGGACTTGCCGTCGTCGAAGCAGGCAAGATATTTGCCTCGCCAAAAGACCGCGGACACGTCCTTTGCGTCCGCAAGCAATTTGTCCGCCCTCGATGTGAGCTTGCGCACCCCATAGCCGTCGCTTCCGTACACTCCGTCGCCGGCGGCGAACACAAGGCTGTCGCCGCACACGACCGCGCTCTTTGCGAAGATACGCCCGGTGTCCGAGGATATCCTCTTGAGCGTGAACGAGCTTTGATCGGAGTATGCGGTCAGGCGGTACAGTCCGTACTCGCAGACGACAAAGAGGAAATCGCTCATCGGCACGATCGCGAGCACCTTACCCGCCGAGCCGTCGGTATAGATATAGCCGCCCGCGTCAAGGGAGACGCTCCAATCGTACGGGTCGAACGCGTCCGAAAACCACACGCACGGCCGCTCTCTGTCGACGACCGCAAAGACGCGTTCGCGATAGGTGCGGATGTCGCGTATGGGCAGTGCGTTCGCGACGGTCTGTCCGCCGTTTGAACCGGAGAGGATATAGACTCCCGCTCCGCGCCCGGCGAACAGCATGAGGTCGTCGTCCTCGAAGACGTAGCCGACCGCGCTGACGAAGGTGCCGGGCGACATGTCTGTCTTTGTCTGCCAAGTCGCGTTCTCGTCGCCGAGGACGAGATAGCTCAGCCGCTGCGATTCGGAGGCGAACAGCACGTCGCGCGTCTTGCCGTCGATCTTTAGTTTGCCGGCAAAGAGTTCGTATTCTCCGAATTGCGTCTGCGGCACGGGCAAGGCTTGCGCTCTTCCGTCGTCCAACGTCTGTCGGAACGGCGAAAACGAGACTCCGTCCGTCAATCTGCCGCGGTCGAACGCGAAGTTGAACGCCTCGTCGCACATGCTCTTGGGCAGCGAGCGGTCGGCGTCGTCGGGATCGTAGCCGCCGAAATCCGTCAGCGGCACCCGTCTTTTGACGACCTTGCCCAATGCATATTTTCCGTCATAGCGTATCACAGCCACATCCTCCCCGGCATACGCACTTCGCGTCTCGCCCTGACAGCGGCGCGCATATCCTCTGCGAATCTGCCGCCGAAGTCCTCCGCGAGGTCGGGCATGCCCTCGATCGCGCAAAACTCCGCGGCGGCGCCGAGAGCGGCGGACTTAGCCGTGACGCACGGCGCGACTTCGCACTCGTCTTCGAGCGCGGCGCGCGAGGGCAGGCAATGATACTCGACCTCGAGCGCGCCGTTTTCGGCGACTTCGCACACCTCGCCGAGGCAGCGGAACGCGATCGTTCGATCGCCGCTTTTCACCTTTTTGACGGCGATCGCATGCCGCGGCAGGTCGGCAAGAGAAAATCTCCCGCCCCTTGCCGTGACGGACGCGACTTCGACGAGCGGCGCATATTCGAGCGCGATCTTTTCGAGCGTTCGTCTTGCGCACTCGGCGAGTTTTTCCGTCGCCTCGTCGCCCGAGGCGCCGATGGAACATCTCTCTTTGCCCAGCCAAAATTTTGTTTCGTCGACGATCTGTTTGAGCGTCATATCCACCTCCTCGGGGCGCGCGGTCACAAAATGCCGTCCAGCGCGTCCATTGCCTTCGACCGAAGTTCGGAGAGCCGTCTCTGCTCTTCGAGCGCATTGTGGCGGTCTATCTCCGCCTGAAGCGCGGCGAGACGTTCTATCCTCGTCTTGCGAAGGTATGTCAGCGCGCGGCAGTCGAGACGATCGAACGGCAGCACGATGGGGCAAGAGCGATCTTCGCCCGCAAACACTTCGAACCTGCGTTTCCCCTTGTTGTATTCGATCCGATAGCGCGGGTCGATGCTCTTCGCCCTGTCCGCGATGCCGAAGAGGTCGTCCGTGATCGCGACCGACGCGCCCCTCATGCTCATGCCGACGTGATGCCGGTGTATTTGAGCTGCGCCATCGGTCTGTCGCAGATGAGATCGGCGTACTTGACGAGCGTCGCGGTGTAGGTCGCGCTGCCGGCGTTTTGGCGGATGATCTTGCCGCCGTCGCCCTCGAGCCATCTCCAATCGCACAGCTGGTGCAGCTTGAAGTCGCGGCTGTTGAGGAAGTACATCTGACCGTCGTCGATGAACCTGTCCGCGACAACGGGGATGCCGTTGAAGGACAGCGCGCGGAAGCCGCCGTCGAGGTTCATGTAGTCGACGTTGGTGCGGGTCGTTGCGCAGGCGTCGAGGTATGCCCTGCGGCTGTCGTATGCGCAGAGGATGATGTCGGTCGCCGAGCCGGTGTACTCGTCGATCATGTCGATCGCCTGCTGCATCTTCTCGGTGTCGATCGCGCCGACCTGCGTCTTGGTGATCGCTTGGAGATACTTCTTGCCGGCGCGGCTGACGCCGTACAGGTCACCGGTGCCGAACACCGCTTCGAGACCGGTGATCTCGTTGTTTTTGGAGCCTTGGACGGTGAAAGTGACAAAGTCGCTCTCGGCGATCGCGCTGCCCGCGCCGGTGACGGTGACTGTCTTTGCGGAGCGGTCGATCTCGGTGACGCGCACTCCTTTGAGCGCCTCGATGGCTTCGCCGTCCGAATCGTAGCCGTCCAGCACCATGCCCTCGACGAGGCGCTTGACGCTGTCGACGACGAAGATGTTGTTGCTCGTGCCGTTGTCGGTCGCCTTGCAGAGGGTGCCGCTGCCGTCGCCGTACAGCATTCTGCCGAGGTTGAACTTGGACGATTCGAGCAGCCCCTCCATCTCGGCGTCGAGCAGATTGACGAATGCGCCGGCGCTGGACTGCGACGCTCTGATCGCCTTGTCGGACAGTTCGATCGTGCCGTACAGGTTTTTGAGTTCCAGCTTGAAGCGCTCGTAGTTGTTGGGCGCCGCAGCAGGCAGAGCGCCCGTCTCGGTGCCGGCTCCGACGCCGCCGTTGACGCCGTAGGGCACCAGCTTGATGATCTCCTTGCCCCAGACGTCGGACGAGGTCTGCTTGATCATCGTGTAGAAGGGGTTGACCCCGACGTTGAGTTGATTTGCGACGACCCCGAGATATACCGCTTTCAGGGCCTTTTCCGCTGTTTCGAGTGTAACCATTGCTTAAAATCCTCCATTTTCGAGCATGCCTTTGAAGAACCTTCCCGCCTCGGCAATGCTCTTTGGTCTTTGAGGCGGAACGGGGTTGATCTTGCCGCGCGCCGAGATTGTCGACGGCGGCTTTGAGCGGCAAAGGTCTTGCAAAAATTGCTTGACGACCTCCGCCCTCGTCTGTTCGTCGAGGACGGCTGCGCCGCGCTTTTCGCCTTCGCCGCACTCGGAAGGCGGAGCGTTTACGCCGCCGCTCGCGGTCGCGGTCGACGGCTCTTTCTCTGCCTCTTGCTCGGCGTGCTTCCCGTCCCCGTCCGACGACTTTGCGGCGCTCTCTTCGAGACGACGTTTGAGCTGCGCATACAGCTGACATCTGCGCGTAAACTCGCTCTGAAGTGAGTCGTATGCTCTCTCCAATTCGCCCACGGAGGCGAACTTGCCGCAAAAGATCTTCTCGCCGTTGTCCGCGCCCTCGGGCGGGGCGGCGTCGATTTGTTTCTGCGTATCCATAATACCCTCCTTTTTTTGGTGTCCGTGTCTGTTATTCGCCGCTTTGACCGCTCTGCGCGGCTGCGCTTTCGGTCATGAGCTGCATCATTTTGTGTTGCTTTATGTGCTCGTCCATCTCGTCATAGAGCGACTTGTCGCCAAAGACGCGGTCTTCGAGCAGCGATTTGATATGTTCGGCGATGTGAGTCTCGTGGTCGTCGTATTCGCATACGGCAAGCGGCTCTTTGCCGAGCGCGAGATTTTCGCGCATCGCCCTCTTTCTCTGACACTCGTCGACGTCGCGTCCGCTCTCCCAATTGCCCATCCCGAGCATCTCGAGGATCTTGACCTTGGTGCGGCGGTCGATGCGCCCGTTTTCGTCCGCGAGCACTCCCATGCGGATGAGTTCGAGCACCATGTTGCGGCGGCTCGCGAGAGTGTCGTTGAGCTCGTTTTCGCAATCGAACACGAGGTCGTCGCAGCTGAGGTCGGACGCGGTGAAGTAGGTCAGCTCCGGCTCTCCGTTTTCACCGGCGAGCCGCTTGAAGCGCACTCCCGTGCCGAATTGCTTGTAGAGGCGCACTATCTTTGCGCACACGTCCTTTACGCACAATCTGATCGAGTCGGACGTGATCGCAAGGCGGGTGTCGTCCTGTTCGACGAGCAGCGAGATCGCGGTACCCGACATCGAGCCGTAGGTCTGCGAGTATTTGCTCAATTCGCTGACGCCGCTGATCGTGATGAACTCGGACAGCAGCCGCTCTTCCTCATAGCGGAAGTCGGTGGGCACGTTGCCCGCGTCCATGAAGCGCGGCTTGTCCGCACCCTGGCGATAGACGAGCACTTTGCCCGGGCTCAATCCCTCTTCTTCGAGGTTGTCGATGTCGACCGAGCCGTCCTCGACCAGCAGCACGCCCATCGCGATGCGGTTCATGAACTCATGCTTGCGGTTCTTGACCGCGTTGTAGCTGCGTTGCAGCGGAATCATCCTCTCGACGACGCTCGTGCCGAAAAAGCACCCCGTCTTTTCCAGGCACTTCATCTGCGAAAAGGGGAAGCCCCTCTGCCCGTGGTCGCCGGTGACAAAAGGCAGCGCGCCGAGGTGCAGCAGCTTGCCGCCCGCGACGATCGCAAGCTCTCCCTGCGGCTTTGAGCGCGAAGGCAGAGTGTACCTCTCGATGACGACGCAATGATCGGGCACGGTCGTCGACGTCACGCCGAGCGCGTTGCCCCTGCCCGGGGCCGCTCCGTCCAGCGAGAACACGTCCACTTCCGTCCCCTCTACCTCGACGTCCCACAAGTCCTTGATCTCGGCGACGGAATACGCCTTGGCGTGTATGATCGTGCGGCACTCGTCGATGGGCGAGCACACGTCGTCGGGGAAGATCTCGAACGGCGGCACGACCGTGATCCTCGCCTCTCCGGCGCGTATCTCGCCCCCGCCCTCGTCAAAGCCGACGACCTCGCCCAAAGCCCCGTCCCAGACCGTCTTGAAAAAACAGCTGCCCGTCACTTCGCTCCATCCGATCGCCTTGTTGATGAGCCGCGGCATGCCGTTCTGTTCGGTGACCGCCTTGATGAGCGCGGTCGACAGCTTGGCGGCGCCTGTGTCGGCGTCGTCGCTGCTGAACGGCATCACGGTCACGCCGACCTTGGTGCGCGACAGCTTGGACTGCCTCGTCTCGACGATGGACGCGATGTGGTTGTAGACCTCCCTCTCCTGCCAAAAATAGCGGCTGTTCCCCTCGCCTATCTCGCCGCCGGGCAAGATCTCGCAATATTGGTTGCCCTCGACGAAATTCATGTTGAGCCGCCATTGCAATTCGAGCGGACGCCTCGCCTCGCGGCGGCGTTCGTAGTCCTCGGTGACGTCCTTGACGACGTCCTCGGCAAACACGCCGTCCGTCGCCGCAAACGGGCTCTGTTCCTCGCCCTCGGGCACGATGCTCCTGTCCTCACTCATCTCCCTTCACCTCTTCGTCCGGCTTTGTCGCCTTGTCCATCGCCGCGCAGATCGCAAGAGCGCAATCTTCGCACAGCGCGATCGAGAAGCGCTTGCTCCCCGTCTTTGAGAAGGAATACACCGCCCTTCCCCCGCAGCCGGGCATGTCGCAGCCCGCCTTTACGCCTATCTTTTGCACCTTCATTTTTTCGCCTCCCCGTCCGCCGACGCGGACTTCAATTTTGACAGCAGCTTTGCTTTGAGCGCGGCGAGCTGTTCGTCGCTGTAACCTTTGAGCTCTCTCAATTTGCTCTCCCTCTCGAGCACCGCCTTGATCGCGGCGGTGTCGGGCGGGACATACTTCATCGAGACGCGCCGCTTGGTGACGTTGTCGTTTTCGTCATACTCTTCGACGCTCTCTTCGACATAGTAGCCGAGCGCCTTTTTGAGCATGATCCCGTCAAGATCGTCTCCCTTTTTTGCGCTCGGTCTCACGATTTTCTTTGGCACGATTCACCTCCCGATTTTTCCTGCCCGTGTCGACAGCAGGTTTCTTTTGTGCGCCCTGATCAACTTTTGCTTGTCCTTTTGGACGATGGTCAATTCGCCGTTTTCGCGGCGCGCGGGCTGAGGGCGCGACATCACGAAATAGCGCAATGCGTCGAGCGCGTGGTCGTCCTTTTTGACGGGGCTGTCGCCCGTGCCCCACCAATAGGATTTGAGCTCGCGGATCAGGTTGTCGCAGCACGAAAAGATCTTGATGCGCCCCTCGGCGAAGTATTGCTTGACCCTTGCGATGCCGCTCCACAGCTCCTTGTTGACCCTCGTGTCGACCGCGATGCCGTGCTCGAAAAAGAGTTCGGCGACGCTCTTGCTGCCCGACAGCGTGCGCTGACCTGCGGCGCTGTCGATGAGCGCGTGCAGTCTGCCGTCGCTCCCCCTTTTCCAATCCAGCTTGTCGGCAAGGTCGAGTATCTTGTCCGCGTGATAGCCGACCTCTCTGCCCGCCTCGTACCACTCGCCGACGACATAGATGACGCCGTCCCAATCGACCGCGAAAAACAGGCACGCGAGGGGGTTGCGAAGCCCCGGGTCGATCGAGACGTTCTCCTGCCACTCCTTTGGGAAGTCGAACGGCTCGATGACGTCACGCGACGGGTCGAATTCGCGGTAGACAGCCCCCTCCGACACCGAGAATCTGCCGTACCGCCTCATCGCAAGCTCGCTCTCGTCCAGGCTTGCCGACACGCGCTCTATCTCCCTCTTGTCGAGAAAGGGGTTGTCGCTCCACTCGATGTGTTCGTGCCACACCTCGGGGTCGCCGCCGCTGTTCATGTAGATCTCGTCATAGACCCACGTCAAGCCTTTGAGCGGAGTCATCGTCCCCCAGATCTCGCCGCACTTGTCGAGGACGCGCATCTTGCATTCGCGGTAGATGTCGAGCGGCGGCTCCTCGTCGAACCAGACGAAGTCGAGCGACGCGCCCTGAAACTTTTCGCGCCCCTGATCGCAGCTCTTGAACGCGATCTTGGACAGCCCGCCGAACACGTTTTTGATCAACATGTAGTCGATTATCCCTCGCGACGGCGCCTCTTTCCGACCCGACGACATCACGATCTCCTCTATCCAATCGGGGTCGAGATAGCGCAAGATCTTTGCCTGCGCGACGTCGCGCTGCACCTCGTACGACAGCGACACCACCCACCCTTCCGCTCCGTCTCTGTTTGCGCGATAGGGATGTATCCCCCTCGCCCACCACACCGCCTCGACCGCGCCGCACTCCGTCTTGCCGCTGCGGTTGCCGCCGAACACCCACCGGTTGCGTTTGAGGCAGCGGTGAAAAGCCATCTGCTTTTGGTGCACCTTTTTGCCCTTGTTGTAGCGTTTGAGCGCGCCGTTGCGATACCGCCTCTCCTCCTCCGCCTGTATGTCGAGGATGTCGGCGAGCAGCTTCAGTTCGCGCTCTTTTGACGTTGCCATATTCCCTCCTTCAACTTCTTTCGCTCAAAATTTGCTTTTTGCGCGCAATTTGCCATTGCGTTTTGCTCCGAATAGTGTATAATATAGGTATACCATTCGGAGAAGTTATGAAAAGATCTTGTTCACTCATTCTGCTCCTCGCCGTCGCCCTGACCATGCTTTTCGGCATGAACGCAGTCGCCGCCGACGAGACCGAGCAGGTACAATATCAAGTCACGACCGACCTCGACGTCTATGTCGCGGACGGCGACGGCTACGCCAAAGTGTTTTCCGTCCCCGACTCCTACTACGTCTTCAAGAGCGGCGAAGCGGTGGGCGACTACACCCCGATCGTATACGGCAACCTGACCGACGCGCCGCAATTCTTCGTCAAGACGAGCGAACTGCGCGCCAACGCCAAGATCGACGACTGGGACCTTTCGGACGATCCGTATCGCGGCGCATACCTTTCGGCGTCCGTCACCGTGACCGCGACCGGAACGCTGACCGTCGCGACCCCCGCCGGCACGACTTCAAACCTCAACGCCGACGACGTCACGATCACGCAGTTTTACGGCATCCGCACCGAGGACAATTCCGCCGGCGTTTTGCCCGGTACATACCTGTTTGTGCGCATTGATTACACCGTTCTCGGCAACACCGTGACCTCGGACGTGCTCATCCCCGCAGGCTCGACTTCGGTGCCGGCGATCTCGCTGACGAGCGTCCCCCTTCACCACGAAGAGAAACCCGACATCACCCCCGACGACCCGGTCATCGACACCCCCGGCGACGCCGCCGAGCCCGGTCAGGGCAATGTCGTCAGAGGGATCATGATCGCGCTCATCTGCGTGCTGTGCGTGGTGGTGATCTTCCTCATCTTTAAGCCTGTCAAAAACCGCAAAGACCGCTATGATCTTTGAGGGGCAACCCAAAAATTGACGCTTCGAATCAAACCGCGCGCGTTTGCATCGCAAACAGTGCGCGGTTTTTCATACTCGCTATTTTTGGTTTTCCCCTCAATACTCCCCTTCCCACGCACGCTCATTCACCATTCGCGACCGCGCAAGGGGCGCCTTGCCAAAAGCGCGGTTTTGGCGCGGCGCGTTATCGAGTCGCGCGAGAAGCGCGGTTTCGCGCGACGGTGATCGTCGCTTTATCCGCTTTACGATCAAGGCTTGGTCTTTGGCTGTGTTATGCGGATACGCTCCCCTCTCGCAACCTGCGCGGCACAAATCCACACCACTCTCTGCGGTCAATTTTTATTGTCAATGTTTGCTTTAAGTTGCGACCGAGCAAGGGGCGCCTTGCCAAAAGCGCGGTTTTGGCGCGGCGCGTTATCGAGTCGCGCGAGAAGCGCGGTTTCGCGCGACATTTTCTGTTCCGCACCACCTTTGGGGTGCGGCATTCATTCACGTCTTGGGCGTCAAACGGCGAATAACGGCACATCTTGGCGTCTCATCTGCGCGTCTCGGGCGCGGTCACGGACAGACGTCCGGTTGGGCCGCGCCTCTCGCGTTTGTTCGCCGCTAATCTGCACCATTCTTCGCCGTTTGATAAAGCTCGTTTGCGCGCTTTTGCGTTTCAGAGAACGTCCGCGTAACATTGAGAATCAATTCTTTGCATACTTTGATCAAGTTTGATTGCAAATTGATCTATGCGGATGCGCTCCCTCCCCCTTCTCAGCCCGTGTGAATTATTTCTATGCCGGTCGTTCGAGTGCGTCGAGTGAGGCGCGAAATGCGTCCGGCGTTCCGTAGGCGGGCGTCTCGTGCCGAGGGATAGGGGTCGGGTGTTTGAGGCGCCTCTTCTTTTCGGTGACGCGCTCCCTTATCTTGTCGAACAGCACATCTTTGCCGAAGCGCGCGCAAAACCACTCCTCACCGTACCCTTGCACACTACACGCCCGAGCGAAGCTGAGCAGCGCCCCGCGCAGCTTGCGCCGAGCGACGGTCAGCGATAGCCCGATCCTGGCAGCGTGATCGGCAAGCTCCATCCTCTCGACGCACACCTCTTTGAGCATCAGCGCCTTGTCCTCGCCGATACGCCTCAAACTCTCGCCGATCAAGACGTGAGCGTTGATGTAGTTCTCGATGCGTTTGTTGCAATCGATGATCCTGTCCATGAGTTCGACGATGTCGCCGCCGTAACTGTACCCCGAAAGCGCAAGCCGCTGCGCCTCCGCCTTTGCCGCCTTGACCGCCGAGGGCAGGTATCCGTATGCCCCCAGCAGTACCTTTGTCCATTCGTTGTTGTGTTTTTGTTTCATCTTTGCCCTCCGATGACAGTATAAGGCACACTTTGACGAAAATCAAGTTTACGCGCCACTTTTTTGAACATATGTTCACATTTCTGTTCACATTATCGCCCTTTTAATATGACAACGTATGGCAAGTTTAGGACACTTTTTCAAAAAAGTTTTGAACTTGTCGATCGCCGAAAACTTCAATGTTTTCGGGCACTTTTCGCCATCCGACGGCTCTTTTGCCGCCCTCTTTCAAGCAGCGTTCGCAAACACGAAAAAAAGTTGAAAATTTTTTGAAAATGTTGTTCGTCTACCGAACATTTTTTGCCCCGTTTTTGCGATTTTACCCCCCCTTCGGCGTCGGGAGAACACTCCTTTGCTTTGCCCGCGTCCCTGAACCGCGCGTCCTCTCCCCAGCTGCCTCGGACTCGGCTGCGTTGCGGTGGCAACTTTAGAGATGCCGTACATCTTGCGCGCGTTATTTTATATCATCATATTTGCTGCCGCTTGGATAACATCTCCCGCATTCACGGATAACCTTGCCGAGTTGCCGCTGATTGCCGAAACTCGATGTTGCATCCGCATTAGCTCGTCCGTGCCGTATGTCGTTCCCGCCATTTGCATGCAGGGGCTTGCGCGGAGTTTGCGGGGCGATCGGCGCGCCGTTTTGAGCTTGCCAACTCGCCCGAACGCAGCAAAAACGCCGCCCGAGGGCGGCGTCTGTCTTTCGCAAATTCAGTCGTTGTACATCGGTTTGATCGCCGAGACGTTGAGGTACTTGCCCAGCTCGAACGCCTTCCACGGCACTGTGTCTTCGGGAGGATAGACGATGAAGTTCATCATCTCCTTGCTCACCGGGTGGACAAAGCGAAGTTCGGTCGCCCAAAGCCCGAGGTCGCGCCCGACGGTGCGCGGATCGGCGCCGTACTTGGCGTCGCCGAACAGCGGACAGCCGATCGTCGCCATCTGCACGCGGATCTGATGCGACCTGCCCGTGAACAGCTTGACTCGCACGAGCGCGAAGCCCTGCTTGGTCTCGAGCACGTCGTAGTGAAGCTCCGCTTTTTTCGCGCCCTCTGTCAGCATCGGGACGACCATTACGACGTTCTTGACCTCGTTCTTTTTGAGATAGTGGACAAGGGTCGCCGACTTCTCGCGCGGCACGCCGCAAGTCACGCAAAAGTAGGTCTTTTCGAACTCGCCCGACTTGATCTGCGCGCACAATCTCTCCGCCGCCTTGCTCGTCTTGGCGAACACCATCACGCCGCCGGTCGGGCGGTCGAGCCTGTGCACCAAGCCGCAATAGACGCTCTCCTTGTCATATTCCTTCATCAAATGCTGCTTGACGACGGTCAGCATGTCCGCGTCGCCCGACTCGTCCGCCTGCGACGGCACGTTTGCCGGTTTGACGACGACGATGACGTGCCTGTCCTCGTGCAACACGATCAGATCGTCTACGGTGAATTGTCTGTTAGCCACGAATATTCCTCCAAATGCCGCTGCATCCGCACGGCAACGCTATGCCTTCGTCGGTCGGAAGCCCGACCTCGTACGATTCGAACGTCCCTCCCCTGCCGTCCATGGTCAGACGCAATATGTTCTCGATCACCGTCGGCTGAAGCCCCGTCGTGTATGAGTTGATCAACACGAAAAGAGGGTCGTCCGACAACAATTTGACGCACTGCTCGACGAACGGAAAGAGCATGTCCTCTATCTTCCACACCTCGCCCGACGAACCTCTGCCGTACGACGGCGGATCCATGACGATCGCATCGTAGCGGTGACCGCGGCGCAGCTCCCTCGCGACAAACTTGCCGCAATCGTCGACGATGTAGCGTATCGACGTGTCGGGAACGCCAGACAGCGCGGCGTTGGTCTTGCACCGCTCGACCATCGCCTTTGCCGCGTCGACGTGGGTCACCTTTGCCCCCGCCGCCGCGCATGCAACGCTTGCTCCGCCCGTATAGCCGAACAGATTGAGCACGGATATCTGCCGCTTGGACTCGCGTATCATACGCGACATCTCGTCCCAATTGACAGCCTGCTCGGGGAACAGCCCGGTGTGCTTGAAGCCCATCAATTTGAGCGAAAAGCGCAAGCCGCGCCTGCCTATCTCGAACTCGCCGGGCACTCCGCCCTTGAACTGCCACGCGCCGCCGCCGGTATTGCTGCGGCGATAGACGGCGTTGATGCCATTGTAGCCCTCGAGGTCGAACCTCGGCGCCCATATCACTTGCGGGTCGGGACGAAGCAGCACCAGCTTGCCCCAGCGCTCCAGCTTGAAGCCGCCGCCGGTCGCAAGAATGCGATAGTCGTCCCAGCCCTCCGCGAGTTTGATCATTTGACCTTCTCGACCGACAAGGTCACGGTCGCGCCGCCGAGCTCCCACTCCTTGGTGTAGCCGCCGTCGAGCACGCCCTGTTTGAGCTCGTCGCAAAGCACGCCTGCGGCGATGCTGCCGTCTTTCTCGATGACGCGCGCGATGTCGCCTTCCGCGACGTAGCCGACGCGGATGTGGTCGACCACCTCGAAGCCCGCCTCTTTGCGCATCGTCTGTATGCGCGAGGTGATCTCGCGCGCAATGCCCTCGTCGATCAATTGCGGCGTCAGCGTCGTATCGAGGATGACGGTGATGCCGCCGTCCGTCTCCACGCTGAAGCCCGGCTTGTCAATCACGCCGATCAGCAAGTCCTCTTCGGACAGCTCTATCTGCACGCCGTCCGCCTCGAACGTCCAATCCTTGCCCGACTTGACCGTCTCGACGACCTTCGCCGCCTCGTCTCCGAGCGAGGACAGATAGCCGCGGATCGCGCCGAGATGCTTGCCGTAGCGCGGACCCAACGTCTTGAGCTGAGGCTTGATCTCGTAAGAAATGTATTGTTTCGCGTCGCCTCCCGGCACGACCTCGTCGACGTTGATCTCGTCGGCGATGTAGGCGAGCATCGACTCGTCCGAAGGCGCCGCCTTGCCGGCGACGAACATCTTGGACAGAGGCTGCCGGTTCTTGATGTTAGCCTTGTTGCGGCACGCCCTGCCCAAAGCCACCGCTTTGAGCACATAGTCCATGTCCGCCTCGAGCGCCTTGTCTTCCGCCGCCTCGTCAGCGACCGGGAAGGAAGTCAAATGTACGCTCTCCGGCGCGTCGGCGTAGAAGGTGCAGACCAGGTTGCGGTAGATCTGCTCGGCGACAAAGGGCACGAACGGCGCGACCACCCTCGACAGCGTCACGAGGACGTGATAGAGCGTCGTGTATGCCGCCTCCTTGTCGTCGCTCATCTCCTTGCCCCAGAAACGCTCGCGGCTGCGGCGGACGTACCAATTGGACAGCTCGTCGACAAAGTCGGAAATGTCGCGCGCGCTCTCGGTGATCTTGTAGTCGTTGAGATCGTCGTCCACCGACTTGATCAGGCTGTTGAGCCTCGACAATATCCACTTGTCGAGCAGCGACAGCTTGCATTCGGAAAGTTTGTGCTCGCGCGGGTCGTATTTGTCTATCTCCGCGTACAACACGAAGAAGGAATAGGTGTTCCAAAGCGTGCCCAGGAACTTGCGCTGGCTCTCGCTGACGTTCTCCGCGCTGAAACGCGTCGGCAGCCACGGCATCGACGAACTGTAAAAATACCATCTGACCGCGTCCGCGCCCTGCTTGTCGAGCACCGACCACGGATCGACGACGTTGCCCTTGTGCTTGGACATCTTGACGCCGTCCTTGTCGTTGACGTGTCCCAAAACTATGCAATTCTTGAACGGCGCCCTGTCAAACAACAGCGTCGACACCGCAAGCAATGTGTAGAACCAACCTCTCGTCTGGTCGACCGCCTCGCTGATGAAGTCCGCCGGGAAGTGCTTGTCGAAAATGTCCTTGTTCTCGAACGGATAGTGCCATTGCGCGAACGGCATGCTGCCGCTGTCGAACCAGCAGTCCATGACCTCGGGCGTGCGATGCATCTCGCCGCCGCACTCGGGGCACTTGAACACGATCGGGTCAACGTACGGCTTGTGAAGCTCTACGTCTCCGTCTATGCCGCCCAACTCTTTGAGTTCCTGCTTGCTGCCGACAACGTGCATGTGCCCGCAGTCCTTGCAAATCCAAACCGGGATGGGCGTGCCCCAATAGCGCTCGCGCGATATGCCCCAATCGATGACGTTCTCCAAGAAGTTGCCCATGCGCCCCGTGCCGATCGTCGGCGGGATCCAATTGACGGACGCGTTGTTGGCAAGCAGCCTGTCGCGCACCTCGGTCATCTTGATGAACCAGCTGCTGCGCGCATAGTACAAGAGCGGCGTGTCGCAGCGCCAGCAGAACGGATAGCTGTGCTCGAACATCAGCTCCTTGAACAGCAAGCCGCTGTCTTTGAGATGACGTATGACCAATTTGTCGCCGTCCTTGACGAAGATGCCCTCAAGGTCGCCCGTGCCCTTGACGAACCTGCCGCGGTCGTCGACCATCTGCACGAACGGCAGATCGTACTTGCGCCCGACCTTGGCGTCGTCTTCACCGAACGCCGGCGCAATGTGAACGACGCCCGAACCGTCCGTCAGCGTGACGTACTCGTCGCAGACGACGTAGAACGCCGACTTGTCGCCCTTGTAGAAGTCGAAAAGCGGAACGTAGGGGGTGTATTCGTAATCTTTGCCCCTCTTGACGTCGATCAAAGTGTAGTCGTCGAACAGCGAGTCGACAAGCGCCCTCGCCAAGATGTATATCTCGCCGTTTGCCTTGATCTTGGCGTAGTCCTCGACCGGATTCATGCACAGCGCGACGTTGGACGGAAGCGTCCACGGCGTCGTCGTCCATGCGAGGAAGTAGCCCTCTTCGTCACGCAATTTGAACTTGACGAAAACGGACTTCTCCTTGACCAGCTTGTAGCCCTGCGCGACCTCGTGCGACGAAAGCGCCGTGCCGCAGCGCGGGCAATAGGGCACGATCTTGTGCCCCTTGTAGAGCAAGCCGGCGTCCGCGATCTTCTTGATCGCCCACCACTCCGACTCGATGTAGTCGTCCTCATAGGTGACGTAAGGATGCTCCATGTCCGCCCAATAGCCTACGCGCTCGGACATGCGCTCCCACTCGTGCTTGTACTTCCAGACGCTCTCCTTGCACTTGCCGATGAACGGCTCGATGCCGTACTTCTCGATGTCCTGCTTGCCGTCCATGCCGAGCAGCTTCTCCACCTCGAGCTCGACCGGCAGACCGTGTGTGTCCCACCCCGCCTTGCGCAGAACGTGATAGCCCTTCATCGTCTTGTAGCGCGGGATGATGTCCTTCATCACGCGAGTCAAAATGTGACCGATGTGCGGCTTGCCGTTGGCGGTCGGCGGACCGTCGTAGAAGGTGAACTCGGGCTTGCCCTCGGTCGCCTTTATGCTCTTTTCGAAGATGCCGTTGCTCTTCCAAAACTCGAGCACCTCTTGCTCTCTCGAGCAAAAATCCATGCTTGAATCGACTTTTTTATACATCGTTTCCTCCGCGGAAAATTATATCTCCTGTTTGTCTTTGTCCTGTTTGTCTTTGCCTTCGTCTGTCGGCTCGTCAGCTTTGGCGGCCTTGCGCACCACGCACTTGACCGCCCTCTTTTGCGCGACCTCGCTCACCTCTATCTCGTAGCCGTAAAATTCCAGCCTGTCGCCCTTTTGAGGCACGCGCCCCAGCTCCTGAAACACGACGCCCGAAAGCTGTACGACGTCGTATTCGTCCGCGTCCGCCTCTATGCCGAAATAGTCGAAAAACTCGTCCAGCTTGACGTCGCCCGACACCTCGACCGAACCGTCGCCCAGCGCAGTGAACGACTGCACCACCCTGTCGTGCTCGTCCCAAATGTCGCCGACCAGCTCCTCCAAAATGTCCTCGAGCGTCACTATTCCCAGCGTGCCGCCGAACTCGTCGACGACGATCGCGAGATGCGTCTTCTCTTGCTGCAACTTGCGAAGCAAAGCGCTGATCTTCATCGTCGGCGCCGCATAGATCAAATTGTCCGAGACCGCGCCGTCTATCTTCTTCGCGCCCGCAAGATATGCCTTGTAGAAGTCCTTCTCGTTGAGCAGCCCGATCACGTTGTCGATCGTGTCCTTGTAGACCGGCAGACGCGAATAGCCAGTCTTGCGGAAGACGTCGAGCACGCTGTCCATGTCCTGCCCCTTGCGCACCGCCGCCACGTCCACGCGTGGCGTCAGCACGTCCTCGACGGTCAGATCGTCAAACTCGATCGCCGAACGGATGAGCTCGCCCTCGTACTCGTCGATGCCGCCCTCCGTCTGAGCCTCGTCGACATAGGTGATCAGCTCGTCGTCGGTGATCGACGCGTCCTTTTTGGGTTTGAGCACCTTGTCGAGCAGCTTGCGCCACAGCCCGAACAGCCAAGTCAACGGGAAACAGACCACGCAAACCGCCTTGGCAAACCCCGCGAACAACTTCGCCGTCTTTTCGGGGTCGCGCCCCGCCAGGATCCGCGGCGTCATCTCGCCGAAAATGAGCACCAGCGCGACCACCGCGAGCGCCGCGACGACCATCGCGAGCGCGATGCTGTCCTCGATCATCTCCATGAACAGCAGCACCCCCAGCACCGTCGCGACGACGTTGGCGATGTTGTCGCAAATGAGAAGCGAGGTCAAAAGCCTGTCCTGCTTTTCGGACAGAACAAGCACCCGCTCCGCCTTTTTGTCGCCGTCCTGCGCGGCGGTCTTGAGCTTGACTTTGTTCAACGAAGAATACGCCTCCTCCACCGCCGAAAAGAGCGCCGAGAGGATGAGCATGATCACGATAAGTACGGAATATAACGGAATTTCCATATCCCGAAATTCGAGCCTCCTTGCGCGCAAACATATGCGCGTTGTGAATATTATATAATATATCCGCGCGTATCGTCAAGCCTTTGCGGCAATTGCACGCCCCGCTTGCGCAAAATCAGACGCGTAAACATGCGCAGACATCAAAGAAGCGCGCATTTTGTGCGCGCTCCGTGCATTTTTACGCTGTCGGCAAACGCCGTCCGCCCTCAGATCGTCCTCTGCTTGATCGTCGGATCGATGACGTTGAACACGTCGACATAGTAGCGCCTGCCCTTGTAGCGGTAGTAGACGACCATGTCGAAAATGCGCGTGTGCAGCAGCGCCACGATGAGCACAAACACAGAACCGATGCCGAACGTCGCCACGCCGAGCAAGATCGTCGCCGCAAACACCAGTACATAGTAGGCAAAATACCAGCTCATCAGCATGCCGAAACGCTCCTTCGCCATCTTGCAGCTCTCGGCGAGCGCCGCCCTTGCCGTCATGTCGTCCGCGACCATCGCCGGCGCCCATCCGGCAAACAGCGAACTGCGCACCGAAGTCAAAAGAAAGAACACGAGCAATGTCATCATGCATCCGACCAGCGCCGACCCCTTGTAGACCGTCAAAAACAGCAGCCATACTATGAACACGCCGAACGCGTAGTAGACAAGACTGAGCAATGTGTACAGCGACGCGTAGCGCATCGCGCGCACGAAGTTGACGACCAAATTGGACGCAAAACCGAACTTGCTGTTGCTGGACATGTAGTTGTGCATGATGTCCGAAACGCAATACATCCCCCACATCATGAACAACACGAACACGAAATAGAGCAAGATCGCAAGCACGATCGCGACGTTGATCATCAGCGAGTTGCCGTCGATGATGCCGAGAAAAGCGTCGTACACCTCGACGAGATGAGCGTATGCCGCCTCCTGCGCCTCAGGCTGATCGCCGAAAATGGTCTTGGCGTAGTCGCCGATCGATTTGAGGACCTGCAACTCCTCGACCTGGTCGATGAAGCCCGAAAGCGTCGGTAAAAGCACGCCCACCGAGACCCCCGCCGCCACTATCGCGAGCACGAGCAAAAACAAGAACAGCTTGTAGACCGTCGAGAACCGCGCGCTCATTATGCTGAGTGAATGCTTGAATGCCATATTACAATCTCTCCCCGTATTTTTTGAGGTCTTCCCTCTCTATGTCCTCTATGTCGAAAAACGCGACATACATGAGCACATGGTAGTAGATGAATGCGAACAGATAGAACAACACGTCCGTCACCTGTTTGAGCCCCGGCACGTCAAAGCCGTACGCAAGACACGGCGGCAAGTACGCTATGATCACCGGGATGACGACCGCCGCGAGCAGCCTGCCGAAATTCTTGCACGCAACGGGCACGCTACGCCTGATCGCCGTAAAAAAGCCGTAGCCCTTGACCGTCATGTTGGGGATGACCAGCACAAACATCGTCGCAACGATCATAAAACACGCCGACCCGACGACGACCGTGACCGCGCTCATCGCGAGCGCCGCCGCCCCCGACATCACCTGAGACCAAAAGAAAACAAACACGGACACGAAAAATCCGAGAAGTTCGACCATGATCATCAGCGCGACCATGCCAAGTGTGATCGCGATCGCGTTGGCGTTGACTTTGCGGAAAAACCGACGCGCAGATACGGGATAGAACTCGCCGTACCTCATCTTGTGCTGAATGCTCCCGACCGCCGCCGACGCGAACACCACATACAATATAAAGCCGAGCACGACCAGCGCGACCCTCCATCCGTCGGTCAGGTCGCTCGCGCCCAAAAACACTTCGTCAAAACTGAGCGAATCGCCGAAGTCGCTTTGAGTCAACAACTTGATCAGCGAAACGGGCGAATTTGCCGCCCCCAAGACGATCGCGGGCAATATGAAATACAGCAGCATGCGCCAAAAGTGCCTGCCGATGTACCTGAAGCTGCTGTTCATGTATTGCATAGCGCGCCTCCTATCTTTCTTTCATTATATCCCTTTTCACGCGCGCGGTCAAGGACAAAGCCCAAACTCACCGCCCCTCAGTCAAAAACGCGCGCACGTCCTCGGGGCTCGCCGCGAAAAAGACGATGTTGGGCTGAGTCAACTGCTCGCGCACGCCGAAGCCCCACTCGCATATTATACAGTCCATCCCGACCGCTTGCGCGCCCTCGGAATCGAACACCGTGTCGCCGATCATCACGCACTCTTCGACCTTTGCGCCCAGCGAGTCCAGCGCGTGCGACAGCACCTCTTGCTTGGTCTCGCGCAGGTGGTAGACAAGTCCCGACACAAAGTCGACGCTGTCGTACACCCCGAACGATTTGAGAAGGGCGATCGCCTCCTCCTCCTTTTTGCACGTCGCGACGCACACCGAAAAGCCGTCCGCTTTGAGCCGCGCGAACAAGTCCGCTATCCCGTCGTAAAGACGCGTCAGCTTGATGTTGCCCTCGCAATAGCGCTTGCGGAAAAACGCGACCGCCTCGTACGCCTTGTCCCTGTCGCCGAAGAGCGTCTCGAACGTCTCGGACAGCGGCGGACCTATCCAGCGCGGATAGTTGCGCCTGTCCACGGTCATCCCGTAGTGGGCGAAAGTGTCGTCGAGCGTCGCGTATATCCCCTGCGACGTGTCGCAGATCGTGCCGTCGAAATCAAAGAAAAGCCTGCGGTACATCAATCTTTGAGCGCATCCGCCTGGCGGCGTATGTCGTCCGCCTTTTGGCGGTTGGCGGCGAGCTTTGCCGTCTCCTTGTCTATCAACGCCTTGGGCGCCTTGGCGACAAAACCCTTGTTGGCAAGCAGTTTTTCGCCGCGCTCGATCTCGGCGAGCGTCGCCGCGAGCTGCTTGTCCAGCCTCTCTATCTCGGCGGAGATGTCGACAAGTTCACCGAGCGGCACATATGCGGTGCCGTACGCGCCGACAAGCGACACGACCTTGCCCTCGGGCTTGACGCCGAACGTCACGTTCTCCACGCCCGCGAGCCGCTTGACATAGTCGGCGTCCTTTGCCGCGATCACGTCCGAAACGAGATACAGGTTGACCTTTTTGCCCGGCGCGACGCCCTTCTCCGCCTTCATGTTGCGCAGCGCGCGGATCAGCTCGATCACCTTCTCAAAGCGCTTGCGCTCGGCGGTGTAGTTGTACTTCTTGTCCGCCTCGGGCCAATCGGTCAGCATTATGCTCTGCCTGCGCCCCGGCAGGTTGCGGTAGATCTCGTCGGTGATGAACGGCACGATCGGATGCATCAATTTGAGCACCGTCTCGAGCACATGCACGAGTACCCCCGCGGTGCGCGCCTTCTTCTCGGGATCGTCCGAGTAGAGCGACGTCTTGGCAAGCTCGATGTACCAATCGCAGAACTGCGACCACACAAAGTCGTACAGCTTGCCGTCCGCCATGCCGATCTCGTACTTGTCGAGAGACTTGGTCACCTCTTTGATCGTGCGGTTGAGCTCGGACAATATCCACTTGTCCGCCGCCGTCAGACGGAACGTCCCAAGCTTCGCGGGCTTGACGCCCTCGATGTTCATCAACACAAAGCGCGACGCGTTCCACAACTTGTTCATGAAGTTGCGCGCGCTCTCCGTCTTTTCGTCCGAGTAGCGCGTGTCGCTGCCCGGCGCGATGCCCTGAGTCAGCGAAAAACGCAAGCTGTCCGCACCGTACTTGTCGATCACTTCGAGCGGATCGATGCCGTTGCCCAAAGACTTGCTCATCTTGCGCCCGTCCTTGTCGCGGACGATGCCGTGGATCAGCACCTCGGGGAACGGGATGTCGCCCATGTGCTCTATCCCCGAGAAGATCATGCGCGCGACCCAGAAGAAGATGATGTCGTACGCGGTCACCAATATGCTGTTGGGATAGAAGTATTTGAGGTCTTCCGTCTTGTCGGGATAGCCCAGCGTCGAGAACGGCCAAAGCGCGCTCGAAAACCATGTGTCGAGCACGTCTTCGTCCTGCTTGAAATGCGTGCCGCCGCACTTGGGACACACGCTCGGCGCGCTCTTTGCGACGACCGTCTCGCCGCAGTCTTCGCAATAGTACGCCGGGATGCGGTGCCCCCACCACAATTGACGCGAAATGCACCAATCGCGGACGTTCTCCATCCAATTGAGATAGATCTTGGAAAAGCGCCCCGGGATGAACTCTATCTTCTTCTTGCGCACCGCGTCGATCGCCGGCTTCGCCAGCCCGTCCATCTTGACGAACCATTGCTTGGACACGATCGGCTCGACCGTGCAGCCGCAGCGATAGCACTCGCCGACGTTGTGCTTGTAGTCCTCTATCCTCACCATGTAGCCGCCCGCTTGCAGATCGGCGACCACCTTCGCCCTCGCCTCTTCACGCGACAGCCCCGCATATGCGCCGGCTTGCTCGTTGAGCGAACCGTCGTCGTTCATGATCCTGATCACCGGCAGATCGTGGCGCTTGCCCACCTCAAAGTCGTTGGGATCGTGCGCAGGGGTGATCTTGACCGCGCCGCTGCCGAAATCCTTTTCGACATATTCGTCCGCGATCACGGGGATCTCGCGGTCGGTCAACGGCAATTTGAGCATCTTGCCCACAGCGTCCTTGTAGCGCGCGTCCGTCGGGTTGACCGCGACCGCGGTGTCGCCCAGCATCGTCTCCGGACGCGTCGTCGCGACGACTATCTCGCCGCTGCCGTCGACGAACGGATAGCGGATGTGCCAAAGATGCGACGCCTGCTCGGAATACTCGACCTCGGCGTCGCTGAGCGCCGTCTTGCACGACGGACACCAATTGATGATGCGGTCGCCGCGATAGATCACGCCCTTGTTGTAGAGATTGACGAACACCTCGAGCACCGCCTTGGAACAACGCTCGTCCATCGTGAACGCCTCGCGCGACCAGTCGCACGACGAACCCAAACGGCGCAATTGCTTCTCTATCCTGCCTCCGTATTTCTCTTTCCACGCCCAAGCGCGCTGCAAAAAGCCCTCGCGCCCCACGTCTTTCTTGGTCAAGCCCTCTTCCTTTTTCATGTTCTCGACCACCTTGACCTCGGTCGCGATGGACGCGTGATCCGTGCCCGGCAGCCAAAGCGCGCAATAGCCGCTCATGCGCTTGTAACGCGTGATCACGTCCTGTATCGTCTGGTCGAGCGCGTGCCCCATGTGCAGCTGCCCGGTGATGTTGGGCGGCGGCATCATCACGCAAAAGGGCTCTTTGCGCTTGTCTATCTTGGCGACAAAATAGCCCTTGCTCTCCCATTCTTCATAGAGCCTCGTCTCGAAATCCTGTGGATCGTAGGTCTTCTTCATGTCCATAAAAATTCTCCGCTCCTTGTGAGTTTTCTTCGATGTTTATCTTTGTTTTCGTTTGTTTCGTTCAATCCGCGCAGACCAGCGCCGTCACCGCGCCCGCGACCAAGATCAGCGTTCCGACCAGCCGCACCGCCATCGACAGGTTTGTCTTGCCGATCGACTTGCGCGCACGACGCTCGGCGTCATCCTTTTCGGAACCGCCCTCCTGCTTCATCTTGCCGTCGTCGCGTTTGAGCGAGGCGATGTCGCGCCGCTTCGCGTACCACGCGTTCAATGCTCGGGATATCCCGTCCGCCGCAAGCACGACGATCAGTCCGACGACCATCAGCACTATGCCGGCGATCACCCCGGGGCGGGTAAACCGCTCGGGCGAAAATTCGAAAAAGTCTGCGGCAAGCCGCATCTCAAACGCCTTCATTGCGCGGCTCCGTCAAGTTCGTCATCGGCGCTCGCCTGAGACGCTCCTTCGGCTTGCGCCGCGCTCTGCCGAGCCGCGATCGCCGCCTCTTTTTCGGTCGCAATGCCGTATTTGACCCTGAGCTGCTCTATCGTTTCGTCGCCCAAGGGCTCGCCGTTTTGATCAAGCTCCGCCAAAATGCCGCTGCGCTTGACCTTGTTCAATGCCTTCGCGTACTTGACGCCGTATTGTACGCCAGCGATCACCGCAAGCGCCGAGCCCGCGATCAGGATCGCAAGATCGATCCACTTGACCACGTCGTGCAGCTCCACCAAAAACGCGAGCGTTATACCGGCAAAATTGACCGCCGCGGCGGCTTTGCCCCACTTGTTCGCCATCTGCTCGACCTGCCGCTTGCTCGCGCGCATGAAATACTTGCTGGAAAAGAGCATGTACAGCTCCTTGGCGATGATGATCGCGATGAACGCCCAATGCATCAACCCGATGATGCCCAGCGTCAGCATCGCAAAACATTGCAGCAGCTTGTCCGCAACGGGATCCAACACCTTGCCGATGTCCGACACCATGTTGAAATGACGCGCGATCCATCCGTCCGCAATGTCCGTCGCCGAAGCGAACACGAACAGCCCGAATCCCGCCCACAGATATTGCGACGCCTCTCTGTCCGCAAAATAGGCGAACATCATCCACAAAAAGAACGGCAGGCACAACAGCCTGATGTAGGTCAATATGTTGGGGACGGTGAATGCGTCTTTCTTGGAAAACTTCATTTGATTGCTCCGTATTTTTTTACAACACGTTTTGTTGCACCGCCTATTATAGCACGCAGGGCGCGCGAGCGCAACTTATTTTGAGGGGGCACCATTTTGCTTTTCGCTCAAATCAATGCCGCTTGCAAGCAAATCGCTTGCAGGCGGCATTTTCATATGAGCGGCGAAATGGTTCCCCCTCAATACTCCCCCTCCGACACGACAAGCGCTCGCTCACCGCTCGCGGTCGTGTAAGGTGAAGTCCCCGAAGAGCGCGGTCGTTCGGGGACTTCGTTATCAAGTCGCGCGAGAAGCGCGGTTTCGCGCGACATTTTCTGTGCCGCGCCGCAAAGCGAGCGCGGAACAAAACAGGGTGCCATCTCAAAAAGCGGAGCATATTATGCAATGTGTTCCCTTGCAAAATTTTCGGGACACATCTTTGGAGATTGTATGAAAAAATTGTTCACTCTTTTGCTTGTGCTGTGCGTCGCGGCGATCGCCTGCGCGTTCTGCTTCCCCGGTTGCACCGCCGAACAGGGCACCATCAGGTTGATCGAGGTCACACACTCAGTCTTTTATGCTCCTCTTTACGCCGCGATAGACGGCGGCTTCTTCGAGGACGAGGGCATCACGATCGAACTCACCAACGGCGGCGGCGCGGATAAGTGCATGACCGCCGTGCTTGCAAATCAAGCCGATATCGGCTTTCACGGACCCGAAGCGGTCATCTATGTCGCCGCAGAAAAGAGCGACGACTTTCCGGTCATCTTCGGACAGCTCACCGAAAAGGACGGTTCTTTCTTGATGGCGCGCGAGCCGATCGACGACTTTGAATGGTCCGACCTCGAGGGCAAAGAGGTCATCGGCGGAAGGCGCGGAGGTGTGCCTGCGATGGCGCTCGAACACGCGATGCTCGTCAATGGTCTGGTCGACGGCGTCAACGTGACGATCAATTATGACGTCCAATACGACCTCATCGGCGCGGCGTTCGAGGGCGGCACGGGCGACTTTTGCACTATGTTCGAGCCCGCCGCGAGCGCGATGGAGGACCGCGGTGTGGGCTACAAGGTCGCGTCCGTAGGCGAAGCCGCAGGCGATATGCCCTTCACCGCGTTCTCCGCCAAGCAGAGCTGGCTGGAAGAGAACGCCGAGACCGCCGCCGCGTTCTGCCGCGCTATGACAAGGGCGATAGATTTCGTCCAAACCTCTTCCGCCGAAAAGATCGCCGAAGTCGTGCTGCCCTCCTTCCCCGGCACCGACGTCGCCACGCTCGCGAACGCGATCCAAGCCTACAAGGATATCGGCGCGTACAGCTCGTCTCTTGTTATGGACAAATCGGACCTAGACGCCCTGCAAGCGATCATCATCGAAGCCGGCGTGATCGACGAGAAGGTCGACTTTGAAAAGATCGTCGACAACTCGTTCGCCAAAGCCGCCGAAAGCGAAGTCTCGGGGGCGTGAGATGGAGCGCCCCATCCCCGTCGTCCTCAAAGACGTCGGGCTGACATACCACACCTCGGACGGTGAGACCAAAGCGGTCGAGCACCTTTCGCTCACACTCAAATACGGCGACATCTTGGGCATTGTCGGTCCGAGCGGCTCGGGCAAGACCACCCTTCTTTCCGTCGTCGCCGGCATCCTTGCGCCGACCGAAGGCAAGGTCGAAGTGTGCGGGCTGCCGCCATCGGAAGGCAAAGACAAGTGCGGCTATATGTTGCAGCGCGACGAACTGTTCCCGTGGCTGACGATCATCGACAACGTGCTGCTCTCCGCCAAGGTCAAGGGGCTGAAAGACAGGCGCGCCTATGCCGAAAATTTGCTGGACAAATACGGACTCAAAGCGTATGCCGACAGGTATCCGCGCGAGCTGTCGGGAGGTATGCGACAGCGCGTCGCGCTCATCCGCACGCTCGTCCCATCGCCCGAGATCCTGCTCCTCGACGAACCGTTCGGTGCGCTCGACTTTCAGACGCGCGTCTACGTCGTCGACGACGTGCGCAAGATCATCAAAAACGAGGGTAAAAGCGCGCTCTTCGTCACCCACGACATCTCGGAGGCGATCTCGATGTGCGACGCGCTCGCCGTACTCTCGGCGCGGCCCGCGCACGTCAAAAAGTTCTTCGACCTGTCCCGCCTCGCCCACCTCTCGCCCATGCAGCGGCGCGACGATCCGTCGTTCGGCGCGCTCTACGACGAGGTGTGGAAGGCGCTCGAATTCAAAAAGGAAAACGAAATATGAATGACGTCAAGAAAAAAGAGCAAGGCTTCTCAAAGGCGCATATCGAATTTTTGGCAAAGAAACGACGCGAAAAGATCGCGATCTATTGCTGCCGCGTCGGCGTGCTCGTCGTCGTGCTCGCATTGTGGGAACTGCTCGCGTTTTGCGGCGCGATCGACGCGTTCATCACCTCGTCCCCGTCGCGCATCGCCGCCAAATTGGCGCAGCTCGCGGCGGACGGCGAATTGTTCAAACACGCCGCAGTCACCTTGGGCGAAACGCTCGCCGGATTTGCGATCGCTACCGTCGTCGGCACTCTCGTCGCGATAGGGCTGTGGTGGTGCGAACCTCTTCGCAAGACGCTGGAGCCGCACCTCGTCATCCTCAACGCTCTGCCAAAGATCGCGCTGGGTCCGATCATCATCATCTGGATGGGGTCGGGCGCCGGCGCGATCGTCTTCATGGCGGTGCTCATCTGCGTGATCATCACCGTGATCGGCGTGCTGAGCGGCTTTATGCAGACGGACAAGGGCAAGTTGACGTTGATGGATACGCTCGGCGCGACCAAGCGGCAAAAATTGACGATGCTCGTGCTCCCCGCCAATATCCCGACGATCGTGTCCGCACTCAAGATCAACGTGGGGCTGAGTTGGGTCGGCTCGATCATGGGAGAATATCTCGTGTCCCGAGCGGGACTGGGGTATTTGATCATCTACGGCGGTCAGGTTTTCGACCTCGACCTCGTGATGACCTCGACGATCGTGCTCTGTGTGCTCGCCGCCGCGATGTACGGCGCGGTCGCGCTGTTCGAAAAGGCAGTCGCCAAAAAATTCGACGCAGAAAGTTAAGCTCCCCGACCCTCGCGGTCGGGTACATAGAAAGCGAGCCGTTTGGCTCGCTTATTATCAATTATTATTCATTAGCAATAAGTATTTTATATTATAAAAGAAACATCGCCATATATATGGGCAAATAGACCATCCCGTCCTCGACCTTGAGATCGGCAGTATGCAAGACATAGGGCTCGTACAATTGCTCGGCGTATTTATTGACAAACTTTTTGAGCGAGTTCAATGTGTATCTCCCGGCGGATTTGACCTCTATCGGCGAGATGTTATGGCGCGATGTCGTCTTGCTCTTCGCGATCAAAAAGTCGATTTCCATACGCGAGTCGCTGTCCTTAGACGACTCGGAATAGAAGTACAACCTCCTCCCCCCGGCGGTCAACATTTGCGCAACCATATTCTCCATCAACATCCCGGCGTTGACCTCAAGCTTGTCGAAAAGCAATTTTTTGTACAACTCTTGCGATACGATCGTGTTTTCGTCAAACGCGTGGCTGATCAAAAGTCCCGTGTCGCCCATATAACATTTGAGCGTCGGTCTGTCCATCCTCATCTTCAGCCCTATCGTCGGCTCGGTCGTGTTGTAGCAAGGCGAAACTATCATCGCGTCGGTCAACCAAAACAGCGCGTCTTCATAGTCTCGCATCCGCGCACCCTTTTGCAGCGCCGAGAGCTTAAACTTGCGGTCGTGCCGTTGCAATTGCGACGGTATGTCGTCGAAAATGCTCTCCGCTTTGAGCTCGCAGCCTTGCGCGTGCTTGACAATGTCGGAACGGTACAACTCCAAAATGTCGCGTTTGACCTCGTCCACTCTCTCAAAGTCTTGCGTATCGATATAGGTCTGCACTGCTTGCGGCATGCCGCCTACGATCATGTATTGACGAAAGTAGTCCATCGCCTTGCGGTGCAACATTTGCCCGACCGCCTTCTTGCGCCCAAAACATGACCGCAAATAGTCGATCATGACATCGTTGCCAACCGCCCACAAAAACTCTTCGAAGTCCATCGGACACATCTTTATGCGCCGCTCTTCCGACGGGATCACTATGTCTTTTACATTCTTCTTGATCGACATCAGCGAGCCGGTCTCGATGTAGTCGTATCTGCCGTCGGCAACCAAATACTTGATCGCCGCCCTTGCGCGAGGACAAAGCTGTACTTCATCAAAGACGATCACACTTTCTCGCTCATACAACTTTACGCCGTAATAGTTGGACAACTTCAAAAACAACGTGTCCAAATCATCAAGACCGTCGTCGAACAGCGAAGCGATCTGCTTCCCTGCACGGTTGAAGTCGACGAGAATGTACGACTTGTACTCTTCGCGCGCGAATTGCTCGGCAATATAACTCTTGCCGACGCGTCGTGCGCCTTCGAGCAAGACAGCCGTCTTGCCTGCCGAAGTTCGCTTCCATTCCTTGAGTTTGTCTAGAATTTTTCTCTTCATTTCCCATCTCCTGTACCTATGATAACACGTTTTTGAAGTTTTTGCAAGTCGAATTTTACACATTTTTGAGGTTTTGCGACGAAGCAAATTACACATTTTCGAGGTTTACAAAGTTATAATTTTACACATTTTCGAGGTTTAGCAAATAGCGATCCTACACATTTTTGAGGTTTAGGACTCGTTTTGCATTATTGCTCCGCCTGTTTACACTCAAAGATAGAGTTGTTTGCCGCCTTGTGAGCGCTCTCGAAAAGAATAGTTTTTTGTCGCCCCCGGCGTCTCTCGTCTTATGCTGCGTATACTCTCGTGAGCGCTGCCGATCGTCGACCTATGCGCCCTATCTCCTGCGACGAAAAAGGTTGACCGAGTGGATGCTCGGACGGCGAACGGACAGCATGCTTGCGACAAAGACGGGGATAATGCCTATGACTACCGCCGACGCGGCGGCGCCGATCAGCGGATAGAAACCGTCGACGGCGGACGCGAAGTCGAGCTTGGACGACGCGAGCGCGAGCATCGCGACAGCGCAGCTTGCCGACACTCCGCTGCCGAACGCCTTTTCCAAACCGTCGCGAAGCGTCTTTGCCGCGCCGACGAGGGTCGTCAAAATCGCGGTGATCGCTATCGCCGCACCGACAAAGCCTGCGCCGATGTCGCGGCAAAACTCGAACAGAGGCATCGCAAAGTCGGCGTAGCCCATACTGACGACGTACACCCCGGCAAGCAGCGCAGCCATCACGCATCCGCTCGCCGCGGATATGCAACAGATCTCCGCCGCGCTCGCCTCTTCGGCGTCCTTGGACACGAGCACGCCGCCAAGCAGCATGTTCATCGCGCAATAGCTGACCGAGGGATAGATCGCGACGGGCAGGCTCTCGCCCGTCTGCTCGCTCTTCGCCGCCAAATACAAGATCATCGCCGCCAGCGCCGGCACCAAGATCAGGTTGACCGCGCCCACTCCGCGCAGATCTTTGCCGGCGAGCGCGACCGCCGCCAGCGCCGCCGCTACGCCGAGATGTTCGACGCCCGTCAACCGCGCGAGCAATTGCTCAAGCCCCGCGGTCATCGTCGCAAAGATCAGCACCGTAGCCGCGACACCGACGACGTTTACGCAGCAAAATCCGCCCCTCGCCGCAGTCGCCGCGATCGAGCCGTCCCTCCCGAGACGCGCGACCGTCTTGCCCGCGGCGATGAACAACCCTGCAAACGCGCCCATCAATACCCCGGCAAGTACGGGCGACAAGATGCCCAAGTCACCGAAAAAGACGATTATCTCGCGACCGGTCGCGAAGCCCGCGCCGACGACCGCCCCGACAAATATGCATACCGTTTTCAATATGTATGAAGTGCGCACAGCTATTGATATGCGCGCCCTCTGCCGGCAATGTCAAACAATGCGTACATAGCTGTTTTGCATGAAAAAAGGCGGCGGAAAAGCCGTCGCCTTCAAAATAGGATGAATTGCTTTTCGGTGATCATCGACTTTTGTCACAAAAGATGCTTGACCCCGTCGGCTGTCGAGACGCGATAGAGCGTGATCTTGAAGCCGAGCGTCTGCACTATCTCCGCGCCGAGCGCGTCGGCAAGCGCGGCGGCGACCGTCTTGACGTCGTCGTCCGAGTTGCGAAGTACGCTGACCTTGACGAGCTCGCGCGCGGTCAATTGCTCGTCGACCTGCTTCAAGACGGTGTCGGTGACGCCGTTTTTGCCCACCTGCGTGATCGCCTTTTCAGTCATCGCGATCGAACGCAATTTTGCCCTGTCCGATGTGTTCATATCTCTCCTTTTTTGCGATATGTTTCGCTTTTTGTCATTCTTCGTATTCAAATTCCGTGTCCGCGATGCGCACGGTGTCCCCCTCGACCATCCCTGCTTTGAGAAGCGCGGCGATCACGCCCGCGTCCGTCAAACGCTTTTGGAAGTAGTTGAACGAGCCGTAGTCGTCGAGTATCGTCGTGCGCGTCAACTTGTCGACCAAAGGTCCTGTGACGACAAACGCTCCGTCCTCGGCGATGTCGACCGTGAACGACGAAGGATCGACGTATTCTTCACGCCTTTCGACCACTTCGAGCGGCTGTTGCTTAGGAAGCTCGGCAAGCCGCGCCGAGATCGCGGCGAGAAGCTCGTCCACGCCCTTTCTCGTCGCCGCGCTGATCGGGATCACCTTTTGCCCGACCTTGCGCTCAAACTCGGCGATCTGCTCTTCGGTCGCGATGTCGCACTTGTTCGCGCAGACTATTTGCGGAAGCGCGGCAAGTTTTGCGCTGTATTCGCTGAGCTCCTTGTTGATCTTGACAAAGTCGTCATACGGGTCTCGCTCCTCACAGCCCGACACGTCGACGACGTGCACGATCAGCCTCACCCTCTCGATATGGCGCAAAAACCGCGTCCCCAATCCCGCGCCTTGGCTCGCGCCCTCGATAAGCCCCGGGATGTCCGCCATCACAAACGAGCCGTCGCCGTACGCGACCACTCCCAAGTTGGGCGTCAGCGTCGTGAAGTGATAGTCGGCGATCTTGGGCCTCGCCGCCGACACGACCGACAGCAGCGTCGACTTGCCCACATTGGGGAAACCGACCAGCCCGACGTCGGCGATCGTCTTGAGTTCAAGCGTCAATTCGACCTCGACCGTCTTCTCGCCCGTCTGCGAAAAGCGCGGCGCCTTGCGGCGGGAAGTCGCGAAATGCGCGTTGCCCTTGCCTCCTCTGCCGCCCTTGAACAGCACGACGCGGCTGTCGTCGTAAAAGATGTCGGCGAGCACGTCGCCCGTCTGTTTGTCCTTGACGACCGTGCCGCGCGGCACCTTGATGACGAGGTCTTGTCCGCTGCGCCCGGTGCAATTCTTGCCCGAGCCGTTCGCGCCGTTTTCGGCGCGGAAATGCTTGGCAAAACGGAAGTCGATGAGCGTCGAAGAGTTGGCGTCCGCGACAAAGATTATGTCTCCGCCCTTGCCTCCGTCGCCGCCGTCCGGTCCGCCCTTGGCGACGTATTTTTCGGTGTGAAATGACACCGCGCCGTCGCCGCCGTTACCCGGTTTGACAAAGATCGTCGCTATGTCCAAAAACATCTCTTCCGTTCTCCTTGATCGTTATTTTTCCTGCCCGTGTGCGTCAACCGAGCTTTGCCTTGATCGCCGCAGCCGCCTTGCGACCCGCGCCCATCGCCAAAATGACCGTCGCCGCGCCCGTGACGGCGTCGCCGCCGGCGTATATCTTGTCATTGCTCGTACGCATGGTCTCCTCGTCGACGACGATCGTGCCGCGGCGCGAAAACTCTATCTTGTCCGTCGACTTGCGGATGAGCGGATTGGGGCTTGTGCCCAACGCGACGATCACCTGATCGACGTCCATCTCGAACTCGCTGCCCTCGATCGGCACCGGCGACCGTCTGCCCGACGCGTCGGGCTCGCCGAGAGCCATGCGCACGCATTTGAGCGCAGTCACTCTGCCGCCCTCGCCGAGCACCTCGACGGGATTGGTCAAAAGCTCGAACACTATACCCTCTTCTTCGGCGTGCTCGATCTCCTCGCCGCGCGCGGGCATCTCTTCGCGCCCTCTGCGATAGACGATCGTCACGTCCGCGCCCATACGCCTTGCGGTGCGCGCAGCGTCCATCGCGACGTTGCCCGCGCCGATGACCGCGACCTTTTTGCCGCAATACACCGGCGTGATCGCGTCCTCGCGGTATGCCTGCATCAGGTTGACACGCGTCAAAAATTCGTTGGCGGAACCGACGCCGTTGAGATTCTCGCCCGGCACGCCCATGAACTTGGGAAGTCCCGCGCCGGTGCCGATGAATATCGCGTCGAACTCGTCCAAAAGGTCGTCGATCGTCAACGTCTTGCCGATCACCGTGTTGAGCCTGAACGTCACGCCCAGCGCCTCGAGCTTGGCGATCTCCTTGGCGACGACCTTGTCCTTGGGCAGTCTGAACTCGGGGATGCCGTAGACGAGCACGCCGCCCGGCTTGTGGAACGCCTCGAACACCGTCACGTCAAAGCCTGCCGCCGCGCAGTCCGCCGCGCAGGTCAGACCGCTGGGTCCGCTGCCGACGACCGCGACCTTTTTGCCCCTCTTCGCCGCCTTTTGGGGCGCTTTGGGATGGGCGAGCGCATAGTCGCCGACATACCTTTCGAGCGCGCCTATCGCAACCGAACCGCCCAGCTTCGCCTTGCGCACGCAAAGCGCCTCGCATTGCTTTTCCTGCGGACATACCCTGCCGCATATCGCCGGCAACAGCGTGTCCAAGCTGATCTCGCGAACCGCGCCGTCCAAGTCGTCCTCTTTGAGCCGCGCGATGAAAGCAGGGATGTTGACCCCGACCGGGCAGCCCTTTCGGCAGGGCGCCGCCGCGCAATGCAGACATCTGTCCGCCTCTTCGAGCATGGTCGCGTGATCGTAGCCCTGCGACACCTCGTCGAAATTGTGTATCCTCTCCTCCGCCGGCTGAACGCCGACGGGATGTCTTGCGCTCGTGTTCATAGCTTCTCTCCTCTCAATCGGCAAGCCTGCTCGTGCTCGCGGTAGAAGCCGCTGCGGTTCATCGCCTCGGCGAAGTCGATCAAATGCCCGTCGAACTCGGGACCGTCCACGCATGCGTATTTTGTCTCGCCGCCGACGGTGACGCGGCAGCCGCCGCACATGCCCGTGCCGTCGACCATGATGCTGTTCATGCTGACGATCGTGCGGATGCCGTAAGGACGGGTCAGCTCGCAGACGTTGCGCATCATGATCATCGGTCCGACGACGAACACGCAGTCTATCTTGTCGCCGCGGTCTATCAATTGTTGAAGGACGGTGGTGACAAAGCCCTTTACGCCGACCGAGCCGTCGTCGGTCGCGATCAAAAGCTCCTTGCTCTCGCGGCGAAATTCGTCGACCGCAAACAGCAGCTCTTCGGTGCGCGCGCCGATGATCGTCGTGCACGGCTTGCCCTGCGCGTTGCGAAGTTTTGCCTGCGGATAGATGACCGCGCAGCCTATGCCTCCGCCGACCAGGACGACGTTGTCGTAACTCGAAAGATCGGTCGCGTTGCCCAAAGGTCCGACGACGTCGTGAAGACTGTCGCCCTCTTTGAGCGTGCCCATCTTGTGAGTGCTGTAACCCACGTCCTGAACAAGCAGTGTGATCGTGCCCGCGTGCCTGTCGTAGTCGCAAATGGTGAACGGGACCCTCTCGCCCTCGTCGTCCACGCGGACGATGACGAACTGTCCCGGAAAGCAATGTCTGGCAACGTCGGGCGCAGCGACCACATATTGTTTTACGCGCGGCGCGACGTCGTCGATCTTGATCAATTTGTTCATTTTTATACCTCGCCGCATATGCGGCAAAATGTTGTCTTTTTTTGTGCCCGTGTGCGTCAGCGGCGCTTTTGCGCCTCGGCGTACATGTCGCAATATTCGGATATCATGCACTCGTCGCATCTCGGGGCGCGCGCTGTGCAGACGTATCTGCCGTGGAAGATGAGCGCGTGGTGAGCGGCGCTCCAATCCTCGGGATCGAACGCCTTCATCAACGCGTTCTCCGCGTCGACGGGCTTGTCCGACTTGACAAAGCCGATGCGGTTTGCGAGCCTCAAAACGTGGGTGTCGACCGCGATCGCGTTGCCGCCGAAAGCGACGGCGTAGACGACGTTGGCAGTCTTGCGCCCCACTCCCGCAAGCGTGGTCAGCTCGTCTATCGTCGACGGCACCTTGCCGCCGAACCGCCCGACGATGTCCTTCGCCGCCGAGATGATGTGCGCCGCCTTGTTGTGATAGAAGCCGCACGAGAAGATGTACTTCTCGAGCGTCTCCTGCGGCATCTCGGCGAACTGCTCTGGCGTCGAGTAGTCGGCAAACAGCTTCGGCGTCACCTCGTTGACGCGCTTGTCCGTGCATTGCGCGGACAGTATCACCGCGACGAGCAATTGGAAAGGCGTAGCGAAATCGAGCTCGCATTGAGCGTCCGGATGCTGCCTCTCCAAGCCCTCGAGTATGAGTTTCGCCTGCTTCTTTGTCTTCATTTGAGATCGGCGAGTATGCGCGCGACCGCCTCTTTGGTGCGCTCCTTGTCGCCGAACGCAGTCAGGCGGAAGTAGCCCTCGCCCATCGCGCCGAAGCCCGCTCCCGGCGTGCCGACGACGTTTGCCCTCGTCAGCAGCCTGTCGAAGTAGTCCCAGCTGGACAGCCCCATCGGACACTCCAGCCATATGTACGGCGAGTTGAGCCCGCCGGTGTGCCATATCCCCGCGCTCTCCAAGCCTTCGTGTATCACGCGCGCGTTCTCGGAATAGTACGCGAGATTTTGCTTGATCTGCGCCATGCCCTCGGGGGTGAACACCGCCTCCGCCGCACGCTGTACGACGTAGGGCACTCCGTTGAACTTGGTCGATTGACGCCTGTTCCAAAGCGCGCCGAGCGACACGCCCTCCCTCTTGAGCTCGTGCGGCACGACGACGTAGCCGCAGCGCGTGCCTGTGAAGCCGGCGATCTTGGAAAACGAGTTGAACTCGATCGCGCATTCGCGCGCGCCGTCGATCTCAAAGATGCTGCGCGGCAGCGACGGGTCGGTGACAAAACTCTCGTACGCCGCGTCGAAGAGTATCAGCGCGTCGCACTCGTTCGCATAGTCGACCCATTGTTTGAGCTCGGCATGGTCGTAGACCGCGCCGGTCGGATTGTTGGGACTGCATATGTAGATGATGTCCGCCTTGTAGCTCTTGTCGGGAAGGGGCTTGAAGCCGTTGCCCTTGTTGCCCTCGATCGTGTCTATCTTCCTGCCCGCCATGACGTTGGCGTCGACGTACGCGGGATAGACGGGATCGGGGATGAGCACCTTGTTGTCCGCGCCGAAGATGTCGAGGATGTTGCCGACGTCGCTCTTTGCGCCGTCGCTGACATACACCTCGTCCGCCGCGACCTTGACGCCCTTGCCGCCGTAGTAGTTCGCGATCGCCTCGCGCAAAAACTCATAGCCCGGCTCGGGTCCGTAGCCGCGGAACGTCTCCTTGACGCCCATCTCGTCCGCCGCCCTCTTCATCGCGTCGACGACAGCCGGCGCGAGCGGCAGAGTGACGTCGCCTATCCCGAGGCGGATGATGTCCGCGTCGGGGTTCGCCGCCTTGTAGGCGTTGACCTTCTTGGCGATCGTCGAGAAGAGGTAGCTGTCTTTGAGATCCAAAAAACCGTGATTGATCTTCATTTGCACGCCCTCACGATGTATTCGTCGCGCTCCGCACCCACAGAGACGCAGGTGATCGGGCAATCGACCATCTTTTCGAGCGCGGCGATGTATGCCCTCGCCTGCTCGGGCAGGTCGCTCTCCTTGCGGCACTTGCTGATGTCGCACTTCCAGCCGTCGAAATACTCGAAGATCGGCTTCGCAATGCGCAGTCTCTCGCCGCGCGGGAAGTCGGTCACTCTCTCTCCGTCGACGTCATAGGCGATGCAGACGGGGATCTTGTCCATATAGGACAGCACGTCCAGCTTGGTCAGCGCGAGCTCGTCCGCGCCCTGCATGCGCACGCCGTACCTGCTCGCGACCGCGTCGAACGCGCCGACGCGTCTCGGTCTGCCTGTCGCCGCGCCGTATTCCGCACCCGCGTCGCGCAGCGCCTTCGCCTCGTCGCCGAACATCTCGACGGTGAACGGTCCCTCGCCGACGCACGAGCTGTACGCCTTCATGATGCCGAACACCTTGTCCAGCTTGTGACGGGGGATCCCCGCGCCTATCGGCGCGTATGCGGCGATCGTGTTGGACGACGACGTGTAGGGATTGATGCCGAAGTCGATGTCCCTGAGCGCCCCGAGCTGAGCCTCGAAGATGACCTTCTTGCCCTGTTTGAGCGCGTCTTCCAGCCACAGTCCGGTGTCGCAGACAAAGGGCTTCAAAATGTCGCCGTACTTGCGCAGCCACGCCATCTCCTCGTCAAAGTCGATCGGCGCGCCGCCGTATGCCTTCTCGATGAAGAGGTTTTTCCACTCGATCACTCCCTTCATGCGCTTTTCGAGCGCTTCGGGGAAGAACAGATCGCCCATCGTGACGATCTTCTTCAAATACTTGTCGCCGTAGACGGGCGCGATGCCGCGGCGGGTCGAACCGTACTTGGCGTCGCCCAATCTGTCCTCTTCGAGGCAGTCTTGAAGGACGTGATAGGGCATGCAGATGACAGCCCTGTCGCTGATCTTGAGGTTGTCGGGCGTGATCTTGACGCCGGCGGCGGTCAAACGCTCGATCTCGCCGACCAAGTGCTTCATGTCTATGACCATGCCGTTGCCCATCACGTTGACGACCTCGGGACGAAGTATGCCCGACGGGATCAGGTTGAGGATGAACTTGCCCAAGTGATTGATGACGGTGTGACCGGCGTTGTTGCCGCCCTGATAGCGGACGACGACGTCGTAGTCGCTCGAGATCAAGTCGACCATCCTGCCCTTGCCTTCGTCGCCCCAATTGATGCCTGCTATTGCTGTTAACATATCTCTCTCCTTTCCGGCGCTGCCGGGTGAATGCTTTGAGTTACTCCCACTCGATCGTCGCCGGCGGCTTGCTGGTGATGTCGTAGACGACGCGGTTGACGTGTTTGACTTCGTTGACGATGCGCGTCGAGATCTTTTCGAGCACGTCGTGCGGTATCCTCGCCCAATCGGCGGTCATGCCGTCGACGGACGTCACCGCGCGAAGTACGACCGTGTGGTCGTAGGTGCGGCTGTCGCCCATGACGCCCACGCTGCGCATATCGGTCAAAACGGCGAAATATTGCCAGATCTCGCTGTCAAGCCCCGCCTTGGCGACCTCGTCGCGGAAGACGAAGTCCGCCTCGCGCAGGATGTCCAATTTTTCGCGAGTGATGTCGCCTATGATGCGGATCGCAAGCCCAGGCCCCGGGAAGGGTTGGCGCATGACGACGTCGCGCGGCAGCCCCAGCTCGAACCCCACCTTGCGAACCTCGTCCTTGAACAGGTCGCGCAGCGGCTCGACGATCTCTTTGAAATTGACGACGCTGGGCAGTCCGCCCACGTTGTGGTGGCTCTTGATGACCGCGGAATTGCCGAGCCCCGACTCGATGACGTCGGGATAGATCGTGCCCTGAACGAGGAAGTCGACCGCGCCGATCTTCTTCGCCTCTTCTTCGAACACGTCGATGAACTCCTTGCCGATGATCTTGCGCTTGGTCTCGGGATCTTTGACCCCGGCGAGCTTGGCGAGGAAACGCTCGGAAGCGTCGGCGAGGATGACGTTCATCCCCATGTCCTCTTTGAACACCTTCATGACCTGCTTCGCCTCGTCCTTGCGCAGCAGACCGTGGTCGACAAAGATGCAGGTCAACGCGTCGCCGACCGCCTTGTGTATCAGCGTCGCCGCGACCGCGCTGTCCACGCCGCCGCTGAACGCGCAGAGCACCTTTTTGCCGCCCAGCTTGGCGCGAAGCGCCTCGATCGAGTTCTTGGCAAAGTTGCCCATCGTCCAATCGCCCTTGACGCCCGCGACCTCGTAGAGGAAGTTGCGGAGCTGATCTATGCCGCGCTGAGTGTGGTGCACCTCGGGGTGATATTGCACGCCGTAGATCTTGCGCTTGTCGTCCGCGAACGCCGCGATCTTGCAGGTGTCGGTGTGAGCGACGACCTTGAAGCCCTCGGGCAGCGCCTCCACCCTGTCGGTGTGGCTCATCCAGCAAATGCCGTCCTCAAGCCCCTTGTAGAGCGGACAGCTCTTGTCGTAGACGGCGTCCTGTCTGCCGTACTCGCGCGTTTCGGCATGTTCCACCTTTCCGCCGAGCGTGTAGGCGATCAGCTGACAGCCGTAGCAGATGCCGAGCACCGGGATGCCCAGCTCGAAGATGCCCTTGTCGACATGCGGCGCGCCGTCGTTGTAGACGCTGGACGGACCGCCGGTGAAGATGATCGCCTTGGGCGCCATCTCGCGGATCTTGTCGAGCGACATGGTGCACGGATGCATCTCGCAATAGACGTTGAGTTCTCTGACGCGTCTGGCGATCAGCTGATTGTACTGACCGCCGAAGTCGAGGACCAAAACCTTTTCGTTGACCATTTTATGCTCCTTTCAAATGATATCTTTGGTGTTGTATCTTGCGGACTTTGCCGCCTTTTTGTGCGCTTTCTTTTCCTGCCGCCTCTTCGCCCTCTTCTCGTGCCCCGGGATCGCCGCCGCGACCCGTCCGAAGAACGCCCATACGTCCTTGCACAGCTTTTTGACCGCCTCGATCTCCGCCCTCATCACGACGATCATCGGGAAGACCGCGAGCAATATGAACACGATGTTCCACGTCATCTCCGTCGTCAGCGCCGCGAGCGACAAAATGTCGCGCACGAACGTCGCCGACACCGCCGCAATGTATACGACGACGCACATCGCGAGCAGGTAGAGCCTCTCCTTGTTGTAGGGCATGCACACCCAAAGCAACGTGATGAAGGACACGAGCGACGTCACATAGAAGGACATCGTCGACACCTGAGCGGACACGTCTATCCCGACGTCGCGGTAGACGACGCCTATGATCGTCACCATCACCGCGACCGTGAGACCCGACGGCAGCGCCTTGTTGAACACCTTGCCCAAAAACGAGCCGGTGACCTTGGCGCCGTTCGGCTCGATCGCAAGGAAGAAAGACGGGATGCCGACGAACAGTCCGCTGATCAGCGTCAGCTGGATCGGCTCGAACGGATAGGCAAGCCCCAAGATGATCAGTATCAGCGACAGCACGACCGAGAACGTAGTCTTGACGAGGAAGAGGGACGCCGCCCTCTCGATGTTATTGATGACCCTTCTGCCCTCGGCGACCACGCTGGGGAGCGACGCAAAGTCGCTGTCCAAAAGCACGAGCTGCGCAACGTTGCGGCTCGCCTCCGAGCCCGACGCCATCGCGATCGAACAGTCCGCCTCTTTGAGCGCCATGACGTCGTTGACGCCGTCGCCTGTCATGCCGACCGTCTTGCCGTGGTCTTTGAGCGCGGTGACGAACAGCTTTTTCTGCTTGGGCGTCACGCGCCCGAAGACGGTGTACTTTTCGACCGCATCGTAGATCTTTTCTTGGGTGTCGAGTTCGGTCGCGTCGACGTACCTGTCCGCGCCGGCAAGCCCCGCCCTCTCGGCGACCTTGGACACTGTCAACGGGTTGTCGCCCGAAATGACCTTGAGCTCGACGCCCTGACGGGCGAAATACTCCAAAGTGGTCTTGGCGTTGTCGCGGATCTTGTCCGAAAGCACGATCAGCGCGACCGGGCGCATCTTTTCGGGGTCCATTGTCTCGCCAAGCTGCTGCATCGTCTTGACGAGCACGAGCACGCGGTAGCCCTGCGCGCTGTATTCGGCGACATCGCCGGCAACGAGTTGATATCTGTCTTTGAGCACGAACTCGGGCGCGCCGACGACAAACCTGCCCTCCGAGCCGAAATCCGCCGCGCTCCACTTGCGCGCAGACGAGAAAGGCACCGTCTTTTCCGCCTTCCAGACGACGTTGGACTTGAAATATCTCGCAAACGCCTCGAACGTCGCGCCCTCAGCGCCGAGCGCCGCGACCATGTTGGTCATGATGTCGTCCGGCAAGCCGTAACGCGTCGAGTATATGTGCGTCTTCTCCACCTGCATGCTGCCCTCGGTGATCGTCCCCGTCTTGTCCAGACAGAGCACGTCGACGCGGGCGAGCGTCTCGATGCTGTACAGATCCTGCACCAGCGTGCGCTTTCGCGCCAGCTTGATGACGCCGACCGCCAGCGCGATCGAGGTCAGCATCACCAGCCCCTCCGGGATCATGCCGACCACCGAAGCGACCGTGCCCGTCACCGCCTCGTTGAGAGAATCGGTGTTGGTGCGGTTGTTGAAAAACATCAATATCCCCAGCGGGAAGATCGCGATCGAGACGATGCGGATGATCCAATTGATCGAACGCATCAGCTCGGACTTTGGCTTTTTGAACTTCTTCGCCTCCGCCATCAGCTTTGACGAAAAACTGTCGGCGCCGACCGCGCTTACCCTCGCGCGGCAGTCGCCCGCCTGCACGAAACTGCCCGAATAGAGGAAGTCGCCGCTCTGCTTGTGCACGTCGTCCTGCTCGCCTGTCAGCAACGACTCGTTGACCTCGCAGACGCCCTCGGCGACGTGGCAGTCCGCCGGGATCTGCATCCCCTGTTTGAGCAAGATTATGTCGTCCAAAACTATGTCGGACACCGCGACCGCCTTCACCTCGCCGTCCCTGACGACGTCGACGTGCGGCGCGGACACCAAAGACATCTTTTCGAGCACCAACTTGGAACGTATCTCCTGCACTATGCCGACGATGATGTTGCAGGTGACGATGATGATGAACAACATGTTTTTGAGCTCGCCGTAGACAAGTATCAGCGCCGCCAAAACAAAGTTGATCAGGTTGAACAGCGTCAGCACGTTGGTGCGGAAGATGTTCGCGTACGACTTGGTGACGATCGTGGGCTGTTCGTTCGTCCAGCCCGTCGAGACGCGCTCGTCCACCTGCGCCTGCGTCAGCCCGACGTGCGGATGCGCCTCCACCCTTACGGGACGTGCGGCGCTGCGCTTGCGCGGCCTCTTGATCGGTTTCGGTTCCGTTTGCGCCTCTTCGGCGCTCGCGTCCGCAGCGGAAAGCTCCTCCTCGGGCGCGGGCTGCTCCGGCTCCGAAATCACCTCGGAAGGCTGTTCTGCCGCCGCGTCGGCTTGCGGCTGTTGCTCCGCGGGCAGATCGACTGTCTCCGCCGCCTTTTTGCGCGCCCTCCTGGGACGGGCGGCGGACGCGGACTCGACCTCTTCGGAAGTTTGAGCCGCTGCCGCCTCCTGCTTTTCAGCCTTGCCGCCTTTGCGCGTCGGCTTGATCTCGGCACTCTCCACGCTCGGCGCCTGCTGAGCCGCCGCGGCTTCACTCTTTGCGGATGAGACGTCTTGCGGCTCGGACCGCCTGTCGGCGCGCGGCTTCTTCGCCGCAGACTTTGCGCCTGTCGGCTTTGTCTCCGCGGCGGCGTACGCCGAAGCCGCTCTTTCGGCAGCCTCGTCCCTCTTCATCTCGCCCAATTGCGACGGCGGCGGAAGGGGCGTACCCCTGCCTCGCCTCGCCCTTTCGGGGCGAGCGACCTCAGCCTCTCCCGACGGAGCGGCAGCGTCCTTGGTCTTGCGAGATGTAGTGCGAGCCTTTTCTTCCATACGTTAAGAATATACCATTATCGGCGCTTTAAGTCAATTGTCTGGCGCTATTATATACGCGCGGACGCACAATTTTTTACGCTGCGCGGGTGCGAAAACCTTTATCGATATCTCTTTGCCGAGCCGTTTTGCCTCTTTTGCCGCACGCCGAAAGATCGCTCGCCGAACCTCTCGGCGCTCGGACGCTTTGACTCGACAAGCTCTCCGGCAAACAAAACTAAACGCGGATGATCGTGCTCCGCGCAAAAGAAAAGCTCCGCCGAGAAGCGGAGCAAATGTTCGTTTTGTGCACACGGGCACGAAAAAATCACTTTTTGACGTAGCGGTTTCGCCTCTCTGTCGACGACTTGAACAACGCCTCGAGCGCGTCCTTGTCGCCGGCGGCGAGCGCGTCTCTGATCGCGTTCAGCTGGCGTGTAAAGTCGTCGATCGAACGTATCAGATTGTCGCGGTTGCCGAGGAAAAGTTCGCTCCAAAGCGTCTCGTTTATGCTCGCTATGCGCGTGAGGTCGCGGAAGGAATCGCCTATGAATTTCTCCGTCTCCGCGCTCTCTTCGTCGCTGTTGACGAGAGCGACCGCGATCGCGTGCGGCAGCTGCGAGACAAAGCCGATGATCTCGTCGTGCCTTTGCGCCGACACCTCGACGATGCGCTCGAAGCCCATGTCCTCGGCAAGCTTCCTCACCGTCTCCATCGCGCTTTGCGACGTGTTTGCGCCGCGCACGAGGATGAAGTTCGCGCCGCGAAGCACAGCCGGGTCGGCATAGTCGATCCCTCTCTTCTCCCTGCCCGCCATAGGGTGCGCAAACACGAACTCTACGCCCTCGGGCAAAGCCTCTTCGACCTCTTTTTGTATCAGCGACTTTATGCCGGCAACGTCGGTGACCACCGTCCCCGGGCGCAGATAAGGCGCGAGCGCGCGCAGATACGGGGCGACTTGACCGGGATAGAGCGCGATGACGACGACGTCCGACTTCGCGGCAAACGGCGCGGCGTCGGTGCCGCCGTCCGCGATCATTCCCCTCTGCTTCGCCTTGGCGATCGTGTCGGTCGTGCGCGCGACTCCGTAGACGGTATACCCAGCCGCAGAGAGCGCGCCGGCATACGAGCCGCCGACCACTCCGAGTCCTATTATCGTGACGACGGGTCTTTTCATCTCACATCCTCGAATTTGCCCGAAACGAGCTGTTTGACCGCGAGCACATAGCCGTCAAAACCTTTGCCGCAGATCTGCGAGCGGCACGCGGGCGCGATCACCGACGTGTGACGGAACTCCTCGCGCGAGCCGATGCTAGATATGTGCACCTCGACCGTCGGCACCCCGACCGCCTTGACCGCGTCGTGGATCGCGTAGCTGTAATGAGTGTGCGCCGCCGGATTGATGACGATGCCGTCCGTGCCGTCAAAGTAGGCGGCGTGGATGCGGTCGACGATCGCGCCCTCGTGGTTGCTCTGGAAAAAGTCGAGCTCTTCGCCCTCGCAGCCGCGCTTGATGTGCTCGCAAAGGTCGGCGTAGGTCTGCCTGCCGTAGACGTCGGGCTCGCGAATGCCCAGCATGTTCATGTTGGGACCGTTGATGACCAATATCTTCATATCACTTCTCCCCGAGAGCGCTCAATATCCTGTCAAAGACCTCGCGCTCGTCCGTATCGTTTTCGATCGTTATCTGTGCGGCGGCGGCATACCTGTCTTTGCGCTCGCCGTACAGCCGCCACACCCTCTCCGCGCCCTGCACGAGCAGAGGCCGCGACGCATAGTCGACATCGGCGATGATGTCCGCGGGCGCGCGGTCGATGAACACCGTCGTCCCCGAAAGGCGCATGCAGTCGATGTTGAAATCGCGCAGCACAGCGCCGCCGCCCGTAGCGATCACCAACCCCTTTCGGCACGCGAGACACGCGATCGCCTCGCTCTCTTCGTCGCGGAAAAAGTCCTCGCCGCGCTCGAACATCTCGGCGATCGTCATCCCCGACAGATGTTGGACGTATGCGTCCGCGTCGACAAATTCCCTCTCCGTCTTTTGGGCTGTCCACGAGCCGAACGTCGTCTTGCCGCAGCCCGGCATTCCGATCAGCCAAATGTTGCCCGTATCGCGCAAAAAGCCGCGCGCTATCCTGTCGTAGACCGTCTTTGTCAACGCCTCCGCGCCGTCGTCGCCCGTCCAGATGTGCTGCGACTTCATCGCCTGCGCGACCAGCATATACAGCCCGCCGACCGCCCTCTTGCCCAGCGAGATCGCGCTGCGCAAAAAGCGCGTCAGGACGGGATTGTAGATCAGATCCGCCGCCGCGTCGAACCGCGCGACGACATCGTCGCCGACCGGCGACGCGTCCGCGTTCGGAAACATCCCCATCGGCGTGCAGTTGACGAGCAGATAGCCCTCTCTTCGCCTCAATTCCTCGTAATCTATCGCCGCGTGCCCGTCCGCCGCCGCCCTCGCCGGGTCGCGGCTGACCACGGTCACGTCCGCGCCCAGCCTGTTCAGCGCGTATATCACCGAGCGCGCCGCACCGCCGTAGCCGAGCACATACGCGCTCTTGCCCGACGGGTCTATCCCCCTCGACGCGAGCATCGCCTCAAAGCCATACGGGTCGGTGTTGTAGCCGAACAGCTTGCCGCCCTCGCGCTTGATCGTGTTGACCGCGCCTATCTCGCGCGCCTCGTCCGATATGCCGTCGAGAAGGGGCATCACCGCCTGCTTGTAGGGTATCGTCACGTTGACGCCGTCATATCCGAGCAAAAACTCTCTGCCGCGCGCGATCTCCTCCTCCGTCAGCTCGACGGCGGTGTATTCGCCCTGCCTGCCGCTCAACTCAAAGTAGGCGCGGTGTATCTCGGGCGAGAGAGTATGCGCGAGTTTTTTGCCGATAACGCAATACATGTCCGTCAAATGCTCCCCTTTCGATATTCGCCCAACAGCTTGAAATCGTGGGTCATCGTCTTTGCCGCCGCGAGCGCGAGCCGCATCTCTTTGCCCTTGCAGCTGCCCTCGAGATCGGCGACGAAATAGTACTTCGCCGGGTTTTTCTTGTCCGGCCGCGACTCTATCTTTGACATGTTCACCCCCAGCCGCGCAAACATCCCGAGCACGCGATGCAGCGTGCCGCACTCGTTGTCGACGACAAAGCTGACGCTGACCTTGTCCGCCTCGCGGTCGGTCAGGCGCGCGCTCACGATGATGAACCGCGTATAGTTGTCCTTGACGTCGTTGACAGGGCAAGCGAGCACGTCCAGCCCGTACAGCTTCGCCGCGCTCTCGCTCGCGATCGCCGCGACCGACTTGTCGCCGCTCTCGGCGACGGACTTTGCGGCGGCGGCGGTGTTGACGTAGGGCGACTGCTCCCAGCCTCCCCTTTCCAAAAACTCCGCGCACTGCCCGAGCGCCTCCGCCTTGGACACGACGCGTCTGACGTCATCGAGCCTCGCGCCGCGGACGCCGACAAGCGCGTGACGTATCGGCTGCCAGATCTCGCCGACGATATACATCGACCGCGCGGCGAGCAGGTCGTACACCTCGACGACCGACCCGATCGTCGAGTTTTCGAGCGGCAGCACACCGTACTTGACCTCGCCTCGGTCTATCGCGTCGATCACCGCGCCGAACGTCGGGTAGGCGGCGGCGTTGTCCAAGCTGCCGAAATAGCTCTCCGCCGCCTGCGACGAAAACGCGCCCGGTACGCCCTGATAGGCGACCTTCGCGCCCCTGTCGAACGGCTCGCGTTCAAGCTCGTCGCCGCCCTCGCAGATCCGCGACAGCTGACACAACTTGCCCACGTCCATGACCGAGGCGACTATGTCCGCTACCGCGCGCGACAAGCCCTTGTCCTTCAACATCCCGACCGCGCGTTCGATGACCGCGCGCTCGCGCTCGGGCTGGAAGATCTCCATCCCGTGCGCCTTCTTGTAGTCGGCGACGTCCGCGGACGCGTGCAGCCGCTCTTCGAGCAGCGGCACAAGCCTTTCGTCAACGCCGTTGATCTGCTGTCTTATCTGTTCGAGTTCTCTCATATCTCACCGCATGAGGTCGCAGACCGCGATTGCCGCGACCGCCTCGATCACCGGCACCGCGCGCGTGACTATGCACGGGTCGTGCCTGCCTTTGAGCGTCAGCTTCGCGTCCTTTTTTTCGACTACGTCGACGGTGTCCTGAGTCTTGAACACGGACGCGGTCGGCTTGATCGCGACCTCAAAAACTATCGGCATGCCGTCGGTGATGCCGCCGATGACGCCGCCGTTGTGATTGGTGCGCGCCCTGACGACATCGCCATCAAAATATAGGCTGTCGTTGGCTTCGCTGCCGCGCATGCCGCACAGCTCATATCCCTTGCCGAACGCGATCGCCTTGACCGCAGGCACCGAAAACGCAAGCGCGGATATGCGGCTCTCGACGCTGTCGAAGAAGGGCTCGCCGACCCCTGCCGGCACCCCGACGACCGCGCACTCGATCGCGCCGCCTACGCTGTCGCCGTCCGCTCGCGCCGCCTCTATCGCCGCGCGCATGCTGTCCGAGACGCCCTCGTCCAAAGTCGGAAGGCGCATGCCGCGCAGCCTGTCAAACATCGCCGCATCGACACGGGCGCCGAATTTTGAATCGCACACGTCCGCGACGCGCGTGATGTGCGCGCCGACCGCGATCCCCTTTTCCGCAAGCAATTGCTTGGCTATCGCGCCCGCAAAAACCAGCGGCGCGGTGAGCCTGCCCGACGACGCTCCGCCGCCGCGCACGTCGTTGTGTCCGCCGTACTTGACGAAGTAGCCGTAGTCGGCATGCCCCGGTCTCATCAGCCGCTCCAGCTGCGAGTAGTCGGACGACTTGGTGTTGGTGTTGAAGATGACCGCCGCGATCGGCGTACCCTCTGTCACCCCGTCCTTTACGCCGCACAAAATGCGCACCTCGTCCGCCTCTTTGCGAGGGGTGGACAGGTCGCCTCCCGGCGCGCGACGTCTCATCTCATCGGCGATAAAGCCCGTGTCGAGCCTGATGCCCGCGGGCACGCCGTCGATGACCGCGCCGATCGCCTCGGCGTGCGATTCGCCGAACAGCGTGATCTTGAAATTTTGTCCGAAAGTCGCGCTCATTGCACTCTTCCTCCCAGCCGTGTGTATTGTTGCAAAAAGTCGGGATAGGACTTGCTCATGCAGCCGACGTCGTCGACCTCGACCTCGCCCTCGCAGGCGAGCGCCGCGATCGCCGCAGTCATCGCCATGCGGTGGTCGCCGCAGGATGTGACCTTGCCGCCGCGCAGTCTTGCCCTTCCCTTGATCGTAATCTCGTCGCCGTCGCGGACGATGTCCGCGCCCAGCGTTTTGAGCATTTCGTACGTCGCCGCAAGGCGGTCGCACTCCTTGATCTTGAGCCTCTCCAGCCCGACGAGCCGCGTGCGCCTGCCCTCGCGAAGCGCGCATGCGAGCGCAAACACCGGCATTATGTCCGGGCATTGCTCGCCGTCAAAGACGAGGTCGCCCTCCCCTTTCAGCCTTTCGAGCATGGGCACGATCGCCCTGTCGCCCTGCAAGCTGTCCTCTTTTAGCCCTCGTATCTCCACGTCGCTTCCGGCGAAATTCGCGACCGCAAAAAACGCCGCCTGCGACCAATCTCCCTCAACGGTGAAGTCGCGCGGTCCATACTTGCCGTCGGCGCGGAACACGCCGTCGCGCTCTTCGACCGACACGCCGAACCCGCGCATCGTCTCGATCGTCATATCTATATATGCGCGCGACGCGAGCGGCGTCGTCGCCCTCAACTCGCCGCCGACGAGCGGCAAGGCGAACAATATCCCGCTGAAAAATTGCGAACTGACGTTCCCTCTCATCTCGAAGACGCCCCCTCTCAACCTGCCGCCGACCGTGAGATCGAGCGCGCCGCCCTTTGACGAATTTTGCCAGACAAGTCCGAGCTCTCTCCATATCTTTTCGTATTCGCCGAGCGGCCTTGCCCCCAGGCGGCCTCTGCCGACAAAACGGCAAGTCCCGTCCGTCAGCGCCGCGGCGATCGGGATGCAAAAGCGAAGGGTCGAGCCCGATTCGGCGCAGTCGACCGTCGCGCGGTCAAAACCGCGCGCGCCGCATATCGTCCGCTCGTCGCCCTCTCCGTCGACAGCCGCTCCGAAAGCGCGCACCGCGGACAGCGTCGCGGCGATGTCGTCGCTCATCGCGAGATGACGCACCGCGCTTTGCCCGTCCGCCAAAGCCGCACAGAGCACCGCCCTGTGAGCGACGCTCTTGGACGGCGGCGCGATCACCGCGCCCGACAGCCTCGACGGCAAAAACACCGCGCTCACAGCCAAAATCCTCCGTCGGTCGGATAGATGTATCCGTCGCCGATGTCGTGCAGCAGCACGACGTTGAGCGCGCCGTTCAAATTCTTTTTGTCGCCCTTGATCGCGCCGATCACCTCGCGGTAGGGCGCGTCGTCTTTGCAACTCAGTCCGAACTTGTTGCAAAGCGAAGTTATCTTTTCCGCACAGCCGGCAGCGGTAAGCCCCTTTCGCTCGGCGATCTCGCAGATCGTGCGCATGCCGACCGCGACCGCCGCGCCGTGCGATATCTTTTTGTAGTCGTAAAATTTTTCGAGAGCGTGCCCGTAGGTGTGCCCGAAATTGAGCAGCATCCTCTCGCCGGTGTCGCGCTCGTCGCGCTCGACGACGACGCGCTTGATGTCACAGCAGCGCATCACGACGTCGTCGATGTGCGCGCGCAGCTTTTCGCGCGAGCCCGCCTCGTCCAGCCTCTCGAACAGCCCCTTGTCGCGTATGCAGCCGTACTTGATCACCTCCGCCATACCGTCCGAAAAATATTCGTCCGACAGCGTGTCCAGCACCTCGGGATCGACGACCACCGCCTTGGGCTGCCAAAAAGCGCCAGCCAAATTTTTGCCCCACGGCAGATCGACCGCGACTTTGCCGCCGACTGCCGAATCCACCTGCGCGAGCAGCGTCGTCGGGACCTGCACAAAGTCGAGACCGCGGAGATAGGTCGCCGCGGCAAAGCCGCCGAGGTCGCCTATCACCCCTCCGCCCAGCGTGATCACAACGTCGCTGCGCGTGAGCCCGCTTTGGGCGAACATCGAGTAGACGGTCATCAGCGAATCGAACCGCTTGGTCGGCTCGCCCGCCGGAAGCGCACCCGACGACACATCCAGCCCCGCCGCTTTGAGCGACGCGACCGCCTTGCCCAGCCACAGCGGCGCGACATTGGAATCGGTCAGCACGAACGCCTTGCGCCCCGCCCTGCCGAGCGGCGCGACCACCTCGCCGACGCGCGACAAGATGCCCCGCTCGCAGACGATGTCGTAGCTGCGCTCGCCGAGACCGACCCTCAGAGTCTTCATCTCAGACCTCTCTGCCGACGACGTCGGCGATGCCCTTGATCTGCTTCATCACGTCGGCAAAGACCGCCGGCTTGATCGATTGATTGCCGTCGCACAGCGCGTGCGCAGGGTCGTTGTGCACCTCGATGATCAGACCGTCCGCGCCCACCGCGACCGCGGCGCGCGCCAAAGGCTCGACCATCCACCACTTGCCGGTAGCGTGAGACGGATCGACGATGATGGGCAAATGCGACAGATTCTTGACCGCGACGATCGCGCTCAGATCGAGCGTGTTGCGCGTGTAAGTCTCGAACGTGCGGATGCCCCTCTCGCAGAGGATGACCTGACCGTTGCCGCCCGCCATGATGTACTCCGCAGCCATCAGCCACTCTTCGATCGTCGCCGAAAGTCCGCGTTTGAGCAAGATGGGCTTGCGCGTCTGCCCCAAAAGGCGCAAAAGATCGAAGTTCTGCATGTTGCGCGCGCCCACCTGTATCACGTCGACGTCATGAACGAACCTGTCGATGTCGTACGGCGACATGATCTCGGTGACGATGGGAAGCCCCGTCGCCTCGCGCGCCTCTTTGAGCAGCTCCAATCCCTCATACTTCAAACCTTGGAACGCATATGGGGACGTGCGCGGCTTGAACGCGCCGCCGCGAAGCATGTTCGCGCCCGCCGCTTTGACGTCCTTGGCGACGCCGACGATCTGCGCCTCCGTCTCGACCGAGCACGGTCCCGCAATGATCGCGAGCTGCTTGCCGCCGACCTTGACTCCGCCCACATCGACGACGGTCGGCATGGGGTGGAACATCTTGTTGGCTTTCTTGAATGGCTCGGCGACGTGGAGCACCTTGTCCACGTTGCGGTTGGCTTCGATCTGCGTCGGATCTATCTTGCTGGTGTCGCCCACAAGACCGAGTATGCTCAATTCGGTGCCGATGACCGGACTGACCTGAACTCCGAACCCGGTGATCTTGTCGATCAGCGCGTCGATCTCGCTCTTGGGGGTGTTTGGTTTCAAAATGACTATCATATGTGTTTAGCCTCATGCAAAAAGATTATGCGTATATTTTATTACAACGTAGAAGATTTTGCAAGAAAATGCGCGCGTGCTCACGCAAAAATTTAAGAGCAAAACAATGAACCTTTTCGCGCTTGCGTCAATTCCCGACGGTCGCGCATTTTGCCCTACGCAAGCATTTGTCATTAAAAATACTTGATACTAATTGATACTAATTGACAATAAAACTGCTCAACTTTCTTCGGCATCCGTCTACCGCCGATCTGACTGCGGCGCAAGCGACGCTCACTTGCCGCACTTTTTGCCGATCACCGCGATGAATTTGCCTCTGCGGTACGTCTCGACTCCGTCAAACCCCGCACACTTCATCAACTCTGTCAGTTCCTCGGGAGTATAGATCCTCAAATTCAGCTTTTTGGCGTTCTCGCTCGGCTCGCCGCTGCCGTCCGCGTCGTTGAACACGCCGAACCTTCCGCCCTCTTCGAGCACGCGGAACACCTCGGCAAACGCGACCTCTATCGGCTGCCAAAAATAGACCGTCTCGAACGCGGTCACCATATCGAACGCGCAATCGTCAAACGGCATCGCCGTCACGTCGCCGCGCACGATCTCACATCTGCCGGCTTTGACCGCCTTGCGGTTGTGCCGCGCGCTCTTGCTCACGCTGACAGGCGAATAGTCAAGCCCATACACCTTGCCTCCGCGCGCAAGCATTCTCGCGATGTTCGCGCCTCCGCCGCAACCGACGTCCAATGTCCTCTCGCCTTGATCGAAAAGCCCCAGCGCCCACTCGGCAAGCCGCGCGTGCGTACCGCGATTCATCCTCGTCAACATTATCCGCCCCAAGATACCCTTGGGCAGCCTTGCATTGTCTATGTACATATGCCTTGATTATAGCACAACGGCACATGCAAGTAAAGCAAGCGTGAAATGTTCCCTCGGCAACGTTATAGAAACGAGCTATTACATCGCGTTTATACTTGTAACAACATAGAACCACGCCCAAAAATAGACCGCGCCGCGTGTATGTGGACAAGCCGACATAAAAATATCCGACGGCGTTTTGCCGTCGGAATTTTTTTGTCGGTGCTCGCAGTTGAGGCGAGCGTATTTTGCGCAGGGGCGAGTCATCGACCGCGCAGGTCAATACCCTTGGGTCTTAGCAAGCGGCGGGACGACGCCCCTGTGTAAAAGCCGCCGCCTCAACCTTGTCCACATGCGCGCGGCGCGGTCAGCATATTGTTAACGGCGGACACCAACGCCGCTACGGACGCCGCAATGATGTCGTTGTGGATGCCTACGCCCCACGTCTTTTTGCCGCCGTCGTGAGATATGCAGACGTAGGCGACGGCTTGCGATTTCGAGGTCGAACTGAGAGCGTGCTCCTGATATTCTTCGATCGTGAACTCCTTGCCGACGATGGTCGCGAGCGCGTGGTTTACGGCGTCCAATCTGCCGTTGCCCTCGCCTTTCAGTTCGACGATCTCGCCGTTGTACTCGACGGTGACGCGCGCCTTGATGCCGTCGCGCTGTTCGTAATGGTGCTCATACAATTTGATCGGCGAAGTCAGGTTGACATAGCTGTCGTTGAACACCTGCAACACGTCTTCCGGTTTGAGTTCTTTGTGCGCGTGGTCGGACACCGATTTGACGAGATAGCCGAAGCTCTCGCGCATATTTTGCGGCAGGACGATGCCGAAAGTGTTTTCCATCAGATAGCCGATGCCGCCCTTGCCCGACTGGCTGTTGATGCGGATGACGTCCGCGTCGTAGGTGCGCCCGACGTCGTGCGGATCGATGGGCAGATAGGGCACGGTCCACTTTTCGAGCTTTTTGTCCCTGCGCCAATTCATGCCCTTCGCGATCGCGTCTTGGTGCGAGCCGCTGAACGCCGCGAACACGAGCCTGCCCGCATACGGCTGTCTGTCGCCGACGGGCATGCCGGTGACCTTTTCGTACTCCTCGCAGACGGAGGGCATATCCGAAAAGTCAAGCCCCGGGTCGACGCCTTGCGAGAACATGTTCATCGCGAGCGTGACGATGTCGACGTTGCCGGTGCGCTCGCCGTTGCCAAACAAAGTTCCCTCGATGCGGTCTCCGCCCGCGAGCAAACCCATCTCCGAATCGGCGACCGCGCAGCCTCTGTCGTTGTGCGGATGCAGCGAGATGATGAGGTTCTCTCTGCCTTTGAGCTCCTTGCACATATACTCGACCTGCTGGGCGTAGACGTGCGGCATGGACATCTCGACCGTGACCGGCAGATTGATGATCGCCTTGCGCTCCGCGGTCGGGCGCCATACGTCGAGCACCGCGTTGCAGATCTCCGCCGCATACTCCGGCTCAGTGCCGGTGAAACTCTCGGGCGAATACTCAAAGCGGAAGTTGCCCGGCGTCTTTTCGGCGAACTCCATCGCCATCTTCGCGCCGGTCACCGCGATCTCGGTGATCTTGTCCTTGGGCTTTTTGAACACCTGCTCGCGCTGGGCGACGGACGTCGAGTTGTACAGATGTACGATCGCGTTTTTGCAACCCGCCAACGCGTCGAACGTCTTTTTGATGATGTGTTCGCGCGACTGCGTCAACACCTGTACCGCGACGTCGTCGGGGATCATGTCCCTCTCGATCAACTCGCGCAAAAATTCGTATTCCGTCTCGCTCGCCGCGGGGAATCCGACCTCAATCTCCTTGAATCCTATCTTGCACAAAAAGGTGAAGAACTCCAATTTCTGTTCAAGGCTCATCGGCACGACCAGCGCTTGATTGCCGTCGCGAAGATCGACGCTGCACCATATCGGCGCCTTGTCGACACTGTCCTTTTTGACCCAATCCAAACAAGGATATGGGGGCATGAAATAACCTTTGGAATACTTCTGCCAATTCTTCATGTGCTTACCTCCCGTAAAATAAAATCGCGGCGTCGTCAAGAGACGAAGCCGCGCCCGTGGTACCACTCTTTTTCGTTCTCGGGGAACGAGCCGCTCCCGAAGAACCTCGACAGCTGTAACGGGCTGACCCGACAAAGGCTACTGACTTCACCCCTGTGGCTCCGAGGCGAGTTCACCGCGATCCTGCCGCCGCGTCGCACCAAACCGCGGCTCTCTGAAGACATCGTCGAGGCTACTGATCCTCTTCTGCGCCTATTCCGTTTTATACATCATATCGCAAAACGCGACTTTTGTCAACAACTTTTTTACAGCGACAGCAGCGCGTCCAAAAGCGAGTCCATCGCCCTGTCCGCGACGTCCGCCGTCGTGTTGAGATGACGGTATATCTCGCGGTACTTGAAAATGCCGTGTATGTCCTCGGTGTCGAACAGCCGCGCAAGCGCCTTGTAGTACGCCGCGCCGACCTTGTTCTCCAAACCCTTGACCTTGATCGCCTCGTCGCGCGCGATAGACTTGTGCCCGGACATGTTGCCCACCGCCTTTTGAATGTGCACCGTTATGTCGAGAAGTATGGACACCATCTTGACCATGTCCTCGTTGGGCTTGATGCCGAAAAGACGCGTCTCGTCGACCGCGGTCTTTGCGTAGTCGAGGATCTCGTCCAATTGGCGCGAAAGGTCGAACAGATCGTTGCGCTCCATCGGCGTGATGAACGTCTTGTTCAGCTCATCGATCAACACGCGGCGGATCATGTCTCCCTCGTCCTCTATCTTGATCACGTCGTCGCCGAACTTCTCGTCGCACGTCGTGCAATAGTCGTAGAGCGCGCGCATGCCGCCGACCATCGCAGCGCATTGCTTGCCCAACAACTCAAAAAAGTCTACTTTTTTGCGAAAAATGCTCATATCTCCTCCTCACAACACTATCCACCCCAGCACCGCACAGACAAACGCGCCTATGCACGCGGCGACCGGGAAGGTCAAGATCCACGATGTGAATATTTTGCCCGCGGCGTTCCAATGCACCGCGCTGACTTTGTCCGCGATGCCCACGCCGATTATGCTCGACGACACGACCTGCCCCGTGCTGACCGGGATGCCGGTGAACGTACAGGTGAACGCGACCACCGCCGTCGACAATTGCGCGACATACGATTGCAGCGTCCCTACGCGATAGATGCGCTTGCCGACCGTGTAGATGAGCTTGTAGCCGCCCAGGAAAAGCCCCAGCATGATCGCCAGCGACAACACGCCGACCGTCCAAAACTCGAATTGATAGGTCGCCCCGTCCGCTCCGCCGCATACGACGAGCGCAAGCAGATAGATGCCCATCGACTTTTGAACATTGTTGATCGAAATGGACGTGCTGAGCAGAACTACGTTGACCACCTGCATCGCCCTGAACGCCTTCTTTACGCTGCGGTCCATACGCGCGCATATCACTCGGAACAATTTGCTGAGCAAAAAGCCGACCGCTATGCAGATCACCGGCGTCAAGAAGACCATCAAGATCACCCTCAAACCGACCATCGTCCAGTCGACAAGCCCGAACCCGAACATCGCGATCGCCGCGCCGACTATGCCTCCGAGCAACGTGTGAGACGTGCTGTTGGGCACGGACAGAAGCACGCATATCACCGACCACCCGAGCGCCGCGATCATCGCCGAAAGCAAGAAGATGAACCCCGCCTTGGGATCGATGCCATCGAATGCCTCCGACTTGACAAGACTGCCGACCGTACGCGCAACGCTGTCGCTGCCGAGCAAATAACATATCACGATCGGCGCGACGAACTTGACTACGCCCGCGATCGCGATCGCATAGCGCGGCTGAATCGCCCTTGTGGCAACGCAAGTCGCGACGGCGTTTGCACCGTCCGAAAACCCCATATAGAAGGTGTAGCACAATGCCAAAATAAATATAACGACGATATATGCGTTCATCCTTGCGCGCCTTGTATTACTTTTTATGTATATACTATACTATAAAGTAAAGCGTTTTTCAATACCCTCGGCAAAAATTTTTATGGATTTTTTGGACAAACTTTTCGTCGTTTCCGCGTGTAAAGATATCATATTATATTCGAAATAAATTGATATACATTGATAATACTTCGAACTACCGCACAGCATTGCGGCATAAAAGCATGAAAATATCAATCTTTTTTCAAACAAAAAAATATTTTTACCGCATAAAAATCTCCGATCGAAAAACTTGTCCGAGATAACTTTTGCCGCGAGTCCTCTCGCCCATCGCCCATCCCCCTGCTTGTCTTCAAACAACCCGTTGCAACATTCCGGGATATACCGCTCAAACCGAAGCCGCGATCAAGAGCACAAAGCAACTTCCCCCCAACTCTGCTGCCGCCACGCGGCGAAAACCGAAAATAGCGAGATAGAAATGGGCGCACAGTTTGCAAGCAAGCACGCGCGTTTTGATTCGAAGCGTTATTTTCGGGTGTCCCCTAAAAAATAAAAAAGGCAAAAAAAATACAATGCTTATTCAGCATTGCCTCACAACTTTCGTACGTCGTCCCCTTACCAGAGCTTGATGTAAAGCCCGTGCTCTCTGACGTACTTGACGAGAGTGCGCATAAATTTCATACACTCACCTCCTTATTAAGTTGTCCGGATCAAGCGTCCTTCCCTTGATCCGCGCATATTATAGTTCCGCCCAAAACTTTTGTCAAGAGGTTGCACGCATATTTTTTGTAAAATTATTATATGCTTTTGCCGCCTTCCGATCTAATACGACCGCAAGGAAAATATGTGGCGCGAAATCGTATTGTGACCGGGGCGAATATAAGGAAAATTCGGAGTAAAAATTAAAGGGCAACAATCGTTACCCTATAATGATGCGTGTTAGACATTGTTTGTCCGGTCGGAACTCGCCGACTAAGCATCGTAGATATTATATGACATAAAACACTGTATGTCAAACAATGAGACAGAAATGAAAAACATGATTTGAACGATAAATTTTACGCGCCTATCCTTCTCTGTTCCGCGCTCGCTTTGCGTCGCGGCAATACTAGTTATTTTACATATTCTTAATAAAATAAGCCAAGGGCGAGGACAAGCCGGGCAAGCCGCGCCCGGCGGTGAAATGTCTGCGCTGTCGCACAAGCGTGAAATGTTGCCCTCGGCAACGTTATGGAAGCGCGCTGTCATAGAGCGCTTATCCTCTGTTACGGCATAGAACCAAGCCAACAAAAAGCCCAAGGGCGGCGAGCAAGAATGCGTCCGAAAAATTCGGCAGCGAGCTTATGTCGGTTTATTTCGGATGCGAAATGGAATGTATTGGCTGCTTTTCGTTTATTCTGAATAATATAAGCCAAGGGCGATGACAAGCCGGGCAAGCCGCGCCCGGCGGTGAAATGTCTGCGCTGTCGCGCAAACATGAAATACGGTGGTCGTTTGACCGCCGCGTGAAATGCTTGCGCGTCGCGCAAGCGTAAAATGTTGCCCTCGGCAACGTTATGGAAGCGCGCTGTCATAGAGCGCTTATCCTCTGTTACGGCATAGAACCAAGCCAACAAACAGCCCAAGGGCGGCGAGCAAGAATGCGTCCGAAAAATCCGGCAGCGAGCTTATGTCGGTTTATTTCGGATGCGAAACGGGATGTATTGGCTGCTTTACGTTTGTTCTGAATAATATAAGCCCAAGGGCGAGGGGTGAGGACAAGCCGGGCAAGCTGCGCCCGGCGGTGAAATGTCTGCGCTGTCGCGCAAACATGAAATACGGCGGTCGTTTGACCGCCGCGTGAAATGCTTGCGCGTCGCGCAAGCGTGAAATGTTGCCCTCGGCAACGTTATGGAAGCGCGCTGACATCGCGCGCTTATCCTTGATACGGCAGAGAACCAAGCCAACAAACAGCCCAAGGGCGAGGGGTGAGGACAAGCCGACATAAAAATATCCGACAGCGTTTTGCCGTCGGAATTTTTTGTCGGTGCGTAGCAGTTTTGACGCGCGTGTTTTGCGCAGGGGCGAACCATCGTCCGCGCAGGTCAATCCTTTATGGCTTAGCAAGCGGCGGGGTGAAGCCCCTGCGTAAAAGCCGCCGTCAAAACCTTGTCCTCACCCCTCGACCTTGGGCAAGGACGCAAAACCGCGGGCAAGATCCTCGTCAGTCGGGATATAGTCCTTCATCGTCCCGTCATTGAACGCCTTGTAGGCGGTCATGTCGAAGTAGCCGGTGCCGGTCAAGCCGAACAGGATCGTCTTTTCTTCGCCCGTCTCTTTGCAGCGCAGCGCCTCGTCGATCGCCGCTTTGATCGCGTGCGAAGACTCGGGTGCGGGCAAGATGCCTTCGGTGCGGGCGAACTTTTCCGCCGCCTCGAACACCGCCGTCTGCTCGTAGGAGACAGCCTTGATGTAGCCGTCGTGATAGAGCTTGGAGACGACCGGGCTCATGCCGTGATAGCGCAAACCTCCGGCGTGGTTGGGAGACGGCATAAAGCCGCTGCCCAAAGTGTACATCTTCGCGAGCGGCGTCGTCTTGCCGGTGTCGCAGAAGTCGTAGGCGTAGACGCCGCGCGTCAGCGACGGGCAGCTTGCCGGCTCGACCGCGAGGAATTGCGTGTTTGTCTTGCCCTCGAGCCTGTCCGCCATGAACGGCGAGATGAGTCCGCCGAGGTTGGAGCCGCCGCCCGCGCATCCGATCACCAGATCGGGCGTGACGCCGTACTTGTCGAGCGCCGCCTTTGCTTCAAGACCGATCACCGATTGATGCAAAAGCACATGATCGAGCACGCTGCCCAAGACATAGCGGCAATTTGGAGTATGGGTCGCGACCTCGATCGCTTCGGAGATCGCGCAACCCAGCGAGCCGCCGGTGCCGGGATGTTCGGCGAGGATCTTGCGCCCGACCTCGGTTGTGTCTGACGGCGACGCGATGACTGTCGCGCCGTAGGTGCGCATCACCTCTTTGCGGTGCGGTTTTTGCTCGGACGAGGTCTTGACCATATAGACCTTGCACTCAAGCCCGTAGAACGCGCACGCCATCGAGAGCGCGGTGCCCCATTGTCCTGCGCCCGTCTCGGTGGTGACGGACGTGATGCCCTGTTTCTTGGCGTAGTATGCCTGCGCGACCGCGCTGTTGAGCTTGTGCGAGCCGCTGGTGTTGTTGCCCTCGAACTTGTAGTAGATCTTCGCCGGCGTACCGAGCGCCTTTTCGAGCACATAAGCCCTGACGAGCGGCGAGGGACGGTACATCTTGTAGAAGTCGACGATCTCCTCGGGGATGTCGATGTACTTGTGCGTGCAATCGAGCTCTTGATCGATCAGCTCGTCGCAGAACACGGGACGCAGATCGTCCTTGGTGCACGGCTTGCCCGTCGCCGGATTGAGGAAGGGCGCGTGCTGTTCTTTCATGAACGCCTTGACGTTGATCCATTGCCTGGGGATCTCGTCCTCGCTCAAATATATTTTGTAAGGGATTTTCTCTTTCATAGTGGTTTCTCCGTTGTTTTGTGCGCAAAGCGCGTGCGGACAGCGTCCGTTGCGGCAAAAAAGCCTTGCAAACTCAAGCGGTGCGAAAAACAAAAACCGCCCGGCAGACAATGCCGAACGTCACCATCGAAAAACGTATTCTTGTGCCATTCTTGTCTACTCCTATCTCGTCTGATCTTGTCTTGTCCGTCAATGCGGTACCTCTCCGCATTCGACACTATCAATATACAAAAAGGCGGACCGTTTGTCAACGATTTTACAACAAAAATATTGTTTTTTTGAAAGAGCCGACAACATTTGCATCGACAATATATTTGCGGACAACTTGCCACTTTGTCCGGCCGAATCTTCATTACTTATATGTTTTCTTATATGTTTTCTTGTACGTTTTCTTGTCGACGTCGACTGCGCAAAGCTCGGATGCGTCTTGGCGGCATTAAAAATCGACCGCGCGTCAAGTCGGTCGAAAGTGTGCGATGCTCACCATGCGCGCACGCGCGCCGGCAAAGTCAATCCTCTTCCAGCCCCAACAGCCAATCGGCGGAGACGCCGCACTCGATGCAAATGCGAACCACTGCGCCGAGATCGGGCAAACTCTTGTTGCGTTCCCACAACGACACCGTATCTTGCGATACCGAGAGCAACTCCCCCATCTTGCTTTGGGTCCAACCGCGGTCGATGCGGAGCGATTTCAATTTCTCACCCAAATTTTCCATATCATAATTATAAAGAATATTATACCCGAATGTCTAGCCTTACGAGCATTTCTCGTATAATTTGTCAAAAGTTTATCGATTTTTGTTCTTTTGGCGCAAAGCTGCCCGAAAAATTGCTTAAAATTGGCGTTGAACGCTCAAAAAAGCGGCGCGAGCGCCTGTGTTGCGCGCTCAGCCCAAATAATATTTTGCGACGAAACGCTGTATCGACGAATGCGCGGTGATCTGATAGCCCCAAAGCGGATCGCCGGTGTCGGGGTCGATGACCTGATTGCCCTCGTCGTCGACGACGGGAACTTTCTCGCCGTCGAATTGAGCGCCGTCGTTGTAGCTGTTCGTGCCGCTCAAACCGCTGAATTTGAGGTAGATGTCATTGAAAAAATTGGAGAGTTTGCCCAGCGCGTCAAAGCGCGACCAATACTTTGAATTGTACTCGACGATTTCGCCGTAGCCGGCGGCATAGATCGCCTCTCTCCACTCGTCGGACGTCGCGCCGCCGTCCGGAGGCGCGAGAGAGATGAGATTGGGCGCGATCCTGATCATCGCGCACAGCCGCAAAAAGTCGTCTTTCGACGTCATCAGCAGCCAATAGGAGACGAGATTGGCTTCGCCCTCGTTCATCACTCCCTTTGCGTGCATGAGTTCGTGCGCGGCGGTCGTCACCCATTGATAGGTCGGAACGTCGACGTTGACGTTCGCCTCGCCCAACGGCACGAACGTGATGCCCGTCAAGTTGAGCTGACTCATAAATTCGGACGCGAGCATTGACTTGAAATGAGGCGTGTAACTGCTGTAATAGCCGCCGAACGAGGGGTCGTCCAGCCTCTTCATCTCCTCTTGAAGCACGCGCGCAAGCTCATCGGGCGTGTACGGCGAGACCAAGTCGCCCTCTTCGTCGATCTCCGCCTCGGACAAAAGCTCGGCAAATTCGTCGAAGAACATCTCGCCGACCTCGGCGTATTGGGCAGCGGTATATTCGCCCTGTTCCGCCATCGGAACGGGAGCGGGGTCTCGGTAGTAGTTGAACCCGGTGCAGACGGTGTAGACCGCTCCGACCGAAAACGCGACCGCGGCGAGCACGCAAAGATGCGACAGTCCGCGCCGCAAAAAGCCGTTGGCGCAATAGACGATCGCGACGACGATCAAACTCAGCGCGCCGGCGACGGCGATCGCAACGAAAACTTCAAACAGCGAAAACGGAAATGCGGACGTGATGTGCCCCAACAGCCAAACTATCGGGCGCGAGATGTGGCGCGCGCCCCACTCGGCGACGCCGTCGACGCGCTCCAAGATCACGCACAAAATTATCACCGCAAACGAGACCGCGCAAACTATCCCGGCGCGCAGACTGCGGCGCGAGAACTTGCGCGCCCTCTCGCCGTCCCTGTCCGCTCTCATGCGTCACCGCCGTCCGTGCCGGCATTGTCCGTGCCCTCCAAGCCGCCGTCCGTCGGAGCGTCGGGCTTTTCGCCCTCTTCCTCTCCGCGTCCGGAATCGGTTTCGTCGAACACGTCTTGCGTTATTTGCGGTTGCGCCGCGTCCGCGCGAGGCTGACTCGGCGGAGTCTTGACGTGGCGCGAGATCAGCGTGATCATGCAGCGGTACACCCATCTGAACAGCGGGTCGTAGAGACAGAAAAGCGCAAAACCGACCGCATACAGCACGGGGTACGTCCACTCAAATCCGAACAGCTCTATGTCGGCGACGACGACCTGCATCAATTGCAGGCACGCCCAAAACATCAAGAAGAAATATCCTATCTTGACAAGAGTTATGATGACGATCTTCGCCCACTTTGGCAGCTTGGGGAACTCGTAAAACTTGAAGTCGAGAAGCCACATCACGACCGTGTACGGTCCGAACAAAAGGATGAAAGGCAATGCCTGAATGTTGACTGTGAAAAAGCCTATCAAAGCCGCGCTGACGTACGCGAGCAACGCGCCGCCCCAATATCCGCGCGTCAGCGGCAAGGCGACAAAGAGCGCCGCGACCACGTTGAGCGCGACGCTGACAGGCACATATGCCTGCACGACGACGGCGATCGCCGCCATAGCGCAACCAACCGCGGACAGCGCGATCATCTCGCTGCGGCGACGTGTATTCGCTGTCCTTCCGCGTCTCATGTCAGCAGCAGGGGATCAGGTCTCCCCCCATGCACTCGCAGCAGCAATCGCAGCAGATCAGCGTCGAGCATGTGTTGCAGCAAGCGTCGAGACTGCTCGACCCGCCGTTCGCCGGACGGGTGTATCCGCCGCGCGTGTCGGCATAGCCGCCGCGCGCCTGCTGTTGCTGTCCCGCCGCGCCGCCCTGCGCCGCGCCACTGTTCGCGCCCGACAGCATGTCGACAATGCGCTTGTAGGTGCGTTGAAACTTCTCGTTGTTCGGCTCGAGCGCGAGCGCGATCTCGAGCTGGTTCTTGCTCTCGGTGTGCCAATTGCGGCGATAGTAGATCTGCGCCTGCATGTAGTGCCACTCGCCGTCGCGAGGCTCGACCTTGTCGAGCGCGTCCTGTGCGTCGTCGAGCTTGCCCTCTTTGATCAAAGCCTCGACGTGTTTGAGCACGTTGCCGAAATCGGAGATCTTGACGCGGTCTTGCAGATCTTCCAGACAGTCGTTGTACGCCTGGTCGAGCTCGGTCAGCTTGCGCGCCGCCCTCGCCCCCTCTTCGCCCTCGGCAAAGCACTTCTCCTCATACTCCTTGCGGAGAGCGCGATAGGCGTCCTCGACTTGCTGTTGGGTCGCGTCGTCTTTAAGTCCCAAGATCAAATACGGGTCCTTTTGCACTTGGTCGTCCTCCTTAACAATTCTGCGGTCTTTTCTCTGAGACCGTACCAGATGATATTCGTGATCACACCTTCGAACGCTTTGAGCTCGACCTTGTCAAACGCTTCGTTCACCCCTCGATAGCTGTCCTCGAGAGCGAATGTGATCATATCCTTGCGGTCGGCAAGGAAAGTCGCCCTGTCCTTGAAGTCATACCCGACCAGCATGCAGTTGTATTCGCCCTTTTTGGCGTCCTCTTCGACGTCGTCGATCGCATCGGCGAAGTAGACCCACTTGCCGAGACAATACATCATCTCTCCGATCGCTTCTTGATAGTCGTCGCCCAAGATCAAGCGCGTACATTCCTTCATCATCTCGGCAAACGGATGCGCCGCGATGTCGAGCGAAGCGCAGCCTTCTCTCTCTCTTTCGGCAAGCTCGCGGTAGCCCTTTTCGACCGCGGCGGCGACCTCGGGCATCGCCTTGCACGCCTTGCGATAGTGGCGTTTTATCATCACAGAGTCCAAAATTCTGCGCGCGACTCCGCCCTTGTCCTCGATGTCGTCGACGACCTTCCAATGTCCCAAGATGGTGTTGAGATTCATCGCGTCGATCATGCTGCGGTCGACGGCGACGACCGACTTTTTGCGCACCGGATTGAGTATGCACACCTCGTTGCGGATCTCGACCTGCTCGCCTCTGACCGCGTGCAGCAGCGCCGCAAAAAAGGTCATGTCGTAGTTGGTGAAAAAGCGCATCGACTGCGAGCACTTTTTGCCGATCGTCTTGCACAAGCCGCAATAGAACGCACGATACATCGTGAAGTCCTTGATGAACATGTTGGGCTTGTCGGGGACGACGTATCCGAACATCAGAGCACCAATCCTATCTTTGTCTTGACCTCTTTGAGTGTCTCGCCGGCGATCCTCGATGCTCTCATTGCGCCGAACGCCGCGATCGACAGCAGTCTGTCAGGCTCCGCCATCAGCGAATCGTACTTTTCGCGGAAGGGGCGAAGCATCTCGACGACCGCCTCGGCGCACGCGACTTTGAGATGTCCGTACATCTTGCCGACAAAGCGCTCCACTTCCTCTTCTATGCTCTTGCCCTCGGCGGCAGCCAAAATGCTGAGCAGATTGCTCACTCCCGGCTTGTTTTCGGGATCGAAGACGATCTCGGAGCCGCTGTCGGTGACCGCGCGCTTGATCTTTTTGGAGATCTCGTCCGCGCTGTCGAGCACGCTTATCACCGCGTTGGGGTTGGGGTCGGACTTGCTCATCTTGACGGTCGGCTCTTGAAGGCTCATGATCTTCGCGCCCGTCTTGGTCAGCCTGCCCTCGGGGATGACGAAAGTGTCGCCGTAGATGTTGTTGAACCTCTCGGCGATGTCGCGCGCGATCTCGATGTGCTGCATCTGATCGACGCCGACGGGCACCGCGTCCGTCTTGTAGAGCAAAATGTCCGCCGCCATCAGCACCGGATAGTCCATCAAGCCCATATTGATGTTGTCGGCGTGCTTTGCGGACTTGTCCTTGAATTGGGTCATCCTGTTCATCTCGCCGACATAGGTGTAGCAATTGAGCAGCCATGCAAGCTCCGCATGCTCGTGGACGTGCGACTGAATGTAGAGCACGCTCTTTAGGGGGTCGATGCCCGCCGCGAGCAAAAGAGCGAGAAAGCTCATCGTGTTGCCGTGCAATTTTTGCGGCTCCTGCCTCACGGTGATCGTATGCAGGTCGGCAAGCGCGAAGATGCACTCGTTGCCGCCATCCGCCTGTATCGCACGCCAATTATTTACCGCGCCGATATAGTTGCCGAGGGTCATGATGCCCGAGGGCTGGATCGCACTGTAAATAACCTTCTTTTTCATTTCCGTCTCCTTTATTTTGACCGTTTTGCGATATTATATCATATTGCGCGCGCAAAGTAAACAAAAAGCGGTCGCGACAAGCTGCGGTTTTCGACGATATTATAGCGCCGAATGGTTAAAACGCCGTTAAAGTGCGGCCAAACGATGAAAATCGCGCCCCGTTCCCCTCACAACGGACAAATTCGCCCTTTACATCCCGCGCGTTTTGCGATATAATTGAAGTATGATCGATTGCAAACAGGCGGTCTTTGACCGCGAAGAGATGTTTTTGAGCAAGTACGCTTGCAAGTCCAAGGATACGCGCGGCAGGGTCGCCCCCCTCGCGCCGTGCCCCATGCGCACCGAGTTCGTCCGCGACCGCGACCGCATAATTCACTCCAAGGCGTTCCGCCGTCTCAAACACAAGACGCAGGTCTTCATCTCCCCCGAGGGCGACCACTACCGCACGCGCCTCACCCATACGCTCGAAGTCGCGCAAATTGCGCGCTCGGTCGCAAGGGCGCTCCGTCTCAACGAGGACCTCACCGAGGCGATCGCGCTCGGTCACGACCTCGGGCATACCCCTTTCGGCCACGCCGGCGAGCGCGTGCTCGACGGACTGATCGAGGGCGGCTTCCGCCACAACGAACAGAGCCTGCGCGTCGTCGAACTGCTCGAAAACGACGGCAAAGGACTCAACCTCACCTACGAAGTGCGCGACGGCATCCTCCACCACAAGTTCGACGGCACCCCCTGCACTCTCGAGGGCGAAGTCGTCAAATTCGCCGACCGCTGCGCGTATATCAATCACGACATCGAGGACGCGATCTCCGCCGGCATCCTCACCGCGGACGACCTGCCGCGCGACTGCGTCGCCGTGCTGGGCGACACGAAGAGCGGCCGTATCAACGCGATGATCACCGACCTTGTCGAGACAAGCTACGACCGCCCCTACGTCAAACAATCGGACGAGTTCCGCGAGGCGACACTCAAATTGCATTCCTTCATGTTCGACAGCGTCTACACCAATCCCGTCGCAAAGGGGGAAGAAAAAAAGACGCTCGACATGCTCAAATTGCTGTTCGAGCACTTTTGCGCCCACCCCGAAAAATTGCCCGACTTCTTCCGCGATTTGCTCGACGACTATCCTCTCGACAGAGTCGTCGGGGACTATATCGCGAGTTTTACGGACAGATACGCGGTGAGGGTTTTTTCTTCCATCTTCATCCCCCTCGGCTGGAATACTTGATCGCGGATAAGCGTCGCATAGCTTTGTCGCGTTTGCGTTTTTCTTGCTCCTGTACATAAAGTACACTCGCTGCGATAAAGCCGCACGCTCCTCGCTCTGCTCGCTTCTCCGCGGTCAAGCTGTTTAACTTTAAGATACGCGTAATTTTTGTCAAGCAACTGTGATCATAATTTTTCGATTTTGCAATGCTTTTTACCAAGCGCGAGTGAAAAGCTTATAATTCGCTTCTTGGCGTCACGGGTTTTCCCTACTGTCGCTTGATACAAAGCCAACTTTGCGCACTTCGTGCGCCGGGCTTTTGAGGGGGTAAACGCAATGCTTGGTTCGCTTGAACATAATTTAAGATCAGCGTAGTTTTTGTCAAGAGATTGTGTACATATTTTTTCAAAAAACTTTAGTATCGATGAATTACGCTTGATTTTTGGACGTTATCCTTATCAAGAGGTTGAGTACATCTTTTTTCAAAAAAAGATTGGCAATGCTTTCAGCTTTTAGCTTTTCTTGCAAGTAGGGGCAATACCCTCTGCGGTCATAGCCGCACTCTTTATCCTCATAAAAAGTGCTCCTTGTCTGCTCATCAACGTACCGAGCCAAAAAATAGACCGCGCAAGCCGGGCAAGCTGTGCCCGGCGGTGAAATGTCTGCGCTGTCGCGCAAACATGAAATACGGCGGTCGTTTGACCGCCGCGTGAAATGCTTGCGCATCGCGCAAGCGTGAAATGTTGCCTTTGGCAACGCTGAGGAAGCGCGCTGTCATCGCGCGCTTATGCTTGTTACGGCATAGAACCAAGCCCAAAAATAGACCGCGCAACGGGCAGGTGAGCAAGCCGACAATTAAATCACTCCTTTCCTGCCCGTCGACGTACCGAGCCTAAAAATAGACCGCGCAACGGTTACGAAGACGCGCCGAAAGAAAAGGACGACAATTTTGCCGTCCTTTTTCTTTCGGTTTAGTTTTGAGTGAGAGATTTTCCGCTCAGACAAGTCGCATCCCCGCAGCTCAATACCCTCTGCGGTCTTAGCAAGGGGTAAGACGCAGTATGAGCGGAAAAGATCCGCTCAAAACCGCGTCTTCGTGACCGCTTGCGCGGTCAACACACTTCCGTTACCCAGCCGAATTCGTCCGGTTCTTTCTCCTGTTGTATGCCGGTGATCTTGTCGTACAGGAAGGACGTGACCTCGCCCATCTTGCCGCCGCCGACGACCATGTCTTTGCCGCGATAGCCGATCACGCCGACAGGCGAGATGACCGCCGCGGTGCCGGAACCGAAGCTCTCTTTGAGCGTACCGTTGTTGTATGCCTCGACGATCTCGTCCATCGAGATGCGGCGCTCGCTGACCTTGTAGCCGTACTTTTTGAGCACTTGGATGCAGCTGTTGCGCGTGATGCCGGGCAAGATGCTGCCGACAAGCGCGGGGGTGACGACCTCGTCGCCGATCACAAAGAAGATGTTCATCGAACCGACCTCTTCGACATACTTATGCTCTTTGCCGTCGAGCCAAAGCGCCTGGTCGTAGCCCTTTTGGTTGGCGATCTCACCGCCCATCAGCGAGCACGCGTAATTGCCGGCGCACTTCGCCTCGCCCGTGCCGCCGATGAACGCGCGCACAAGCGTCTCTTCGACCATGATCTTGGTCGGCTCAAGCCCGTTGGCGTAGTACGACCCGACCGGCGAGAGAATGATGCAGAAGGTGTACTTGTGGCTGGCGTGCACGCCGAGCACCTCTTCGTTGGCGAACATGAACGGACGGATGTAGAGCGCGGTGCCGGGAAGCGTCGGGATCCAATCCTTCTCCAATTTGAGCAATTCGAACAGCGCCGCCTTGACGACCTTGGCGTCGAACTCGGGCATGCACATGCGCTTGGCGGAGTTGTTCATGCGGACGAAGTTGTCGTCGATGCGGAAGACCGTGATCTTGCCTTCGGCGTTCTTGTACGCCTTCGCGCCCTCGAAGATGCTCTGCGCATAGTGGAGCACGTTGGTCGCCGGCGCCATCGCAAACGGCGCATACGGCACGATCTCCGGCTCGCCCCACTTGCCGCCCTCGTATGTCATCACCAACATGTGGTCGGTGAAATACTTGCCGAACCCGAGCTTGGAGAAGTCGGGTTTTTGCTTCAATGTTGCAGCTTTGGTTATCTTCATAAAACACCTCTACAAGGTAATTGTTTTCGTGTTGTCGTAGCCGAAAAATTCGGTGCCCGTGTAGGTTATCCGCACATTTTTCGACGTCAGCGCCTGCATTGCCGTATCGAGCGCCGCCTTTGTCGCGAGCGGGATCGCAAAGCGCGTCGCGACCTCGTCCGAGTACTCGATGCCGACGACCTCGCCGCCCGCTTTCGCTATCGCGCGCGCCACCGTCTCCGCCTGCGGATAGGGGCAGACCGCCGTGCCGAGCACGCTCTCGACAAAGCGTTTGAGCCCCGCCTCTTTGAGCGCGTCCGCGACGCATCCGGAATATGCCCCGACAAGCCCCGACGCACCCAATTTGACTCCGCCGAAGTATCGCGTGACGACCGCGAGGGTCTTGCCGACGCCGAACTTTTTGAGCACCTCGAGCATGGGCAGCCCCGCCGTACCGGACGGCTCGCCGTCGTCGGAAAAGCGCTGGCAAAGCCCCGTCTCGTCGGCGATGTACGCGTAGCAATTGTGAGTCGCGTCCGAGTGCTTTTTGCGCACCGCGGCGATCGCCGCGACCGCGTCCTCTTCGCCCTCTACGCCTATGATCCTCGTGATGAAGCGCGACTTGCGGATGACCGTCTCCCTGACAAATTCGCCCTGCGCGCCGAGGTAGGATGTCATCCTCTCACTATGCGCGTGTGCGACTTCTTGCCCTTGTGCAGCACGACGCCCGACGCAAGACGCGCGTCGTCGACGCAATAGTCGAACGCGCTCACCTTTTCGTCGTCTATCCTGACGCCGCCGCCTGTGATCAATTGGCGCGCCTCGCTCTTGGACTTGCACACCTTGGCGGCGAGCATGATGTCGATGATGTTGTTGACGCCCGCCCCGACGGTGACGGTCGGCATCTCGCCGCCCTCTCCCCCGAACGCCGCGCGCGCCTGCGACATCGCCTTGTCCGCCTCTTCCTTGCCGTGAACGATCGCGGTGACCTCGTACGCCAGCCTCTCCTTGGCGGCGTTGATGCGTTCGTCGCGGTGCTTGCAAAGCTCGGCGATCTCGCCGAGGTCGACGAAGGTCAAAAGTTTGAGGCACTTCTCGACGTCGTCGTCGGCGGTGTTGCGCCAATATTGGAAGAACTCGTACGGGGTCGTCTTGTTCGCGTCGAGCCAGACCGCGCCCTTTTGAGTCTTGCCCATCTTTTTGCCCTCGGACGTCGTCAGCAGCGTGAAAGTCATCGCGTACGCCTCGCCGCCCTCTTTGCGGCGGATCAGATCCGCGCCGGCGAGAATGTTCGACCATTGGTCGTCGCCGCCGCACTCCAGCTTGACGCCGCGCGTGCGGTAGAGATGCAAAAAGTCATAGCTCTGCATGAGCATATAGCTGAATTCGAGGAAGGACAAGCCCTTCTCCATACGCGTCTTGAAGCACTCGGCGGTCAACATCTTGTTGACCGAAAACGCCGAGCCGATCTCGCGCATGAAGTCGAGGAATTTGAGCTGATCGAGCCATTCGGCGTTGTCGACGATGGTCGCGGCGTTTTCGCCCTCGAACGAGAGGAAGCGCGACATCTGCACCTTGAAGCACTCGACGTTGTGGCGGATGGTCTCGTCCGTCATCATCTTGCGCATGTCCGACCTTCCCGACGGATCGCCGATCTTGCCCGTGCCGCCGCCAATCAGAATGATGGGCTTGTGCCCCGCCTTTTGCATGTGGCTCATTGCCATAAGCGCAAGGAAGTGACCGACGTGCAGACTGTCCGCGGTCGGGTCGAAACCTATATAGAAAGACACGCTCTCCGAGCCGAGAAGTTTGTAGAGCTCCTCTTCGTAGACGACTTGCTTGACGAAGCCGCGCGCTTTGAGCGTATCCATTACGTTTGCCATAAAAAACCTCCGAACGTTTGAAAATATTATAATACTATGCGCGCGATAAGTAAAGCGATATTTCGCTTTTTGCGCGCCTTGCGCCGCGATGATTATTTCGGCGCGCTCCGCGCACGCTATATTCGGAGGAAAATATGAAATTGCCCGATAGAAAGATCTTGATATGCGTCGCGGCGCTCGCGCTCGCGCTGACGGTCGCGCTGATCTGGACAAGCTCCGGCAAAGAACTGTCCGCCGCGATCGTCCCAAGCGTGTCCATGCAAGCCGCCCCGGGCGCGCAAAGCGTAGCGCTCGGCAGCCCCGAAGAGGCGGAAGAGCCGCTCTCGCCTCTCCCCGAACTCGCGGACGGAGACGCGTTCGAAAAACTCAAAGACGCGCTCGAAGACGCGTTCGAACGACTCTCCGCCGAAAACGTCTACCGCCTCATCTCAAACAAAAAAGTCGACCTGTCTTGGAAAAAGGCGATCGCCGTCTTTGCGGCGAGATGACGCTCTCGCCGCCGTCTTTGCCGTTGACGACAAACCGTGACGAAAAGATCTGCGCGATCAAACCGGCAACATTTCTCCTCAAAAATTTTTGAAAATTAGGTTGAATTTTAGCTAATATATGTTGTATAATATATATGAACGATACGGAGGTGAAAAATGATCGTCAACACCAACCAAATGCTTTCAATCAGCGAAGTAAACCAAAATTTCTCCAAAGCGACCAAGCTCGCCGACTCGCTCGGAAGCGTCGTGATCTTGCGCAACAACAAGCCCGAATATATGTTGATCAGTCTCGTCGATCACTCGAACGTGATCTTGTCCGACGACGAAAAGATCGATGTTGTCGCTCGCCGCATATTGGATCGTCACCGCAAAGCATTTGAGGGACTTGAAAAAATCAAATAGCCATTCAAAAACAACGCGCCCGGATCGGGCGCGTGATTTTTTTGAGACTTTGTCGTCAGATCGAGAACAATCCGCCCAGCCTTGCGGTCTGCGCGTGGGTCAAGGCGACCGCGAGCGCGTCCGCCGCGTCGTCGGGCTTTGGGACGCTCTTCAATCCCAAAAGGCGCGTGACCATGAATTGCATCTGCTTCTTGTCCGCCTTGCCATAGCCGGTGATCGCCTGCTTGATCTGCATGGGCGTGTACTCGAAGAGGTTGCCGCACTTGTCGCACGCGACGAGCAGGATGACACCCCTCGCCTGCGCGACGTTGATGCCGGTCGTGATGTTCTTGGTGAAGAACAATTCCTCGATCGCGACGCAGTCGGGCTTGTACTTGTCGAAAAGGTCGTTGAGCCCGTCATAGATCATATGAAGGCGCGCCGGCACGTTTTCGCACTTGGGCGTCTTGATCTCGCCGTAATCGACGACGGCGACCTTGCCGCGCTCGGAGTCGATGACGCCGTAGCCGAGATCGGCAAGCCCCGGGTCTATGCCGAGTATCCTCACGGTCTGATCTGCCCGTTGCCGCGGACGACGTATTTTTCGGACGTCAACTGTTCGGGACCGAGCGGGCCTCTCGCGTGCAGCTTTTGCGTCGAGATGCCGATCTCCGCGCCGAAGCCGAATTGGAAGCCGTCGGTGAAACGCGTGCTGGCGTTGACATATACGCAGCCGCTGTCGACCTTGCGCGCGAAATAGTCCGCCGCCCTGTCGTCGCGGGTGATGATGCCGTCGCTGTGGTTGGTGCTGTTGGCGTTGATCCTGCCGATCGCCTCCTCGATGCCGCCGACGATGAACACGGTCAGCTCCTTGTCGAGATGTTCGAGCAGATAGTCCTCGTCCGTCGCGAGTTCGATGCCGGGGACGATGTCCTTCGCCTCGGCGCATCCGGTGACGCGGCAGCCCTTTTCAAACAAAGCCTTGCACACCTTGGGCAAAAATTCCGCCGCTATCTCTCTGTCCACCAGCAATTGTTCAAGCGCATTGCAGGTGGAGGGACGGGACAGCTTGGCGTTGCAGACGACCTCGACAGCCATGTCTTGATCGGCGGTCTTGTCGACGTAGAGGTGGCAATTGCCACCGGCGCTGGCGATGACGGGCATCGTCGCGTGTTCGAGCACGAATTTTTTGAGTCCGTCGCCGCCGCGCGGAATGACGACGTCGACATATTTGCCTTGGCGGAGCAGCTCGGCGGAGCCTTCGCGCGACACGTCGTCGATGAAGCCGACCGCGTCCGGAGAGACGCCCTTGCTCTGCAATGCCTCGGCGATCGCGCGATAGATGCGCTTGTTGCTGCGGATCGCCTCTTTGCCGCCGCGGAGCACGACCGCGTTGCCGCTCTTGAGACAGAGCGCCGCGACGTCGGCGGTGACGTTGGGGCGAGCCTCGTATATGACGCCGATCACGCCCAACGGGACGCGGACTTTGTCGATCTTCAAGCCGTTGGGGCGCGTCCACTCCGCGGTGACCTTGCCGATCGGGTCGGGCAAGTCGGCGACGTCGTCGACGCCCTGCGCCATATCCTCTACCCTCTTTTCGGTCAGCGCGAGCCTGTCTTTCATGCTCTCGCGAAGCGTGTCGGCGTGGGCGACATCCTCGGCGTTCGCCGCCAAGATCTCGTCCTTTGCCGCGCGGATGTATGCCGCGATCGCGTGCAAAGCCTCGCGCTTTGCCTCCGCGCTCATCACCGCGACCTCGAAGGATTGCTCCTTCGCCCTCTTGCAGATCTCTTCGACCGTCATATCAGTCCTCCTCCGGCTCCTCCGTGAGCTCGGCGTTGTGGTAGACGTCCTGGACGTCGTCGCTCTCTTCGAGCATATCCAAAAGGCGTTTGACCTTCGCCTCTGTCGCCTCGTCCAACTTGACGGTGTTGGACGGGATCATATCCTGTTCTGCGGACAGCACCTTGACCGACTTGTCCGCCTCGATCGCCTTTGCGACGGCGTCAAGGTCGTTCGGCGCGGTGTAGATCTCGTAAACGCCGTCCTCGTCGGGAATGACGTCCTCGGCGCCCGCGTCGAGCGCGAGCATCATCACGTCGTCTTCGGAAAGAGCCGTCTCGACGACGATCACGCCCTTGCTGTCGAACATATAGCTGACGCAGCCGCTCGTGCCGAGATTGCCGCCGCACTTGTCAAAGTGGTGCCTGATCTCGCTGGCGGTGCGGTTCTTGTTGTCGGTCAAAGTCTTGACGATGACCGCGACGCCGCCCGGCGCGTAGCCCTCGTAGACGTTCTCTTCGTAATTGACCGCGTCGAGAGCGCCGCTCGCCTTTTTGATGCCTCTCTCGATGTTGTCGTTGGGCATGTTCGCCGCCTTCGCCTTGGCGATGACATTGGCGAGTTTCGCATTGGTGTTGGGGTCGGGGCCGCCCGCCTTGACGGCGACGGCGATCTCTCTGCCTATCTTGGTGAAGACGTTGGCGCGCTTTGCATCGGCCGCGCCCTTCTTGTTTTTGATATTAGCCCATTTGCTGTGTCCGGACATAAGGACCTCCGTATATAAAATATCTATATAATTTTATAACAAATGCGCGCCGATTGCAAGCGCGCAAATGCCCAAAACTCGATTTTTTGCCATTTCGCGCGTCAAACGCGGCAGACGAGCTCGTACAATGCGACCGACGCGGCGATCGCGGCGTTGAGCGACTCCACGCCGTTTGTCATCGGCAGCGACAAAGTCTTGTCCGCCCTCGCTCTGAAAAAGGGGCTCACGCCGTGCGCCTCGCTGCCGACGACGAGCGCAAACGGCTTGTCGTCCGGACGCTTGAAACGGAAGATGTTCTCGCCGCCCATGTCGAGCGCGTAGACGGCATGTCCTGCGAGCGCGGTCGCCGCCTCGTCGATGCCGCACTCCGCGATCCGCGTGCGGAACACGCAGCCCATCGACGCCCTCACCACCTTGGGCGAGGTGAAGTCGGTGCAGCCGACAGCAACGATCTGCTCTATGCCGCAAGCGGCGCATGTGCGGACTATCGTCCCGAAGTTGCCGGGGTCGGAGACGCCGTCCAAGACCACGCAATCGGCAGCGGTGACGCGCGCCGGCGGCGGAGTCGCGACGACCGCGATCACTCCGCTCGGGGTCACGGTGTCGGACAGCGACTCAAACAATTTGTCGGGAACGACGATGGTCTCCGCCGCACCTTTGCTCTCGGCAAGATGGGCGAACCTGTCCGCCTGCGACTTTGCGAGCACAAGCATGCGCACCGCGCATTCGTCGGGAAGGTCCGCGACCGTCCTCTCCCCCTCGGCGAGCATCAGCCCGAGCTGTTTGCGCGCCGCCTTTGTCTTGAGTGACTTGATGCGCTTGAATGTTTCGTTGGTTGCCGAAGCGATCTCTTTCATGGTCTTTCCTCCCTTATTTACGACGCCGCATGTGTCATTCTTTTTTCGTATCCGTGTCGATGTTCTGCGCATTTTGCGCTTCGTCCGCTCCCTGCTCGGACGGCTTTCGGACCGCTTGAACAGGCTCGCTCTGCGCCGCCGCGCACACCTCGGGCGGAGGGACGAGCGCCGCATCAGAGGGCGCGTCGGCAGGCTCGGCGACGGCTTCGTCGACCGGCTTTGCGTGACGCTTTGGGACGAACAATCCCTTCAATTTTGCGCCCACGCCGCCGCTCTTTTGTGTGTCGTAGTTGTTTTGCTTGAAGCGCACGTTGACGCCCATCGTGTCGCTGATCTCATAGATCGCGACGAACGCCTTGTGGTCGATGCTCTTGACGATGCTCTTGAGCTTGGCGATCTCGAAACGATTGACGACGACGTAGAGTATCTTGCGGTTTTCTCCGCTGTAATAGCCGGTCGCCTCGAGCACCGTGATGCCGCGGATGAGCTCCTTGCTCAGCTCCGCCGCGATCTTTTCGTGCTCGGACGAGACGATCCACGCCGCCTTGCCCTTGTCCAGACCGTCGACGATGAAGTCCACCGCTTTGAGCCCGACCGCGTACGCGAGCACCGAATACAGAGGTATGTCCCACGACTTGAAGATGATCGCCGAGACGGAATAGAGCAGCACGTTGTACGCCATAATGAACGTGCCCACGGTCATACCTATCTTTTTGGCAAACATCACCGCCATGACTTCGACGCCGTCGATCGCGCCGCCATAGCGTATGGTCATGCCCGAGCCTATGCCCGAGATCAAGCCGCCGAAGATCGCCGCAAGCAATTTGTCCTCTTGCACGATGGGCGAACCCGCGCTCCAATCAATGGGAAACACGCTTTGATAGAGGAAGGAAAAAAGAGAGTATATCCCGATCGCGTACAGCGAACAACAGACGAATTTCGCGCCCATCTTTTTGAGCCCGAACAGATAGAACGGAAAGTTGAGCACGAGAAGGAAAAACCAAAGCCCCAGCCAATCGGGTGTCAATTGATTGAACAGATACGCCGTGCCCGAAAGCCCGCTGTCGAACAGCCTGAGCGGCGCCAAAAACACGGTCACGCCCGTCGCGTTGATGATGCCGGCAAGCGTCAGCATCACAAAATCGCGCGCCCGAAATTGAGAGAAAAACGTCTTGAATTTTTGCATAGCGCCTCCTCTCCCCTTACCTAACGACTTGTCCTATATCTATAATATCATATATCCGCCGCAAACGCACACGCAAATACAAAATTTTTTCCGGAGAATTAGGATCGATCGTTGAAAGGCGACATGCGTAGCAACGGCGGACGGTTGGCGTAGCAGCCTTACCGAAGCGAACAGAGCCGCAATTTCGTTGCGACGGACGGCATTTGCAGTATCTGCATACCGAAAACAAAAGGCGCGGAACTTTCCGCGCCTTTCCCTGTTGCTTGAATATGCCGGGAGTGTCTCCGACAAAGGTTGTTAGTTTGCTCGTTTCACGCCGCTCACGCTCTCACCGTCCCGTCATGGCATACGACTTCTGTAAAAGGACAGTCTCTATCCCAATAGACTCCTTTCTTAATGTCACGCCACTCTTCAATAGTCCCATCATAATTAATAGTCTCCAGTTTGCTACATCCCCTAAACGCATATCTGCCTATGCTCGTCACGCCATTTCCGATCGTAACGCTTGTTAAATTGCTGCATGCATCAAATGCATAATCGCCTATGCTCGTCACACCGTTAGGGATCGTAACGCTAGTCAACCCTGTGCAAGCGTAGAATGCTTTCTCACCGATGCTCTGTACACTATCGGGAATCGTTACCGATATCAGATTTTTGCGCGCGGCAAACTCATTATCGTCTATGGCAGTCAAACCATTGAGCAATGCTCCGCTCTTGATTTGCCTAGGCACATGAACGATGTCAGTCATATCATAAGTGTACAATATACCGGACCAAGCTCTGTAATTTTGATTTCTGCCCGATATATCGATTCTGTTTAGATTCAGTGCTAAGGCAAAAGCGCCTTCATCGAATATAACATAATCCGGCAAGATAATCCATGTAGCATCGAAAGACACCTTTGTGACCGTAACATTGCCATCCTCGTCTATCGAGTATTCTTCGGCAAATGATTCTATCGCGGAATAGTTGCGCTCGAACACGGGAGTGAATGATCGCTCTCCGACAAGCGTGAAAGTATACTTTCCTTCTTCGCTTACAAGCGTGTCTCCTTCATACCATCCGGTACATACATATCCGGTTTTGCCCGCGGAGATCGTCACTTCGTCGCCGTAGGCATGCAGCGTGTCGGCATCAAGGTCGACAGGGTTGCCGTCCGTACTGGCGGTAGGACCGCTGACAGAGATCGAGAAATTGCCGGTGTAAGTGGTCACGTCGAAGAACACCGCAAGACCGTAATCGGAGTATGAATTGCGAATACTCATCGTTACAGGAGAAGATGAAGTCGCAAAATATGTGTCGCCGTCATACTCCAGCTGCACGAGATCGTCCGACTTGATGGTAAATGTATAATTCCCGTATGCGGGCAGCATCATTCTTATACGCCGCACCGTGTAGTCGGACGAAAACTCACGTGTGCCGTTAAGGTACAGTCTGGCGACGGAAACCGTGGCTGTGTTCATACTCTGATAGAGCGAGATCGGCTCTGTAACCTTGACATCGAAGTCGAACCTATCCGAGTCGAGCGTCACTCTCTCCGACGAAGGCTGTGACGGAGGCGTATCCGGATCGCTGGGATCTTCCGGGTCATCCGGGTCTACCGGGATCGGGTCATCCGGCGGGATATCCTCAACTGGGATATCCGGGTCAACCGGGATATCCGGGTCACCGTCTGTGATAATTTCATCATTGCCCGTTTTGTCTTCTTCGGTATACGCCTTCCAGCCGCGGAACTCGAAATTGCCATCATACACAATATTTTCGGGCACCACACAATCCCTGCCGTAAGGCACATAGAGGATCTCGTTGATCGAGCTAAGCGACGCGTCGGTGTATGTCACCACTGGCACCGCCGCCGTGAACGACACCGTGCCGCCGTCTCTGACTTGCGCGATCTTCTTCGGCATCCACACCGCTTTCAGCGACTCGAAGTAGACGTCGTTCATAACGCCGCCGCCCGCGCCGAGCAGCCGTGTGGCGTTGAAACCCGTTATGTCCGCGAAATAGTCCGTATACTCGTCCTCAGCCCCCGGAAGCTGCCAGCCTATGAAGTCATAGCCCTCTTTTACCGGCACCGGAAGCTGCTGATATTCCGTGTACGGCTTGACGGCAAGTTCCTCATCCAAAGTCCCGCCGTCGAGTTCCGCGGTTATGGTTTTGGGTTTGTAGGTCTGATAAAGATCCATATCCTTGGTGATCGCCGTGGAATAATTGAACCCGCGCCATTCGCCGGCTGTTTCATTCCAATACACACGCTTGTCATATTCGAAATCTTTCAACTGAGAGACTTCGATGTCTGAAGGAAGCGTCCTATTCTCGACAACATAAAGAGAATCGTAGGCACTCTTCGCATAAATGTTTGTGTAGAGGTTTACTCTGTAATCGTGCAACACATAGAAGTCCACAAGATATCTTTTTTCTACATTCTGCCCCGAACTTACGGTCAAAAACTGGAAATTGCTGCCGTAATACAGCGAAAACACCTGTGCGCCGTTCAGTTCCGAGAAAAATTCGTCATTGTACCATTGCAGCGTATAGCCGTCTTTAGCGGCATATTCGATGTTTACGCCCTTTGAAAAGTCGAAATTGTACAAATCTCCGACTTCCGATTGTCCGCCGAGGTCACTGCTGGTAATTTCAACATACAGGAAAGCGTCGATGAGCGGATATTCATCTCTTGTGTCACTATCCTTCACGCCCGATGCGGCAGGCTTGAAAGAAACGTACTGATCTTCGTACGATGATACGACGACTTCCCACTGCGCGTAAAGAGTGAGATCCGTATCGGGCATGATAGAGCTCTCGTCATACGGATCGCCGTTGATGTCGCGCCAACCGACGAAATTGTAGCCGTCTCTAACAGGTTCGGGCAGATCGCTCATAACGTAGCCTGAAGCGAACTCCATAGGAGAGATACTTCCGTCTGCACCATTGAGATCAAACCAGACAGTGTGACGCGGTGCATCGTCATCTCCCTGCTCGCTTGACCCGAAATCACACGCCGTAAAAGCGAACATCAAAAGCATCGCAGCCACCAAAATCACTGCGATCGCTACACCACTTTTTCCTCTTTTCATAATGCCCTCCGAGTGACATTTTTCGGTCGATTTTTGGTATCGAATATACTATTCGATACCTACTTTGCATCTATATTATAAACTTGGATATTATTCTATGTCAATAGATTATGAAAAATTAAAATTTTTGACCTCTAAAACCCTCTAAATCATACACATATGTCCATTATCCTCGATTTTCGGGCGAAAAATCGCAAATTTTGGGTATCGAATAGTATCTTCGATACCTTAGGCGGAGCGCAAACGCGGTTTTGAAAAACCTTCTCAAAGCCGCTTTTTTCTTGCCAAAACAACTAATTTTGTTGAGAATTTCAGATGTATGTGAAAGGTATGATCTTCACTCCGTCGCCCAGCGGCAGCAGATCGTCGGCGTTGCAGATCACGCCGCCCTCGCCTATCTTCACCGCGGGAAAGGATGACGCAAGCGCCTTGAAGTGCTTGACGTCTTTGATGTTGGGAGACGACGTCTTTTTGATCTCCGCAGGATACAGCGTGCCATCGCGATAGAACAGCAGATCGACCTCCTGCCCGTCCGTGTTGCGGAAGTAATAGATGTCCGGCTCTTTGCCTGCGTTGAAATAGGATTTGATCACCTCGCTGACGATGAACGTCTCGTAGACCGCGCCCGACATCGCGCCGTTTGCCAACGTTTCGGGCGTAAACCAGCGGCAGAGATAGGCGACAAGCCCGGTGTCGGTGAAATAGAGTTTGGGCGCCTTGACCACGCGCTTGCCGATGTTGAGCGAGAATGGGCGCAAGAGATAGATCACCCCCGAAGCCTGCAAGATGGACAGCCAGCTTTTGATCGTCTTGTTGTCCACGCCGACTTCGCGTGCAAGTGCAGCCTCGTTGAGCAATTCGCCCGTTCTGCTCGCCAGTACGACCATGAACCGCGCAAAGACCAACGTATCGCCCACCGCGCTCAATTGTTTGACGTCGCGTTCGATATAGGTGTCTACATAGGCGGCGTAGTATCGCTCCCACTCCATGCGATCGTTGGAATAAAGCTCGGGCATGCTGCCGCGATGTATGCGTTTCCACAGCTCGGTCAAATCGCACGGGATCTCGCTGTTGCGCCCGAGCAAATAGCTCTCCGTCGGCAAAAACGGCTCGCGGAACGGGTCGCCGTATATCTCGCGATCGCTCAAACCAAGCATATTCACAACCCCTATACGCCCTGCCAAACTTTCGCTGACACCCTTCATCAATTCAAAGCGCTGTGAGCCGGTCAGCAGATACATCCCTGCCCTGCGGTCGCGATCGATCATATGCTTAAACACAGCAAAACATTCGGGCACGCGCTGCACTTCGTCAACGATCAGAGGCGTGCCGCGCAACTTGAAGTAACCGATCGGATCTTGCTTGAGCGCCAGCAATTGCAGCGGATCGTCAAGCGAAACATATTTCATCCCCGCAAACTTGTTAAACAACAATGTGCTCTTGCCCACCTGCCTCGGACCCGTGACAAGTACGGACGGGAACGCCGAGAACATCTTTTCGATCGTCGTTTCGATGTGTCGAGATATATACATGACCACCTCTTTTTCGGTTAAATTGGATTCTAACTCCATTATAACCGAAAAATTGCATATTGTCAACACTCAAAATCGCCAAAATTGACACCGATTGCCATACTTTGTCTAATTTATGTTCCGCGCTCGCTTTGCGGCGCGGCACATCTCACGTCTCGGTCGGCTCATTTTCGCCCTTTTGCGCCGTGTGTCGCTTGCATACCGGCAGGTAAGCGGCGTTCCACACGGCGCAAAATCTTCGAAAATCGCTCGCCCGATACTTCGCGGTTCTGTTAAACCAATCGGTTCTTATCAAACTCAGATATGAGATAAGTATTCATTTCACCCAACCGCGCTTCTCGCGCGACTCGGTAACGCGATCGTCGAATGACCGCGCGAAAAGCTGATGCAGAACCGATCAGATCAACGCAACCAAATTATTAAAAGTTGGCATAGAACCGATTAGATAAACGTAATCACGAAGCATTGAGCGAAAGATTTTGCGTAAATTTTACGCCGAAAGGGTTGCGAGGTGTACCTCAATGGTACCCGAGCGTTCCGAGAGGCGCAAAAGGACGCAAAAGATTTGCTCAAGGCGTGTACTGAGCCGCGCCGCAAAGCGAGCGCGGAACAGAAAAGGACCGCGAGCGGTGAGCGAGCGCTTGTCCCGTGGGAAGGGGTATTTTAGGGGAAAACCGAAAATAGCGAGTATGAGAAACGGACGTGATCGCGATTTGCAATCACGTCCGTTGCGATTCGATGCGTTATTTTCGGGTTGCCAAAAATCCTCATAAAATGTCAAAGACAAAGCCCTGTTCAAGCGGATAAACCGACGACAACCGTCGCGCGGAACCGCGCTTCCCGCGCGACTCGATAACGAAGTCCCCGAATGACCGCGCTCTTCGGGGACTTCCCCTTGCGCGGTCGCGAATGGCGAATGAGCGTGCCGCGTGGGAAGGGGTATTTTAGGGGAAAACCGAAAATAGCGAGTATGAGAAACGGACGTGATTGCAATTTGCAATCACGTCCGTTGCGATTCGATGCGTTATTTTCGGGTTGCCCCTAAAAGCGAAGTTACGCCTTCGCCTTCTCGCACAGCGTCGCGAACGCCGCCGCGTCGTTGACGGCGAGGTCCGCCAAAACCTTGCGGTTGAGGTCGATGCCGTTCTTCTTCAAGCCATACATGAACTTGCTGTAAGAAAGTCCGTTCATGCGAGCCGCCGCGTTGATACGCGCGATCCAGAGCTTGCGGAAGTCTCTCTTCTTGTTCTTTCTGCCGACGTACGCATACATTTGCGACTTCATCACCGCTTGACGCGCGACGCGGTAGAGTTTGGACTTGGCGCCCCAATACCCCTTGGCTTGCTTCAATATCTTTCTGCGCTTCTTGATTGCGTTTACGCCTCTTTTGATCCTCATATCTATACCTCCGTCAGATCAAGTCCTTGATCGTCTTTTGTTGGGTGCTGTCGACGAAAGCCGCCTTTCTGAGGCCGCGCTTTCTCTTGGGTGCTTTCTTGCTAAGGATATGCCTTCTGTTCATCTTAGCTCTCTTGATTTTGCCGGTTGCGGTCAAGCTGAAACGCTTCTTTGCGCCGCTCTTGGTCTTTTGCTTGGGCATGATGTTATCCTCCGATATTTATTTTTTCGCAATGGGTGCAAGCATCATCGTGATGTTGCGGCCGTCCTGAACGGGAGCCTTTTCCATTTGCGCTTTTTCTTTGACCATCTCGAAAAATTCTTGCATGACTTTGACTGCAAGTTCGGGACGCGCCATCTGTCTGCCTCTGAGTCTCAGCGAGACTTTGACCCTGTTCTCTTCACCGAGGAATTTGAGCGCCTGCTTGGACTTGGTGACCATGTCGCCGGTGTCGATGGTCGCGGACAAGCGGACCTCTTTGATCTCGACGACCTTTTGGTTCTTCTTGTTCTCCTTCTCGCGCTTGATCATCTCGTACTTGTACTTGCCGTAGTCCATGATCTTGCACACGGGCGGCTTCGCGGTCGGCGAAATGAGCACAAGATCGAGCTCCTTGGAATCGGCGATGGCGGCAGCCTCGCGCGATGACATGATGCCCAATTGGGCGCCGTCGGTGTCGAGCAGTCTGACTTCTCTTTCCCTGATTTGGTGGTTGATCAGCAGTTCTTTGATAGCCGTAGTCCTCCGAAAAATAATTCGAGCCCGAAACAGAATTCGGACTCGAAATACGCGCACGGCAAGCCGTGACCTTTGCGAATTTGAACCGCGTCCGACGCAATTGTCGACGGGTGAGAACCTCGTTCTGCTTCGTTTGCTCTAATATAATATCCTATCTTTGCGGCGATGTCAACTTTTTTGCACCGCTTTTTTGCGAAATTATGCCTTTTCGCCGCCGTTCGGCTTGCCGTCTTTCTCGTCAGAGACGGGATCGGGATCATGCGCATCTTTTTGCACGTCGTTCACTTCGATCACCGTTTCTTGCGGACGCTCATTCTTTTCAAGGCTCTCCTCGATCTCGTCGCCCTCTTCGAGCCTCTCCTCGACCGCGGAGAACTTTTCCGCCGCTGCGTGCGTCACGCCTCTTTCGTAATCGCCGATGACCTTGTACATTTGATTGCGCATATACTTACTCGCCATCAATATGAACGCGCCCAGCACGCAGATCGCGCCGTCCGGGAACACATACAGCGCGTTGTAGGTGAACGAATAGGTCCACTCGTTGGCAAAGCCGTAATCGGCGGCGTATTCGCCGAAATAGACCGCGCCCGAGACGACGTGGCAGAAGTAGCGCAGCGTCACGCCGCACAATATCCCCAGCGACAGCGCTATGCCGTCGCGGACGACGTCGGGGATCGCCTTCAAGCGGTCGAACACCTTACGGAACAGCCCTCCGCACAACCCCACCATCGTGAACGCGAGCGGATAGTCGAGGATGAATTGCAGCGGGTTGACGATCCACGGATCCTGCACCGAGTTGAGCATGCCGTAGACAAGCCCGCAAAGCACACCCTTGCGAATGCCGAACATGTACGAATAGAGCGCGATCGGCAGCAGCGAGAACAGCGTCACCGAGCCGCCGTACGGCGCGTCATACATCTTGACATACGACAGACCGAACGCCAGCGCGATGCAGACCGCCGCATAGACGACCGACATCGTGTGCGCCCTGCCCGTGTGCTGCTTGCGGTCGATGAGCGCGAACAAGATCGCTATGCCGACCACCAAAATGACGACGATCGCGATCAGCACCGCCTGGTAGTCCTCGGTGTAGGTCTCGCCCTCTTTGAAGTCCTTGACGATGTTGGCGACCGCCACTGCGACCGCGTACAGCAACATCAAGCCTATGCAAACCGTCACCACGGGGCGCATCTTGTCACGGCGGACAAACCACGTCACCGCGACCGCGACGACGAGCGCCGCAAGCAAGATCAGCCCCAAGCACACCGTCGTGCCGAGGAATGAGTCAAAATTGAAATAGGCGGTGTAGTCCGCGCCGATCAAAGTTTGACCGAACATAAAAAAATCTCCTTGGCTTAGGAGAACTCAAAATACCGGAAAGATTTTTGCTTCCTTACGCGAGTGCTGACTCGACAAGTTCAAAGGGTATTTCTCAGCCGCGATGAGGTCGCGGCACCCCTAGCCGTCCCCTATTATACAACCCCCGTCCCACAACGTCAAACATTTTGCGCAATTTGTCAAAATTCGCCGCCGCTTACCGTCTATATATCATATTATACATTGCGGTCGACGCGCCGACTTCAAATATTCAGCCAATAGATGACCGCGTTTTCTTTGTCGGGATAAAAATTTTTGCGAATGCCCGCCGATTTGAAGCCGAACTTTTCGTAGAGGGCGCGTGCGACGGCATTGCTTTCGCGGACCTCGAGAGTGAGCGCAGTCACGCCGGATAACGACGCGGCGTACATCATATCCCTCATCAGCGCGCTGCCGACGTCTCTGCCGCGCATATCGGGCGCAACGGCGAGGTTGTTGACAAACCCTTCGCCGGCGACGACGTACATGCTGTAATAGGCGGCGACTTTGCCGTCCCTGACGAGCACTCGGGCGATCGCCTTGGGATCGTCGGCGAGCGCGGCGATCGACTTTTCGCTCCACGGCTCGGCGAATGTCGCGCGCTCTATCGCGGCGATATCGGCGGCGTGCGCCGCTGTCATATCCTCAAATTCAGTCACCGTCCTTCATCCTCTCCGCCTGCGACTTGCGCAGATATTTGGGCTCGAGCGCGGCGTCGAACCGCTTTGCCTCGACCTTCTCGACCGCGATCGCGGTCAGCCTCTTGCCTATGTCGTCGGGGCGCGCGTCGATCACGACCACTCCTGCGGCGTCCGCTTGCGACCGCGGCATGAGCTTTTCTTCGAGCATATTGCCCTCTTTGTCAAATCGCGCGGCATAGCAATTGCCGTTGCGCGCGTCGATCACGGCAATGCACTCCCCCTCGCCGTACGCGATCGCTTCGAGAGCGTCTATCGCGACGGACGGCTTGCCGGTCGCAAGACACAGCGCCTTGATCGTCGCGACGCCTATCCTGATGCCGGTGAACGACCCGGGACCGACAACCGCCGCGAACGCGTCGAAGTCGGACGGCTTTGCGCCGAGCGCGGTCATCACCTTGTCGACACAGCCGAGCACCGCGCCGTTGTGCCTTTGCGCGCCTCCGCTGCGGCTCTCGGCGTACGCTCCGCCGAAGACCGCACAGACGATCAGTTCGTCCGCACTGCAATCAACCGTCAATACGTTTGTCATCGATCTCTATCTCCCTGACGTCCCCGCCGAGCGAGCGTATGCTCACCTCGATCGGACGCTCTATGCCGTCGAACTTGTTCCACTCGACGACGACCACGCCTCCGCGGTAAAAATATTCCTCAAGCCCGAGCTCGTACACCTCGTCGGCGTCGGACACGCGGTACATGTCGAAGTGAAATAGGGGCAGCCTGCCGCCTTGATATTCCTTGACATAGTTGAATGTGGGGCTGGTCACCGTCTCCTCTATCCCGAGCGCCTTGGCAAGTCCCTTGGTGAACGTGGTCTTGCCCGCGCCGAGCTCGCCGTGCAGCAAGATCACATCGCCGGCGCGCAATGTCTTCGCGACGTCGGCGGCAAGCGCAAAGGTGTCTTTTTCGCATCTCGAGATCATTTTCATACAGATATTATACAACGCTTGACTTTTTTGCGCAAACGTTTCATAATGAGTTTATCTCAGACTTGAGGCGGAGTGAAATTCTCCACCGGCGGTATAGTCCGCAAACGCCGCAAATATTGCTGCGGCGCCGACGGGGCGCAATTCCCCGACCGACGGTATAGTCCGGATGGGAAGGTTGAGGTATGTCCAAATTCCATTATTCCAAAAGTCGGTATATCGCATATACCGCAATTTTCGCGGCTCTGTCCGCAGCTCTGATGGCGCTGTCTTTTTCGGTGCCGTTCATGCCGAGTTTCATCAAACTCGATTTCTCCGAAGTGCCCGCTCTCATCGCGTCCTTTGCCTTGGGACCTGTGTCGGGAGTGCTGGTCTGTCTGATCAAAAATTTGATCAACGTGACGATGACCACTACGGGCGGCGTCGGCGAATTGAGCAACTTCATCCTCGGCGTGCTGTTTGTCGTACCGGCAGGTCTGATCTACAAGAAAAAGCGCGACCGCGTCGGCGCGTTGATCGGGTCGGTCGTCGGCTCGGTGATCATGGGCGTGCTCAGCCTGCTGACAAACTACTACATTGCCTACCCCGTCTACGAAAACTTCATGCCGATCGAGGCGATCGTCGGCATGTATCAAGAGATCTTCGGCGGTGTGAACGGTTTGTGGGAATGCCTGCTCATCTTCAACATGCCGTATACCATATTCAAGGGGCTCTTGTGCGCGGCGATCACCTTCCTCATCTACAAGCCGATAAGCTACGCGATGAAGACGATCGACATCAAGATGCGCGTGCACCGCTATGACAAGCTGGTCGAAAAGCGTGAAAAGCAGCAAGAAGATAAGGCGGCGGCGACCGCCGAAGAGGGCGCTCACGTCTCTGTGCGCTGTCCGTTCTGCGGTGCGGTCACGGACAAGGACGTCTGCCCGTTCTGCGGCGCAAGGCTCCATGAAAAGAGCGTAGGCTCCGCTGCCGATCCCGCATCTCAAAACAATCGATAACGCACACCGGCACAAAAAATTGCCGCGCGGAAATTCCGCGCGGCGTTTGTTTTACAGCAAGTTTTCTCTGCTTCGCTCGAAGTGTCTGTTCTCGCCCGTCATCGCGGCGAATCGTTTGGCAAACGCGGCTATGCCGTCGCAATTGCCGAGGGTGAGCACGCCTCTGTCCTCGCACGGCTTGTCGTCCGTCGAGACGACCGCCTTGAACGCCGACGCAAGCAAAGTTCTCGCGTCGCCGCATGCCGCGATCGGTTTGCAATGGCGGTAGCTTTCCGCAAGAAATTCGCGCACCTCGTATATCTTGCCGAGCGTCGCCGCGCAATTGCACGGCACGAACACCGCGTCGAAGAGCACGGACGAAGCGGTCGCAAAGGTCTCCGCCGCGTCGATGCCGCCGCCGCTCTTTGCGGCGATATAGCCCTGCCCCGGCGCGATGACTTTGGGGCACGCGCCGACAGCGGTCAGCTCCGTGCACACCGCGTCCAAGCACTTCTTGTCAAAACCCTCGGCGACGAGCACCGCGACCTTTGTACCCTTGGGACACGGCGTACGACCCGCCATCGACAGCGCGGGCGACGCGGCGGTGGAGGCACGATATCCCGACTTTGCGTCCGTCTTGGCTCCGCATCCTGCGGCGACTTCGCGCGCCAGCGAGCCGTCTATCTTTGCCAAAAGATCGACCGCGCCCTGCCTGACGTTCATATTTTTGCATTTGCCCAGCTCGAAACGGAACGCGTCGACGATATGCCCCCTCTCCCAATCGCACATGCTGTTGTAAAACAGCGACGCTTGCGTGTAGAAGTCAAGGAAGGAATTTGCCCTGTCGCGAGTGACCGCGCCCTTTACGACGCTCTCGTTGTCGCCGAGACCGTTGCCCGCGCCGCCGTCGGGGTGCGGCTGACCGTGCTGCAACGCGTTGCGGAAATAGGCGGTCGTGCCCTCGTCGATCGCCATGCGGTGCATGCCGTCACGCTGATTGTTGTCGACCGCGGCGACCGCCCTGTTGATGGGCAGTTCGTGGAAGTTGGGTCCGCCCAGTCTCGACAATTGCGTGTCGAGATAGGAAAACAACCTGCCCTGCAACATCGGGTCGTTGCTCAGCTCTATCCCCGGCACGAGATTGGCGGGACAGAACGCGACCTGCTCCGTCTCGGCAAAGAAGTTGGTGACGTTTCGGTTGAGCGTGAGCTTGCCGAGCGGCTTGATCGGGATCAGCTCTTCCGGCCACAGCTTTGTGCAATCGAGCACGTCGAAGTCGAATTTGAATTCGTCTTTGGGGTCGAGCACCTGCACGCCGAGCTCCCACTCGGGATAGTTGCCGTTCTCGATCGCCTCCCAAAGGTCGCGGCGATTGAAATCGGGGTCTTTGCCGGCGATCTTTTGCGTCTCGTCCCACACGAGCGACTGCACGCCCTGCAAACACTTCCAATGCAATTTGACGAACTTGTACTCCCCGTTTGCATTGACGAATTTGAAGGTGTGGATGCCGAAGCCGTCCATCATCCTGTACGACCTCGGGATCGCTCTGTCCGACATCAGCCACATCATATTGTGCGCGCATTCGTGGTTGCTCGCGACGAAGTCCCAAAAGGTGTCGTGCGCCGATTGCGCTTGCGGGATCTCGTTGTTGGGCTCGGGTTTGAGCGCGTGGATGAGGTCGGGGAATTTGATCGCGTCCTGCACAAAGAACACGGGCATGTTGTTGCCCACGATGTCGTAGTTGCCCTCTTCGGTGTAGAATTTGACCGCAAAACCGCGTACATCCCTGACCGTGTCGGGCGAGCCGCGAAAGCCCGCGACCGTCGAAAAGCGCACAAACACCGGTGTCTGCTTGCCCTTTGCGTTCAAAAACGCCGCCTTTGTCAACGCGCTCGCGTCGCCGTACGAAACGAACACGCCGTGAGCGCCCGTGCCGCGCGCGTGAACTATCCTCTCGGGTATGCGCTCGTGATCGAAATGCGTCAGCTTTTCACGAAACACAAAGTCCTGAATGAGCGCCGGACCGCGCTCCCCCGCCCTTTGCACCTCTTGATCGTTGACGATCGGCGCGCCTTGATCGGTCGTCATCGCTCGCCCGCCGTGCGGCACCCTCGCCGCGTCTATCTGCTTTATCTTCGCGTTGGGCTCGTCGCCCGAAATTATCCTTGCCATCGGCAATACCTCCTTGTTTGAAAAAAGTATTGACAACCGCAAGACGGATAAACAAAAAGCGAGGCGGAATTGCCTCGTTTGTTTGCCTTCGCCAAGGGCGAAGTCCCTGACTGGTCGAGGTGACTGGATTTGAACCAGCGGCCTCTTGGTCCCGAACCAAGCGCGCTACCAAACTGCGCTACACCTCGACATGGAGCTGATGGGCGGATTCGAACCGCCGACCTATTCATTACGAGTGAATTGCTCTACCGACTGAGCCACATCAGCATATCAAGCCTATTTATTTTACAAAATAATAATGCGTTTGTCAATGATGCGACGGCAATTTTATCAAAATATTTTACAAGAGCGTTTGTGTTGAAAATCGCGTCAAATCAATGCAAAATCCGCGCTATTTCGCGAGGTTTGCGCGCGCGGCAAAATCTTTGCGCAATTTTTGAGAGAAAACGCTTTACAATCGTTTTTGTTTTTGGTATATTTAATAGGCAATTCGGAAGCATAGCTCAGTTGGGAGAGCACCTGCCTTACAAGCAGGGGGTCATAGGTTCGAGCCCTATTGTTTCCACCAAAAGGATATGCGAGAGTGGCTCAGTGGTAGAGCGTTGCCTTGCCAAGGCAAATGTCGCGAGTTCGAATCTCGTCTCTCGCTCCAGTGACATCGAAGTACGCGAGTTGCGTACAGACATAGGCGTCGAGCGCGACATCCGCGAGTTCGGCTGTCCGCAAAGCGGCAGCTTTCGCGAAGTTGATGGAAGCAATGCTCGACAGTGAGAGCCGGAAGCGAATATCTCGTCTCTCGCTCCAGTGACAACGAAGTACGCAAACAGCGTACAGAAATAAAGCGTGGCACCATAGCCAAGTGGTAAGGCAAAGCTCTGCAAAAGCTTGATTCCCCAGTTCAAATCTGGGTGGTGCCTCCAAAACAAACTCCTCAAATCGAGGAGTTTGTTTTTTACTAATTTAATACGGATACCCCAGTGACGCGATTGCGCCTCGATACGATGTTATCTCGGCGTACCCTAACGGCAATCGCTATTCCGTCGCTTCGCTCCTTACAAATCCGGGTGGTGCCTCCAAAACAAACTCCTCAAATCGAGGAGTTTGTTTTTTACTAATTTAATACGGATACCCCAGTGACGCGATTGCGCCTCGATATGATGATATCTCGGCATCCCCTAGCGGCAATCGCTATTCCGTCGCTCCGCTCCTTACAAATCCGGGTGGTGCCTCCAAAACATACTCCTCAAATCGAGGAGTTTGTTTTTTACCGATATAACACGGATTCCCCCAGTGACGCGATTGCGCCTCGATATGATGATATCTCGGCATGCCCTAACGGCAATCGCTATTCCGTCGCTCCGCTCCTTACAAATCTGGGTGGTGCCTCCAAAACATACTCCTCAAATCGAGGAGTTTGTTTTTTACCAATATAACATGAATTCCCCCAGTGACGCGATTGCGCCTCGATACGATGTTATTTCGGCATGCCCTAACGGCAATCGCTATTCCGTCGCTTCGCTCCTTACAAATCCGGGTGGTGCCTCCAAAACAAACTCCTCAAATCGAGGAGTTTGTTTTTTACCAATATAACACGGATTCCCCCCAGTGACACGATTGCGCCTCGATATGATGATATCTCGGCATCCCCTAACGGCAATCGCTATTCCGTCACTCCGGCAAAGTATTGCCTCTCTTCCTTGCGCTTCGCTCGTCCTTACAAATTCGAATGGCGAATCCAAAAGGTGTTGTCGCTATTTAATTTATAAAATGTGTAAAAAGTTATTGCTTTTTTCTCCGAGATTGAGTAGAATATAAAAGCAACCTCATGGAGATATAGCTCAGTTGGTTAGAGCGCTGTGTTCACATCGCAGAGGTCGTGGGTTCGAGCCCCTCTATCTCTACCAGCGCTTCGAGCGTCGGCTTGAAGCGATCCAAAAAAACGGGAGTTTGGCACAAGTGCCACTCCCTTT
>CALWGZ010000002.1 GCA_944380285.1 uncultured Christensenellaceae bacterium
CCGTGTCAAACGTTTTGAGACAGTTTGTCAAATCGTTTTGAACACATCACGATCTGTTCGCTCCAACGCATTGCTTTGTGAATAGCTGCGGCACACGATCGCACACCTGCCGTCATACGGCGGAAACGTCGTCTGACGGCAATGTTTTGTCATCAAAAAAACTTCTGTCGCGGCGAACATACTTTAGGGAGCACATCGTGCTCCCTTGAAGTGAACCGAGGCGATAGTTTAACCCCGCTGGTAAGCAGGTGGGTACGCTGTGTCGAAGTTCTGTAATCCTCAACGGGGAGGCACGCCATCCCTACGCCAACTCCGCGTTCCCGTATGATGATCTGCGGTTACACGCATCGCCTTCGGTCAACTATATTATAGCGCATATCCCGCAAAATGACAATACCTTTTGCAAAAATTTTACATTTCTTTTTGAACATCGTTGCGAAAAGGCGTATTTTGTTGAAAATACGCCTTTTGAAATTGTTTTGCTATGGACAATTTTGATAATTTTTGATTATTTACGCCTTTTTTGCCTCGTTTCGCATCGCGTCGCCGTATTAATTCACTCGACTCCACTCCCCTGTTTGTCGTCACTTCTCCGCCGAGCCCTTCCCTTTGGGAGCGTCGGTCGCAGGCTGTTGCGCCGCGTCGTGCGTTTCGGATTTTGCCTCTTCCGAATTTGTCCGCTCATCCGATTTCTGCTCTTCCGCGTTCTTATCTTTCGATTTCGGGACGTCTTGCGGCGATTGCCGCTGCGCCGCGTCGTTTGTTTGACCGACCGCTTCGCCGTCGGACGCGTCGTCGCCCTTTTTCACTTTTTTCTTGCGCGGTTCGGCGTGCTTTTTGGCGTCGCTTTCAAGCGTGGTATAAATTTCGTCGCTTGACGAAAAGTCGAGGTCGCCCTTGCCTACCGACTCTTTCGCCTTTTGCTTGCGCGCGAGCTTCTCCTCTTTGGTCAGCATAAATGCCGCCCAACCGTCCGGCGAGGGTTCGCTCTCGGCATAGCCGTCTATGATCGCGAGCATGCGCTCGACCTCTCTGTCAATCTCCGCGCAATCGACGTCGCCGCCCTTTGCGAGAGCGATCGCCGTCAAGCCGTAACAGACGACGCCCATCGCATGCTTTGACGTGTGTACGGTGGACACCGCCTGAGCGACCGCGCGAGCCGCCGCGCACGCGACGGGGCTGTACGCCGCCCTTGCCGCGGAATGCGCCGCCAAGATCTTGACGCGCGCTTCAGGCATCCTGATCGTGCCCTTCGCCCAAAGTGCGCCCGCTCCGTAGGCGACGCGGACCTTGTCGCTTCGCTTCTCTTCTGCAAGTTCGTACAATTTGACATACTTGCCGGCGATAGCGTAAGCCGCCGCCGCGGCGCCGCGCCTGCCGCACTTAGCGAACGCCTCGGCTATCTTCGCGACTCGCGGATCGGACGCGGAAAACAAGATCTTCTTTTTGGTCTTTTTCTCTTTCACAATTTTGCGCTGGCGCCTATCCTGGTCGCGCCCGCCTCAATGAATGCGCGCGCCGTCTCGGCGTCGCGAATGCCGCCCGCGGCTTTGATGCCGAGGTCGCCGCAATTTGCCTTGATGATGCCGACCGCGTGCAGCGTCGCGCCCGCCTTTGAAAAGCCCGTGCTCGTCTTGACGATGTCCGCGCCCGAGCGCACGCATATCCGCGCCGCCTCGGCGATCTGCTCGTCGGTGAGCAGACACTCTTCGATGATGACCTTGAGCGTGACCCCGCACGCGTGCTTGACCGCGGCGATGTCATTCGCGACATAGTCAAAGTCGCCGCCTTTGAGCGCGCCGACCGCCATCACCATATCGATCTCATCCGCGCCGTCCTCGACCGCCTTTGCCGCCTCGAACGCCTTGACTTCGGTCGTCGACGCACCGAGCGGAAAGCCGACGACGCACGCGACGCCCACTCCGCTGCCGCGCAGCAGCTGCCTGCAAAGCGCAACATACGCGCCGTTTACGCACACGTTGGCATAGCCGCGTTCCTTCGCGATCTTGCACAATTCCTCTATGTCGGCGCGGGTCGCGTCGGGTTTGAGATTTGTATAGTCTATGTATTGTTCGAGTTGCATAACTCCTCCTATTCCACTTTGCAGACGATCCTGTCGCGAACGATCGGCTTTTCGTCCGACACGACGAACGCCGAGGCGAGCCTTTGGGCAAGTTCTTCGTCTCCGACGCGGCTGTAATGCAATGTCGCGAGAGGCTGCCCCTTGTCCACCCTGCCGCCGGCGGCGACGTGCAATTTGACGCCGACTTCGGGCAATATCGCATCCTCTTTGACGCGCCTTCCTCCGCCCGCATCGAGCGTGACCGAGGCGACGGTCATCGCATTTATGTCCGATATGTATCCGCTTTTCGGCGCAAAAACCGTCTTTTTGTACTTGCTTTGCGGCAGATTTTGCAAACACCCCGGCTTGCCGCCGAGCGCGTATATCATTTGCTCAAACTTCTCGTACGCCGCGCCCGAAGCTATCGCGCGATCGAACGCTTCGCCGTCCGCGCCGAGCTGCGCGCAAAGCGCCTTGGCGACCTCGTAGACGTCGCCCCTCTCTCTGCCCGACAGCACGTCGAGCGCAGAGCGCACCTCTATCGCGTTGCCGACCGCGCTCTCGAGCGGCATGTCCATCGTCGTGACCAACGCCGAAACATTGCGCCCGGAACGCCTGCCGATGTCGACCATGGTGCGCGCGAGCGTCTTTGCGTCGTTCTCGTCCTTCATGAACGCGCCCCTGCCGGTCTTGACGTCGAGCACGATGTTTTTCGCCCCCGCAGCGAGCTTTTTGCTCATCACCGACGCAGCGATCAGCGGCATGCTGTCCACTGTCGCGGTCACGTCGCGCAATGCGTAAAGATACTTGTCCGCGGGGCAAAGCTGCGCCGTCTGCCCTGCGATCACTATCCCGATGTCGTCGACGATCTCGAAAAATCTCTCTTCGGAAATGTCGGTATGTACGCCGTCGATCGACTCCAACTTGTCGAGCGTGCCGCCGGTGTGCCCCAACCCTCTTCCGCTGAGCTTGGCGCATATCTTACCCGTCGCCGCCATCACCGGCATGACGATGAAGCTGGTGCCGTCGCCGACGCCGCCTGTGGAATGCTTGTCGACGGTGGCGTCGCCGTAGCGCGACAGGTCGAGCATGTCGCCGCTGTGCGCCATCGCGTCGGTCAGCGTCAGCGTCTCGCGCGCGTCCATACCGCCCATCGCGATCGCCATCAGCAGCGCGGAATTCTGATAGTCGGCAAAATCTTCGAGGCGATCGATCCAAAGACGGATCGCCTCGTCGCAGAGCGCGTTGCCGTGCCTCTTTTCGGCGATGATGTCAGTGATCTTCATACTCATTTGCGCCGTCTTGCCGCGCTGTCGCACAGCGCGTTTACCGCATCCGGATCAGCCTCCTGCCCCGTCTTGCCGATCTCGTAGACGAGGTCGGCGTCGTCGGTGACCTCCGCGCGGGCATAGCCCATCGCAAGCAGTCCCTCGCGCACGTCGTCGAAAAACGCGCGTCTTGCGGTCAGCGAGAACATCGGATCGGTCCTGAGACCGACGATGATCGCGTCTTTGTCCGAGGCGGAATAGGTCCACCCCGTCACGTTTTCAAACGAAGCGAGATAGCTCTCCACTCCGACATATTGCACTTCTGCGGTATGAATGTCGATGTCCATACCGAAAATATGTCCCTTTGCGGCGGCGGTTATTCTCCGCTTTCCTCAAAACGCGCGACGTTTGTCCCGTCGCCCCAAAGCTGTTCGAGCGAATAGGTCTTGCGCGTCTCTTCCTCGAAGACGTGCACGATGACGTCGCCGTAGTCGAGCACGACCCACTTGCCGCCGCTCCTGCCCTCTACGCGCAATGCGGCGACGCCGAATTGCTTTTCCATGATCTCTTCAAGATTTTCGGCGAGAGCCTTGACTTGCGTCGTCGAGCGCCCGCTCGCGATCACGAACCAATCGGCGATCGATGTGAGCCCCTCGAGCGCGACGCAGGTCACGTCGAGCGCCTTTTTGGAATCGAGCGCCTTGCAGATTTCCTCTTTGAGTTGCGTAGTGTCCATATTTCTCCTCAATCGTTTCGATAGTATTCCGCCGCGCGAAGCGTCAGCGGGTAGATGTCCGCGCCCTTTTCGACGAGATAGTCGTACGAACGGATAAGGCATGCGCGGAAGCCCTTTTCAAAGTCGCGCCTGATCGTGCGGCGCAGCTCTTCGACACCGTCGAAGTCGCGCGCAGGCTCCAACATGTCCGCGCAAAAGATGAGCTTGTCGAGCGTGTTCATGCCCGGCTTGCCCGTGCAGTGGCACGCGATCGCGCCGATCACGTCGGCGTCCGTCACGCCGTATTCTTTCTCAGCGAGATAGGCGCCCATAAATTGATGTTCGACCTCGCTGCCGACACTGTCCGCGGGGGCATGCGAGACGTCGTGCTGCTCGCGGCATATCTTCTTTGCGCAATCGTGCAGCATCGCCGCCAAAAACACCTTGTCGCCGTCAAGCCCAAGCCCGCACTCAAAATCCAGCCCGAGCGCGCAGACGACGGTGCGTTTGATGTGTTCGTACGTCTTCGGCAACACCGCTCCTTTCAGCTTGTCCGCAAGCGGCGTGTACCAATCGTAAAGTCCGCGCCTTCGGACGTACTCGGCGACCTCGGGCGAAAGCGCCGAATAGTCGCGCATGGACGCAAGATAGCGCGCCGCAGTCGACGACACGCCGTCCGGCATGAAGTCATCGGCATATATTCTAGCCCCTCTGCCCCGCCAAAATTCGAGCGCGGCGGCGAAGCTCTCGTCCCTGTCCTTGCGCGGAAAAGCGAGCAAGGGCACCTCGGCGACGACCTTGTCCGGCTCGCGCCACTTGCCCAGATCGATCAGGCTGTCTCCGCCGACGACAAAAACGCAGTCGCCGTACTTGTCGACGAGCCGAGGCAACATGAGATAGCTGTAATGCACCGCCCCGTCGCCGCCCTCGATGGTGTCGACAGCCATATCCGCCCTTCCGGCGATCGCCGCCTCGAGCATCGCGACGCGGTCGAAAAAGTCGGCGGTGCAACGCTTGTGCGGCGGGTTCGCGGACGGAACGAAGACCACGCGCTCGCACCCGAGCGCCAAAGCCCTCTCCGCCATTTGGATGTGCGCGGCGTGCGGAGGATCGAATGCGCCTCCGAGCAACGCCGTACCGTGCAAAGGTCTCATAGCTCTATTATATAACATTTCGAGCCGTCAATCAATGATTCGAACAAAAAAACGGCGGCAATGCCGCCGATATGCGCCGCAAAAACCATGTCCGCCGCGCCCCAAGCGACGGCGAACGCACAGGCAACGCCCTCAAATGCCCGCAAGCAACGTCTCGTACACCTCGATCGCCTCGCCGATCTCCTTCTCACGGCGGCAGCACTCGTTGAACCGCCACACCTTGGGATGTCTGGGATCGGTGACCGCGACCATCGCGATGTCCGCGCGGTAACGCGGATCGTTCATCTCGTTGCGCGCGACTTTGAGCCGCATCAACCTGTCTTTGAGATCGTCGCCCTTGAACAAAAAGTCGAGGATCTCGTCAAGCTCCGTCTTGCGGAGCTGCGCCTGTTCGAATGTCATATGCGCCTCCCGTGCGCAAGATGCGCTCTTTCAATTCAAGCATATTGCGTTATGCGTGTTTTGTCAATGGCGGGAGACGATATTTTACATAAATTTTACATTATCTCGCAATGTTGAAGTTCACCGTCTTTTCGCCCGCCTTTCTGAACTTGAGCGTTTCGCTCTGTCCGGACAGACCGCAGGTGACGACGATCGTCTGCGCCTTTTCGGAAGATATCGTCGCGGTGACCATGCCTTTGGCGAGCGACCACGTCATGTCGGTCAGCACCGCATTGCTCCTCAACCTCAGTCCGCCTATGCTGCCCGAATCGAACCCGCTGAGCGGCAGCGCCGGAAGCAATTGCACCGCGCCCGGCTCGGAGAACACGAGACTCTCGTTGACGATGCCGACATAGCCGATCGCAAAGTCGGTGCAATAGCCGCTGGACGCGTCGGTGTGGTGATTGGTCATCAACGAGTCGTAATAGATGTTGCTGTGCATCAACCCCTCGAGAGCCTCGGTGACGATCTCGGCGCTCTCCAACTTCGCGCCGATCAGCGCGCGGTGGACGAGCGCGTGGCTCGCCTCGTTTTCGGACGCGCGGATATCGACCGCCTTGAGCGCCGCGTCGCGCAACTCGGGATCGTCCTTGGTCATGTCGACCGGCCATGCGCAATAGAGGTGGCTGAGATGGCGGTGCGAGTTGTTCTCTTCAAAGTCGTAGCAAGCCCATTCTTTGAGCGCGCCGTCCTCGGTCAAGAGGGGCGGCAGTTTAGCGGCGAGCGCGTCCCACCTCGACGTGTCGACGGACGGATCGATCGATGTTGCGACGTCTTTGAGCATCTCGACCGCACTGCGGCATGCGGCGATGTCGACAGCCGAATTAGCCGCCGCCGGCGACGGATAGTTCGAAGGATTGTTCTCGGGCGAATATGACGGGATGATGCAATAGGTCTCCCCTTCGCCGAGCGAGGTCTTGCCCTCCTCGTAGTGTATGTAGCCGTCCGCGTCGGTGTAGTATTCCGGCGTCAGCAACTGTTCCCAATAGTTGAAGTTCTTGAGCAGAAGCGGATACAAGATATCAGTCCTGAGGTCGAGATAGCCCTTCGCTTCTATCGCGTCGAGCTGCGCGTCGGTGAGGTCTGCCTCGGTCGTCGACAGCACCGACTTCAATGCGTCCAAATCAAACTCTGTCGACACGGGCACGGAAATTTCGCCCCAGCACTGCAACGCCTCGTAGAGGGGCAGGAGCAGCCACGACGCGCCCGCGTTCCAATAGCGGAAGGGATAGGGATAGCAGCTCTCCGACATCAGCGCCATGTCGCCGTCGCTGTTGACGGGCGCCTGTATCGCGTCGGTATAGCCGTGCGTCGCGATCGCGTTGCTCTCCCAGTCGTCCGCCTGTCGCAATATAAAGTTCGCATACCCTATCGGCGCCTCTGCGATGTTGGAAGTGTTGAGTGCGGAGACCTGCAAATTGACGTTGGCGTCCATCGTGTACTTCGAGCCCCACGACGGCGCCCACTCGCCCGTCCACATGCCGTAGAGCCTGGGCGCGGCGCCTGTCGAGCTGCATATCTGCGCGTATCTGCCCGAATAGTACGCCTTTTGCGCAAGCGACGAGTTGATGCCGTCGGCGGGCTGCCACAGTTCCGCCACATCGGGGATGAGCATCTCGTTTGCCGCATTCATGCCGCCGATGTCAAAGGTGACGGCGTCGTATTGCGGCGTGTAGATCTCGGCATGCGCGACGAGCGCTGCGTAGTAGTCAAAGCCGCCGTCTGTCGTATATTTGTCCGCGACCGCCTTGACCTTGGCGGCAAGCGTCTGCGCCAAGTCAGTGTTTTCGGGCGTGGAGACGTCGCCGCTTAGGTCATACGTCCTGTCCGAAACGGTGATGACATAGACGTCGGACGCGCCCTCGATCACGAGGTCGAAGTCGTTATCGGCGACGTATTGGCTCTCTGACGGCGCCGCCTTGGAGACGACCTCGCGCGTGCCTCCCTCGGCGATCACATAGCTGACGGTGGCGTAACCGCCGTCCTTCAGCTCGCTGTTTTCGTACCCCTCGCCGTCCTGGTAGTGAACGACGTAATACATATATTCGCCGTCCCCGGGCGCCGACTTGCCGTATCTCAAATCGTTTTGCGGCCCCGAGCGATCCTTCTCGCCTATCGCGTAGGCGGACAGGTTGTCGTACGAAAGCGTCACGTCGACGGGCGTGCCCGTGCTTGACGAGTCGATGTGAGTGATCGTCACGTCGTCGGCGAACGAGGTGAACGTCTGACGCTCCCACTCTCCGCCCGCGTCGGTATAGCGCACCCCGACGCGCGCGCTGCGATAGTCGGTGTAGCGCATATAGCTTCTCTCATCGTCCCCGTCGCGCGTGATGCGAAGCGTTGCGGCGGGATGATAGTCGTATACGTCGAGATAGGGTTGATCGTCGGTGATATCCTTGCCCGCTACGATGTTTTGACGCACCGTCTCAAGCTCGTCCGCGGTGTCGAACGCGTCGTTGCTGCGCGGATTCTTGTTTGGCAAGATCAAATGTATGTTTTGAAAGATGATCGTGTCCGAATAGGGCGACCCGGCGATGACCGCGCCCTGAATGCCGTTACCGGTGATCATGCCGTCGCGCCAACGGCTGCGGTTGCCGTGTTTGGGCGAGTCGAGCTGAGTGTATGTGTTGGAATAGGACGACGTGTCGCCGGGCATGAACCTCTCGTACAAAAACGACGGATCGAACTCCTCTTCGTCCTTGCAGCCGGCGGCGGCAAAACACACCGCACACAACGTCAACGCGATCAAGACGACCGCCAAAACTTTTTTCCTCATAATTCCCTCGTCAAGCGTAGCAAAACACTCGATTTCCTTGTTTTTATGATACCATATCCCACGCGCTTCGGTCAAGCGCCGCGCATATTATTGCGCGCATATAAAGAGCGCGCCCGAAGGCGCGCCCTTACAAAATCTCTTTGTTCAAAGTTTGTCCGCGACGTCGAGAAGCAGCCTTTCCGTCTTTTCCCATCCGAGACACGGGTCGGTGACCGACTTGCCGTACTCGCATCCGGTGACCGGCTGGGCGCCGTCCTCGATGTAGCTCTCGATGAGAAAGCCTCGGACATAGCGGCGTATGCGGTCGTTGTGACGGATGTTGTCGACGACCTCTTTGACGATGCGTATCTGTTCGATGTAATTCTTGCCGCTGTTGCTGTGGTTGGTGTCGACGATCACCGCGGGATTTTTCAGCCCCTGCTTTTCGTACATATCGATGAACCGCATCAGATCCTCGTAGTGATAGTTGGGGATGTTGTTGCCGTACACGTCCACGCTGCCGCGCAATATCGCGTGCGCGTAGGGGTTGCCATCGGTGCGCACCTGACAGGTGCGGTACTTGAACTCGTTGGCTATCTGCGCCGCATAGATCGAGTTGAGCGTGACGGGAAAGCTGCCGTTCATCGGATTCTTTATCCCGCAGGGGATGTCCACGCCGCTCGCGACAAGCCTGTGCTGCTGGTCTTCGGACGAACGCGCGCCGACCGCGACATAGGTCAAGAGGTCGTCGAGGTAGACGTGATTCTCGGGATAGAGCATCTCGTCGGCGGCGGAAAGCCCGCTCTCGGCGATCGCCCTCAAATGCATCTTGCGAAGCGCGATTATGCCCGCTTGAATGTCCGTCTCGTCCTTGTGCGGATCGGGGTTGTGCAATATCCCCTTGTAGCCCTCACCCTTTGTGCGCGGCTTGTTGGTGTATATGCGCGGGATGACAAAGATCTTTTCCTTGATCTTTTCGGCAAGCCCGGCAAGGCGGTACACATAGTCGCAGACCGCCGGCTCGTTGTCCGCCGAACACGGTCCGACAATGACCATCAGCCTCTTGTCGTCGCCGCGCAAGATCGCCTTCGCCTCTTCGTCGCGGCGCGCCTTGATCGCGGCGATCTGCGGCGTGACGGGCTCAAGCTGCTTGATCTCTTCGGACGACATGATCTGTTTGACCTTGACGAACATATCACGCCTCCGCTTCGTAACCTGCGTCCTCGATCGCCTTGACTATGTCGGCGACAGCGACCTCTCCGCTCAATGTGACGACGGCAGAGGCGGCGTCCTTGTCCGCCTTGCAATCCGCGACGCCGGGCAAAGCCTTGACGGCGTCCGCGACGTGCTTTTCGCAATGGGCGCACATCATGCCCTTGACCTTGATCGTAACTGTTTTCATCTCTTCCTCCTCCGCGACCGGGCAGGCGTTGCAGGCGCATGCGGCGCGGTTTTCCGTATCTTTGATTATAATCGATTCGCGCGCGTTTTTCAACCGTTTGGGCTTGAACAAACTCAATCTCAGCGCATTGAGCACGACGCTGACCGACGACAGGCTCATCGCGAGCGCCGCGATCATCGGGTCGAGCAGCGGACCGCCCAGCGCGTAGACGACGCCGGCGGCGAACGGTATGCCCAAGATGTTGTAGATGAACGCCCAAAACAGGTTCTCCTTGATGTTGCGCACGGTCGCCCTGCCGAGCTCGATCGCATACGCCGCGCCGCAGACGTCGCCGCCGACAAGCACTACGTCCGCGCTCTCGACCGCGATGTCGCTGCCCTCGCCTATCGCTATGCCCACGTCCGCACTCGTCAACGCCGGCGCGTCGTTGATGCCGTCGCCGACCATCGCGACCTTTGCGCCGCCCTTTATCAATTCGGTCACCTTGTCCGCCTTGTCGCCCGGCAGCACCTCGGCGATCGTCTCGTCTATCCCCGCCTCGCGCGCGATCGCACGCGCCGTCGCGGCGTTGTCGCCGGTCAGCATGATCGTCTTGACGTGCCCGGCGTGCAAGTCCTCGATCAATTCCTTTGCGCCTCTCTTCAAACCGTCGGCGAGCGAAACGACGCCGATCGCCCTGCCGTCGTATGCGGCGGCGACCACGCTCGCCCCGTCCGCGTAGGCGCGCTCCAAAGCCGCCTTTATCGGCGCGACGTCCACGCCCTCTCTCTCCAAAAACGCCTGCTTGCCGCAAATCAACGTCTTGCCGTCTACGACAGCCTTCATACCGTGTCCGCCGACATTCTCCGCGCTGTCCGCGACGCGCACTTCCGCGCCGCTGGCGTCTGCATATTCGGTCACCGCCCTGGCAAGCGGATGAGCGCTCAAACGCTCGGCTGACGCACACAGGCTCAAAAATTCGCTCTCGTCGCCGACGGCGAAGACCTCTTTGATCTTGGGTATGCCTTCGGTCACCGTGCCCGTCTTGTCGAGCACGACGGTGTCGATGTGAGCGCACCGCTCCAACGCCTCCGCGCTCTTGAACAATATGCCGATCTTCGCGCCTGCGCCGCTGCCGGTGATGATCGCCGTCGGGGTCGCAAGCCCGAGCGCGCACGGGCACGCGATCGTCAATACGGAAACGAACACCTTGATGACGAACGCGCTGTCCTCGCCGACCGCCGCCCACACTATCGCCGCGAGCACCGCGACCGCCATGACAGACGGAACAAAGACCTTGCTGACCTTGTCTGCGAGTTTGGCGATGGGCGCCTTGCTGTTCTGCGCGCTCTCGACCAGCTTGATGATCTTGCTGAGCATCGTGTCCGCCCCGACCGACGTCGCGCGGAATTTGAGCGTGCCGTCTCCGTTGACGGTACCGCCGATCACGCGGTCGCCGACCGTCTTGTCGACGGGCAGGCTCTCGCCTGTCAGCATACTTTCTTGCACCGCGCTCTCGCCCTCTATGACCTCGCCGTCACAGCAAAAGCTCTCGCCCGCCCTGACCAGCACGATGTCGCCTGCGACGACCTCCTGCGCGTCCACCTTGACGAACTCGCCGTCCCGTAGCACCGTCGCCTCTTTTGGCGCGAGCATGGTCAATTTGGAGATCGCCTCGCCCGTCTTGGCGAGCGCGCGATGTTCGAGATATTTCCCGAGCGAAATGAGCGCGAGTATCACCGCCGCCGACTCGAAATAGAGGTTGTGCACCGCATGTGCGTCGCCGCCGCACACGAGCACAAAGCCGTATATGCTGTACGCAAACGCCGCGGTCGTGCTGAGCGCGACGAGCGAATCCATGTTGGGGTCGAGACGGAACAGATTGCGATATCCGCGGAAATAGATTTGATAGCTGACCGCCATCACGGGCACGCACAGGCAGATCTGCACGACCGCGAACACGATCGGACCCCTGTCCGGCGAGATCGCGTCCGGATAGGGCACGCCGATCATAGGCAGCATCGCCCAAAGCAACAATGCGAGCCCCAAGACGATGCGGACGATCGCGAACACAAGGTCGCGGTCGACCTTGACCGCCGCCCTCTTTTCTTCGGCAAACTCGGCGGCATATCCCGCCTTTTGGACGGCTTGCGCAAGTGCGGCGACATCCACCTTGGACTCGTCGTACTCGACGACCGCCTTGCCGCTGGCGAAGTTGACGTCCGCCCTGCTCACCCCGTCGAGTTTGAGCAACGCGCGCTGACAGCTCGCGCTGCACACGACGCAGCTCATGCCCTTGATGTTGAAAATTATGCTCTTCATATAATCCCTATCAAAATAGTAGACTTTGTTTGCTTATATGATATCACTCGGCTGCGTCTTTGTCAAGGATTTGCCCCGGGCGACGACTACATACACTCCTCTTTCGCGCATTTCCATCGCCGCTTTGACGCGAGGCGTCGCGGCGGCGTTCGGTCGCCTCTCTTCCTCCCGCCGGGCACGAAAAAACCGCCGTGTCGCCACGGCGGTCTTTCGGAAAACGTCAATCTATGTTCGGCACCGCGAACTCCTCGCCCTCTTCGGGATAGACAAAGTCTATGACGAGATGGGTGTTGTCGAACACGTCCGCTTTGAGCTCGAACGTGGCGTCGATCGCGTTCTTTTCGGTGTAGTAAGGCATGATGCGCTCGGTGTAGAAGTCGATCTGCTCAAGCCTCTTGTGCTTGTTGTTGTAGTCGTAGGTATAGCGAGCGGTGTCCATCGCGCCGATCTTGTTCCAATCGTAGATGATGTCCTCGCCGAAGCCTTCCCAATAGTCGCCCTTTTCCGCGATGCGGAGCGAATCGTCAAAGTAGGCATTCAGCTCGCTCTGCCAGATCCAAAGCTCCTCGTCGAGCGCGGACAGATACTCCTGCACCGCCGCCGGATCTGAGGTGGTCGGCACCGTGGGAGCGTCGAACTCGGGCGTCGTCTCGGGCAAGCCGTACACCGTCCTGTACTGCGCCTGCATGACGTGGGTGTAGATCTTGTTGCCGTCGGAGAAGCCGACCAGATCGTCCGAGCTGAACTCGGCGTCGTGCACGCCGTATTGCTCAAGCAGCTCGATGCCGTCGGCGATGAGACCGACCGAAGCCGTCTCGCTGTTGACGCTCATGACAGTCGCGCCGTCCTTGGTGCGCACCTCGGTCACGGTCACGCCATCGATGGTCGCCTTGATCGTGTCGTATCTGTACTTGTTCGCGTCGCTCTCGGCCGCGCTCGTCTCGAGTTCGGCGAGCTTTTCGGAGTCTTCGAGCGCCGCGCGGAAGTCTTCATAGAAGTTCTCCCATACGGGCGCGTACACCGTCATCTCGATGTAGAAGTCGCCGCTGTTGTTCTGGTAGTATTTGACGGTCGCGTATTGGTCGTACCAACCGTTGGACTCCATGCCGAGCGCGTCGATCGCCTCCTGCTCCTCGCTCTTGTTGCCGAACAGATCTTCGATGAAGTTGTTGTCGGGAGCGTAGGAGTCGTACAGCTTGTTGTACGCCTTCTCGAACTGATCCCAGCCCTTGCTCTCGGTCGTGCCGCGATCCATCGCCGCGTTGAAGTGACGTTCGATCGAGAACTCGGCGGAGAATTGCGCCTCTTTGAGGTTGGCGAGGATGTCGACGTACTTGGTGTTAAATTCCTCAACGCCGTCTTTGATCTCGGTGAAGAACTCCTCTTCGCTCTGCGAGCAGCCTGCGAACATCGTCGCCAAAATGCACACGGTCATGACCGTCGCTATGATGATGAGAATTTTCTTTTTCATGGCTCAGTCCTCCGCTCCGTCGATATGCACGGTGTCCATAGCCACCGCCTCTTTTGTCTCGGTGACGATGTCGCCGTCGATGACGACCTTGCCGTCCTCCGCGACAGCCTCGCCTTCCGCCGGCGCTTCGCCCTGCTCGGCGGCGAGTTTAGCCTCGTATTCCGCCTTGCGCTTGTGCGCGAGACGCACCTCGATCTCCGCCATCTTCTTGCCCGACAGGTTGTAGAACAGCATCGGGACTATGGAGACGAGGTTGGTGATCGCCGGAATGATCGTGAAGATCATGAAGATGCCCATCTTGGTGAACTCCGTCTGCGCCGGGGTGTGGTCGTTGAGGAACGACAGCGGCTGCGAGAACAGGAAGAACGCGAGCAGCCACGACAGGAAGTAGTCCTTGAAGCCGGACGAGACCTTGGAACGAAGGCTCATCAGCGAGAAGGTGATGCCCTCCAATCTCTCGCCCGTCTTGTCTTCCCAATAGTCGAGCGTGTCGGTCGCCATCAGGTGCGGCACGACGTTGAGCACACCGACCGGCAGCATCGCGACAAACATCAACGCGGCGATCAAGATGAAGTTGGTGCCGCCCATCAAGTAGATGAAGAAGATGATCGCAAGCGCAGCCGAGTGCCATATCGTCGCGAAGATGAACAGCTTTTTGGAGTCCATCATCCGCTTCAGCCTGGGCGCGAACATCATACCTATCATCGACGCGATCGCACCGGGCAGAGCGAACGCGATCTGAAGCGAGCCGTCGTTGTAGATGTATGCGACGACATACATGATCGCGGCGCTTACCAAGTTTCGGAAGAACGTCAGCAAGTTGGACAGGATCAGCAACAGGAACGGCTTGTTCTTGAACAGGTATTTGAAGCCTTCGAGCAGGCTCGGGGTCGTCTCGGTGGGTTCGCACCTCTCCTTGACCCTGATGCCGCCCAGCACCATGAACAGAGGTCCGAGGATGCCGATGATGATCGCGGTGACCATATAGGTGTTGGTGTAGTCGTCGTTGCTGATGAGCAAGCCGATCGAGATGAGCACCAGCGCGGACTGCTCGCCGATCGAGCCGAGGATACGGCTGACCGAGATCATCTTGGAGCGCTCGTCCATATTGGGCGACGCGACCGCGGGGATGCCGTCGAGCGGAACGCCGACGATCGTACCGGTGACGTCGTACAGTATGTAGGTGATGTACATCCATGCGATCTTGCCGCCGCTCGAGAAGCTCGTGACCGGCAGGAAGAGCATGATCGTGACTATCGCCCACGGTATAGCACCGAATAAGAGATAGGGTCTCATCTTGCCCCAACGGGTACGCGTCTTGTCGACGATCATGCCCATGACGGGGTCGTTGAGTCCGTCGAAGATCTTCGTGATCAGGAACATCAAGCCGACGTCCGTCGGAGAGATGCCCACGCAGACCGTGAAGAAGAACAGCAGGTAGCCCTGAACGAGACCGGTGACCGCGCTGCTTGCGAATCTCGCGAGCGCGAACAGCACATAGTCCTTTGTCGTCAGGAACTTTTGGTTGATCAGCTTGCTGTCGTCGGCAGCGGTGTTGTCACCGCCGTCGGGGACGAGCTGATCCAACTCTTGGGTGTTGTCGATCGTGTTTTCCAATTCATAACCTCCCAGTTATCACTTTCCGTGAGTTTTTTGTTTTGACTTGCGTCACTTTTGCCTCTGTGTGAGCTGCTTGTCGAAGAACTTCCCGTCGGGATAGCTCATCACGAAAGCGCCCGTGCTGCTCCACGCTTGGAGCAGGCTGCCTTGGCTGTGCAGCGGCGAATAGAACTCGACCGGCGTGTAGTTGCCCTTGTCGAAGTTGTACTCGAACCAGCGCGTCATCGGATAGACATAGTCCATGCCGTGCATCAATTTCGCGTATGCGTAGACGCCGGACAGATAGGGCCAGTCTCCGCCGTTGTGATAGTAGTACGGCAGCGACGACTTTTGAACGATGTCGGCGGCGCGCTTGTAGAACGGATATACGCTCAAAGTGCCCCAATCGCCGGCGATCTGCTCTTTGTTCTTGTCCGATTCGAGATATCTCTCCATGTTGGCGAGCACCGACTTTGCCCTGTCGCCCTCGCACAGACCGAACAGCACCATCGGCACGGTGTCGATGGACAGGTTGTCCTCGACAAAACCGCCGTCCTTGTAGTTGACGTACCAGCCCTTGCTCTCGTCCCAAAGCAGGTCGTTGATCGCCTTCTTGACCTTGACGTACTTGGCGTACCAAGCGTCGCCCGAGACGCCGAGCGCGTCGGACAGCTCCGCCATCGCGAACAGCGCGCGTGCATAGAGCGCCTCATCGTAGGTGACGTAGCCTCCGCGGAAGACGTTGTCGCACCAGTCGCGGCGGTTGTATTCTCCGCCCTTGACCAGCAAGCCCGTTTCGTCCGTCTCCTCGGCGAGCCTGTCCAGCACGAGCCTCGCCGCGTCGTAGACGGTGCCGCACGCGCACTCCTCTTTGAGCACGGACGTGTCGCCGGTGTGGCGGACGTAGTCGTACAGCATGATCACAAAGAAGGACGGCGAATCGTAGTGATTGCCCCAATAGTTGCGGAAGTTGAACTTGACCGCGGACGGGCACTCGCCCTTCTTGCTGATGCCGCCGGCAAGAGTCATGATCTCGTTGCGGACGAGCGCGGGACGCACCGGAAGCACGGACAATATCGTCCAATATGCGTCGCGGTAGTATGTCCTTGCCGGGAATTGATAGACGATGCCGGCGAGGAAGCCCTTGAACTTGCCCAGCTCCTTATAGTTGGACAGCGAGCAGTTGAGCAGCGAACGGTAGTAGGCGTCGGCGAACTCCTTGCCCTTGACCTCGGCGACTTTGCCGCCGTCGGGACAGGCAAGCTCCTCTATGTATTTGTCCGCCTCGGCGAGCGCGTCGTCAAAACGGTCGAACGCCTCGTCCACGCTGCTGAACGTATAGTCGTTGCGCGTGCCCGCGCTGACGACGTAGCGGAACTTCTTGACCTCGCCCTCGGCGAGCTTTGCGCCGTGCGCGAATTGGTTGTGGAAGCCTCTCTCGTGTTCGAGCGCGACCGCGTTGTCGCTGATCGCGAAGTCGATATAGAAATCGCCCAGCACGTCGCCGTGCAGCCTGCTGTGTCCGCCGACGGACGTCAACCCGTTGCGCTTGCTCCTGACAAAGCCCGCAAGAAGGGTCGCGATCGTCTTTGCGCTGAGCCTGTTGGCGAGCAGCTGCTCAACGTACGAGCTGTAATTGATGCCGAAGTTGACGGTGTCCGAGAACTCGATCGCCTGCTTCGCCTCGACCTCGGTCTGTACGAAGATCGCGTTGGTCCCCGCGTCGAGGAACTGGGTGATCTTGATGTCGCACTTGGCGTGTTTGATCTCGGTGACCTGCTTTTTTCCGCACATGTATACGGTTTTCGGCTCCGACCAATCGAGGGGGACGCCGTCGACCGAATAGATGGAATAGTAGTTGCTGAACACCGAGAACTTGTTCATGACCGCATACTTGGAGATCGCTCCCCTGCCGTCGAACTGCGCGGTGATGCGGTTGTTGCTGACGTCGTAGTAGGTGATGTCGGCGAGCACGCCGTCGACGACCATCGCTCCGTCTTTGAAAGATCTCTTCATGCCTGTTTCACTCCGCCGTTTTTCTCTTCGTCGACGCGCTTGTTGAGTTCGGCTATGTACGCTTCTTCGTCTATCGGATAGACGACCTGCTTGCCCGTCCAGCCGGACAGGTGGATCGCGTTGCTGAACGTCAAGCCGTTGAGCCCGTCGGCGTACGGCGCGATCAGCTTGTCCTCTTTGCCCAGCACGACGAGCGAGAAGTTGCGGATGACGTTGATGTGCTGCTGCTCGATCGCACCTTTGATCATGTCGATGAGGTTGAGCTTGTACCTGTATGTCTTGGTCGGGATCTTGCCCATGAACACCTTGTTCTCGGCAGAGAATTGCGGCTCGGGCACCAAGTTCTCGACAAAGGTCAGCTTCATCGTGACGTCGCTGCCGCCCTCGATGATCATCTTGCCGCCGTCGCCGGTGATCTCAAGTCTGTTGGTGCCGGGAGCGTCGTGCGTGGACGTGATGAACACGCCCTCCGCGCCGCCCTCGAACTCGCAGACAGCGGTCACGTCGTTCTCGACGTTGATCTTGCGTCCGACCGTCTTGGTCACGCTCCAAACCTTGGTGATCGGCTTGCCGGCAAGCCAGGTGAACAGGTCGAGCTGGTGGGGATCCTGATTGATCAGCACGCCGCCGCCTTCGCCCGCCCAAGTGCCGCGCCAGCCGCCTTGGTCGTAGTATGCCTGAGGTCTGTACCAATTGGTGATGATCCAGACGATGCGTTTGAGGTTGCCCAGCCTGCCCGAATCGATGATCTCCTTCGCCTTGACGTACACCTTGTTGGTGCGTTGGTTGTAGAGGATGCCGAATTTGAGCTCGGGCTTTGTCTTGCCGTGCTCCGCCGCCTCGCGGACCGCCTTGGTGAACACACCTGCCGGCTTGTCGCAAAGCACATGCTTGCCCGCGTCGAGCGCCTCGATCGCGATGCCGGGGTGCGCATAGTGCGGAGTGTCGATGATGACCGCGTCGATCGCGTCGCTCGCGAGCATCTCCTTGTAGTCCTCAAAGACCTTGACGCCGGCGAGGTTGTCTGTTGCCCACTGTCTGCGGTCCTCTTTGACGTCGCAGACCGCGGCGAGCACGCCGTTCTTGTCCATGCCCTTGAAGAGCCTCTTGGCATAGTTGCTTCCCTGCTTGCCTATGCCGATGATGCCGTACCTTACTTTGTCCATTATGCGTTCTCCTTCTCGACCCTGTCGAGGATGTCCTTGAGCCCCTTGTACTGCCATGTGAAGATGTCCTTGCGCGTGACCTTTTGCATGGGCGCGATGTTCTTTGCCGCGTCGATGCGCTTGAAGATCTTGTTCCACTTGCCGACATACGGCAGCATCCATGTAAACCAGCCGAAGATGTGGAACAGCACTTTGTGGTCGGCGTATTTGCCGGTGTGCGGTTCGAGCGTCATGAAGCCGTCGTAATGCCTGTTGACGACGAGATCGCGGATCATCTCCTCATAGCCTCCGAGCCCCAGCCCTATCGGCACTTCGACCTTCTCGGGCGAGCAGTCCTTGATGTGGTAGTAGACGACATAGTCCTTGAGCATCTCGTACGCCTTGGGCGCGTTGACGCCGCATTGGATGAAGTTGGACGCGTCGTAAGCGAGCTTGAATTGAGGATCGTTGATCTCGGTGTAGAGTTGCAGACACCTTTCGGGCGTGTCGCCGTAGATGCGCTTTTCGTTCTCGTGCAGCAAGATGACGTCCTTGCCCTTGACCCTTTCGAGGAAGCCGCGCAATTTCTTGACGACCTCGGGGAAGTAGGCGTCGTAATCGCCGCCCTGCTTGACCCTGAACGAGAACATGCGGATGTACTTGCAGCCCATCAATTCGCAGATCTTGACCAATTCGTCCAGCTTGGCGAGCTGCGACTCGTAAGCCGCGTCGTCGTACAGCCCTATCTTGCCGATCGGCGAACCTATCGACGAGAACTTGATCCCCGCCGCGTCGAGACGCGGTTTGATGTCCCTCGCGAACTCTTCCGCGGTGTAGTCGGCGATGTTCTTGCCGTCGACGACGCGCGGACACAGGTAATGTTCGCCGAACTCTTTGATCAGCGCGATCTGGTCGTCCAGCTTGGAACTGACCTCGTCGTAAAAACCCGAAATTTTGACTTGTGACATGTTTTCCTCCACCTTTGTTGCCTTATTGTTTGGGGCTTTGCGCCCTCTCTTGTTCGATCTTTTCGGCGAGCGCAGCCGCATATGCGTCCGCGTCGACCGGGATCGCCTCGCGCGCGCCCGTCCAAGCGGACATATTCATCGCGTTGATCAGCGACAGCGCGCCCATTCCTTCCTCTCCTCTTGCGACAAGAAGATCGGGATCTCTCTTTTCCGCCGCGGCGACGAATGCGCGCAGCACCCTGCATTGCTGCCCGTAAAACGCATCGCAAAGATAGTTGCCTATGCCGTAGAACTTGCGCACGGTGCGATACTTTTTGTCCTCTTTGTTGCCGTAGTCGCGGCGCGAGCGCGCGTTGATCTCGCTCTCGTCCATCCTCAGCAGCTTTGCGGTCAGCATACCTCGCGTCACGGTGAGCAGTCCCTTTGTGCCGGCGATCTCCAACCTGTTGACCCCCGGCAGTTCGTGTGTCGACGCGCGGAACGAACAATCAAAGTCGCCGTAGCCGAACAGCGCGGTCACATCGTTCTCTGTCGTGATGTTCCTGCCGACGGTGCGGCACTTGCACGCCACGTCTTGGGGCATGCCGAGTATCCACTGCAACAGGTCGAGCTGATGCACGCATTGATTGATCAGCGTGCCGCCGCCCTCTCCCGACCAGCTCGCGCGCCAGCCGTTCATGTCATAGTAGTATTGCGAGCGGTACCAATCGGTGACGGTGAAGTCGGCGCGGATGATCTTGCCGAGCCGTCCGCTCTCGACGAGGCGCTTCGCCTGCGCGTAAAGCGGATTGGTGCGCTGGTTGTACATGATCGCAAAAATTGCGTCCCTGTGTTTGTCTGCTGCGCTTATCAGCTCCGCCGCGTCCTTTGCCGTGACCGCGATCGGCTTCTCGACGAGGGTGTGCAGTCCGTGCTCCAAAGCGTATTTGCAGATCTCGACGTGCGAATAGTGCGGCGTCGCGACGACGACCGCCTCGGCGTCTCCCGAGTCGATCAGATCGCGGAAGTCGGCATATGCGTTGACGCGCCATTTGCGCTCCGCCTTGGCTCTGACCTCGGGATCGATGTCGCAGACCGCTCCGAGCTGTGCGCCCGGCACCGCGCCCTTGGCGAAGTTGTCCGCATGGCGCGAGCCCATCCTTCCGACCCCGATCACCGCGACTCTCATCTCGCACCTCCGCTCACGAGCGTCTTGCGACGGATGTCCGCCGCGACGGTGGGAAGGTTGGTCGTCACGTTGGCGACGCCCCAACCTATAAAGCGCGACAGCCGTCTGTGATCGTCGAGCGTGAACACGGACAGTTTGACGCCGTTGTCGCGGCAGGCGGCGAGAAACTCGTCTGTGCCGTATTTCTTGTTGATGTTGAGCCCCGCGAAGTGGATATTGTGCGTCTCTTCGAGCGCCTTTTTGATCGCGGGCACGTTCGCCGCGGTGTACGGCAGCCCCTCGATCTTGTTGAGCCACGCCTGCCCTTCGGTCAATTGTGCGCTGTCGGACAGCCTGACAGCCCCTGTGAAGATGAGGTTGTCCGTCACCCCGACCTCTTCGGCGAGCTTGATCACGTCGCCGACGAGTCCGCGCATTTTGAGATCGCAATTGATCTTGTGCCCGGTGCGCTTTACGAGCTCGAACGCCTCTTTGAGCGTCACCTTCTTGCGATAGCTGAGCGGCGCAGGCAAATGACTGAGGTAGAGCAAGCCGTCCTTGCGATAGATGTCCACCTCGATCGCGTCGGCGCAATATACGCCGATGTTGTCAAAGTAGAGCCTCGTATTCCTGCCCGTGCCGAGCGCGCCTCCGTGTGCGGTGATCATATCTTCCTTATCCCTCGATGTCCGGGATCTCGGACATATCTATCTTTTCGCCGCCGCGATGCCTTGACAGCTCCGCCGCCGCTACAATCCTGTGACTCTCGACGGTGTCGGAGATCCAGGTGTACTGCCCGTTCGGGTCGAGTTTGCCGCGGATGAGGTCCGCGGTCGCCTTGGTGATGCCCTCGTCGCCGCCGTAGTGCCCCTTGATGACGGGGATGATGTTGACGACGATCTTGCGCTTGCCCTTGTCGAACAGCCTCAACTCGATCACGCTGCCCGTATCGTCGGCAATCAATTCGCCCTTTGTGCCGCGGATCTCGGTGTGGCGGTGGTCCTTCTCGTTGAACGCGTTGGCGGTCATCACGATCTTGACGCCGTTCTCCATCTCCATGTTGACGGTCTGGCAGTCGACGACGTCGTTGTCGCAGCCGAACACGCATCTCGACCAGAGCTTGCCGCGCTCGCCGTTCTTCAAAGCGTCGATGACGTCCGCCTTTTTGGGGCTGACGCTGAACGCATAGGTGCCCCACGGGAACTTGTGCCTCTTGAGCCCTCTGCCGACATATTGATAGGTGCACTCGTAGATGCAGCTGTCCTTGTACTTGCAGTCAAAGCAGTTGTCCGACGCGCCCTCGGGCTTGTTGGCGGAGGTGAACCAGCTGAGGTCGCCGTACGACGACAGGCTCTTGCACTTCGCGCCCGCGAACCAATAGAGCAAGTCCATGTCGTGGCAGCACTTGGCGAGCAGCATCGGAGAGGTCTCCTCCTCGCGGCGCCAATTGCCCCTGACATAGCTGTGGCAGAAATGCCACCACGAGATGTGCTCGTCGTGCTTGATCAATTTGACCTGACCGATCACGCCCGAGTCGAGCAGCTCTTTTATCTTGCGATAGTAGTTGGCATATCTAAGCACATGGCAGACAAGCACTTTCCTGCCGTGCTCACGCGCATACTTTTCGATCTCGATGCACTCTTTGACGTCGGGGCTGACCGGCTTTTCCATCAACAGATCGTACCCGAGCGCGAGCGCCTTCATCGCGTGACCGTAGTGGTCGCGGTCCTGAGTCGCGATCACCATGACGTCGGCGACCTTGCCCTGAGCAAAGAACTTTTCCTCGTCGGTGAAGCAATGAGCGTCGTCCACGCCCCACGCGGTCTTGACGTTGTCTATCTTCGATCGATATTTGTCGCAGATCGAGACGATCTGCACGTCTGGCATCGCATTGAGGTGTCCGCCGTAATTGCGGCCTCTCGAACCGAGACCTATCACCGCGATCTTGTGCATATCAAACCCCCGAATAGGCGGAGAAGCCGCCGTCGATCGGCACGACGATGCCGGTGACGAAGCCCGCCTTTGAGTCGTCGGTCAGGAACGTCAGCGTGCCGAGGATCTCCTCCGGCTCGCCGAACCTGCCCATCGGAGTGCCGGCGAGGATCTTTTGCGCCCTCGCGGTCGGCTTGCCGTCATTGTCGAACAGCAGCCCGTAATTCTGCTTGGTGACAAAGAAGCCGGGCGCGATCGCGTTGACTCTGATGCCCTCTTTGGCGAAGTGCACCGCGAGCCACTCGGTGAAGTTGCTGACCGCCGCCTTCGCGCCGCTGTATGCGGGGATGCGGGTGAGCGGACGGAACGCGTTCATCGACGAGACGTTGACGATGTTGCCGCCTCTGCCGATCATATCCGCCGCAAACACCTGAGTCGTGAGGAAGGTCGCGAGGAAGTTGAGCTTGAACACAAAGTCCACGCCGCCGCCGTCGAGGTCGAAGAAGCTCTTGACGTCGGGGTCTTTCATGTCTTTGATGTCAAAGTAGTCGTTGGTGGTCGTGCCCTTGGGGTTGTTGCCGCCCGCGCCGTTGATCAGGATGTCGGTGAGACCGAGCTCCTTGTTGATCAGCTCCTTTGCCGCCGCCATGCTGTCCTTTTCGAGGCAGTTGACAGCGTACGCCTTGGCGACGCCGCCGTCGGCAACGATCTCGTCCGCGACCTTTTGAGCCGCGTCCTTGTTGAGGTCGAGCACCGCTACCTTTGCGCCCAGCCTCGCATACTCTTTCGCCATCATGCTGCACAGGATGCCGCCCGCGCCGGTGATGACGACCACTTTGTCCTTGTAAACTTCCATATTTTCTTCTCCCTTTATAATATCAATATTTAACGGTCGGGACGTACTTGCCGCGAGCCTTGCCCACAGCCTCGATTATCCCGTCCAAATACATCGCGCCGAGTGCGCGATCGTACAGACCGTAACCGGCTCTGCCCTTTTCGCCCCAGATCATCCTGCCGTGATCGGGTCTGACGTAGCCGTCGAAGTCGATGTCGTACAACGCGTTCACGATGTCGTACATGTCCAGGCTCCCCTTGTCGGAGATGTGTCCGCTCTCCTCAAAGCAACGCTCGCCGGTGATCTTGACGTTGCGCAAATGCGCAAACGCGATCCTGTCCTTGCACGCGCCGATCATCTCGGGCAGTTTGTTGGCGGGGTCTACGCCCAGCGAACCGGTGCAGAAAGTGATGCCGTTGTACGGGCTGTCGACGATGGAGAACATGCGCTTGTAGCTCGCGCTGCCGGTGATGATACGCGGCAGTCCGAAGATGCCCCACGGCGGATCGTCGGGGTGGATCGCCATCCTCACGCCGTACTCCTCGGCGACGGGGATGACCTCTTTGAGGAAGGTCGCGAAGTTGCCCCACAGCTTCTCTTCGTCGACATCCTTATATCTGCCCAGCAGCTCTTTGAGCCCGTCTTTTGTGTAGCTCTCGTCCCAGCCGGGCAGGCTGAGCTCGCTCTTGAGCGGATCGAGCGACAGCACGGTGTCGCGGTCGTACGCAAGCGCGTTGGAGCCGTCGGGCAGCTGCTTGGCAAGGTCGCTGCGCAGCCAGTCGAACACGGGCATGAAGTTGTAGCAAATGCACCTCACGCCGGCGTTGCCCAATCTGCGGACGTTCTCCTTGTAATTGTCGATCAGCCTCGCGGCGTCGGGACCGCCCAGCTTGATCTCTTCGTGCACGGGCACGCTTTCGACGACTTCGAATTCCAATCCCTTGGCGTTGGCGAGCGACTTGAGCCTGTTGATGCTTTCGTTGCTCCACACCTCGCCGACCGGGGTGTCGTAGACGGCGGTGACAACGCCCGTCATGCACGGGATCTGCCTGATCGCGTCAAGCGTGATCGCGTCGTTCTCGCCGTACCAGCGGAAAGTCATTTTGAATGCCATTTATTTTCCCTCCGTAAGAGCTTTCGCATTGCCGTAGCAGAGCGCCCTTGCGACCTTCTCAGCCCTGCCGAGATCGCCGCCTGCGGTCTTTGCCAGCCAATTGCAGACGATCTGCCTGTAATAGTCGTGACGCGTATAGGACAAGAAGCTGCGGCTGTCGGTCAGCATGCCCACCATGGATATGATGTGCCCCAGCTCGCCCAGCGTGTCGAGCGTGTCTTCCATCCCGCGTCTGTGATCGCAGAACCACCAGCTGATGCCGATGTGCACCCCTCTGAACGCGCCCGCCAAAGTGACCAGCGGATAGTACGCGGTCGGATTGAGCGAATAGAGTATCGTCTCGGGCAGAGCGTTTGCACCGTTCATCGCGTCGAGCATGCGCGCGACTCTTGCGGTCGGCACGGGGTCGGCGGCGCAGTCAAAGCCCGCATCCGCACCGATCTCGGCAAACGCCTTGCCGTTGCAGTTGCGCGCAACGGACAGATGCATCTGCATCACCATGCCGCGCGCCTTGTATCCCTTCGCAAGGAAGAGGTAGAGCGCGCCCTTGTAGGCGTCGACCTCCTCCGCCGAGACCGCCTCGCCGGCGATCAACTTGTCAAAAATCTTTGCCGCCTCGGCGTCGTCCGCTATGCTTGCCGGGAAGCCCTCGACGCCTATGTCCGAGAACTTGCAGCCGTGCGCCTTGAAGTAGTCCATGCGCGCGAGGATCGCCTTTTTGAAACCGTCGAAGTCGTCGGCATCGACGCCTGCCGCCTTCGCGAGCGCGCGGACGTACTCCGCATAGCCCGGCTTGTCCGCCGAAACCAGCTTGTCCGTACGAAAAGAGGGCGCGACCTTGATGTCAAAGCTCTTGTCGGCGGCGATCGCCTCGTGCCAACGCAGGTCGTCGCACGGATCGTCCGTCGTCGCGACGTACTCGACGTCCGCCATCTTCATCAACTTGCGGGGCGAGAGCTTTTTCGCGGCAATGACCGCGTTTGCCTCGTCCCAGATCTTTTGCGCATTCTCCGCATTGAGCGGAAGATCTATCCCGAAAAAGAAGCCCAGCTCCGACTGCACCCAATCTTTGATGGGGTTGCCGAACGCATAGCCCGTCGCCTCGGCAAACGCGACGAACTTGTCCTTCATCGGCGCGTCGCCGGTGATCAGCCTCTCGTCGACGCCGAAACCGCGCATCAGACGCCACTTGTAGTGGTCGCCGCCGAGCCACATGCCGCCGATGTCCTCAAACGGCTTGTCCTCAAAGATCTCCTGCGGCGACAGGTGGCAGTGATAGTCCACTATCGGCAAGCCCTCGACCTTGTCGTAGAGCGCCCTTGCCGCGTCGCTTGCAAGCAGATCGACCGTCTTACCTCTGTACTCTGCCACTGCCGTCTCCTTGCATGAGTTTGAGGACCTCGTCCTCGCTCACCGCGTTGAAATCGCCTTCGATCGTGTGTTTGAGGCAGGACGCCGCGACCGCAAATTCGAGCGCTTTCGCCTCGTCCCAACCGTTGACAAGCCCGTGGATAAGTCCTGCGCCGAAGCTGTCGCCGCCGCCCACTCTGTCGATGATGTCGACGTCGTAATGCTTGCTCGCAAACACCTTGTCCGCGGTCACGAGGATCGCCGACCAGCCGTTGCGCCCCGCGCTGTAACTCTCGCGCAGCGTGAACGCGACCGCCTTCATCGACGGGAACATCCCGAGCACCTTGCGCCCGATCTCGGCATAGCCGTCCGCGGACAGCTTGCCGCCCTCTATCGAACTGCCCTTCGCCTCGATGCCGAACACGTCCTTGCAGTCCTCTTCGTTGCTGATCAAATAGGTGACGCCGTCGAGAAGCGAACTCATGACCCTGTTCGCCTTTTCGCGGCTCCAAAGTTTTTTACGGAAGTTGAGGTCGCACGACACCGCAATGCCGCGCGTTTTCGCCTCTTTCATCAAAGCGGCGACCATGTCGGCGGCTTTGTCCGAGATCGCCGGAGTGATGCCCGTCCAATGCAGCCAATCGACGCCGTCCAAAAGCGCGGATGCGTCATAATCTTTCGCCTCGATCTCGCTGATCGCGCTGTGCGCCCTGTCGTAGATGACCTGCGACGCACGCTGCGAATATCCCTTTTCGCAAAAATAGATGCCCATCCTGTCGCCGCCGCGGACGATCTTGTCCACGCCGACGCCCCTGCCGCGCAGCGTGTTGACGCATGCGTCAGCGATGGGATTGAGCGGCAGCTTGGTGAAGAACTCAGCATTGTCGCCGAATTGCGCAAGCGACACCGCAACATTCGCCTCGCCTCCGCCGTACACCGCCTCGTAGCTGTCCGTCTGGATGATGCGCTTGTACCCGGGCGGCTGAAGCCTGAGCATGATCTCCCCTGCGGTCAAGACCTTTTTCATGCCTTACCTCCCCTGACGGCGGCGATCTTTGCGACAAGTTCGCGCGCGGTGTTCTCGACCGCGCCGAAGTCGCCGCTCGCCGCGCCCTTTGTCAAAAAGCTGCCCGCGCCGACCGCATAGGCTCCCGCCTTGAACCAATCGGCGATGTTGTCGAGATTGACCCCGCCGGTGGGCATGATGTCCAGCTGCGGCAAAGGACCTTTGAGCGCCTTGAGCCCCTTGGGACCCGCGACGTCGCCGGGGAACAACTTGACCAAGTTCACTCCCGCTTCGAGCGCCGCGACCGCCTCTGTCGGACTGAAAACGCCCGGCACGACCGCGACCGCGTATCTGTTGCAAAGTTTGATCGTATCGAGATTGAGCGCGGGCGAGAACACGAACTTCGCCCCGGCGAGGATCGCCGCACGGGCGGTCTCGGGATCGAGCACGCTGCCCGCCCCTACGATGACATCGTCGCCGTATCGGGAGCAAAGCTCCGCGATCAGCCTGTCCGCCCCGGGCACGGTGAACGTGACCTCGATCAGCTTGACGCCGCCGCGCACGCATGCGTCGACGGAGGCAAGCGCCTTTTCGAACCCGTCGCCTCTGATGACGGCGACGACTCCGCACTCTCCGATCTTTTGCAAAACCTGTTGTCTGTTCATATCCATCCTCATCTTTCGGGCACGATCGCGCCCCGATGTCTTGCGCTCGATGTCGGACGCGCATGCGCCCGCAATTCGGGTACATTCTTATTATAAAATATTTGTCACCGAATTTCAAGTAATAACTTCTCAAAATTATGGACAAAACGGTTGAGTTCTGCTATAATCAAAACAAGGAGGTGCGACATGCCCATCATCAATTATATCGGAAAGAACATGAAGACCTACAACGTCTCGCGTCACCAGCACGACTATTGGGAGATCATCTACTGCACCGGCGGCGACGGCAAGATCGAGTTTTTCGACGGCAATCCGCCCATAGAGTACTCGCGCAATCAGATCGTCATCATTCCGCCGCACACACTGCATGCCAACAGCTCCGAGTCGGGCTTCCGCAACATCTACCTGACCATCGCCAATTGGACCCCGTCCTTCAAAAAGGCGCTGCTCGTGTCCGACAATTCCCAAAAGGACATCTACAACGTCCTCAACCTTTGCTATCGCTATTTCAACACGGAGACGAGAAATCAAGCCAACATCATCCTCTCGTTCACCGAGCTTGTCATCAACATTTTGACCGCGTTCGCCGGCACCAACAACTGCTCGCGGCAGGTCGAGATCATCGCGTCCGCGATCGTCGAAAACTTCTCCGATCCGACCTTCTCGCTGGACGATGTCTACAAGACGTTTGCGCTCAGCAAGGACTATATCCGCCGTCAATTCATCAAGGAAAAGGGCATCTCGCCCCTTCAATTCCTCAACAATACGCGCATCGCGTTCGCGCAAAAGCTGCTGCTCAGCAAGAACGTCAACAACTACAAGATCTACGAGATCGCCGAGATGTGCGGCTTCTCCGACCAGCTGTACTTTTCGCGCGTGTTCAAGAAGATCACGGGGATCAGTCCCAAGGAGTACACCTGCATCCCTAAGGCTGATAAGTATAATTCAGACTGACCGCGCATAACGGCACACCTTCGCGGCGCGCAGGACGTCTCGGGGTCGGTCACGTACCTCAAGTACGCTCCCTCCCCTCTCGCAACCTGCGCACCGCGAATCTGCACCATTCTGCGCGGTCACTTCGGCAAACAATATATTAAAAGGCGCATCGAAATGCGCGCTTTTGCGTTTCAAAAACGCCCTCATACATCAAGTACGGCGGACAACCTCTTCACCGCAAAATCATCGCAAGTCGCTCGCCCAATACTGCATAGTTCTGTTGATCTAATTGTTTCGCTGCCGACATAAAAATGCGGACGCGACTACCAATTTGATAGAAATATAAAAATAATTGAAACCGCCGCTTGACAAAACTTACATGAAAATTAAAGTCGCAAAAGGAGTACAAAAGCGACTCATCTCTACTTTGCTGCCGACCACGTCGGCCCGGCTCGCACCGGCTTGACAAAACTTGCACGAAACTTAAAGCCTTTATGAGAGGGTAAAAACATCTCATCAAGGCTTTGCCGCCGACAATTTTTGTCAAGAGACAGAGCACATATTTTTCAAAATATTTGCCTCTCAAACCGGCATATGCCGAAATCGTATGCAAAAAAACGCGCCTTGTGCGGCGCGTTTTCGATCATATCTCAAAGTACAGCGTCTTGATCTCGTAGGGTCGGAAGGTCAGCGTTGCGCCCGAGAGTTTTTCGCGCTCCTCTTCGAGCATGTTGCAGGTGCACACGGACTTGTAGCGGAAGCCGGCTTTGAGCACCGTCTCGCCGCCCTCTCCGTAGCGGTCGTAAAGGCGCGCGACGACGCCTTTGCCGTCCTGCGACGGCTTGATCGTCTCGATCAAAATGTCGTCGTTGCCGCACTCGAGCAGCGCCGGAATGTCGGGCGTGAAGTCGCACGAGATGAGCGGCGCGTTGAAGCGGTAGCCGTCGGCGACGACCTCGCTCTGCTGCCAAGTGCCGCGGTGGGGACGAAGCATATAGCCGATCACATGTCTGCCCATGTCGCATTCGGGGTCGGGATTTTTGGGGCTGCGCAGCAGGTTGAGCGAGATCAGCCCTTCCTTGACGCGGTGCCCGAACTTACAGTCGTTGATCAGCGCGACGCCGCGCTCGCCGTCGTCGGAGTCGACGTTGACGAACTTGTGCGCGCAGATCTCGAATTGCGCCTTTTGCACAGAGGTATCGTCGGCGGTGTCGCGGTCGACGTCCCCGAATTGGATGTCGCAATTGACCTTTGAGCCGAACACCGACGGCTTGAACTCGACGCGCAGCATCTTGAAGTCTTCGTGCCAATCGACCTCGGTGTCAAAGCGTATCGCCTCTTCGCCGGCGATGACCGAGATCTTTTGCACAAGAGAGGACTTTTCGCCGATCGCGAACTTCTGCTCCATCACCGCCGCCGGTCCGTCGACGTAGCTGTTGCGTGCAATGAGGCGCACGGTGTGGCGGCGCAATTTGCGGTAGTCGTCGCGGATGTCCCATGCGTTGTAGTAGAGTTTGGGGTCGGAAAACAACACGAATTTGTTGAGATATCCGCCGCAATAGTCAAAGTTTTCGCCCTTTACGACCGCGCTCTTTATGCTTCCGTCCGGGGCAAAGACGACTTTGAGTTTGTCGTTTTCGATCGAGTCCGAACCGCACTTCGGCTCGGGGTAGCCCTGCGCCTCGACAAACGGCGCGCACGAATACGCGCAGGCGTCGACCTTGTACCACTTGCCCTCGTCGAGGACAAATTGCTTGCGCGCGACGGGCGCGGCGTTGACAAAACAGGGCTCGCCGCCCTTTTTCATTGCGGTCAGCAGCTTTGCGCGAATATCGCGCAGCTTGCCGCGAAGCACGTCGAAGCGCGCGTTCGCCTCGTCGTAGACCCTGCCGACCGAGCTGCCGGGCAGAATGTCGTGGAATTGATACAGCAGCACCTCGCGCCAGATCTCGTCCATTTCCTTTTGCGGATAGGCGATGCCTTTGAGCCGCGCGATCGCGCCCAGCCACTCGACCTCGTGCAATTCGCGCTCGGCTTGCCTGTTGTTGAGTTTGAGCTTCGCCTGCGAGGTGTAAGTGCCCTGGTGTTTTTCGAGATACAACTCCCCTCTCCATGTCGGATATTGCTGTATTTTTGTCGATATGTATTCGAAAAAGCTTTGTGCCGAACCGTTTTTGACACGCGGCAAGCCCTGCTCGTCGCGCATACGCGCCAACATCTCGAGCGGCGCTTCGCCCGGACCTCCGCCGCCGTCGCCTATGCCGTAAACGAGCAATCCCTCGTGCATGCCCTTGTCGTTGCCGCGCTCGGACTTGACGACCGCGAACGGCGTCGCAGTCGAACAGTATGTGCCCTGCGGGGCCATATGCGCAAGCACCTCGGTGCCGTCTATCCCCTGCCAGACGAATGTCTTGTACGGAAACTTGTTGTGCGTATTCCACGTCAATTTGATCGTCATAAAAAAGTCTTTGCCGCACCCCTTGAAGATCTGCGGCAGCGACGCGGGATAGCCGAACACGTCGGGGAGCCACACCATGCGCGACGTCTTGCCGAACTCGCGGCGGAAAAACTCCTCGCCGTAGACGAATTGACGAATTATGCTCTCGCCCGAAGGCAGATTGCAGTCGTTCTCCGTCCACATCGCGCCCTGGAGTTCTACCCTCCCGTCCGCGACCGCCTTTTTGAAACCGTCGTATATGCTCGGGTAACCCGTCTTGATCCAATCCATCAGCTGCGCCTGCGACGCGCCGAAGATATAGTCGGGGAACTTGGTTATGTTTGCGAGCGCGGTCGCATAGGTGCGCGCACCCTTGCGCTTGGTTTCCCTGATTGGCCACAGCCAGCCCAGATCGATGTGCGCGTGCCCTATCGCGGTATATTCTCCCGCATCCGCCGAAGCGGGCGAAGCCGCCGCCGCGCCGAGAAGTTTGCGCGCCATCGCTATGTCTCCCTTGCGGTATTGAGCGCGCGCTTCATAGAGCACGTTGTCTATCTCGTCTTCCCTCTGGCGTGTCAGCGCCTGATTTTTTCCGGCGGTCAAAAGCAGCGAAAAAAGCTGCAGAAAGTCATAAAACATCCCTGCCGCGTCGTCGTCCCTGACCGCAAGCACCGCCTTCCTGAATTTGGCCTTGCGGTCCGCGCCGCGGTTGCCGTTGAAACCGCAGTCGACGAGGATCTTGACCTTTTCGCCTCCCGCGGCGCAGTCGAACAAATCGACCTGCTGCTTGCCCGGCGCAGGCGCGATCCAGTCGAGCGAGTCCTGTTTGTGAGTGATGCCGACGACGGGCGCGCCGTCGAGATAGACGAGCCCCTCGCCGTCCACATCGATGAGAGCGACGACCTTTTTGCCCTTTGCGGACTCAGGCACCTCGCCCTCGAATTCGAACCACGCGCAGTCGAAGCCGCTCCCCCACACCGTCCCCGGCGAGATCGGCTCGAACTTTTTGTCTTCGAGCCTCGCATACGGTATCGGCTCGCGGCTGAGCGCCGCCTTCGCGGACAGCGTCGCGACGGTCGTAAAGACCTTGCTCCTCAGTTTGAGCAAGAAGTGAACGTACTTGGGATACAATGCGGCTCTCTCGATCATTTTCCACCCGAAAAAGTTTTCTTTATCAAAATTATATAACGCCTGCGCGCAATATGTCAAGGCGGACAAAAAATTTTTTGCACACGCTTTTGACCGTTTTGTCCATATTTTTGAACGTCAATGCAATTGACAGCGCGCGCAAAATTATCTTATAATTGACTTGAACAACAAACAGGGCTTACCGCCCGAGGGGTTATTATGAAAACAGATCTCATCAAAAAAATCATCACCGCGATGTGCGTCGCGGTCATCGTCGCGACATTCGGCGCGATGCTTGTGGGATGCTATGATTCCTACGAAGGCGAAGTCTCCGCCGACTACCCGACAAACATTCTTCAAGACGTAAATGTCGCGCCCGACGAAGCCGTTGTCGCTTCCGTCGCGGTGGATATCGAAGCTATCCTCAACGACACCACGCTCGCCGACAACGAAAAGATCCGCAAGGTCATGGACGGGCTCGAAGAGAACGAGAGCAAGGTGCTCCGTTATGCCTACTTCAAATACACGAAGGGCAACACCAAGATCGACGACGCCAACAACTTTACGCTCATCGATCAACGCCTCAAAAAACAAGACGCCGCGGCAAAGGACGACATCATCCTCAAGCTGCCGATCAACAACGGCACAAGCACGGCGCTTTATAGTTTCTATGCTCCCATTGTCGCCGGCGGCACCAAGGGCATCTTTGCGGACGGCGACCTTTGGAGATTGAAGACCGATCTCGACAACGTCACCTACAACTACGATCAAAAGGGCTTGCTGACAGTTGCCGACGACGCATGGAAAAAAGGCTCGGATTGGGGGCCCAACGGCAAAGAGAACGGCAAGGACACTCAAAACCGCGAAGAAGCCAAAAAGACCGCGATCAACTTCTCCTGCGCCAACATCATCAGCTCCGAAGGCATTACGATCGAGCACAACGACGAAGAGGGCTACTACACCCTCAAGTTCAAGGCTGATGTCGCGGTCGCCAATGCGGATAAGACCACTGTCGACAAACTTGCCAACGACAACAAGCCGGCTTCAAATGTCAAATACAACTTACTCGAGTACACCGTCACGGTTTGGGATTGCGGCTTGTTCCGCACCATAAACACCAAAGAGAACTGGAGCGGCTCCTTCGCCGGTCAGGACAGCGACGCCGATGTCGAGATGTATTACGAGTTCTCCTATTCCGAAAGAGACCTCGACCACTCCAAGACTCAAGCGATCATCGACCGCCTCGACGCTTGATCTTGCCGAAAACGCAAAAACCGGCGCCTCCTTTCGGGGGCGCCGTTTTTATGCTTTGTTTTCGATTTTGCGGACGGAAAAACCGCCGAGCAGATCACTTCAAATCGTCAAGCCATGCCGAGGGGCACGCGTCAGACGGCATCTTCCAATCCCCTCTCGGCGACAGCGCGACCGACCCGACTTTGGGCGCGTCGGGCGTGCAGCTGCGCTTGAATTGCTGCGAAAAGAAGCGGCGGTAGAACTTGGCGAGCGCCGCTTTGAGCGCTCCCTCGTCGACGTCGTCGAACGCGAGTTTTGCCAGCCGCAGCACCTTGCGCGGACGGAACCCGTAGCGCATCGCATAGTAGAGGAAAAAGTCGTTGAGCTCGTACGAGCCAACGATCTCTTCCGTCTTTTGGACGATCTCGCCGTCCTTTGCCGGGATGAGTTCGGGACTGATCGGCGTGTTGAGGATGTCGTTGAGCGCACGGCTCGCCGCGGCGTTGCCGCACGTCTCGGCATAGTAGCGGACGACATATCTGATCAACGTCTTGGGCACGGACGCGTTGACGCCGTACATCGACATGTGATCGCCGTTGTAGGTCGCCCAGCCCAGCGCAACTTCGGACAGGTCGCCTGTGCCGACGACTATGCCGCCGCACATATTGGCGATGTCCATCAGCACCTGCGTGCGCTCTCTCGCCTGCGCGTTCTCGTATGTCACGTCGGTCAGGTCGATGGGGTGATCGATGTCCGCAAGATGGACCTTGACCGCCTCGCCTATCTTGACCTCTTTGAAGTCGGCGCCCAGCCCCTCTGCGAGCGTCTCGGCGTTGGAGCGAGTACGCGACGTCGTACCGAAGCACGGCATCGTCACCGCAAGCACGTCTTTGGGCGCAAGCCCCGATATCTTCGCCGCGTCTACGGCGACCAAAAGCGCAAGCGCGCTGTCAAGCCCTCCCGAAAGCCCGACGACCACTTTTTTGGCGCCCGTGTGCGTTATCCGCTTTGCAAGCGCATTGGCTTGGATCGCGAGTATGAGTTTGCACCGCCCCTCTCTGCCCTCGTTGTCGACGGGCACGAACGGCGTACGCGACGGCTTGCGACCGAGCTCGGTCTCGGTGAGTTTGCACTCAAATTCGACCTCTCGCATTCCGACCGCCGCGCCGAATGTGTTGCGCGCTCTCCTCTCTCTTGCCAATTTGAACACGTCGATGACCGCGACCGCCGCACCTTTGCCGAAAGGCGCGCTCTCGGCGAGCACCGCCGCGTCCTCGGCAATGATATCGTGGCCTGCGAACACCGCGTCCGTCGTGCTCTCGCCGACGCCGGCGTCCGCATAGACATAGCCGCACAGCCCCTTGCCCGACGCCGCGCGCACGAGCAGGCGGCGATATTCCGCCTTGCCGACGATCTCATCGCTCGCGGACGGGTTGCACACGATCGTCGCGCCCGCCGCACACAGCTCGGACGACGGCGACTTCGCGCCCCACATGTCCTCGCAGATCTCGACGCCGAAACAAAACTCGGGCATGCCCTTGCAACGGAACAGCAGGTCGGCGCCGAACGGAACGACTTGCGCTCCGACGCGCACCTCTTTCGCGATTGCGTCCTTTGCCGACGCAAAATATCTGCCCTCGTAAAATTCGCCGTAATTGGGGATCGCGGTCTTGGGAACGACGCCGACCACCCTGCCGCCGTTCAGAACGGCCGCGCAATCGTACAATTTGCCGTCCGCCCTGACGGGCGCGCCTACGACGACGGCGCAATCGCTCTTCGCCGTCTTTTTCGCGATCGAGAGCAACGCCGCGTCCGACGCGTCGAGCAACGCGTCCTGCGTGAGCAGGTCCGCGACGGTATAGCCGGTCACCGCCATCTCGGGGAACACGATCAATTTGCAGCCCTTCGCCGCATATTCGGCGGCAAGCGCGGCGATCGCGTCCGCGTTGAACGCGGTATCGGCGACTTTGCACGGCGGAGTGAGCGCCGCGACTTTGACGAAACCGTCTTTCATATCCACTCCCTGCCGCATATGCGGCAAAACATTTGCATTTGCGTGCGCGGTGTAGTATATTATTATAGCCTTTGAGGCAAACACTCTTCGGCACGCCGTTACAATGATATTTTATTTTATTTGACGCGGCTTGTCAATTGCACGGATAACAAATGCGTAAATTGGTCAAGTATTTGAAGAATTACAAGCTCAATCTCACCTTGGGTCCGCTAGCAAAGCTGACCGAGGCGATCTTTGAGCTGATCGTTCCTCTCGTGATGTCCGACATCATCGACAACGGCATCGACGGCGACGGCGGGCTCGAGTATGTGCTCTCGCACGGCGCGATCATGGTCGCTCTCGGCGTGCTCGGGCTTGCGTGCGCGCTCACCTGCCAATACCTTGCGGCAAAGTGCTCGCAGGGCTTCGGCACCGAGCTGCGCAACGACCTTTTCCGCCACATCAACACGCTTTCGTTCAAGGAGCTGGACAAGTTCGGCACCCCATCCATCGTCAACCGCCTGTCCTCGGACGTCAATCAATTGCAATATATGGTCGCGATGCTGATCCGTCTCGTCATTCGCGCGCCCTTCCTCGTGATCGGCGCGGCGGTGATGGCGATGACGATCAACCTCAAACTGTCGTTGATCTTCATTGCGGCGGCGCCGCTCATCGCGGTGGTGCTCTACTTCATCATGTCGCGCAGCATCCCCCTCTACAAGAACGTACAGCAAAAGCTGGACAAAGTCGCGCAGATCACGCGCGAAAACCTCTCCGGCGTGCGCGTCGTCCGCGCCTTCTCCGAACAGGAATACGAAAAAGACCGCTTTGACAAGTCGGCAGACGAATTGACGCGCGGCGCGATCGTCGTCGGACGCATCTCCGCGCTGCTCAACCCCGCGACCTTCGTCATCATCAACGCGGCGATCATCGCGATCCTTTGGTTCGGAGGCGGACTTGTCAACACGGGCGAAATGACGCAGGGCGAGGTGTTCGCGTTCGTCAACTATATGACTCAGATCTCGCTCGCGCTCGTCGTCGTCGCCCAACTCGTCGTCACCGTCACCAAAGCGATCGCTTCGGGTACGCGCGTCGTCGAACTGCTCGACGCCGCACCCTCGATCACCGACGACGGCAACACCGAGGTCGACACTTCCGTCGACTCCCCTGCGGTCAAATTCGACCATGTCTCCTTTGGCTACAACGAGGGCAAATACACGCTGACCGACCTCACTCTGACCGTACCGCGCGGCGCGAGCGTGGGCGTCATCGGCGGCACAGGCAGCGGCAAGTCGACGCTGGTCAACCTGCTTGCGCGCTTTTACGACGTGTCCGAAGGCAGCGTCGAACTGTTCGGGACGGACGTCAAAAAATATCCGCTCAAACAATTGCGACGCACCGTCGCGTATGTGCCGCAAAACACGATGCTCTTTTCGGGCACGATACGCTCCAACCTGCTGATGGGCGGACGCGACGCGGACGACGAGACGCTGTGGAGGTGCCTCGAAACAGCGCAGGCAGCGTCCTTTGTCCGCGAAAAGGAAAAGGGCTTGGATTCGGTCGTGATGCAGGGCGGCAAGAACTTCTCGGGAGGACAGCGCCAACGCCTTGCGGTCGCGCGCGCACTCGCCGCACACTCCGACATCCTTGTCCTCGACGACTCGTCGTCCGCGCTCGACTTTGCGACCGACCTCAACATGCGCACCGCGATCAACGCGACTCGCGGCGACACGACGCTCTTCCTCGTCTCGCAGCGCGCGACTTCGCTCAAAGACTGCGACGTCATCGTCGTCCTCGACGGCGGACTCGTCGCCGGCATAGGCAAGCACGACGACTTGCTCAAAACTTGCGACGTGTATCGCGAAATTTACCTCTCTCAAACGGACGGAGGTGCCAAGCAATGAAGACAAAAGCGACCTTGAAACGCATCGTCGGCTACATCGCCCCCTACAAGGGCTATGTCGCGCTGTCGCTGATCTCGGCGATCCTGTCGGTCGCGGCTACGCTGGCGGCGCCCGTCTGCATTGGCAAGGCGATCGACTATATCATCGGTCCCGGCAATGTCGACTTCGCAACGGTCGGCAAGTATATCGCGCTGATCGGCAGCACGATCGTCGTCGGCGGCGTCTTCCAATGGACGCTGTCGCTTGCGACCAACAAGCTCGCGTTCCTCGCAGTCAACGAAATGCGCAAACAGCTGTTCGCCCACATCGACCGCCTGCCGCTGTCGTACATCGACTCGCACGCGCACGGCGACCTCATCACGCGTATGGCGAGCGACATCGAGCAGATCTCCAACGGCATATTGCAGGGCTTCTCACAGCTCTTGACAGGCGTGTTCACGATCGCCGGCACGCTGGGCATCATGCTCGCGATCCAATGGCAGGTCGCGCTGGTCGTCATCGTCATCACTCCCCTTTCGCTGTTCGTCGCGACATTCGTCGCCAAGCACTCCAACGCGATGTTCCGCAAGCAGTCGGACACGCAGGGCAAGCTGGGCGGTTACAGCGAAGAGATGCTCGAAGGACAGCGCATCGTCGCCGCGTTCGGCTATGAAGAAGAGGCGCAAAAGACGTTTGAGGAGATCGACGCCGTCCTCTACAAATACGGCGTAAAATCGCAATTTTACAGCTCTCTGACCAACCCGTGCACCCGCTTTGTAAACAACCTCGTCTATGCGGCGGTCGGCATCATAGGCGCGGTGATCGCGATCCTCTACGGCACGATGAGCGCGGGCACGCTGTCCACTTTCCTCATCTACGCCAACCAATACACCAAGCCGTTCAACGAGATCACCGGCGTCATCACCGAACTGCAAACCGCGTTTGCGTGCGCAAGGCGCGTGTTCGCCGTCTTGGACGAGCCCGAAGAGAGCCCCGACGACGACTTGCCCGAGATCGAAGAGTGCCTCGGCACCGTCGAGTTCGACGACGTCTGCTTCGGCTACTCGCCCGACAAGCCGCTGTTGCAACACATCGACGTAAAGGCGGATAGAGGCAAAAAGATCGCGATCGTCGGCCCCACCGGCTGCGGCAAGACGACGATGATCAACCTGTTGATGCGCTTCTACGACGTGGACAGCGGCGAGATCCGCGTGTCCGACGCGCCCGTCAAATCGGTCAAACGCAACTCGTTGCGCGGTCAATTCGGAATGGTGCTCCAAGACACTTGGCTGTTCGAAGGCACCGTCCGCGACAACATCGCCTACGGCAGACGCGACGCGACCGACGAAGAAGTCATCGCCGCCGCGCAAGCCGCACACGCGCACCGCTTCATCAGCAAGCTCGCAGACGGCTACGACACCGTGATCACCGAAAGCGGCGGCAACCTGTCGCAAGGACAGCGGCAATTGCTGTGCATCGCGCGTATCATGCTCACACATCCGCCCATGCTCATCCTCGACGAGGCGACGTCCAACATCGATACCCGCACCGAGATCCGCATCCAAAAGGCGTTCGCCGAGATCATGAAAGGCCGCACCAGCTTCATCATCGCCCACCGCCTGTCCACGATACGCGACGCCGACCTCATCCTCGTGATGAAAGACGGCAACATCATCGAACAGGGCACGCACGAACAATTGCTCGACAAGGGCGGATTCTACAAAGAGCTTTACGAGAGTCAGTTCAAACGCTCCGCTTTTTGAGGGGCAACCCAAAAATTAACGCTTCGAATCGCAACGGGCACATCCGAATCACGGATGCGCCCGTTTCTCATACTCGCTATTTTTGGTTTTCCCCTCAATACTCCCCTTCCCACGCGGCACGTTCGCTCACCGCTCACGACCGCGCAAAGGGCGCCTTGCCAAAAGCGCGGTTTTGGCGCGGCGCGTTATCAAGTCGCGCGAGAAGCGCGGTTTCGCGCGACGCTGAATCGCCGATTTACACGCTTTGAGTAAGTTTTGTTCTTCGCTTTATACTGCGGATTCTTGGCAACCCAAAAATTAACGCTTCGAATCGCAACGGGCACATCCGAATCACGGATGCGCCCGTTTCTCATACTCGCTATTTTTGGTTTTCCCCTCAATACTCCCCTTCCCACGCGGCACGTTCGCTCACCGCTCACGACCGCGCAAAGGGCGCCTTGCCAAAAGCGCGGTTTTGGCGCGGCGCGTTATCAAGTCGCGCGAGAAGCGCGGTTTCGCGCGACGCTGAATCGCCGATTTACACGCTTTGAGTAAGTTTTGTTCTTCGCTTTATACTGCGGATTCTTGGCAACCCAAAAATTAACGCTTCGAATCGCAACGGGCACATCCGAATCACGGATGCGCCCGTTTCTCATACTCGCTATTTTTGGTTTTCCCCGGGGTACCCCCTTCCCACGCGGCATTTTCTGTTCCGCGCTCGCTTTGCGGCGCGGTACAGATCACCGCTTTAAGCGGCTCGTTTGGGCATCTTTGCGTCTCTCGGAACGCTCGCGTACCATTGAGGTACGCGTCACAACCCTTTCGCCGCAAACCTGCACCAAGTCGCTCGCTTAAAGCTGCTTGGTTCTGTTTATCTTATCGGTTATATGCCAACTTAATAATATAGTTGCGTTAATCTGATCGGTTCTGCATCGAGCTTTTCGCGCGGTCATTTGACAGCCGCGTTATCGTATCTCGCCCAAGCGCGGTTGGGCGAGATGTAATCGTAACCTTATACACAAAAAGCAACTTTTCGTTTTGACTTTTATAAAGCGGAAAAATTGACGACACTCGTCGCGCGGAACCGCGCTTCCCGCGCGACTCGATTATGAAGTCCCCGAATGACCGCGCTCTTCGGGGACTTCACCTTACGGGACCGCGAGCGGTGAGCGAGCGCTTGTCCCGTGGGAAGGGGTATTTTAGGGGAAAACCGAAAATAGCGAGTATGAGAAACGGCGACGATTGCATTTGCAATCATCGCCGTTGCGATTCGATGCGTTATTTTCGGGTTGCCCCTAAAAGCGAAGCATTAAACTCCTCTATCTATCGCCGTAATACCCGTGCGGCACACGTTCTTGACGCGCATGCCTTCGCGCGACTTGCAGAGGTCGGAGATCGCGGCGGCGAAGTTGTCTATCTTGCGGCTGGTGCCTGTGAGCTCCAAGATCATCGACTTTGAGGTGATGTCGAGGATGAGCGCGCCGAATTCGTCGGCAAGCTGCACGATCGAGTTGTCGAATTGACCGGTCGTGACCACCTTGACAAGGATGAGTTCGCGGCACACGCTGTCCTCTTCTTTGAGGGCGGTGACGTTGATGGTCTCTTCAAGTTTGGACGTCTGTTTGATGATCTGATCGAGGGTGTTCTCGTCACCTCTCGCGGTGATCGTGATGCGCGAGATCTTGGGGTCGTCCGTCGTCGCGACCGAGAGTGAATCGATGTTGAAACCTCTTCTGCCGAACAGACTGCTGACCCTTGAGAGCACGCCCGAATTGTTGTAAACCACTACCGATACGATATGTTTCATAATCCACCTGTCCGAATTGTTTACAACCATTATACACGCTCGCGCGGAGATTGGCAAGAATTTTGGCAATATTTAAAAACGACCGCTTTCACGATTTGCCCTCTTTTGAAAACCGCCGCGTAAATTCAATTCACCCTTGCGTTTTTCTTACATCTTTATCGATTGCAAAACTTTGCGACGGGCACTGCGGACAACAGTCGCCGAAAACTCTCTTCACGCCAAGACGACGCCGGCGTGAATTTTCGTGCCCGTGTCGGTCATACACAATTGTTTGCGCATGCAGCTCTCAAAAGTATTTGTCCAAAAGCCGCCTCAATTCGTCCTTTTCGTCGAGAGGGCGGACGGCGCGTTTGCGCGCCTTTTTCTCCTCGACCGCGCGTCGCAGGTCTTCGCCGATCTCCTTCATCCTGTCGTCGTCGAGCGGCTCTATGCCGGTATATGGCAAGAACTCGTCGACCGCGCTCTCCCTCTCCTCTTCGGGCGCAAGGTCGATCGGCTCGGGGACGGCTTCGTCCTCTTGCGGCAAGTTCTTGGCAAGCACGACGACGCCGTCGCACTTGTCCTCGTACATCGTGCCGCTTTCGCAGCCGAGATACACCTTTTTGCCCTGTCTGCGCAACGCGTTGAGCAGCGGCAGACAATCCACTTCCGCCGCGACCAAAAAGATCGCGTCGACAGGTTCAAGACAGGCGACCGTCACGGCGTCGATGACTTGGCGAATGTCTATCCTCGTCTTTTTGCGATTGTGGAGCGGCAACGACACCTCGGCGCCGTACTCCTTGATGAAGGCGTTGAGCGCGCCGTTCCTCTTGGCGTTGTAGCCGTAAAATTTGACTTGACAAAAGCGCGCGCCGAGCGTCCGCTCGGCGTCGTAGAGCGCGTCGGCGTTGACCTTGGCCGCGCCCAGATCGATCAATGCGGCACAGTTCATATATCTCCCGTGGCAAAACTCGTCCGTGCACCGCGCCGCGCGGTCAATGTTACCGCCCCGACGTTTCTCGCTTGTAAAAAAACAGATATTGCTGAGCGATGCCGGCGTACTTGCCGTACATCTCGCACAACTTTTTGCGCATTTGAGCGTTGGTCGCGTCGCCGCCGACGATGTCGGAATAGACCTTGCGTATCCATGTGTCGACCGGAAAGACGTCGTACTTGCGGAACGCGAACAACAATATGCAATCCGCGACCTTTGGACCCACGCCTTTGAGGCGGCACAGATACCTGTTCGCCTCGTCGGACGGCATGCCGAACACCCCGTCCAGATCGAAACCGTCCGCGATCCGGCGCGCGGTGTCGGCGAGATATTCCGCGCGATACCCTGCGCCGAGCGACGCATAAAACGCCTCGTCTTTCGCCGCCATCGCCTCGGGCGACGGGAACGCATATCTGCCCTCGCCGATCTCTTCTCCGAGCCGCTCGCAGATCCTGTTCAAAATGCCCTTGATCCGCGGTATGTGATTGTTGGCGGAGACGATGAAGCTCATCAGCGTCTCAAACGGCTGCTGACGCAAAATGCGTATCCCTCTGCCGTATCCGACCGCCTCGCGCATGAACGGCTTGTCTTGCAGTTCTCCGCGGATCGCGCGGTAGTCGGCGCTCAGGTCGAAGTAGCCGGCGAAGTAGTCGGGATCGTCCGAAGAGATGACCGCACGCGACTCGTCTTGGGTCACGCGGCACAGCTTGTCGCCCGAGATCACGGTGTAGCCGCCCTCTTCGGGGAAGTAGCGGAACACCTGTCCGCAGTCGAGGATGCGCCTTATGTCAAAGTCTTCTCTCGATACGATGATATCACTTTTCATGTCGTCTTTCTCCGCCTGTTTTGCCGAAATCAAACGAATTATAGCACAGATTTGCGACAAAATCAATACGAGTCCGATCCAAAACCGTTTTTCCTGTTGAAAATGTGCGCGCGTTATGGTATGATAATAAGTACAAATACTTCGGGCCACACAAGGAGAGAATTATGAAAAACTTCGCCACCCTTTCCGTCTACAACGTCAACTCGCTCAAACGCAGCGCGGCGGGCTTCCCGCTGGACAAGGACGGCAAGTCCACAGCCGTCTGTCTTGACGGCAAGTGGAAGTTCAAATTCGTACCGTCCGTCGACCGCATTCCCCAAGGATACGAGGCTGACGGCGTCGCCCCTGCCGGCTTTGACGAGATCGACGTCCCGTCCGAATGGCAGATCAAGGGCTTTGACACCCCCATCTACACCAACTACATGTACCCCTACGCGCTCGCGCAGTTCAACCTGCTCGCGGTGCCAAAGGTCAAGGAGCGCAAGACGAGCGCCGGCTGCTATGTCACCGAGTTCGAGTACGACGGCGCCGACCGCGACGTCTTCCTGCGCTTCGACGGCATAAATTGCTGCGGCGACATCTATGTCAACGGCAAGTTCGTCGGCTACTCCGAGGACACGTTCAGCCCTCAGGAATACGACATCACCTCCGTCGTCCGCAAAGGCTCCAACAAGCTGGCGGTCACCGTCTATCGCTATTGCACCGGCAGCTATCTCGAAGATCAGGACATGTGGCGCCTTTCGGGCATCTTCCGCAGCGTTTGGCTGATCGCGAAACCGCACACCGAGGTCATCGACTGCTTCTCGCTGTCGACGCTCAAAAACGACTACAAAGACGCCGACTTCGAGACCACCGTCACCCTCGCATCCCGCAAGGATGAGGGCGCGTCGTACGAGGTCAAATTGACCTTGACGGACGGCGACAATGCCGTCGCCGAGCTGTCCGAAACCGTCGGCAAGCTTGCGGTCGGCAACAAGGACGTCAAATTGACCGCCGCGCTCAAAGACGTCAAGCTGTGGTCGGACGAATATCCCAACCTCTACCGCGTGCGTATAATTTTGCTTGCGGACGGCAAAGAGGTCGACAGACGCGAATACGACTTCGGCTTCCGCGAAGTGCGCATCCAAGGCATGAAGGACGGCAGAGGTCCGTTCATCTTGCTCAACGGCAGACCGATCAAGATCTACGGCGTCAACCGCCACGAGTTCCACCCCTACCACGGGCACGCGGTGCCGCACGAGCTGATCGAGAAAGATCTGCTGCTGTGCAAAGCCAACAACATCACCGCGATCCGCAACTCGCACTACCCCAATTGCGACGCATTCTATGAGATGTGCGACCGCATCGGCATATTGGTCATGGCGGAGACAAATCTCGAGAGCCACGGGCTGGCGGCGTTCTTACCGGCAAGCAGCAAAAAGTGGGTCGACCAATGCGTCTACCGTGCGATGAACATGGTCGAAAGACTCAAAAACCACCCCTGTATCATCAGCTGGTCGCTGGGCAACGAGGCGGGCTTCGGCAAAGACTTCTTCGTCATGCGCGAGGCGATCTTGGCGCGCGACACTTCGCGCTTCATCCACTACGAGCCCGACCAATCGGGCAAGGTCGGCGACGTGCTGAGCGAGATGTATTCCCACGTCGAAAAGATGCCGATCATCGGCGAGAACAAGCCGATGCGCCACTGTCTTGCGCTCTGGTCGCCGCTCGGCAGCAAATACACGCCCGATATGTACCGCGACCTGCCCTTCATACAATGCGAATACGCGCATTGCATGGGCAACGCTCTCGGCGACTTCTCCGACTATTGGGACATGTTCCGCAAATACGACCGCCTCGCCGGCGGCTTCATCTGGGACTTCGCCGACCAGGCGATCCACCGCGAGATCGACGGCAAGGACGCGTGGCTGTACGGCGGCGACTTCGGCGACAAGCCCAATGCGGGCAGGTTTGCGTTCAACGGCATCGTCCGCGGCGACCGCTCCCCCAACCCGGCTCTGTATGAAGTCAAGTATCAATACGCGAAGGCTGGCTTTGAGTATGAGGACGGCAAATTGACCGTCACCAACCGGCACAACTTCACCGACCTCGACGAATATGAGACGGTCGTCTCCTATGTCGCCGAAGGTGAGGAATTGGCAAGCAAGACGAGCGTCGTCAAGTGCGCTCCCGGCGAGAAGGCGCAGGTGCCGCTCCCCGAAAAGTGCGACTTCCCGGAGGGGAAAGAGGTCGTCCTCAACGTCCGTCTGCTGACGACAAAGGACATGCCCTACGCCAAGGCTGGACACGTCGCGGCGACGGGTCAATTCGTCGTCAAGCAGTTCGATTTTTCGGCGCCCGTGTTTACAAAAGGCGTTCAATGCACCTCGGTCAGCGGCGGCTGGACGATCACTGCGGGCGACGTCTCCTATTCGCTCGGCAGCAACGGCTACATCACCTCGGCGGTCGCCGGCGGCAAAGAATTGCTCTCCGCGCCGATTCGCCCCAACTTCGCTCGCGCGACGATCGACAACGACGCTCTGCCCCAAGTGCCGAGCATCATCTCCACGCTGTTCATGGGCAAGGACAAGGGCATCCGCGCTCAAAAGAGACTGCGCGCAAAGAGCGTCAACGTCTTTGAGAACGACGGCGTCGTCACCGCGGAGATCTGCTGGTCGATGCCGCACACCAAACATCTCAAGACCACCTACACCTTCTCGGGCGACGGCTCCGTCCGCCTCGCGATGTCGCTGAACGTCAAGTGCAGCATGGAACGCTACGGCTTCACCTTCCGTCTCGCCGAGGGCATCGACGGCGTGTTGCTGTACGGCAAAGGTCCGCACGAGAATTATTGCGACCGCGCGACGGGTGCGGAACTCGGCGTTTGGTCGGGCAAGGCGGAAGAGATGATCCACGACTACCTCTACCCCCAAGAGAACGGCAACCGCACCGGCGTGAGATACGCCTCGATCGGCGGCAAAGAGGGAGTGACGCTCCGCGCGGTCGGCAAGCCGTTCGAGATGACCGTCCACCCCTACACCTATGAGATGTTGCAAAACGCACAGCATCTGCACGAACTCGGAAGAGAAAACGCGCTCACCGTCTGCGTGGACGGCAAACAGCGCGGCGTCGGCGGCGACACCCCGGCGATGGCGTGCACAAAGCCGCAATACGACATCTTGCCCGGCAAGATCCACACGTTGGACTTCACTCTCAAATTCAACGCCTGACGCGACAAAATGCAATCGCCGCTCCGATCGGAGCGGCGATATTTTTTGCTTTGAGCATAAAAAAGGAGCGGATGACCGCTCCTCGATTTGTTTGCGTGAACTTACTCCGCCTTTGCGTAAACGCTCACTTGCTTCTTGTCCTTGCCCTTGCGCTCGAACTTGACGACGCCGTCGATCAGCGCATAGAGAGTGTCGTCACCGCCCTTGCCGACGTTGTTGCCGTCGTGGAACTTGGTGCCTCTCTGTCTGACAAGGATGCTGCCTGCGGTGACAAATTGACCGTCCGACCTCTTGACGCCGAGACGCTTCGCCTCGGAATCTCTGCCGTTACGGGTGGAGCCGCCGCCTTTCTTGTGCGCGAAAAGCTGTATATTGATGAACATCTTATTTTACCTCCAATTCGATGAAGTCCGAATAGCCTTGGTTGAGATCCGCGACCCCCAAGAGCATTGTCTCGAGGACGATGTCGCAGTCGTGACGGACCTTTTCGTCAAGGTCGTCGGGGAGCGCCATTTTGAGGTATCCCCTCTCGTCCGTGCGGTAGTCGAGCTTGACCCCGACCACTTGAAGCAACCCGAGCGCCGCCGTCTGGACGATCGACGAGAGCGCCGCGCAGACGATGTCTTCGCCCTGCTCTCCGTACCCGGTGTGACCTGTGCACTCGACCGAAACTATTCTGTTGTTGCGTCTTGTGACGGCAACGTGTGTCATTATGCCTTGATCTCGGCGATCTTGAGCGCGGTGTACGGCTGTCTGTGGCCCTGACGCTTGCGCTCGTTCTTCTTCGCCTTGTACTTGAAGACGATGATCTTCTTCGCCTTGTCTTGCGCGACGACTTCGGCAACAACGCTCGCCTTGGCTGCGTCTGCGCCAATGACCACGTTGCCCTCATCGCACAGCATGACGACGGGAAGTTCGACCTTGTCTCCGACGTTCGCGTCAAGCTTTTCGACCTTCACGATCTGGTCCTTTTCGACCTTGTACTGCTTGCCGCCGCTGGTAACGATTGCGTACATTGATTTACCTCCTCTTTCCAGTCTCGCTGACTCGGGTGTTGCAAAGCAAACTTGAGACCCTTCTCATGCGGCTCGACGTATATATTAGCATAACGCGCGCGACGTGTCAAACAAAAAATGCACTTTGTTCGCAAAAACGCATTTTTCATTTAAGTTTCGTGTAATTTTTGTCAAGAGATGCGCGCAGACTTTTTTGCGATATTTACGAACATATGCCTCGTGATCGCCTCGTTTGACCTCGCATATTCGGTTTGCAACGCAAACGGAACAGGCAAAGCGTCGGCTGTCGTCACGGATGAAAATGCTTATACACCGCCTGCGCCGCCGGCAAGTTCATCCCTTTGACCGCGGCGAGCTGTTCGACGCTCGCACTCTTGATCGCGGCGACCGTGCCGAAATGCTTGTAGAGTGCTTTGACCCTGCCCTCGCCCACGCCGGGGACGGACAGCAATTCGCTGACAGTCTGCGACTTCTTGCGCAATTGGCGGTGGAACGTGATCGCAAATCGGTGCGCCTCGTCGCGTATGCGTTGCAAAAGTTTGAGCGCATAGCTGTTTCGCGGCAAAATGACCGGCTCGCTTTGCCCGGGCAAAAACACTTCCTCTTCGCGCTTGGCGAGGCTGATGAACGGGATGTCGGTGACGCCGAGCGCGGTCACGATCTCCATGACCGAAGACAGCTGTCCCTTGCCTCCGTCGATGACGATGAGGTCGGGACGCGCACCGAGGCTGTCGTCCTCGCTGCCCTCTTTGAGCTCGGTCAGCCGCCTTGTCAGCGTCTCCTGCAAAGAGGCGAAATCGTCGTTGCCCTCGACGGTCTTGATGCGAAATTTGCGATATGCCGCCTTGTCGGGTTCGCCGTTGGTGAACACGACCATCGACGCGACTTTGTTCGTGCCGCTGATGTGCGAGATGTCATAGCACTCCATGCGCGCCGGCATGCGTTCGAGATGCAGATATTCCGCCAATTGCATCACCGCGCCGATCGTCATGTTGTCCTGCCTCTCCTTGATCGAGAGCGACTTTTCGAGATAGTCGCGCGCGTTGGACGACGCCATGTCGCACAGCTGCCGCCTCACGCCCTGGCGAGGGGTGATGACGTTGATCTTTTTGCCGAATTTTTCGGACAGATATTGCTGCAAGACGTCCGCGTCCTCGATGTCGACGGACAGCACCGCCTCGTCGGGCGCGAGCACGTCGCCGTCATAAAAGCGCATCACAAAATTGGACAAAGTGATCGCGTCGCTCAAGCCGTAATCGTTGACGACGAATTTGTCGCCGCCGACCACCTTGCCTGCGCGGACAAACAACAGCGCGATGACGGTGTTGAGCCCGTTGCTCTCGATCGCGAACACGTCGAGGTCGAAATCTTTGGGAAGCGCGCCGACCTGCCTGCGGACAAGCTTGTCGAGCACCTGCAATTTTTGCCTGTAATTGAGCGCAAGCTCGTATTCTTCACTCTCCGCCGCCTCGTTCATCTTGTCGGTCAGCAGCTTGGCGACCGACTTGTCGTTGCCGGACAGAAAGGCTATCACCTCTTTGATGATCGCGCCGTACTCCTCTTTGGTTATCTTGCCGGCGCAGGGCGCGTAGCAGCGCTTGATGTGATAGTTGAGGCACGGACGGTGCCCCGCCGGGATGCGCTTCATGTCCAGCTTGCAGTCGCGCAAACAAAACGCGCTGTTGATGAGGTCGGTGATCTCCTTCGCCGTGATGCCGATCATATACGGACCGAAATATTTTGACCCGTCGCTCTTCAGCTTGCGCACGACCTCGACGCGCGGGAAGTCCGCCTTGACGTCGATCTTGACAAAGGGATAGCTCTTGTCGTCTTTGAGCAAAATGTTGTAGGGCGGCTTGTGCTTTTTGATGAGATTGTTCTCGAGCACGAGCGCCTCGACTTCGCTCCGCGTGATGATGTATTTGATGTCGTCGACCTTGGCGACAAGTTTGAGCACCTTTTCGGTGCGGTTTGCCTTGTTGCCGAAATATTGATGCACGCGCTTGAACAGATCTTTCGCCTTGCCGACGTACAAGATCTGTCCGCTCGCTCCATACATGATATAGACGCCGCTGCTGTGCGGCAAATCTTTGAGTATCGACGCTATGTCCATACCGAAATGATACCACAATCGCGCGCGTTTTGCAAGCGCAAGCTATCTGCGCCGCAACCGCCTCGCCCCGGTCAGCATCACCTCTGAAACGTACGGGTCGACGATCGTGTAGAGCGTCAGCCGCCCCGCTTTGCGCGACGCGACGATGCCTGCGTCTTTGAGCAAGCGCAGCTGATGAGACACCGTGCTCTGCTCGCTCGCCAGAAAAAAGCAAAGGTCTGCAACGCAGAGATCTTTCATCGACAGCGCGGACAAGATCTTGAGCCTCGTCTCGTCCGAAAATACCGCAAAAAATCGCGCTATGCCGCAAAGAGAGCGGCTCGGGGGCATATTCTCCAAAATGCTGCGCTCGCCCCTCTCGTCCACGGTCAAACATTCTCGATACATTGTCATGGTCTGCTCCTTGGCGCATACGCGCCGTCATATGAGCATATTATATAGCGATCAATGCCGCGCTTCGCCGCGTGTTGCGTCGAAATTTAGCTATTTTGGAGGATAAGATGAATTCCAACTTTCTGTTGTTGCTGCTGCTCGCGATGAACAACAACGGCGGCGGTCAGACCAACTCGTGCGATCCGCTGTCGCTGATCTTCTGCTGTCTGTCGTTCGCCAACTGTCTCGGCTGCCGCGCAGCCGACATAGGTCAGAGCGTCTGCCCGAGACAAAGCAATTGAAAGAAGGACGCGTCAGACGGCGCGTCCTTCTTTGTTCAAACATACCAACCGCAGGGGTTGAACCAATAGGGAAACACTCCCGCGCAATTACAGGCGCGGGTCGAAATGTTGCAGCACGGCGGACTGCCGCACGGCAGCATATATGCCTTGAAATCGTAACCGAAATACATCACCTCACCTCCTCTTTGTCCCAAAGGACGATGATGTAACCCGCGCCCGATATCATGATATGCGCGCGTTAAGCGATGTGTTACGCGCGCAAAACGCGGCGGAGTTTATCGCTCCGCCGCATTGTTAGTATCAATTATTTTCGATTAGTATCAATTATTTATGCCGATAACAGTACCGCGATCACAGCAGTATGCACAGCACTCCGCCCCTGCCTTCGTTGACGATTCGCGTCACTGTCTTGCGCAGCTTCGCTCTCGCCTCTTCGGGCATCGACGACAGCTTGCCGGTCAAGCCGTCGCGCGCAAGCACGTTGAGCGACTTGCCGAGCATGTTGGTCTGCCATATCCCCTCGGTGTCGTCCCCGAACGTGTCCAGCCAATCCTTGACCATGTCCTCGTCCTGCGCCTCGGTGCCGAGAATGGGATTGACCTCTGTCTCGACGTCGACTTTGAGAATGTGGTATGACGGCGCGCTCGCCCTCATCTTTATGCCGAATCGCGAGCCCTTGTGGACGATCTCGGGACGCTCAAACTCCATATCTTCGAGTTCGGGCGCGGTCACACCGTAGCCGTAGTTGTCCGCGTCCTCGATCGCCGCGGCGAGCTTGTCGTAACGGCGCTTCGCCTCGCTCATCTCGCGGATCGCACCGACCAGCTTGAATTCGTCGCCTATGTCCACTCCGCATTGGCGCGACAGCACGCGGTAGAACAAGTCCTTTTTGGGGCACACGTCGAGCACTATCCTTCCCTTTGCGTAGTCTGCCTCAATGCCCGACAGCTTTTCTATGTCGCCGCTGTCGTCGAACATGGACGAAAAGACGCCGTAATCCGCCATCACGTTCGCCTTTGCCGCATATCCGGCGACGCGCGCAGTGATGTCGGCAATGATCGGATCGTCCGCGGGCAGCGCCCTCAGCCAATCGGGCAGCTTCGCTCCGACCGATTCGATCGGGAACGCGCCGAGCACGCACTCGATGATCGCGACGAGCGCGTCTCTGTCCATATGTGCGACGTTTTGGACGATGACGGGCACGTTGTAGACGCCGCGCATCGCCTCGGCGAGCTTTTTGGTCTCGGCGTCGCGTTCGTGACGCGTGTTGAGCACGATGACGTACGGCTTGCCTATCGCGGCGAGTTCCGCCGCCACGCGGCGTTCGGCGTCGACATATTCGGCGCGCGGCGCGTCGGTGACGCTTCCGTCGCTGGTCACCAAGATCCCGATCGTCGAGTGATCGCGGATCACCTTGCGCGTACCCGTCTCCGCCGCCTCGTCAAAGGGCATCTTTTCTTCGCTCCACGGCGTATCGACCATCCGCGTCTTGCCGTCGCCGTCCGCCGACGCCGCAGACGGGATCATATATCCGACGCAATCGATCAGCCTGACGTTCGCCTTTTTGCCGTCGCCGAGATCGATCGTCTCGCCACCGTCGGGGACGAACTTGGGCTGAGTGGTCATGACCGCCTTTCCGTCCGCCGATTGCGGCAGCTCGTCCGTGACGCGTTTGCGGCGATGTTCGTCCTCGATGTTGGCGATGAGTGCGAGTTCGGCAAACTTCTTGATGAAGGTCGACTTGCCCGTCCTCACGGGTCCGACCACTCCTATATAGATGTCGCCGCCCGTCCTCTCGGCGATGTCCTTGTATAAATCGAATTGCTGCATGGTTACCTCCGGGGCTTTGTTCGATATATGATATTCGCCGCCGCCGCGAATATGCCGAAGCGGTCGGATATTGCGGCAACAAAAAACGGCTCCGCCTTCGCGAAGCCGCCGTTTTGCCGCTTGGATTCAGCCTTTGAGCCCGTTCTCCTGCCGCATCATGTTCTCGACGACGACGTCGTATATGTCGCCGAGATCGGAACAATATTCCAGCACCTTCCACGGCGTGTCCGTGTGGTAGTGGATCTTGATCAACTCGTCGTCGCCGACGACGAGCAGACAATCGCCCTTGATGTGCGTCTCGATGTACGCCTTGATCTCGTCGGCGTCGAGTTCCTCTCCGTCGATGAGCAATTGTGTGTCAAAAGTGTATTCTGTCATTTCTCTCTCCGCAGTTGAGCCCCGCCGAGCCCGGAAACGGACTCGGCAAGGCGATGTTTTTGTCACAGATTTACGCCGTTGTCTTTGCCCGCCTCGAGACTGTGTTCGTATCTCTTGACGCTGCTTTCGATGTCCTTGTTGGACGCGGCGTTGCCGTATTTGTCGATGTCGACGACGCAGCGCTGCTCGTGGTGCAGGCTGAGCGCGCCGTTGAGGCAGCCGCCCTCGCACGCCATGCCCTCGAAGAAGTTCTCCGCCGCTCTGCCCAATTTGAGTTTGAGCAAATTGATCTTGCACTCTTCGAGACCGCTCATCGAGATGGGTTTGAGATTGTCCACGCCCATCGACTTCGCGACGTTGACGACGCCCTGAGTTATGCCGCCCGACTTGGCGAAGATGCGGCCGTAATAGGACGCCTCGTCGATCGGGCAATCCTCGAGCGAGTGAAGATCGATGTCGCGCGCGTCAAAGAACGCCTGCAACTCCTCGAACGACAGCACGCAGTCGATGCCTCCCTTTGTCTTGGGCATGCGATACTCGAGTTTCTTGCTGGTGCAAGGTCCGATGAAGATGCACTTCGCGGTCGGATCCTCGCGCTTGATGATGAACGCCGTTTCGACCATCGGCGAGACGGACGACGAGATGTACTTGGTCAATTCGGGGAAGTTCTTCTCGATGAACATCACGAACGACGGACAGCAAGAAGTGGTCAAAATGCCCCTCTCCTTGAACTCCTTCGCCTCGTGCCAAAGGGTGACGTCCGCGCCCATCGCCGCCTCGGCGATGTCATAAAAACCGAGCATCTTCAACCCGCTCGCGACCTTGGGGAGCGGCACGCCGGTGAATTGGCTCGCGATGGACGGAGCGACGATCGCATAGACGTGATATTTGGTGTTGTTTTCGGACTTCTTCATGATGTCGAGCGCGTCCATGATGAACGACTTGTCGACGATCGCGCCGAACGGGCATTGATAGACGCACGCGCCGCAGGAAACGCACTTCTCGTTGTCGATGACCGCCTTCTTGTTCTCGTCCATCTTGATCGCTCCCACCTTGCAGCTGCGGACGCACGGCCTGCGCTGTTCGATGATCGCGCTGTACGGGCAAGCCTTGGCGCATCTGCCGCACTCGACGCATTTCTCCTTGTCGATGACCGGCTTGTTGTTGACGATCGTGATCGCGTTCTTGGGGCAGGCGCGCTGGCACTTGTGGACGATGCAGCCGCGGCACGCCGGCGTGATGTACATACCCTCGATCGGACATGCGTCGCACGCCGCGTCGATGACCTCGACGCTGTTGGGGTTGCTCTTGTCGCCGCCGAGCGCCATCTTGATGCGCTCTTGAACGATCGCGCGCTCTTTGTAGATGCAGCAGCGCATCGTCGGCTTGGGCCCCGGCGAAATGAGTTTGGGGATGTCGATGTAGATGTTGCTCATGTCCCCTTTGTCCGCCGCCTTGATGACCTCGCGGAGCACGTCGTATTTGAGCTCTTGAACTCTTGTATCGAAAATCTTCATTGTTTTGCGACCTCTTTTTCTATGATGCGGCGGTCCTTGAGATCTTTGAGCAGGACCTCGCCGTTTTCGATGATGATGTAGCTGTGAGCGGTGCCCTCTTTCGGCAGAGACACCGAACCGGGATTGGCGATGACCATCCCGTCCTTTTTGAATGCAAACCCTGTATGGAAGTGTCCGTACAACAGCACGTCGCCGGCGTTCTTGGGCAGCGCGTCCTTGTTGAACACATGCCCGTGCGTGAGCGTCATTTTGACGCCGTCCGCATAGATCTGCGCGATGTCGACAAACTCGAACGGCGCGACCATCGCGTCGACTTCGCTGTCGCAATTGCCCTTGACGACGATCAGCCTGTCTTTGACCGTATCGAGCATCTTCGCGACCTCGAGCGGTGCGTACTCGTCCGGCAGCGGATTGCGCGGACCGTGATAGAACACGTCGCCGAGCAGCGCGATCTGATCGGCCTTTTCCTCTTCGGCGACCTGCAACAGACGGCGCGTCCAAAACGCCGAGCCGTGGATGTCGGACGCGACGAGCAGCCTCATTGTTTCTCCTCCGCAAGCTTTGCGGTGCAAGCCAACTTGACGCTGGCGATCAAGATCTCGATCGCCGCCGGCAGATCGTCGGCATTGGTGAATGTCGGCGCGATGCGCAGATTGCGGTCGGCGTCGTCCCTTCCGTACGGATAGGTAGCGCCTGCGCCTGTCAGCGTCAGCCCCGCCGCCTTGCAGAGCTTCGCGACTTCGCGCGCGCAGCCGTCAAGCACGTCGAGACTGATGAAGTAGCCGCCCTTGGGATCCGTCCACTTTGCGATGTCGCAGTCGTCGCCGAAGCTGCGCTCGAGTGCGTCGACGATCGCCCTGAACTTGGGCGCGATGATAGCGCGCTGTTTGTCCATGATCTCGGCGATGTGCTCGGGGGACTTGAGATAGACGAAATGCCTGTATTGATTGATCTTGTCGTAGCCGATCGTCTGGAATGTGATGTGCGAGAGCGCCTCTTTGAGATTCGCCTCGCTCATGCCCATACACGCGACGCCGCCGCCCGCAAAGGTGATCTTTGACGTCGAAGAGAACTCGAACACGCGGTCTTGTGTGCCCGCCTTCTTCGCGTAAGCCATTATGTTGGCGAGCTTGCCCGGAGTGTCGGTCAGCTCGTGCACGCAATAGGCGTTGTCCCAGAAGATGCGGAAGTCCTTGGCGGCGACGGGCATCGTCGCAAGCCTTTCGACGACGCGGTCGGAATAGATCTCTCCGGTCGGGTTGGAATACTTGGGCACACACCAAATGCCCTTGATCGACGGGTCGTTCGCGACATAGTTCTCGACCAAGTCCATGTTGGGACCCTCGCCGGTCAACGGCACGTTGATCATCTCGATGCCGAAGTGCTCGGTGATCGCGAAATGGCGGTCATACCCCGGAACGGGACAGATGAACTTGATCTTGGACTTGCCCCACGGCTCACAGCCGCCGAAGCCGAACTGCATGCCCCTCTGGATGGTGTCGTACATCAAATTGAGCGAGCTGTTGCCGCCGACGAAGACCTCGGAGGAGTCGAGCCCGAGGATCTCGGCGAACAACTTGCGCATCTCGGGGACGCCCTCGAGACCGCCGTAGTTGAAGACGGACTTGGGGAATTCTTCCGGACGCGGCTCTTCGAGCATGCCGAACGCGATCTGAGCCTGCTCAAAGCAGGGCTTGCCGCGCGCGATGTCGACCTTGTAGCCCTTGGCGGCAACTTCTTCGTACTCTTTGAGATGAGTCTCGTGCAACGCCTCAAGCTGTTCTTTGGTGAGTTCTGCGTACTTCATATTTTATCTCCTGACAAAACTTTTATCTGTGATTTTGCGTGTCCGTGTCGATGTTCGCTATTCTGCGAAGTCGTCGCGGCGGTTGCGGAACACCAATCTTATCGGCGTGCCGCGGAACTCGAACGCCTTGCGGAGCGAGTTCTCCAAATACCTGCGATAGCTGAAATGCACCAGCTTTTCGTCATTGACGAAGAAGACGAACGTCGGCGGACATACGTCGCTTTGCGTCGCGTACAGCACCTTGAGTCTCCTGCCGTTGTCCGACGGCGGCTCGACCGCGAGGATCGCGTCGCGCACGACGTCGTTGAGCACGGACGTGGTGACGCGGCGGCTCGCCTGTTCGTAGACGTTGCGCGCCTCGGCGAGCAGCTTCTCCACCCTCTGTCCGGTCATCGCCGAGACGTAGACGGCGACGAAATAGTCCATGAATTTGAGCTGTGCCGCCAGCTGTTTGGTCATGACCGCGGAGGTGTGCGTATCCTTTTCGACCGCGTCCCACTTGTTCATCACGATTACGGACGGCTTGCCCTGCTCGTGGACGTAGCCGCAGATCTTGACATCCTGCTCGGTCACCCCGTCCGCGCTGTCGATGACGACGAAGACCACGTCCGCGCGCCTGACTGCGGCGAGCGCGCGCAACACGCTGTATTGCTCCACGCCCCTGTCCACGCTCGACTTCTTGCGAATGCCTGCGGTGTCTATGAGATTGTATCTGACCCCGTCCCTCTCGAACGGAGTGTCGATCGCGTCGCGCGTCGTGCCGGCGATGTTGCTGACGATCACGCGGTCGTACCCCAAGATCTTGTTGGTCAAAGAGGACTTGCCGGCGTTCGGCTTGCCGACGATCGCGATGTCGAGCACGTCGTCTTCCCCATCGCCGTCGAACTCCGGCAGATGTTCGGTCACCGCGTCGAGCAGATCCCCGAGCCCCTTGCCTTGAACGGCGGAGACGGCGAAAGGCTCGCCTATGCCCAGCTCGTAAAAATCGTAGGTCTTGTCGACCTCGTTGTTGTCCAGCTTGTTGACGGCGAGCACGATGGGCTTGCCGCTGCGGCGCAAAAACGACGCTACCTCGCGGTCGTTGGAGGTCACGCCCGCCCTGCCGTCGACGACGAACAATATGCAGTCGGCGATGTCGACCGCGACCTTCGCCTGCTCGCGGATGTGCGAGAGCATCTCGTCGTCGCTGCGCACGTCGAGACCGCCGGTGTCGATCAGCGTGAACGCCTTGCCGCACCAATCGGTATCGCAATAGAGCCTGTCGCGGGTCACGCCCTCCACGTCCTCGACGATGGAGACGCGCTTGCCTACAAGCTTGTTGAACAGGGTCGACTTACCCACATTGGGTCTGCCGACGACGGCGACGAGCGGTCTTGCGTTCATATGTCCTCCTTTGCACCGCAATTATACATTATTCCGCTCACAAAGTAAAGCGATAAACACCACAAAACGCGCAGGCGCGCCTTCACACGCGTACGCGACCGGGCAAGAGCGCCCCGCCCGCACGCGCGGGAGAGGAGCAAAAATCCGTAAGTTCGAGCGTCTGCGACGGGCGTCGGGCGCGAGCGATCGAGTCGAAGATCGCCGTAGCGACCGCCGCAAAAATCAAATAGTACGCGGTGTGCATCCCCATCGCCGTACAGCGCAAAAAGCCGCTCTTCGACGCAAAAAGCGAATACATGTCCGCGATAACGCTGCCTATGGTCACGCCGCAGACGATGTCGGCGCCCCTCGTTGCGAACGCCGCGGACAAGACGAGCGACAGCGAGAGCGCGGCGAGCGACGAATAGCCGAACGCCGCCTCTCCGGCAAGCGCGAACACGCACCCGCACGCCGCAGCATCGAGAAGCGCGATGACCGAACGCGAAGCAGCCGACTCATATATCCCGATCGCCGCCGCGACGAAAAAGGACGCGCATACCCTGCCCGCCGGCACGCACATGGACAGCGCGAGCGCCGCCGCCGGCGCGGCTGAACGCGGCAGTCTGCCCTGCGCGATCCCGCGCATAGCGCAATATACCAACTGCGAAAAGAGCAAAAAAACGGCGGCATACTCCATACCGGTAGTATGCCGCAAAACGTCTGTTTTTTAGTCCTCTATCTCGATCGTATCGATGACGACGGGGCTCTCGGGCACGTCGTCGAACCAACCGCGGCGCGTCGTGCGCACCTTGGAGATCGCGACCGCGACGTCCTCGCTCGCCTTGTCGCACAGCTTGCCGAACGCCGCATACGCGCCGTCCAAATGCGGGCAATCCTCGACGCAGACGAAAAATTGCGAACTCCCGCTGTCGGGGTCCATCGCGCGCGCCATCGACAGCACGCCCAAGGTGTGCTTGACGGGATTGTTCACGCCGTTGGCGGCGAACTCGCCCTTGATGCAGTCCGCTTTTTTGGGGCGCAGATCCTCGTACATGCCGCCGCCCTGGATCATAAATCCAGGGATGACGCGGTGAAAGATCAGCCCGTCGTAAAAGCCGCCCTTTGCCAACTTGACAAAGTTGCGTACCGAGATCGGCGCGACGTCCTCATACAGCTCCGCAGTCATTTGCGAGCCGTCTTTGAGCTTGATGATCGCCTTCATTGTTCGTCCTCCGTATGTTCGATCGCGGGATGTTTGAGCGCATATATCGACGCCGCTCCGTCGTGGATCAGCTTGCACATCGCGCCCATCGCCGCCCTGTCGTAAAATTTGCGTTGATTGTAGAGATACTCCTGCTTGAGCATGTTGTTGTTGAGGAAGCCGAGCACCGCGGTGACCAGCTGTTCGTCCTTGACTCCGCGCTGCGCAAGCTGCCCTGCGGCGATGTATTCCGCATTCTCGGCGTCATGCATATTTATCGGTTTGATCAACACGCACGGAATATTTTTGACGCACGCCTCATAGATCGTGACGATCGTCGGCGCGGTGACGAGCACGTCGGTGATGTCATAGATCTTCCACATGTCGGTGACCTCTTCGACGACGTAGACGTTCTTGTCGATGCCCTTGGACTTGACGTACGACTTGACGAAGTCGAGGATGGTCTTGCTGCCGCCGGTGAGCACGACGAGGTTGAGCCTGTCGCAATAGTCGGCGAGCGCGGCGAACGCGTCTTTGAGCGTCGCGACGCCGTATCTGCCGCCGTCCAACGTGACAGTCGGGACGGACGTGTCTATACCCATCGCCTCGGCGACCTCTTCGCGGTCGTATTCGAGCACGCGCGCGCTGTCGAACGGCATGCCGACGACGTGGATCTTGCCCTCGACGACGTTGTTTGCGAGCAGCTCTCCCCTGACATTGTCGTTCTGCACCAAGTAGCCGTCCGATTGATAGTTGATGTACGCCTTGTTGAGCGCATAGTCGGTGATGACCGCGTAGACGGCGGTCTCCTTCATGCCGAGGCGCTGTTTCGCCTCGATCGCCTTGTTGTGCGCCTTGGGCGTGAAGCAGAGGACGATGTCGGGGTCGAACCGCGTGAGGATGTTGTCCACCTTGCGGAAGCGTATCCTCGTCTTTGCGGCGAATGAGTCGGGGTCTTGAGCCTTGACCGCCGCGCTGTACGGCGCGACCGTCTTGTCTATCTTTTGAGGGACGAGCTTGTTGCGGATCGCCACGACCAGCCTGTTGAGCCACGGCGCGACGCGTGCGGTCGCGATGTAGAGACGGCGCGTAAAGCGCGACGAAAACGCGTTGCTGTACTTGTCCTCGTCGATCGCGATGACTTCGCAGTCGGGATAGTCGCGGCGAAGGCGCGCGGTCAGATCGAGCGCTACCGTGTCGTAGAACCCTTTCGAATAGAGGATGACGATCGTCTTTTTGTCCGTGTTCATACCTTCTTTCTCCTCAATATGTCGTACGCCTGCATGCGGCAGGGCACGGGCATTGTCAAATGTTGTTGGACGAGCTTCGCCCTCTTCACGGGCGCGCCCTCTTCGTCGCGCAGGTCGCGTACCTCGACCGCCGCGCCGTTGACCGCCTCGTCGGCGGCGAGCAATTGAAGCGTGTCGCCCTCGGCAAAGGCGTTGCGCTGTTCGACGAGCGCTCTGCCCGAGGTCTCGTCATAGCCGAGAACGAGCGCGACAAATTCGCTTTCGCCCTCCGTCTGATTGACGTCGCCGCTGACCTTCGCGCCCTCCGCGCCGAAATAGAATCCCGTCGTGTACGCGCGGTGCGCGGTCTGTTCGAGCTCTCCGATGATGTCCTCGCCGGGCACGAAATCGTCGTCCGCCGCAAAGCCGTCCATAGCGCGGCGATATGCCGACACGGTCGACGCGACGTAGTATTGCGACTTCATCCTCCCCTCTATCTTGAACGACTTCACTCCTGCGTCCGCGAGCTCGCGCAGATGGCGGATCATGTTGAGGTCGCCGCTGTTGAGGATGTAGGTGCCCCTGCCGTCCTCGAACACCGGATAGTGCGCGCCGCCTCTGCCCGCCTCGGTCAACTCGAAGTTCCAGCGGCACGGCTGGGCGCAGTTGCCGCGGTTGGCGCTCCTGCCGCTCATCGCCGCGGACAGCAGGCATCTGCCGCTGTACGACACGCACATCGCGCCGTGAACGAAAGCCTCGATCTCGACGTCATCGCCGAGCAGGTCGCAGATCTCCGCGATCTCGTCGAGGCGCGTCTCGCGAGCGAGAACGACCCTCTTCGCGCCCATATCGGCATAGACCTTTGCGGCGTACTTGTTGGTGACGTTCGCCTGCGTGGAGACGTGTATGTCGAGCGCCGGCGCGACCTTGCGGCACAGCTCGATCGCGCCGAGGTCGGTGACGATCGCCGCGTCGAAGCCGCACTCGTTCAGAAAGCGGAAGTGATCGGCAAGCGCGCCAAAGTCGGCGTTGCGGGCGAACACATTGACCGCGGTGTACAATTTTTTGCCGCGCTTATGCGCGTATGCGACAGCCTCGGGCATCTCCTTTGCCCCGAAATTTGCCGCGCCTGCCCTCAGCCCGAAATCGCTGCCGCCGACATAGACGGCGTCCGCTCCGAAATGGAACGCGGTGACGAGTTTGGACATGTCGCCCGCAGGCGCGAGCAGCTCTACGCGGCTCATATCTTTGTGCATACGGCAATACCTCCGCCGACGTCGCTCATCGTGCATTCAAAGCGCGACGCGTCGGTGATCGCGCGCACGAACCGCCTCATCCCGGTGACGATCGTGCGGTGTTTGTGAGGGGGATATTCGCCCCCTTTCACCAGCCCCAAAAAGTTGACGTCGTCGGCGACAATTACGGTGCCCGTGTCGATAAAGTCATATATCGCGTCAAGATAGCCGCAATATTTGCTCTTTGCCGCGTCGATGAAGACGAAGTCGTATTTGTGTCGTTTTACCAGCTCGGGAACGACGCGTTCGGCGTCGCCGAGATGGGCGGTTATGCTGTTCGAAGCGCCGCAATCCGCCCACAATTTTTTCGCAACGTCCAGCTTGCTTTCGTCCCTTTCGACGGTGTCGACGTGCGCGCCTGTCGCGGTCGCGAGACACAGCGCCGAATAGCCCACCGACGTGCCGATCTCCAAGATGCGCTTGCGCGGAGCGGCAACGGCAGCCTCGATCAAGACCTCGAGCCCGTCGCGCGGAATGATGTCAAAGCCGTACTTTTCGCGCAGCGCCTCTGCGCGCGCGTCGGGCACGAACTCAGGCATTGTCCACCTCGGTGATGATGGGCAGCACCATCGGCTTTTGTTTGAGCTTGTTGGCGACATACTTGATCACTTGGCGGCGTATCGACGCTTTGAGACGTCCTCTGTCCCTCGCGCCGCGATAGTTGACCTTGTCGATCGCCTCGGCGACGACGTCCCTGATCGGCTCGATGAAATCCTCGCCGATCGTGATGCCGCGCGTGATGACCTCGGGCGGCGCGATCGCGGACTTGGTCTCCAAGCCCATCGTGACCAGCACGACGACCATGCCGTCGCGGCTGAGCTGCTGGCGGTCTTGCAGAACGAGGTCGTCGACGTCGTTGAGCCCGTCGACATAGATGTTGCCGGCGTTGACGTTGTCGCGGCGGACGAGCGAACGCGGTTTGAGTTCGAACACCGCGCCGATCTCGGGGATCGCGATGTTCGATTGCGGTATGCCCAATCTTACCGCCAACTCCTCGTGCTGTTTGAGGTGGCGGTATTCGCCGTGCACGGGGATGAAGAATTGCGGTCTGATCAATCGCAGCATCAATTTGAGCTCTTCCTTGCACGCGTGCCCGGAGACGTGCAGCTCGGCGAGCGAGCCGTACATCACCCTTGCGCCGCGGCGGTAGAGGTTGTTGATGACGGTGTAGATCAACTTCTCGTTGCCGGGAATGGGCGAGGACGAGATGACGATGAGGTCTTTGGGACCGATCGCGACCTTGTCGTCGCCGGACGCCATGCGCGTCAGCGCGCTCATAGGCTCGCCCTGCGAACCGGTCGTGATGATGCAAAGCTCCCCGGGCGCGAACTTGCGGATGTCCTCGATGTCGACGATCGTGCCGTTGTCCGCCTTCATGATGCCCAGCTTGACGGCGATCTCGCTGATGTTCTTCATGCTTCTGCCGTTGAACGCGACCTTGCGGCGGTACTTTTGGCAGATGTTGATGATCTGTTGGATGCGGTTGACGTTGGACGCGAACGTGGCTATGATGATTCGGCTGTCGGCGTTGCTCTCGACGATGCGTTCGATCGTCTCGCCGACCTTGCGTTCGGACATCGTAAAGCCTTCGCGCTCGATGTTGGTCGACTCGCCCAGCATCAGCTTGACGCCCTCGTCGCCGATCTGCGCGAGTCGCGGCAGGTCTATGCTCTCGCCGTCGATCGGCGTATAGTCCACCTTGAAGTCGCCGGTGAGAAAGATCACCCCGACAGGCGTGCGCACCGCGATCGCATACGCGCCCGAGATGCTGTGCGTGACGGTGACGAACTCCACCTCAAAACACCCTATCGTGCGTGTTTCGCCGCCCTTGACGGGGACGAACTTGGGCGAATCGATGCCGTGTTCTTTGAACTTGTGCTTGACGAGGGCGAGGGTGAGGTCGCTGCCGTAGATCTTGACCTTGTCCAGCCTGTCCTTGACCAAATAGGGCAAGCCGCCGATGTGGTCCTCGTGGCCGTGCGTGAGCACGACGCCCTTGACCTTGTCGGCGTTTTCGTCGATGTAAGAAAAGTCCGGCGTGATCAAATCGACGCCCGGCGTCTCGTATGTCGCGAACATCCCGCCGCAATCGACGATGAGGATGTTGTCGCCGTACTCGATCGCGGTCATGTTCTTGCCTATCTCCCCCACTCCGCCCAAAAAGACGACTTTGAGCTGTTTGTTGTTTCTTCTTGACATTTGTCCTCCGCTTGCGCGCATATACTTATTCAAGATATATTATATATATTATTACCGCGGATGTCAATTTTTTTATCCTTTTGCAAGGCAAGCCGCATGCGCCGCGGCAAAGATGAACGGCAGCAACAAAAACGGCGCGAAGCCGCAAACGAAAAGCGAGAGCAAATGCCCTCGCTTTTCGTTTGTTTCTCTACCGATAATTATATGTTCCCTGAGGTAGGTATCGCATCAGCCTGATCGAAAAATGTCTTGCTTGTCTTCCTTATGTGTATACCTTCTTTGATGCGTTATCTGTAATTTTTCATTCTCTCCATGTTCGGCGTGTCAAACCCCTGGGCAAAAAACAATTTCTCATTTTATGAGAGCGACGCCGCGCTCGCTTGAGCCAACGATTGCGGAGTGCCGACGTCGCACCATCTGCAATCGGTCAAATAGGCGCCCATCTTGCCCAAAAGGCGCGGAAAAAGGTCTTTGGCAAAGTCATACTTTTGCCCCGGCGGAATGAGCGACAGCACGGACGGATCGAGACAATAGATCCCCATGCTGACAAGTCCGCTCTCCTTGACGCCGCTCTTTTCGGTCAAGGTGACGACCTTGCCGCCGCTCACCTTCACCGCGCCCAATTGAGAGACGTCGTCCGCCTTTGCGACGGCGATCGTCACGGGCAAGCCTCCGCGGATATGACGTTCGCACAGCGCCGAAAAGTCCATATCGGTGAACGCGTCCGCGCTCGCGACGACAAACGGCTCGTCCAAGAACTCCTCCGCCGCCTTGACCGCCCCGGCGGTGCCGAGAGGCGCGCTCTCGACAAAATAGCGCATGCGCGCGCCGAACGCCGCTCCGTCGCCGAAATAGCCCTCGACAGCCTCGGGCAGATAGCACAACGCGACCGCGATGTCCGTTATCTTTGCCGCGACAAGCCCCTCGACGACATATTGCATCACCGGCTTGCCGTGCACTTCGATCATCGGCTTGGGGACGACGTCCGTCAACGGGCGCAGCCTGCTCCCCCTGCCGCCTGCGAGAATTACCGCTTTCACAATTTACAATTTATTGCGCCGTTCGTTAAAATATTCGCAATCGCGCGCCAAAGGGTTGCCTTTTGCGCGCGCGTGAGTTATAATGTTGATACACTTTTATTTAGGAGTACATTATGAGAGTTTACAACTTTTCCGCAGGCCCGTCGATGCTTCCTCTCGAAGTGTTGCAACAGGCTCAGGCAGACTTTGTCGACTACGAAGGCTGCGGCATGAGCGTGACCGAGATGAGCCACCGCTCCAAATGGTATGACGCGATCCACCAAGAGTGCCTCGCCCTCTTGCGCGAATTGATGAACGTCCCCGACAACTACAAGATCTTGCTCGTTCAGGGCGGCGCTTCGCAGCAATTCGATGCGATCCCCCTCAACTTGCTGACCGGATCGGGCAAAGCCGACTATGTCGTCACCGGCAACTTCGCCAAAAAGGCGTACAAAGCCGCGCTGCAATACGGCGACATCCATCTCGCCGCGTCGTCCGAGGACAAGGCATACTCCTACATTCCCAAAGAACTCGACCTGCGCGACGGCGTAGACTACCTCTACATCACCCAAAACAACACCATCTTCGGCACGCGCTACGCCACCCTCCCCACACCCAAGAGCGGCGTGTTGGTCGCGGACGTGTCGTCCAACATCCTCTCCGAGGTCATGGACGTCTCCAAGTACGGCGTGCTGTATGCCGGCGCGCAAAAGAACGTCGCCCCCGCAGGCGTGACCATCGTCATCGTCCGCGAGGACTTGATCGGCGACGGTATGAAGGGCTGCCCCACCATGCTCAAATGGAAGACCCAAGCGGACGCGGACAGCCTCTACAACACTCCGCCCTGCTTCTCCATCTATATGGCGATGCTCAATCTGCGCCACCTCAAAAAGTTGGGCGGCGTCGCCGAGATGCAAAAGATCAACGAGTATAAGGCGGGCTTGCTGTACGACTTCATCGACAACAGCAAATTGTACAAGAACTACGTCGTCCGCGAAGACCGCTCGTTCATGAACGTCCCCTTCGTCACCGGCGACAAGGACCTCGACGCTCAATTCGTCAAAGAGGCGGAAGCTGGCGGGCTCGTCTCCATCAAAGGTCACAAGCTGGTCGGCGGCATGAGAGCGTCCATCTACAACGCGATGCCCGTCGAAGGCGTCAAGAAACTCATCGAGTTCATGAAAAAGTTCGAGCTCGAACACTCCAATTGAGGTGCATTATGTACGAGATCCTCAAACTCAACGAGATCAGCCCCAAAGTCACCGGCGTGCTCGGCACCGACGACTATGTCGTCTCCTCCGAGTGCTCCTCCCCCGACGCGATCATTTTGCGCAGCTTCAATATGCACGACTATGAAGTCCCCGCTTCCGTCAAGGCGGTCGCGAGAGCCGGCGCAGGAGTCAACAACATCCCCATCGACAAGATGACCCAAAAGGGCATTTGCGTGTTCAACACCCCCGGCGCCAACGCCAACGCCGTCAAAGAATTGGTGCTGGGCTGCCTCATCCTCGGCGGCCGCAAGATCGTCCAAGGCATCAATTGGGTGCAATCGCTCAAAGGCGACGACGTCGACAAGCAGGTCGAAAAGGGCAAAAAGGCGTTCATCGGCTGCGAGATCGCCGGCAAGACGCTGGGCGTCATCGGACTTGGCGCGATCGGCAGACTCGTCGCCAACGCGGCGATAGAGCTTGGTATGCACGTCCTCGGCTATGACCCCTACCTCAGCGTGGACGGCGCACTGCTCCTCGACAAGCATGTCGAGCACATCACCGACGTCACCGAACTCTTCGCAAAGAGCGACTTCATCACCCTGCACGTCCCCGCGACGCCGCAGACCAAGAACATGGTCAACGCCGAAAGCATCGACTCGATGAAGACCGGCGTCGTCATCGTCAATTGCGCGAGAGGCGAGCTCGTCAACAACGCCGACATCGTCGAAGCGGTCAAGAACGGCAAGGTCGGCAGATACATCACCGACCTTCCCAAGCCCGAGTTGCTGGGCTACGACAACATCGTCACCCTTCCCCACCTCGGCGCGTCCACGCCCGAAGCGGAAGACAATTGCGCGGTGATGGCGGCAAAACAGCTCAAGGACTACCTCGAGAACGGCAACGTCGTCAACAGCGTCAACTACCCCGCGGCGAAGGCTCCGCGCACGACCGCGTGCCGCGTGACCATCTTGCACAAGAACGTCGCGAACATGATCGCCACCGCGACTTCGTTCATCTCCGAAGCCGGCATCAACATCTCCAACCTCGTCTCCGCGTCGCGCGGCGAAGTGGGATATATGCTGCTGGACATCGACGCGAAGATCGACGAAGACACCGTCGCGCGCATGTGCGCCCAAGACGGCTTCTACAGCGTCAGAGTGTTCGATTGACACATCGCACCTTTGCTCCCCCGTCCGCTCGACGGGGGAGCTTTTTTGCGTATCAAATGGCGCCGAACGCGCGGCATATCGTACATATTTTTCAACAATTGTCCGATAAAAAAAGCCGCCGAGATTTTGCCTTGACAGCATATTATGGATAATATATAATGAAAATAGCATAATTCGGCACTGACCGAAAATAATATTCTCGCGGCGACATAGCCGCGCATGAGGTGGAAATGGCGATCACCAAGTACGACGAAACCTATGCGGAACTCGAAAAAAAAGGCGAGTTCAACAAGGACGTCACTCCCTACAACTATGACCATACCATCAAGGTCGACGGCGACTATGTCTATATCAATCGCAAGCTGTCCTTCCGCATCCTCAGCGGCTGCATTCGCGGCTTGATGCTCGGGCTGGGGCCGCTCGTCAACTCGTTGCTGTTCGGCTGCAAGATCGTCGGACGCGAGAACTTCGACGCGGTCAAGGACACCGGCTGCTTCTCGATCTCGAACCACGTCAACTATCTCGACAATTTGATGATGCGTCAGGCGATCGGTCTGCGCAAGCGTTACTATCTGACCGTAGGCGATTTCAACAGCAAGTCGGGATTTGCCGGGCTTATGCTCCGTTCGGGGGGCGTGCTTCCGCTTCCTCCCGAAAATTGCCTTTCGGGCATGCGCAACCTCAACGTCGCGTTCAAAGAGTTGCTCGCCGACAAGCGCATCATCCACTTCTACCCCGAACAATCGATGTGGATGAACTTCCGCAAACCGCGCCCGTTCAAAAAGGGCTCGTTCCACTATGCGGTCAAGTACGACGTGCCGGTCGTCCCGATGTTCTTCTGCTACTCCGAGCCGACAGGCATTCGCAAGCTCTTCAAGGCGTCCTACAAGGTGACCCTGTTCGTGATGCCGGCGCTGTATCCCGACAAGTCGCTGCCGCTCAAGGAGCGCGAAAACGACCTGCACCGCCGAGCAATGGAGATGTACATCCGCAAATACCGCGAATTTTACAAGGTCGACGATCCGCTCATCTATGACATCGATCCGTCGAATTACGCGACGATGCCCGTCGAGACAGAGCTTGCCTGCAAGGTCAGCGCCGAGACTGTCGGGCTTGCGTTCGACCGAGAGAGAGGCGTTTACAACCCCAACGAAGCGCAGGAAGAGCCGCTCCTTCAAGCCGCCGCCGCAAAAGACGAAGATCGAACTTAGCAAAAAGCAAAAAAAAAGACCGCCGCGATCTGCGGCGGTCTTTTTTTGACCTGTTTCAAACCTGTTGAGCGTTGATCTCTTCCTTACCCTCGTCGGGATCGGTCTCCTTTCGGAAGAGCTTGCGCTGCCGCTTGCGTATGCGCGCGCCTTTGAGCTTTTGATTGCCCGTGAACATGATCAGCAGCGCCGGCAGCAACACGAGCACCAATATGCCGCTGATGATCGCGCCGCGCGCGATGAGCATCGTGATCTCGGACACGATGCGGTTGCTGGTGATCAGCGACACCGACAGACAGCACCCGGCAAGGATCGCGACGGACGTCAAGATCGACACACCGCTCTCGGTCAAGCCCTTGTACGCCGCCTGTCTCGCCGGCAACGCGCCGAGATAGTTCTTGTACTTGACGGTGAACAAGATCGCATAGTCGACCGTCGCGCCGAGCTGTATCGAACTCAGTATGATGTACGCCATGAAGTTGATCTGCTGCCCGACGATGTAACACAAAGTCAGGTTGAGGAAGATGCCGAACTCGATGACCGCAATGATGATCGCCGACATCTTGAACGAGCGCAGCGTGAACAACAGCACGACCAAGATGATCAATACGGACACGATCGTCACGATGTTGAAGTCGGTGGGAGTGATCTCTTTGAGATCCTCGACCGCCTGCGACATGCCCGTCAAATAGTAGTCTTCGCCGAAATAGTCGCCGAGTATCGCGTGTATGTCCGCAAGCGCCGCCTCCGCCTCGACAGACTCCGCCTCGCAGTCGATCATGATCGTGTACATCGTATAGCCGTTGTTGACAAAGCCGCCGATCATGTTCTTCGCAGTGTCGAGCATGCCCTTCATCTCTTCGATGTCGATGCCCAGGACAGGTCCCAAATCCTCCGCCGTTTGCAAGAGATCTTCGATCTTCTTGGCAAACTCGGAATCGGGATCGTTGAGGTCGATCGCCATATCTATGATGCCCGTGCCGTCCTCGGGGATCATCGTGAACAAGCCCATCATAGCCGTGACGTCGTGATCCATGCCCTTGACGTCCTCGATGAACGCGTATTGCCTGTCATAATCGTTCACGCCGTCGCCGTCCGTGTCCGTCGGCACGATGACGATGATCGAGTTGCTCATTGAGTCGACGACCTGCTCCACCTGCGTGGGGTTGGGGTTTTCGTCGGTAAACTTGATGTAGGACAGCTCCACCTTGCCCTGCAACACCGCGACCGGGATCAGCAAGATGAGCGCGATCACGACGAGCGTCTTGCGATAGGTGACCGCAAAGCCGCTGGTCGTCTTGAATTTGGGGACGAGGATGCGGTGCTTTGTCTTCTCTCTCGCCTTGTCGAACAACAGCATGAGGCTGGGCTGCAAGAAGATGACCGTCAGCAAACTGAGCGCGACGCCCTTTGCAAGCACGAGCCCGAGGTCGGCGCCGATCTCGAACTTCATGAAGAACAGCGCGAGGAAGCCGCCCACCGTCGTCAGCGCCGACGCGGCGATCGTCGAGAAGGTCTTGGGGATCGCCTTTTGCATCGCAAGACGGTTGTCGAGCGTCGACTGCTTTTCGAGTTCGTATTGGTGCATCAGGAAGATCGCATAGTCCATCGACAGCGCAAGCTGCAAGATCGACGACGCTGCGAACGTGATGACGCTGACGCTGGGCAAGATGATGTTGGTGCCCATATTGACCAAGATGGACACGCCGAGCGTCAACATGAAGATGATCGGCTCCATCAACGATGTCGTCGTCAAAAGCAATATGATGAACATCACCAAGATGCCGACGACGAGATATTTGGGGATCTCGCCGATCGTGCTTTGGAACACGTCGCGCGTGATCTGGCTGCTGCCGCCGAGCGCGACGTCGTAGCCCGCATCCGTGACGGTCTTCTCGATGTGGTCCAAAAGGTCCATAGCCTCGTCGGACGAGCTGGGCGCGGACAGCTGCAACATGATCAAATAGGTCTGATCGTCGGGGTGGAACATGCGCTCGATCTCGGGATTTTCCGCCATGCTTTGGGCGATCTCCATCAACTTTTCGAAAGTGAGACCATAGTCCTTGATAAGCCCGTCGATCATCGAGCCCATTCCGCCGTCGTCGACGCTCGCCATATCCTTGATCATGCCGTACCAAATGACGCCGCCCGGCTTGATCACCGGGTCGTCGCCCACCGAATACTTTGCCGCGAGGTCCGATGTGTATTGCTGCATCCACTCATAGGTCAACCCCTCTCCTCTGATGCCTATGATCGCGTCGCCCTGCATATTGAAGTTTTCCTGCATGAAATCAAGCCCTTCGGTCATCTCCATGCCGTCGGGCAGATAGGACAAAATGTCCGAATTGACGTTGACATAGAACATCGCGAAAGTACACGCGATGGTCGCCAGCAGGATGAGCCCCAAGATGATGAGTCGATATTTGACTATGAACGCCGCAAACTTTTTCATACTTCAAATATATAACACTTTTCGCCTTTTGTAAATGGCGGCGGCGGCGTAAAACAAATCTTTTACAAACAATTTACATGACGCGCGCAGACGCGTGCGAAACGCCGAGACGGCGAGACGGCGCGCCTCGTCCCGGGCGGCAAAAAAGCGGGAGGCGTGCGCCTCCCGCTTGTCTGTCTTATCGCGTCAAGCGAGCTTGGACTCGAGCTCTTCGACCTGCTTCGCCAATTCCTTGGGGAGCTTGTCGCCGAACTTGGCATAGAATTCTTTGATGCCCTTGACCTCTTCGCGCCAATTGTCCTTGTCGATCTGCAACAGACCCTTGACGGTGTCGACGGTGATGTCGTCGAGCCCTTCGATGTTGATGTCCTCAGCCTTGGGGACGAGACCGATCGGAGTCTCGACCGCGTCGACGGTGCTCTCGATGCGCTTGAGCATCCAGTCGAGCACTCTCATGTTGTCGCCGAAGCCCGGCCAGATGAAGTGACCCTCATCGTCCGTCCTGAACCAGTTGACGTTGAAGAACTTGGGCTGTTTGTCCGCATCGACCGAAGCGCCCATGTCGAGCCAATGCTGCCAATAGTCGCCCATGTTGTAGCCGCAGAACGGGAGCATGGCCATCGGGTCTCTTCTGACGACGCCGGTCTTGCCGGCAGCCGCCGCGGTGGTCTCGGAAGCCATGATCGAGCCGACGAACACGCCGTTGTCCCAATCCTTAGCCTGATAGACGAGCGGAGCTGTCTTCGCCCTTCTGCCGCCGAAGATGAACGCGCTGATGGGCACGCCGTTGCCGTTCTCGAACTCGGGGCTGATGCAGGGGCAGTTGATCGCCGGCGCGGTGAAGCGGCTGTTCGGGTGAGCGCCCTTCTCGGTCGAAGTCTTGCCGTTCCAGGGATTGCCCTTCCAGTCGATCGCGTTCTCGGGCGGATTCTTGTCAAGACCTTCCCACCAAACGGTGTTGTTCTCGAGGTTGTGGCAGACGTTGGTGAAGATGGTGTTCTTCTTGGTCGCCGCAAGCGCGTTGGGGTTGGACTTGGCGTTGGTGCCGGGAGCGACGCCGAAGAAGCCGTTCTCGGGGTTGATCGCATACAGTCTGCCGTCGGGGCCCTTTCTGATCCAAGCGATGTCGTCGCCTACGGTGTAGACCTTGTAGCCGTTCTTGCGATAGCCTTCCGGAGGAATGAGCATCGCGAGGTTGGTCTTGCCGCAAGCGGACGGGAACGCCGCCGCCATGTAGACGGTCTCCTTGTTGGGCTTCTCGATGCCGAGGATGAGCATGTGCTCAGCCATCCAGTTCTCGTTCTTGCCCTGATAGGAAGCTATGCGCAGAGCGAAGCACTTTTTGCCCAAAAGCACGTTGCCGCCGTATGCGCTGTTGACAGAGATGATCGCGTTGTCCTCGGGGAATTGGCAAATGTATCTCTTCTCGGGATCGACGTCGCACTTGGCGTGGGTGCCGCGGACGAAGTCGTTGCTGTCGCCGAGAGCGTCGAGCACGTTCTTGCCGACGCGGGTCATGATCCTCATGTTGAGGACGACATAGATGCTGTCGGTGATCTCAATGCCGATCTTGGACAGTCTGCCGCCGACCGGACCCATCGAGAACGGGATGACGTACATCGTCCTGCCCTCGTACGCGCCGTCGAGGATGCCGTACAGCGTCTCATACGCCTTGGACGGTTCCCACCAATTGTTGGTCGGGCCGCAGTCCTCTTCCTTGCGGGAGCAGATGAAAGTCCTGTTCTCTACGCGGGCGACGTCGTTCTCCTTGGTGCGGTGGAGAAGGCAGCCGGGAAGCAGATCCTCGTTGAGCTTGATCATCTCGCCGGTCGAGATAGCCTCGGCGGTCAGCTTGTCGTACAGTTCCTGCGAACCGTCGATCCAAACGACGTTGTCGGGACGGCAGCGTCTGCGAGTCTGCTCCACGAAGTCGAGCACTTGCTTGTTGGAAGTCAACTCTTTCATGTTATGATCTCCTTAAAATTGTATTTCCGTATCATTGTGCGCGCGTGGCGCGTTCGGCATTTCGCCGAAATCGTTAATATTATATCAAACCTTATCTCAATATGCAATCGTTTGCCCTCAAAATGCAAAATCCGCGCTCTACTCTCCTCCGCCGAAAAATATTTTTTGTTTTTTCCGCGTTTTCATTATACTTTCACTCGAACGGAGTATTATGTCACCGTAAGGCACGGACAGCACCGTCGCCGGGAGGAAATGTATGAGATCCAAAAAATTGCTTGCCGCGATCACACTCACGCTCGTATGCGCTCTCACCCTCGTCTGTTTCGCAGGCTGCGCACAAGACGGCAAATCGGCGTACCAGATCGCCGTGGACAACGGCTTCGAAGGCACCGAGACGGAGTGGCTGGAATCGCTCAAAGGCAGCGACGGTTCGGACGGCGCAGACGGCTCGGACGGCGCAGATTCGACCATCACCGTTCAAGACCTGTTCGACGCATACGCCGAGACCCACCCGGGCGCGACGATGGACGACTTCCTCGACGCCTATCTCGACTTTGAGTACACGCAGGGCTTCGAGAACATCGCCGGCAAGGTCATCAAGTCGGGCGTCGCGATCACCGCAAGCTCGCGCTTCTCCTCCTCGCTCGGTTCGGGCGTCATCTACAAGATCGACGGCGAGACCGCCTACATCATCACCAACTACCACGTCGTCTACGACCAATATTCGCGCGGCATCGCTTCGGACATCCACGTCTACATCTACAATAGATATTCCGAAGACGACGCGATCGCGGCGCGCTTCCTCGGCGGCTCGTCCGACTATGACATCGCCATCCTTGAAGCGACGGGCGAAGTGTTCGCCGACAGCGACCTCACTGAGGCGGCGAAGGTCGACACCGGCACCCCGCAGCTCGGCGAGATCTGCATCGCGGTCGGCACCCCCGAAGAGATGCAATTCTCGGTCACGCAAGGCATTGTCTCCACTCAATCAGAATATATATACACCAACGTGCTCGGCAACACGCAGACGTCGAGAGTGCGCGTGTTCCGCACGGATACCGCGCTCAACAGCGGCAACTCGGGCGGCGGCGTGTTCAACGCCCGCGGCGAGCTGATCGGCATCGCCAACGCCAAGAGCAGCGAATCGGACGTCGACAACATCTGCTATGCGATCCCCGCGATCATCGCGGTCAACATCGCCGACAACGTCATCGAAACAGGCGGCGCCAAGTTCGTGCTGGGCGTGACGCTGACCAACAACGGCGAGACCACGACCGTCTACGACTTCGAAAGCGGCGAGATCCGCACCGTCGAGACCGTCGCCGTCTCCGGCATCAACTCCGGCAGCATCTGCGAAGGCGTGCTGCAAAGCGGCGACATCCTGACCTCGATCGACCTCGTCCGCGGCGGCGAAGTCGTCGAAAGCTGCACGATCGAACGCGTGTTCAACGCGACCGAATTCTTGCTCAAAGCCCGCGTGGGCGACACAATCCGCATCAACTATACCCGCGGCGGCACGGCAGACAGCGCAGAGTTCGCAGTCACCGAGCTGACCGATCTGTAATACTTTTTCATAATTCTCTCCCAAGCAAAAGGGAACGCCGATCGGCGTTCCCTTTTGCATTGTTTTGGCGACATGTATTCAAAATTCCGCTTGCGTCAACCTTATCTTCTTGCCGTCGACGCGCACCAAGCCGTCGTCCGTCAGCCGCTTCAATTCCCTGACCATCGCACTGCGGTCGACGCACAGATACTCGGCGAGCCGCGTGTGCGACATCGGCAGCGTGAACTCGCCGCCCCTGCGCGCGCTCTCGAGGCGGAAATAGTACATCAGCTTCTCTCGCGTCGTGCGCCTCGACAGCAATTGTATCCTCTCGCCGAGCGACAGCGTCTTTTTTGCCATCAGCTCGAACAGATTGGCGACCAGTCGGCTGTGATGCTCGCACGCCTTTTCGCACCGCTTGGTTATCTGATCGTATTTGAGAAAGACGACGTCGCAGTCTTCGTCGCATATGAGTTTGACATAGTCGCCGCCGTCGCCGAAACACAGCACCTCGCCGAATATATCGCCCTCCTCGACCTCTTCGAGCAGCGTCTCGTTGCCGCTCTCGTCTATGCGGATCATCGACGCCCTGCCCGTGCGCATGATCCCCACGCGCCGCTTGGGGTCGTCCGAATAGTCGCACACGACCTCGCCGGTGCGGAACGAATCGAACTCCGCGCCGAAACACACCAGCATGTCCGTACACGACGCCGCGCTTATGCCGTCAAACAACTCGATTTGCGAAAAATCCATTTTTTTCTCCGTTTTGTTGCATTTGCAACAGATACCTGCGTCAATAATATGATATATTAGTTTTGCAAATAAGTAAAGCGTTTGAACGCGCTTTCGGGAGGTAACATCATGATTGACGTAACAGTTCAAAACGGGACAATCGATCAAAAGGAGATCGACGCCTATATCGCATACGGCCGCAAGAAGTACCCCGGCAAGAGCATCATCGCGATGGATGTGACCTTGGACGGCGACTTTGTCGACCTCAAGTACCAATTCTCGCCCCAGCCGTTTGAGCGCATCCGCCGCATCACCGGCTATCTCGTCGGCACCCTCGACCGCTTCAACGACGCCAAGCGCGCCGAAGAGAGAGACCGCGTAAAGCACGGAGTTTGATTCAATCGGATTGCCGCCGCGCAAACGTTTTGCACGGCGGCATTTTTGTGTTATAATATAGACGAAAATTTTTCGGAGGGACATATGGCAGCCATCAAGATCACAGACAACGTGTTCAGCGTCGGAGTTCAAAATCCCGATCTCGAGATCTTCGACATCGTGATGCCGACTCGTTTCGGCACAAGTTACAACTCTTTCCTCGTCAAGGGCGAGACAAAGACCGCTCTTGTCGAGACGAGCCATGCGGAATTCTTTGACGAATACAAGGCGAACATCGCCGAGGTCGCCGACCCCGCAAGCATTGACTACATCGTCGTCAACCACACCGAGCCCGACCACTCGGGCGCGCTCGCCGCTCTGCTCGGCGTGTGCCCGAACGCGCAGATCGTCTGCACCGCGGTCGCGGCGAACTATCTCAAAAACATCACCAACCGCGCCGATCTCAACGTGCGCGTCGTCAAGGAGGGCGAAACGCTCGACCTCGGCGGACTCACGCTCAAATTCATCGTCGCGCCGCTGCTGCATTGGCCCGACACGATGATGACCTATTGCCCCGAAGAGAAGACCCTCTTCCCGTGCGATTTCCTCGGCGCGCACTACTCGTTCGCTCCGATGTTCGACGCCAAGGTGCGCAACCTCGACGACTATCGCAGCGCGTTCAAGGACTACTACGACGCGATCTTCGGTCCGTTCAAGCCGTTTGTGCTCGCAGGACTTGCAAAGATCTCCGCGCTCGACATCAAGTATGTCTGCAGCAGCCACGGCCCCGTGCTGACCAAGGCGGGTCAACTCGACTATGCGATCCAAAAATACCGCGAGTGGAGCGCCCCCGTCAAGAGCGCGGTCAAGCGCGTGCCGGTGTTCTATTGCTCGGCGTACGGCTGCACCGCCGCACTCGCCGCAAAGATACGCGACGGCGTGCTTTCCGTGCTGCCTTCGGCGGAATGCAAGACCTACAACATCATCGACTTCGACCTCGCGACGCTCGCCGCCGAACTCAACGGCAGCAACGCCTTTGCGATCGGCTCGCCGACGCTCAACGCCGACGCGGTGCCGCCGGTGTGGAATTTGATCGCCTCGATCGACGCGATCAACATCAAGAAGCGTCCGGTCGCGGTGTTCGGCTCCTACGGCTGGAGCGGCGAAGCGGTACCGGCGATCGTCGCACGCCTGACCGCACTCAAGCTCAACGTCGTCGGCGAAGGACTCAAGGCGTGCTTCGTCCCGAGCGAAGCGGAACTCGCCAAGGCGTTCGAGCTCGGCGCAATGCTCGCACAAAGCATCGCCTGAAACTCCTAAAACACACGAGGAACGGCTTTTGCCGTTCCTCTTTTTTGTTTGCGATTTTTCGTGCCCGTGTGCGCTATCAGCTCATTCGGCGCATATGCGGCACCGCGTAGGCGAAGAATTCGTCATAGGCGGCGCACTTGTCCCGATCGATACGCTCTCGCTTGCAGCCACCCATGCACATACGGAACCAGCGGCACCGTTTGCACTTGTCGGGATAGTTGCGCGACTCCTCTACAAAGCGCACGGCGACGGGGTGAGCGGCGAGCCGATCGAGGCTAGAGTCGTTGATGTTGCCGAGACAATACTCGTCGAGACAATAGAAGTCGCACGGGTAGACCGCGCCGTCCCCCTCGATCACAAATTGGCGCGCGCAGCCGCCCGTCATACCGCACTGTTCGGCGCGGCGGAAGTTGGCGAGAGCGACAAAGTTGTCCATCTGCCTGATCGAGGTGTATTCTCCCCTCATCATATCGCGCATATAGAGGTCGAACAGCTTGCGCAAATACTTGCCGTAAATTTCGCCGGTCAAATACATGCCGTCGTCTTCTACGCCGCCTTTGAGCGGTTTGAGCACGGGGATGAATTGCAAAAAGCGGAAGCGATTACGCCTGTAAAAATCATAAATTCGCTCGATGTTTTCGGCGACGGGACGCGTGAGCACGCACAATATATTGAAGTCGACGCCGCGCTCCTGCAACAGCTTTGCCGCGCCGTACGCTTTGTCAAAAGTCGGCGCGCCGTCCCTGTCCACGCGGTAGGCGTTCGCCTTTTCGTCGCCGTCCAGCGACAGTCCGACGAGCCACTTGTTCTCCGAGAATATGTCGCACCACTCGTCGTCGATCAAGGTGCCGTTGGTCTGCACTCCGACGGACACCGGCGAACGCTTGACGTTGAGTTCGGCTATCAGCCGCGCCGCCGTGCGAAAGAAGTCTTTGCCCGACAACAGCGGCTCTCCGCCCTGAAACGACAGCGAGACGGGTCCGCCGTCCGCATAGTCGAAGATCTTACCGAGGGCGGCGCTCAGCGTCCGCTCGCTCATCATGCCGCGAAAAGGCAGCTCGCGCAAAGCCGACAGCGAGTGGTAAAAACAATATTCGCATCGCATGTTGCACAGCGACGACGAAGGTTTGAACATCACCGAAACCGCTCTCAAATCATGTCTCCTTGCGCGCCGAACTACTTTATCCCTCTGCGATTTGTTCGCATTTCGGCGCGGAAGGCGTCGAGCGCGTCGGCAAGCCGAGCCGCGATATCGGGATATTTCATCGAGATGTTGTAGCCCTCGATCGGATCGAGGTCGAGGTTGAACAGGTAGTTGTTGTAGTATTGATCGAAGAACGCGGAATTTTCGGACTGGACGCGGTCGAAGTACTTGAAGTCATAGCTCTGCCCGTCCAGCTCCACGCCTATCAACTGCACCGCCTGCACCTTGCCCTTCTTTTGGTAGTAGAGCGCCTCGTGCATCGGCGCGTCGGGATCGAGCTCGCCCCTCCACAGCGCCGACAGGTCGACGCCGTCGATCACGCGGTCGGTCGGCAGCATGACATCGCCCTCCCCGTCCGTCACTCCGCAAAGCGACAAGATCGTCGTAAACAGATCGAACATCATCGACGAAGACTGCACGCGCGTCGTCGTCAGCTGCCTTGCGGCGCCGTCCGAATAGGTGACGTCGAGCGTACTCTGCAACTCGGCGTTGCCGCCGATGCCGCCTGCCGGATAGCTGACGAGAAGGGGCACTTTCATCCCGCCTTCGAAAGTCGTATTCTTGCGCCCGCGCAGCGCGCCCGCCGCGCCCTCGCGCCCCGGTCCGTTGTCCGACGTGAAGATGACGACCGTGTTGTCGTACAACGTACCGCCGTTGACCTCGTCGGGCGTCGTGCGCAGATAGTCGAGCACCCTGCCCAGCTCGCGGTCGAACTCCTCGATGCAATCGATATAGCTGTCGTCGGACGTGTCGCCCTGCCCGTTGCCGTTGTTGTTCGAGTAGATGGGATAGTGCGGCCACGGCGTCGCGTAGACGGTGCAAAACGCGTTGCCGCTTTCGACCGAACCCTCGATCGAGGACAGCAACTCGTCGGTGAACATCCCCGTCGACATCGATTGATCGAGATTTTCGGCATGCGTCCTCACCTCTTCGTGCGACGCGCCGCCGGGATAGCCCTCTCCGGCGTCGCGCACCCAATTGTAGGGGGTCATATCGTTGACGTAATAGCTGCCGTAAAAGTAGTCGAAGCCCTGCTCTGTGGGCAGATATTCGCCGTAATCTCCGAGGTTCCACTTGCCGATCAGATAGGTGTCGTATCCCGACGCCTGCAGCACTTCGGCAAACGTGATCTCATCTCCCAAGATGCCGTCTACATTGTTCAAGAATTGATAGGGACCGAAAAAGTGCGTCGGCGACCAAGGGTCGCTGTCGACGACTGTCGGGAAGACGACGTTGTCGAGATAGCCGCGCGACGAGTATCTGCCCGTCAGCATGGAAAACCGCGACGGCGAACACACCGGCGACGCCGCGTAAAAGTTGTCCATCATCACGCCGTTTTCGGCAATGGAATCGATGTTGGGGGTGTCGATCGTCGACGGCTGTTCGGCATACTTGTAGCTGTACGCCGAGATGTCGGCATACGCCATATCGTCCATCAATATCACGAGCACATTGGGCGAGCCCTTGCGGCGGGCGGAGACGGAATCGAGATAGGCGTCATGCCCGTCCCACATCCTCTCGACGGTAGGACGAGCGCGCAAACTCATGAACATCGCATAGACGAGCGATGTCGCAAACACGAGTATTATCAACACGGGCACGAAAAATTTCGCAATGCGTTCCGCCGAAAACTTCTTTACGACGGGGATCGATGCGGTCAGCGCAATCGGGAAAAAGCACAGCACGAGGTTCCACCACAGCCGTCTGCCGAAGCTGTCCGCGCCCCATATGAGAAAGTACAAAAATATGCTTGCATAGACGGCAAAGAACGCCGCAAACAAAAAGACGCCTATATCGCGCCCCTTGAGCGCGCGCACGAACATCGCGAGCGCGTCGACCAGCGCAAGCACCAGCGCCGGAAGCGCAAAAAAGTTGAAACCGCTCGCGAGAAGCACAAGCGAAAACACCGCGTCTACGCACAGCAAGACAAAGCCTGTCACGTCGTCGGCGATCGCCGCCTTGACGGCTTGCGCTCTGCCCGAGCGCGGCGCGTCGTCGCGCATTTTGTCGTCTTTCATAATTTTCTCCTCTCTTCGTACTGACTACATTTTAGCACGATTTGCGCTCCGTCGCAACACTATCGAAACTTTTGGCACGAAAAACCGCGCCCCTGCGGAGCGCGGCGCATTTCGCAGCTTTTGCTCAGGCTTTGTCCTTTGCCGCCAAGACGTCGGCGAACTCCAACACCTTGCCTGCGATCGCAGCCTTGTCGATGACCTCGTCAAAGCGGATCTTTTTGTCTTTGAGCGCGGCGATCGGCTCGGGGATCTCGGCGCCGGAGAACGCGGACAGTTTTTTGCAATCCTCGAACGCGTCGGCGTCTTTCCTGCCGCCGGTCAAAGCGGTCAGCACGTCGCCGGAGAACTTGAACGCATTGGCGGTCGAAACAATGATCGCCGGGCACTCGTCCTCGGGGCAGGCGTTGTTGTATTCACACCACACGTTGTAGGCGACGGCGGTGTGCGTATCCATCAAATAGCCGTACAGATCCATCGCCGCGTCGATCGCGCTCTTTGTCGCGTCGTCGTCCGCATAGCCGACCTCGAACAGCGCGCGCATGCGGTTGAGCTCCGCCTTGGTGACGGAATAGCTCCCCTTCTTTTTGAGCGCGTCCATGCGCTCTGCGATGAGGGACGCGTTGCGGTCGCTGATCTCAAACAAGAGACGCTCGAGATTGGACGAGATCAAGATGTCCATCGACGGACTGATCGTCTTGTGGAACTCACGTTCGATGTCGTACTTGCCCGTCGTGAAAAAGTCGGTGAGCACGTTGTTGACGTTGGACGCGCAGATCAGCTTGTTGACGGGAAGCCCCATCTTCATCGCGTAATACGCGGCGAGGATGTTTCCGAAATTGCCGCTGGGGACGCAGAAGTCGACCTTGTCGCCGAACTCGACCTTGCCCTCGTTCAGAAGGTCGCAATATGCGGAGATATAGTAGGCGATCTGCGGCACCAACCTGCCCCAATTGATGCTGTTGGCGGAGCACAGTTTGAAGCCGCGCTCGTGCAACTTCGCGCCCATATCCTTGTCCGCAAAGATGTTCTTGACCGCGCTTTGAGTGTCGTCGAAGTTGCCCTCGATCGCACAGACGCAGACGTTTTCGCCCTCCTGGGTCATCATCTGCCGCTTTTGCATGTCGGAGACGCCGCCCGTCGGATAGAAGACGATGATGTCCGTCCCCTCGACATCGCGGAAGCCCTCGAGCGCCGCCTTGCCGGTGTCGCCCGACGTCGCGACCATGATCAGCGACTTGTCCTTTTCGCCCACCTTGCGGCGCGCGGCGGTCAGAAGATGCGGCAGCATTGTCAGCGCCATATCCTTGAACGCGCATGTCGGACCGTGCCAAAGTTCGAGCACATACAGCCCCTCGTCCACACCCACGAGCGGACAGGGGTCGCCGTAAAAGCGCGCGTATGCTTTGCGCGTATAGCTCAGCAGTTCTTCATAGGTGAAGTCGGTGAGATAGAGCGACATGACCTTTGCCGCCCTCTCGGGGTAATCCATGCCGCACAGTTCGTCGAAGTCGGCGCGGCTGAGCCCCGGAAAAGATTGGGGGACATAGAGTCCCCCGTCGGGAGACAGCCCGTTGACGATCGCCTGCGCGCTGTCTATCGCGACGGAAGCGTCGCGAGTGCTGGTATATTTCATAAAATCTCCTTTCGGATCAGATGATCTTGTACTTCATCAAGTAGTCGGGCAAGTCGTCCGCCGCGGCGCTGACCGTCGCGACCACCGCGATCGAGTCCCTCTCGGCGATCTCGGCGAGCTTGGTATAGAAGCCCTCGAGGTCCGCGGGAGACTTGCCGGTGATGCGGCTCACCCCGTCTATGTACAGATTAGTGAGGTCGCTTCTGCCCGCCATAACGCCGAACACGAACGGGCCGAACGCGTCGCCGTCTATGCCGTACTGCCCGACGTCGACGAGTTTGACGTTGCGGTCCAAGTCGTACATGTATCTCTCGGTGTCGCTGACATAGATGCAATCGCCCTTTGCGGCGTTGACGTCTTTGTTGGCCTTGTCGATGATACGGCTGGTCTTTCCGGAGCCTTTCGCCCCGCAGATGAGTGTAAGCATAATTTACCTCCGATATCTTTATACTTCTATTTTACATTATATCGGCGCCCTTTTCAATAGGGTTTTGCAAATTTATGCTATTTTTTTCAATACGACTTGACGACCAGCTTTTTGTGCATCTCGGGATCGAGCGCCATGATGATCTGATCGAGCTCGTCGTCGCCCATATAGGTCGTGCGTCCGTCCTCGTATTCTCTGTCCACTCTCTCCTTGACCGCGACGACGATGGGGTCGTGCTTGTCCACCTTGTGCGAGTCGGGAAGCGCGTAGAACGCGTTCATCCAATACGCAATGCCTGCAAGCCCGCTGTGCGCGTCGACGGAGACGAGCGGCGGCTTTTTGAGCAATTTTTCGGTGTTGAAGATGTTGTAGATCTCCTGGTCTTTGAGCAGCCCGTCCGCGTGCACGCCGGCGCGCGTCGTGTTGAAAGACTTGCCGACGAACGGCGTCTGCGGCGGAATGATGTAGCCGAGCGAATCCTCAAAGTATCTGGCGATGTCGGTGATGACGGTAAAGTCCATACCGTCGTCCGTGCCTTTGAGCGACGCATACTCGATCGCCATCGCTTCGAGCGGACAGTTGCCCGTCCTCTCGCCGATGCCGAGCATCGAGCAGTTGACGGACGAACAGCCGTACAGCCATGCGGTCGTAGCGTTGGTGACGACCTTGTAAAAGTCGTTGTGACCGTGCCATTCGAGCAGCTCGCTGGGGACCTCGGCGTAGTATTTGAGACCGCTGATGATGCCCGGGACGCTGCGCGGCAGCGTGACGCCGGGATAGCTGATGCCGTAGCCCAAGGTGTCGCACGCCCTGATCTTGACGTCGATGCCGCTCTCTTGGCGCAGCTTCATCAGCTCGTACGCGAACGGCGCGACGAAGCCGTAGAAGTCGGCGCGGGTGATGTCCTCGAAGTGGCAGCGCGGGACGATGCCTCTGTCGAGCGCCGCCTTGACGATGGACAGATATTTTTCCTTTGCCTGACTGCGCGTGAGGTTCATCTTTTTGAAGATGTGGTAGTCGGAGCAGCTGACGAGGATGCCCGTCTCCTTGATGCCCATCTGTTTGACGAGCTCGAAGTCCTTTTCGTTGGCTCTGATCCAGCTTGTGACCTGCGGGAAGTCGTAGCCCAGCTCCATGCACTTTTCGACAGCCTTGCGGTCCTTTTCGGTATAGAGGAAGAACTCGCTCTGTCTGATTATGCCCTTGGGGCCGCCCAGCTTGTGGAGCAGCTTGTACAGTTCGACGATCTGCTCGACGGTGAACGGAGACGTCGACTGCTGTCCGTCGCGGAACGTGGTGTCGGTGATCCAAATTTCGTCGGGCATATCCATCGGAGTCTGACGGAAGTTGAAAGCGACCTTGGGCACGCTGTCGTACTCGAACAGGTCGCGAAACAGGTTGGGCTTGTCCACGTCCTGCAAAAAGGGCTTCCAATTGCTCTCGAGCAAGAGGTTCTTTTCGTTGCTGTACTTGATCATATCCTGCCTCTCAAAAAAGGTTTGTTTTCATTGTTGCGCGAGCAGCGCGTTCTTGTCCGCAAGCGCCAGCGCGTCCGTCATCTCGAACAGATCGCCGTCGAGGAAGTCCTCGAGGTCGTATTGCGTGCGGTTGATGCGGTGGTCGGTCACCCTGCCCTGCGGATAGTTGTAGGTGCGGATGCGCTCCGAGCGGTCCCCGGTGCCGATCAGCGACCTGCGCCCTGCGGCGTATTCGCTCTCCGCCTTGTTCTTGAAATGGTCGTACACGCGCGCTTTGAGCACCTTCATCGCGCTCTCGCGGTTTTTTGCCTGCGACTTTTCGTCCTGGCAAGTGACGACTATGCCGGTCGGCAAATGCGTGATGCGGATCGCCGACTCCGTCTTGTTGACATATTGTCCGCCCGCTCCGCCGCTGCGGTAGGTATCTATTTTGAGGTCGCGCTCGTCGATCTTGACGTCGACGTCGTCCATCTCGGGCATGACCGCGACGGTCGCGGTCGAGGTGTGGATGCGCCCCTGCGACTCCGTCTCGGGCACGCGCTGAACGCGGTGCACGCCGCTCTCGTATTTGAGCTTGCTGTACGCGCCCTTGCCGCTGATGCCGATCACCGCCTCTTTGACTCCGCCGAGGTCGGTCGCGTTGAGTTCGATCTGTTTGACCTTCCAGCGCATGCGCTCGGCAAAGCGCGTGTACATCCTCAAAAGCACCGCCGCGAACAGGCTCGCCTCCTCGCCGCCGGCGCCGGCGCGGAACTCCATGATGACGTTCTTGTCGTCGTCTGGGTCCTTGGGCAAAAGCTCGAATTTGAGCTCTTCTTCCAGCTTTTCTTTACGCGCCTCGACCGAGGTCAACTCCTCGCGGGCAAGCGCACACATCTCCTTGTCCGAGCCGTCCTCGATGATCTCGCGGCACTCGCGCTCCGACTTGTCGCATTCGAGCCATTCGTCGTAAAGCGCGACCGCGCTCTCGAGCGACGAACGCTCTTTGACGACGCTCTGCCAGCGGACGGTGTCCGCGATCACGTCGGGATCGGACAGCTGCCGGGTCAATTCGTCGAACCTGTCTTTCAGTTTTTTCAATTTTTCCCACATATTCTCACCGCCGCGATCCTGTCCCTGCCTTCGATATCCTTGACGATCTTCACCTCGCCGAACGGCGCGAACATCGCTTTGATCGCTTCGCCCTGCTCCGCGCCCATCTCGACGAGCAATATGCCGCCCTCTTCGAGGTGAGCGGCGAGCCCCTTCGCTATCTCTCGATAGAATTTCAAGCCGTCCTCTCCGCCGTCCAAAGCGCAATGCGGCTCAAAGTCGCGCACCTCGCGGTCGAGCGACGCGATCTGTTCGGTCGGGATATATGGCGGATTGGAGACGATCACGTCAAATCTGCCGTCTATGTTCTCCCAAATGTCGGACAGCAAAAAGCGCACTTTTGCGCCGTTCGCCTCGGCGTTGCGCGCCGCGATTTCGAGCGCGCGCTCGGAGATGTCGCTCGCGGTCACATCCGCGCCCGTCTTAGCAAGCGCGATCGCGATGCATCCGCTGCCGGTGCACAGATCAAGCGCCTTCACCCCGGGGCAGCAATACGCCGCCGCCCGCTCTACGAGCTCTTCCGTCTCGGGACGCGGACAGAGCACCCCTTCGCCGACCTCGATCCTCATGCCGCAAAACTCGGCGTAGCCGAACACTTGCCACAGCGGTCTGCCGGTCGCGCGCTCACGCGCGTAGTCTATCATCTTTTTCGCCTGTTCCTCGCTCACCTCGCGCACGAGCGGCAGCGCTCCGCGCTTGATCCCGAGCGCCTCGCAGGCTATCCATTCGCGTTCGCTGCCGTCGGCGTTTGTGCCGGCGAGCAGCGAATCGACTTGTTTCAAGATCTCTTTGAGCGCGATCACTCGCCCTCTTCTCCGTCCGTCTTTTCGTCGCACTCGTCTTGCGGCTGCTCCGTCTCTTCGGTCTCGGACGCGGCGAGCTGCCTCTCCTCTTCCGCCTTTGCGGCGAGCGCCTTTTCGCGTTCTGCTTCAAGGTCGGCTTCGCCCTTGGCGATCATGAGCATGAGTTCCGCCTTGGAGTGCTTGATGTGGCTGACGTGCTCCAGCTCTTCGGGCGAGACGGCGAGCACCGCGCACATGATCTCTTTCGCCTTTGCCTCGTCTCCGCCGCACACTTCGACGACATGCTTTTGCACCTTGTGCGCGAGCAGCTTGGTGTCAAAGCGCAGCTCGGGCAAATTGGGGTCCTCGTCCATCGCCTGCACCGTCTTGAACGCGGCGATCGCGACCTCGAGCATGTCATCGCTCGGCTGACGAGTGGTCAATTTTTGGAGCGCGAGCCCGGGCGCCTTGATGACGCGGACGAGCTTGTTGTCGAACTTGGCGAGGAATTTGAGCACTTCATAGCTGATGCCGGCGACAATGGGGATGAGCGCGAGCCTGAGCAGCAGGCGCAGCCACAGTTGATCGGACCAGCCGGTCAGCGAAAACACGAGCACGCTGATGACCATCGTCAAAAACATGAACGTCGTGCCGCAGCGGTCGTGGATCGTGGACATCGTGCGCGCATTCTCGACGGTCAATTCGAGCCCGTGCTCATAGCAGCTGATGGTCTTGTGCTCTGCGCCGTGGTACATATAGGTGCGGCGCACGTCCTTCATCAGCGCGGTCGCGGCGATATATGCGACGAAGATGAGCATACGGATCGCGCCTTCGAGCAAGTTCATGCCGATCTGAACGCCTATGTTGGCGTCGGTGTCGATCTTGAACAGGGCGGCGATGCCGGTGACCGCGAGTTGGGGCAGAAAATAAAACAAAAGCAGCGACAGCGCGACGCCCACGACGACCGCGAACGCCATCACCACGCTGAAAACGTCGACCTTGAAGGTCTTGGCGAACCACTTTTCGACCTTGCTCGGCTGAGTTTCGCCGTCAAAGACTTCGCCCGAGCGCAAAAGCGTACCCACGCCCATGAACATCGTCCCGACGAAGTTGAAGATCCCGCGCAAAAACGGGGTACGGAACAGAAAATTCTTGTCCTTTGTGGGTTTGATATACTTGCTTTCGACGACGATGTTGCCCTTTTCGTCGCGGACTGCGGTCGCCATACTGCGCGTGCCGCGCATCATGACGCCCTCGATGACCGCTTGACCGCCTATCGAAGTACATCTCTTTCTCGCCATTGCGTCTCCTTAAAAAATATGGTGCAAGATAAGCTCTTGCACCATCGTAGCTCACATGCCGTAACGCTTCTTGAACTTATCGACCCTGCCGCCCGTATCCACCAGCTTTTGCTTGCCGGTATAGAAGGGATGGCACTTGTTGCAAACTTCGACTTTGATCACGTCGGTATCCTTGGTCGTGCCGCAGACGAATTTGGCTCCGCAGCTGCACTGGACGACGACGTCGTGATATTGGGGCTGAATGCTCTCTTTCATGTCGTTCACCTCTCCTTTATTTATGCAACAACCATTATACTCACAAATATATTATTAGTCAAGCAAAAATTCAAGCTGATTTCAAAGGCTGTTTTCGCGGTCTTCATCGCCGTCGCTCGGGGGTTCGTCCGAGGGGACTTCTTCTCCGCGTTGCCGCGAAGTTTCGCGCGGCTCTTCGGGCGCGGGCTGCCCGTCGCCGCCCTTTTTGCCCTTGGGCGGTTTGGGGTTGAGCGCGCGGTACTCGGCGAGTTTGCGCACGAGCGCGTCGGCGTCGAGCGGCGGTTGCTTGACGCGCTTTGCCTGCCCGACAATGATCGTGATCGCGAGCAGCACCGCGAGCGCGAGCGACACCCACGTCGTCGCGGTCAAAGTCGTCTTGACGATCAGCGCGAGGAATTGGACGGCGGTCGCGATCATCAATGTCGATTGCAGACACAATACGCCGCCGGCGTCGCCCTCTTTGGCGATCTCGTCGACCTCTCTCCCTGCGGCGAGAGGGACGCATGTCTTGACGCAAAACAGTGCCTCCGCCTCGGCAATGCTCGGCTTGGGGACGTCCTTTTTGCGCTCGACGCCCCAAAGGATCGCGAACACCGCCGCGGCGAGCAGGATCGCTCCGCAGACGCCGCCGACAAACGCGGACAGCACGCCGATCGAGGCTTGTCCGCCCAGCATACGCCAAAAGACGAGGTGCGCGCAATAGCTCATCGCCGCGCCGATGACGGCGATGACGGCGAGTTTGATCGCAAAATACAGAAATTTGAGTCTCTTTGTGCCGAATTGCATATTCACCCGTTCAGAGCGCAAAAATTCGCGACATGTGCCGCGAATTTTGCAAATTTGTCAATCAAGCGTGGGGACCAGCTTTTTGAGATAGTCGGCAAGCCCTTCTTTGAGCGCGCCGTCGCGCAGCGCATACTCGATCGTCGCCTCGAGGAAGCCCTGCTTGTCGCCGACGTCGTAGCGTCTGCCCTCGAAGTTGTAGGCATAGACGCCTGTCGAAGCCGCCATCATCTCGATCGCGTCGGTGAGGTAGACCTCGCCGCCCTTTGAGGGTTTGGACTGTTTGATGAGGTCGAAGATGTCGGCGGTGAACACATATCTGCCGATGCTGGCGAGGCGCGAGGGGGCGGTGCCGGGAGCCGGCTTTTCGACGATCTGTTTGACCTCGGAATATCTGCCCTTGACCGCGCCGGGCTTGACGATGCCGTATTTGAAGGTCTCCTTCTCGGGGACTTCCTGGCAGCCCAAGATGCATTTGCCCGTGTTCTCGAACGCGTCGATCAATTGCGCAAGGCAGGGTTTTTGGGGATTGTAGACGATGTCGTCGCCGAACATGACCGCAAAGGGTTCGCCGGCGATGAACGCCTCGGCTTCGAGCACAGCCTTGCCCGACCCGTTCATCTCCTTTTGGCGGACGTAGTGGATGTGCGCCATGTCGGCGATGTCGCGGATCATTTTGAGATAGTCTTTTTTGCCCTGTCTTTCGAGGATCTGTTCCAGCTCGACGGCGATGTCGAAGTGGTCCTCGATGCACTTTTTGTTTTTGCCCAAGATGATGAGGATCTCGGTGACGCCGCTGGCGACCGCCTCTTCTACGATATATTGCAGCGTGGGAGTGTCGACAATGGGAAGCATCTCTTTGGGGAGCGCCTTTGTCGCCGGCAAAAATCTCGTACCGAATCCGGCGGCGGGGATGACCGCCTTCCTGACTTTTTGCATACCTTCTCTCCTCGGACGGCGCGCGCCGCCCAATGACATTATATGTATTATGATACTATCTATCGGCGACAATTTCAAGCCTTTTGTGCAAAAAGTATCAAATGTGGACAAAATCCCGTGGTTTTGAGTGAAAAATTCAAATTTTCACGCTCGCGCCGCCGCGGTCGGCATCGTCCGCGCCGCAGCGCAAGAGGGCGCGGTCGCAAGTCCCTCGCACTGCGATATGAGCAAGCGGCAGCGCAAAGCGCGCGGTCGCGATGAGGCGGCGCAAGTCGTGAGGCGAGACGCCCTTGCCGCCCTCTTCACCGACGTCGATGACGACGTGCGTTGCGCCCGAGCGCGCCGCGGCGGCAAGGTCTCGGACGAAGTCTTTGAACTTCTCTTTCGGAGCAATGACGACGGGAGTCAAGCCGTCGTCGCCATTGCTCTGCGCAAGTGATTTTTCGGTGCCCGTGTCCGTTAAAGGCATATTTAACGAGACGTCGCTTTGCTCCGTTTGACATCTCTTCGCTTGCGCTACGCATTGCAAACGGCGCGCCGCATCGCACAACCGCGGCAGGCGGACATGCCTCAACTTGCGCAATTCCCTCTCGGTCAACATGCCGCCCGAAGTTATGCGGCGAAGGTAGCCGTCGACGGGGTCGAGGCGTTTGACCTCGGCGGAGTCGCGCCCCCAAACGTAGGGCAAAATGCGCGGCGCGGCAAGCGCGCCCAGCGCCGCCCAAAGCGCGTCCGTGGGCAAGAACACAAGCCCGTAGGCGACGACGATGTGCGCGACGTCGACGTCCTTCCCCAAGTGAAACTTCATGATCAAGCCGAGGTAGAGCACCCCGACCGTATAGACGATGACAAGGTTGACGAGGCTGCCGCAAAGGCGGCGCGCAAAGCCGTTGACGCCGCGCGAACAGACCGCCCCTCCGGCAAGACAGCCGAGCGCAAACCCGAGCAGATAGCCGAACGTCGGCTGCAAAACATAGCCCAGCCCTCCGCCCAAAGTGAAGATGGGCACGCCGACCAGCCCCAAGACGAGATAGACGGCGATGCTCACCGTCCCCCACTTCCACCCGAGCAGCAACATCGCCAAATTGCAAAACGCGAATTGCAGCGTCACCGGCACCGTGCCGATCGGGATCTTGACAAACGCCCCGACAGCCGCCAGCGCCGCAAACAGCGCGATCAATGCGATCAACTTTGTCCGCTTCAACGTAGTCTCTTTCATGGCGACATTATAGCATAGAAACGAGACATTGTAAACTTATTTCGCGCATTGGTTTACAATTGTCGCGTAAAAATTCGCCGCCCTTTCGGACGGCGAGAGTTTCACTCTGCGCAAAAGTTTTGTTCGTCGGGGTGAGAGCCGTATCGCTTGCCCTCTTCCATCCCCTCGATGTCGCCGATGTCCGACCAATCCAGCTCGAAGTCGAAGATATCGGCGTTCTCCGCCATGCGCGCCCTGTGCGTACTCTTGGGCAGAGGCAGCACCCCTTGCGACAGCGCGAACTTGACGCACACTTGCGCGACCGACTTGCCGTGCTTGTGCGCGATCGAGTTGAGCGTCGGGTCGTCCAAAAGCCTCGCTCTGCCGATCGGGCTCCACGCCTCGACCAAGATGTTGTTGCTCTTGCAAAACGCGACCGTCTCGGGCTGAAGCAGCCCGGGGTGATACTCGATCTGATCGACCGCGGGCATGATGCGGCAATTGTCCTGCAAGCTGACAAGGTGGGACACGAGGAAGTTGCTGACGCCGATCGTCTTGACCTTGCCGTCCGCCTTCGCCTGTTCGAGCGCGCGCCATGTGTCGGCGTTGACCGCCTGCCAATCGCTGTAATTCTTGGCGTTGGCGGGCCAATGGACGAGGCACATGTCCATATAGTCCAAACCGAGGCGTTTGAGCGACGCGTCTATCGCGCGCGAGGCGCGGTCGTAGCCGTGTTCGCTCGCCCATACCTTTGACGTCACAAAAATTTCGCTTCGGGACAAACCGCTGTCCCTGACCGCCTTGCCGACGCTCTCTTCGTTGCGGTAGATCGCCGCGGTGTCGATGTGGCGATAGCCCAGCTCGAGCGCGTCCGCGACGCTGCGATAGGCGACGATCGGGTCGTCGATCAAGTAGGTCCCGAAGCCGAGACACGGGATGAAGTTGCCGTCCGCCAGCGCGAACCTGTCGCTTGCTCTGTCCATAATTTTTCCTCCCTGTGTGCGTTATTCAAACAAAGCGTCGATGAACGCCCCCGCGTCGAACTCCTCGAGATCGTCGATGCCCTCGCCCACGCCGACGAACACTACGGGCAGCTCGCGCTCCGCCGAGATCGCGAACACGACCCCGCCCTTTGCAGTGCCGTCCAGCTTGTTGAGGATGATGCCGTCCATGTCGATGATCTCGTCAAACGCCTCGACTTGCGACAGCGCGTTCTGTCCCGTCGTCGCGTCGATGACGATGTAGGTGCGGTAGTCGCAGTCGGGATATTCCCTGCCGACGACCTTGTTGATCTTGGCGAGTTCGTTCATCAAATTCTTCTTGTTTTGCAGCCTTCCTGCGGTGTCGATCAACACAACGTCCGTGTTCTTCGCCTTCGCCGACGCGATCGCGTCGTATACGACCGCCGCCGGGTCGCTGCCCTCTTCGTGACGTATCACGCGCACGCCCGCGCGCTCGCCCCAGACCTCGAGCTGCTCCGCCGCCGCCGCGCGGAAGGTGTCCGCCGCCGCCATCACGACTGACTTGCCCTTGGTCGTGAAGTATTTGGCGAGCTTGCCCAACGCGGTCGTCTTGCCCACGCCGTTGACCCCGGCGACAAGGATGACCAGCGGATACTCGTACGGCGCGATCTCATAGTCTATCGCGTCGGTCATGATGCGTTTGAGCAGGTCTCTGCCCTGCTCGGGCGTCTTGACCTTTTCGCGATAGCACGCGTCGCGGAAGTCCTCGATGATCTGCTCCGCAGCCGTCACGCCGACGTCCGCGCCGATCAGGATCGCCTCGAGCTCGTCATAGAAATCGTCGTCGAGCGCACGCCCCGCAAACAGCGCATACATCTTTTTGGAAAAGTTCTCTTTAGTCTTTTTGAGCGCTTGCGCTATCTTTGAAAATATGCCCATTTTCACCTCAATCGTTTGAACTGTGCTTGACCGCCTCGGACAAGGTGACGCTGACCACCGTCGACACGCCCTTCTCCTGCATCGTCACACCGTACAGTCTGTCGGCGAGCTCCATCGTCGGCTTGCGGTGTGTGACGACGATGAATTGAGTCGTGCTGCTGAACTTGTGCAGATACCGCGCGAACACCTCGACGTTGGTGTCGTCGAGCGCCGCCTCGGTCTCGTCGAGGATGACGAACGGCATCGGACGCAGACGCAATATCGCGAACAGGATCGCGATCGCGGTCAGCGCCTTTTCGCCGCCCGACAGCAGCGACATGCTCTTGAGCAATTTGCCCGGCGGCTGAGCGTAGATCTCGACGCCCGCCTCGAGCATATCCCCGTCCTCGGGGACCTCGAGCTCCAGCTTGCCGGTGCCGCCGCCGAACAGTTCCTTGAAGATCTCTTGGAAGTTGTCCTGGATCTTGGCGAACTCGGTGTTGAATTGATAGAGCATTTGGTTGGACAGATCGTTGATGATCTTCTCGAAGTCGGCGCGCGCGGCGATCAGGTCGTCGTACTCCTTCTTTTGGCTCTCGTACTCAACGCTGACCGTGTCGTAATCTTGTATGGAATCCAAGTTGACGTTGCCGAGCGCGCTCTTTTCGCGCTTCAACCGGGTGATCTCGCCCGCCGCGGCCTCGCGGTCGAAGTCAGGCACGCGATGAGCCGCCGCCTCTTCGTAGCTGTGGATCATATACTCCTCGCTCAGCCTCTCGAGCAGCGTGTTGATCGCGTCGTCGATGCGCTCGAGCGCGGACTCCTTCTTCGCCTTGTCCGAACCGACCTTGACCGCCTTGGTCTGAATGACGTCCTTGCGCGCCGTCAGCTTGGCGATGACGTCGTCGATCGTCAAACGATATTGCTCGGCGGAACTTATGTCCTTCCTGAGCCTCTCCAACTTGGGCTTGTATACGTCGGCGACGGACACGTCCTCCGCGCCGCGCTTTGCCTTTTCAAGCCCGTCGACGATGCTGTCGATCTTTGCCTTGCACTCGGCAAGCGACGCTTTGAGCTCGTCCAACTCGCCCTTGACGCGGTCGACGTTCTCCTGCACCTTTTGGATGTTGGACTCCGCGGTCGCAAGTTCGACGCGCAAGCCGGACAGCTCGTCCGCGTATCTGTCGCGCGTCCTCTTCTTTTCTTCAAATTGCTCGCGATGCTTCGCCGCCGCGTCGTCCGCCTGCGAACGCGCGCCCGAAACGTCGCTCTCGCTCTTGTCGATCTCGCCCAAATTGAGATCGATCGCCTTGATCTTGCCCTTCAAGATCTCGATGACGGACTTGTTGTTGTCGATCGAGGCGGTCAGTTCGTCTATCTTCGCGGCGATGTTTTTGAGCCGCTCGTTCTCTTTCGCGAACGCGACTTCCGCCGCCTTGACGTCCGACTCGTATTCGTCAAGCTGCGCTTTGTATTCTCTCAGATCGTTGAGATCGTTTTTGAGCATGCGCTCGAGCGATTCCTTTTCCTGCTTCTTTTGCTTGACCTCTTCGTTCGCCTTTGCGATGTCGCTCTCCGATTTGAGACGATTCGCGCCCGCCGCGGCAGATCCGCCCGTGATCGCGCCCGTCGTCGCGAACATCTCGCCGCCCAGCGTGATCATCCTCACGAGGTTGGGATACTTGCGGTTGATCGCGACCGCGTTGTCATAGGTGTCGACAATGACCGTCCTGCCCAACAGACTGCTGATCACGTTCGCGTACTTGGCGTCGTACTTGATCAGGCGGCTCGCGACCCCGAGACAGCCTCTCTCGTTCAAGACCGCCGTCTGATAGGCGCTCAGCTCAGCCGCCTTGCACGTCGTCAACGGGTGGAACGTCGCGCGTCCCAGCCCGCGTGCGCGCATGAAATCTATCAATACCTTGGTGTCCGCCGGATCGCGCGTGACCACGTTGTACAGCGCGCCGCCCAGCGCCGCGGCGATCGCCTCGCCGTATTGCTCGGGCACCGCGATGATGTCGCAGATCAGTCCCATGATCTTGGATGCGACCGCGGGCACGCTCCTCGCCGCGCTCACCAGCTTGCATCCCGGCGCAAAGCCCAGCTCGTAGACCGCCTTCGACCTGCTGTCCATCGCGGCGATGTTCTGTTCGAGCATATTGATGCGTCTGCGCTTGTCGTTGATGTTCAGGTCGAGTTTTGCGACCTCGTGGGCGACCTCGTCCTTGTTGCGCTTCAACTTGTCCAATTGCGCGCTCTTTTTGGCGACGGACTGCTCGAGCCTACCCTTTTCGGCGCGCTGTTCGTCGAGCGCGTTCTCGAGCGAAGCGATCTCCTCTTCTACCTCTTGAATGCGCGCTTCGGCGCCTTCGCGCTCCGCGCTCAGCTTGCCCTTGTCCGCCTTGATGTCGGCTATGCTCGCCATCGCGTCGAGCATAGCGCGGTTCGCCGCCTCTATCTCGTTTTCGCGCGCGGTGATCTCGGCGACGAGCGCGTCGTGAGCGCTCTCTTTGCCCTTGATCTCGCGCGACAGCTCGTCCTTGTCCTCGTTCGCCATCGCGAGATGGTTCATGAGGTCGGCGAGTTCTTCCTTTTTCTTCTCGATCTGACCTTCGAGCGAGACGGAGCGCGCCTCTTCCTCTTTTTTGCGCTCCTCATAGTTCTTGATGCGCTCGCCGAGCGTATTGCCCTTGCCGAGCATCTTCTCCTGCTCGACCGCAAGTTCGGTCAATTCGTCGCGCATCTTGCCTATCAAGATGTCGGTGTTGTGCCTGTCGGCGGTCTTTGAATTGTACTCCGCGTCGATCGCCGCGAGGTCGCGCTCGATCGTCTCCTGCTCGACCGCAAGACGGGCGATCTCTTCGCCGAGCTTGCGCTTTTCCTCTTCGCCGCCGTCCGAGCGCGCGAGGAACTCGTTCGTCTCCAACACGAGAAGCCTGCTCTTGAGGTCGCGGAATTTGAGCGCCGCCTCGCGCTGTTTGGCGAGCGGCCCCAGCTGCTTTTCGAGCCCGTCGAGCGCGATCTTGAGCTTCTCGATGCTGTCATTGGCGTTGTTGAGCTTTTTGATCGTCTCGTTGCGGCGCATCTTGTAGGTCAAAATTCCCGCCGCGTCCTCGAAGATCGCGCGCCTGTTCTCGGGCTTGGCGTTCATGATCTCGTCGATCTTGCCCTGTCCGACGATGCTGTAACCGTCCTTGCCCACACCGGTGTCGCGGATGAGGTCGAGGATGTCTTTGAGCCTTACCGTCTCGTTGTTGAGCAAATACTCGCTCTGCCCCGACTTGAACAATTTACGCGAGATGATGACCTCGTCAAACGGACTTTTGGGGAAGATGCGCTGCGTGTTGTCGATATAAAGGCTGACTTGGCAGAAGGACAGCGACTTGCGGTTTTTCTCCGTGCCGCCGAAGATGACGTCCGTCATCTTGCCTGCGCGCAGGTTTTTGGGCGATTGTTCGCCCAGCACAAAACGGATCGCGTCGACGACGTTGCTCTTGCCGCAGCCGTTGGGACCGACGATGCCGGTGACCCCTTCGTTGAAGTCGATCGTCAACCTGTCGGCAAACGACTTGAATCCGTATACTTCGATTTTTTTGAGGTTCATATTTCTCCTTATCTGTTTTCGAAAAAGCGTCTTGCGCACTCCTTTTCGGCTTCCTTTTTGGACGAGCCTTCGGCTTGCGCGACGCGGCGTCCGTCAATGTACAGCGCCATGGTGAAACTCGGTCTGTGCGCGGGGCCTTTGCGCCCCTCTTCGACAAAACGCACCCTCTCTTGACCGTATTCTTCGTAAAGAGCGGACTTTTCGTCCCTCTCCTCCCTGCTCGCGGGGACGTCCGACAGCGCGCCCAAGACGAACTTGCGCGCCGGTTCCGCCCCTCCGTCGAGATAGATCGCCGCCGTCAACGACTCGAAGACGTCCGACAGCACCGAATCCTTGCCCATGTGATGCGCGAGCACCCTGACCTCGCTCTCCAACCCGAGACGGCGCGACGCCGCCGCGAGCGGCTGTTCGGAAACGAGCGCGATGCGCCGCTTGGTCAGCTCGCCCTCGTCCGCTTTGGGAAAGCGCAGATACAGCGCCTCCGCGACGATGAAGTCGAGCAGCGCGTCGCCCAGGTATTCCATCCTCTCATAGCTGTCGCCGCCGTGCAGATGCGCGTACGAGCCGTGCGTCAACGCGGTGGTCAACAGCTTTTTGTCTTTGAACGTGTAGCCTATCTTCTTTTCAATCGATGTCGCCGTCATGATCAGCGATCCCTTCCGCTATCGCGGCGACTACGCCCTTTTCGACGAGTTTGCCCGCATTGAGGATGCTCTTGCAATAGCTCTCCTCCGTGCTCGAACCGTGGGTCTTGACGACGACCCCGTTCGCGCCCAAAAACACCGCTCCGCCGACCTCGTCCGCCGAGAACGTGCGCTTGACGCGCCTGAACACGCCTTTGAGCAGCAGATAGCCCAATTTCGCCTTGATCCCGCCGTCCATGATGCCGCTCTTGATCACCGACATCATCGCCTTTGCCATGCCCTCGTACGACTTGATCGCCATGTTACCGGCAAAGCCGTCGGTGACGATGACGTCCGCCTTGCCGCTCATCAGCTCGGTCGGCTCGACATAGCCGACATAGTTGAGCGTGCTCGCCTCGAGCAGATCGCGCGTAGCGAGCACCAGCTTGTTGCCCTTCTCGCGCTCGGAGCCGTTGTTGAGCAAAGCGACCTTGGGCGCGCGTATGCCGAACACTTTGTTCATATATACGCTGCCCATGATCGCAAACGCCATCAGCCGCTGCGGCTCGCAATCGACGTTGGCGCCCATATCGGTGATGAGTGTGGGAGTGCCGTCAAGCGACGTGACGACGCTCGCCATGGTCGCACGCTTGACGTGAGGAACGTTTTTCAAAATGATGTTGACGCCCGCCAAAAGAGCGCCGGTGTTGCCCGCGCTGACCGCCGCGTCCGCCTCACCGTCCCTGACGAGTTCGAGCGCGCGGAACATGGACGCGTCCTTTTTGCGCCTGACGACGATCCCGGGATGATCGTTGTTGGTCACCGGCTCGCCGCAATCAAGGATCGTGACGCGCGACTTGTCATAGGGCTTGCCTGCGAGCGCACCTTCGACATCCTGACGTCTGCCGCAAAGAACGACTTTGACGTCGCTCTGCCCGGCGAGCGCTTGCAGCGCCCCTCCGACCGCGACTTCAACGCCTCGATCGGCGCCGTGTACATCGAGTGCAATGATCATGAATTCACCTCTTCCAATCTATTATAAACTTGCACCGGGATTTTTGCAATCAAATTGCGCGCGCGTACGCGTATAAAAAATTGTCGGCGCTGTCCACGCCGACCAAACAGCGGCAACAGGGACGGTCGAGCCGTCCCCGATGCTGTCAAAAACTCAGTTCTTCTTTGCGCCGGTATCCACCGTAACGACTTGCTTGCCGTCGTAATAACCGCAGTTGTCGCAGACTCTGTGGTTGAGCTTGAGCTCGTGGCAATGACTGCACTCCACCATCGCGGGAGCGCTCAGCTTCCAATTAGCCGACCTGCTGTGCTTCCTTGCCTTGGACGTTTTTCCCTTGGGTACTGCCATGTTCGGACACCTCCTTACTTTCTCGTTGCTATCGTATTATAAATGGTTTGCTTGCGTTTGTCAAACGATTTGCACGGGTTTTTGCGCCCGAAAGCTCATCTTTTCGCCGCGGTGACGACGTCGCGCGTCTCTCTCGCGATCACGAGCTCTTCGTTGGTCGGGATGACAAGGATCTTCACTCGCGAATCCGCGGCGTTGATCTCGTGCGTCCCTTTGGGTTGTTTCACCCCGGCGTTGACGTCTTTGTCAAGCTTTACGCCGAGGAATTCCAAACCTTCGAGTATCCCCTTGCGCAACGGCCCGCTGTTCTCGCCGATGCCGCCCGTCATGACTATGCAGTCGAGACCGCCCATCGCCGCCGCGTAGGAACCGATGTACTTCTTGACGCGGTAGGTGAACATGTCCATCGCCAGCTGCGCGCGGTAGTTGCCCTTCTCCGCCGCTTCGAGCACGTTGCGGCTGTCGCTGCTGACGCCGCTGACGCCTTGGAAGCCGCTTTGCTTGTTGAGATAGGTGACGACCTGTTGAGGGGTCATCCCCTTCCACGAGCAGAGCATCTCGACGACGGACGCGTCGATATCGCCGCTGCGCGTACCCATCGGCACGCCCTCGAGCGGAGTCATTCCCATCGAGGTGTCGACGCTCTTGCCGTCCTTGACCGCGGTGATCGACGAACCGTTGCCGAGGTGACAGGTGACGATCTTGTCCCACGGCAGCCCTTTGGACTTGAGGTAGTCGATCGCGCAGCCCGAAACGTACTTGTGCGAAGTGCCGTGGAAGCCGTACTTCTTGATCTTGAACTGCTCGTAGTCCTCATAGGGGATCGCGTACATGCTCGCCTTGTCGGGCATCGTCGTGTGGAACGCAGTGTCGAACACGGCGACGTTGGGCACGCCCGGCAGCGCCTTGATGCAGGCGTCGATACCGGCGATGTTGGCGGGCATATGCAGCGGACCGAGATGGATGTTCTCACGCAGCAGCCTCTCGACCTCGGCGTCCACCTCGACCGAACCGTGGAAGTCGGTGCCCGTGTGAAGCACGCGGTGACCGATCGCCTCGATCTCGGAGATGTCCTTGACCGCGCCGCCGAAGTCGGGCGAAGTCAGACAGCTCAGCATGAGCTCGAACGCCGCATTGTGATCGGCAAGGTCTTTTGCGACCTCATACTTTTTGCCGCCGACCGTCTGCGACAGGTTGGAACCGGGGATGCCGATGCGCTCGATGCCGCCCTTGGCGACGACGCTCTCGTCGTCCGTTTGGATGAGTTGATATTTGACGGACGAACTGCCCGCGTTGATGACCAATACTTTCATTTTTGCCTCTTTGTTATTCTTGCGACGCCTGGACCGCGGTCATAGCGACGACGGCGACGATGTCGTCGGAGGTGCAGCCTCTCGACAAGTCGTTGACCGGCTTGGCAAAGCCCTGGCAGATGGGGCCGATCGCGACCGCGCCGCTGAACCTCTGCGTGAGCTTGTAGCCGATGTTGCCCGATTGCAGATCGGGGAAGATCAAGATGTTCGCCTTGCCCGCGACGTCGCTGCCGGGCGCTTTGAGCATCGCGACCGACGGGACGATCGCCGCGTCGAGTTGCAGTTCGCCGTCCACGGCGAGCCCGGGATCGCGCTGTTTGACGAGAGCGGTCGCCTCGACCACTTTGTCGACGTTGGCATGCTTTGCGCTGCCCTTAGTCGAGAAGGACAGCATCGCCACGCGCGGATCGTCTATGCCGGCGAGCGACTTCGCCGACGCGACGGACGAGATCGCGATGTCCGCGAGCTGTTCGGCGGTAGGATCGATGTTGACCGCGCAGTCACCGAAGATCAACACATCTCTGTCCTTGTAGTAGGTGCCCTCAAAGCACATGATAAAGCAGCTGGACACCGTCTTGATGCCCGGCTTTGTCTTGACGATCTGAAGCCCCGAACGGAGCACGTTGCCGGTCGAATTGATCGCGCCGGCGACCATGCCGTCCGCCATGCCCTTGCGCGTCATCATCGCGCCGAAGTTGAGATACTTGCGCATCTGCACCCTCGCCTCTTCGAGAGTCATGCCCTTCGCCTTGCGCAGTTCGTAGAACTCGCCGGCAAAGTCCTCGATGTCCGCGGTCGCGGGATCGACGACGGTACACAGCGACAGATCCACGTCGGGATACATCTGCGCGAGCTTGTCCTTGTTGCCGAGCAAGATGATGTCGGCGATACCGTTTTTGGTGATGATCTCGGCGGCGCGGACGGTGCGCGGTTCTTCGCCCTCGGCGAGCACGATGGTCTTGCGCAGGGTCTTTGCCTTGTCGATGATGCCGGAAATGATTTTGTTCATAATTACTCCTTCCCGCAAAACGCTTTGTTTCCGCGGCGTTTTGGTGTACAATATGATTACGATAACATTATAACTTCGTCGCGCGCATTTGTCAAAAAGATTGGCGCACTTGCGCGCAAGGAAAACAAAAATGAAACTTGCCGCGATCGTCTGCGAATTCAATCCTCTGCACAACGGGCACGCCCGTCTGCTCTCTCTCGCTCGGGAGAGGGCGGACGCCGTCGTCTGCATAATGAGCGGAAGCGTCGTCCAACGCGGCGAGCTCGCGCTGCTCGACAAATACACCCGCGCCGTCCACGCGGTGCGCGCAGGCGCTGACCTCGTCCTCGAACTGCCCGCGCAATACACGTTGACCGGCGCGCCTCAATTCGCCGCCGGTGCGGTCGCGATCGCAAACGCGCTCGGCGGGGATACGACGCTGCTGTTCGGCAGCGAATGCGGCGACGCCGACCTTCTGAAAGACGCGGCGAAACTGCTCGCGTCAAGCGCCGTCAACGCCGAGGTCGCACAGCTCATGGCTACGGGGATGAACTACCCGTCCGCGCTCTCGGCGGCGGCTAACGCCTGTGCTTCGACCGCTCGCGAGCGCGCCGCCGCGCAGGTCATCGACGCCCCGAACAATGTGCTCGGCATTGAATATATCAAGGCGATAATCGACACGGGTACGAAAATTTCATATGACACGACCGCACGCCCCGGCTTTGACGAACGCCTCGCCCCGACCTCGTCGCAAGTACGCAAAGACGCGCTCGCGGGCAAGGATGTCTCCTCCTCCGTCCCCGACTTTGTCGCACGTTCGATCGCCGACTTTTCGTCCTCGTTCTCCGCAAGAGACGAGAAACTGTTCGCGCTGATCAAATACCTTGTCCCGCACGCCCAAAGCGGCGTCCACGACGACCGCGAAGGGCTGTCCGACAGGCTGCGCCGCGCCGCATCCGAAGCGACTTGTCTGTCCGACTATCTCGAACTCGCGAAGGTCAAACGCTACCCGATGGCGCGGCTCAAACGGCTGACTCTCAACGTCCTGATCGGCAATACGCTCTCTCATGCAGATCTGCTTGCGGGAGTTCCGCGCTGCGTCAACGTGCTCGCCGCAAAGAAGGACAGCGCCGACTCCCTGCTCGGCGGCATTCGGGCCGCGGTCTGCACGACGAGGCGCGACCTACTGCCTTTTTCCGACGATTTTTCGCTCACCGCGCGCGCCGACGAGCTGTTCGAAGCGGTCTGTCTGCCGTTCGCGAAAAACGCGCGTTTTCTGTAATCAATTCTATAAAATTTCTTTTTCGCATAAACTTGACCGTGGTCAAAACACGGTTTTTTCGCGCGCTGGCGTCCAACCCCAAACTCGTCGCGGTCAACGCGCTGATATGCGCGCTGACGATCGCGCTCGCCGTCGATCCCAAACAATGTATCGCGAGCGTGCACTCCGCGCTCGGGATGTTCGTCCAAAGCGTACTGCCCGCGCTTTTGCCCTATTTCTTCTTTACAAAATTATTGACTTCGCTGGGCGCGGCGCGCGCGATAGGCGACCTGTTCCGCCGCCCCGTCGCGCTGCTGTACAACGCGCCGCCGATAGGCGGATATGTCTGTCTGATGAGCTTGCTTTCCGGCTATCCGGTCGGGGCGCGGCTTTTGGGCGACCTCTACAAGGCGGGCGTCATAGACGGCGCGGACGCGCGCTGCATCTCCTCGTTCGCGTCGACGTCGGGTCCGCTGTTCGTCGTCGGAACGGTCGGGACGGCGATGTTCGGCAGTCCGCGTCTCGGATACGCTCTTTTGGCGTGTCATGTCGCGGGCGCGCTCCTCAACGGACTGCTCTACCGCCGCCGCAAGACTTCAATGCGCCGCTCGGCGTTCACCCCGCCGTGCACTGACAACGTGCTCGCCTCCGCGATGACCGACTCGATACTCTCGGTCGCGCTGGTCGGCGGATATATCGCGGTGTTCGGGCTCGCGATCGACCTGCTGATCTCGACGGGGATACTCGGCGCGATCGCCTCCCCGCTCGCAAAGCTGCTCTCCGCCCTCGGACAAGACCCACGCGTCGCAAACTCGCTCGCCGCGGGCGCCGTCGAACTGACGCGCGGCTGCAAGCTGCTGTCCGAGATCGGGCTTGAAACAAAGACAGCACTCCCCTATCTTGCGGGAATGCTGTCTTTCGGCGGCGTCGCGATCGCCGTCCAATCGTTGTCGTTCTGTTCGGTTTGCGGGATACGTATCGGCTTTTTCGCGCTGACAAAGGCAACGCAAGCCGCAATCACGATCTCGCTCGCATGTCTTGTTTCGCTTGTCCTTTGATCACCTGTCGCCGCGGCTGCCCGACGTCATGTCGTAAAGCGCCTGCCTGCCCTTGTCAATGTTTTGCAAGGCGTTGCGCAGGTCGGTCTCCGCGCTGTCGAACATATCCATGATGCCGTGGTAGCAGCTCGCGGACAACTCCGACGCACGTCTTTCGGCGTCGTCCAAGATCGCGTTCGCGCGGCGTCTCGCCTCGTCGACGATGCGGTCTTCGGCGACCAGCCTTTCCGCCTCCGAGTGCGCCTTGTTGAGGATGTCGCGCGCCTTGTCGTGGGCGTCGCCGATGATGTTGTCCTTGTCTTGAAGGATGACTCTCGCCTCGGTGATCGAGCTGGGCAAGAGGTTGCGGATGCTCGCGATATATTCGAGACACTTGGTGTCGTCGACCGCACGCAGGTTGCCGAAAAGCGCCTTTTTGCCGCCTCTGATCTCCTCTTCGAGCTTGTCGAGAACTCTCTCTATTTGGATATCCATATCAAACTTTCCTCCTCGTCCGTTCGTATATGTCCTTTATTTTTTGCGCCGCCGCCGGGACGACGTATCCGTCGATGGCTTCGTCTTTTTCGAGCAATTCGCGCACCGTGTGCGAGTGTATGTCCGCGAACTTGTCCTTTGCCTCGATCAGCACCGTCTCCACGCCGTGGTCGCGGTTGAAGTCCGCCATATCGCGCTCATACGCGAGATCGTCCGCGTCGCGCCAGCCGCGCACTATCGTCTTTATTCCGCGCTCCTTGCAGAACTCCCAGACCATGCCCGAGCATATCTCCACGGTGACGTCCGGCATGTCCTCTGTCGACAGCTTTGCGATCTCCGCCCTCTCTTTGAGCGAAAACAGCCCTTGTTTTGCTTCGTTGATCGCGACGACGACCACGACCTTGCCGTATCGCCGCGCCGCCTCTTCGGCGAGCATGCGATGCCCTGTCGTAAAGGGGTCGAAGCTGCCGGTGAGCGCGCATATCTTCGCGGCGCGGACAAAGTAATCGACCGTGATCCTGCCGTATTTGCGGCTCTTTGCAAGCTCGAATCCGTCGGGCACGGCGCACTTTTCGTCGCTGTCGTGTTCAAAGATGAGACAGCCGTCCTCTTCGAGCAGGTCGGCGCGCGCGACCGCCGCCGCTATCTCTGCGATGTCGACGCTGCCGTACGGCGGGTCGCAGAAGATGTAGTTCCACTTGCCTTTCAGCGAACGCAGACAGTCGCGCCAATCGCGCGCGACAAGGCGATAGTTAGCGCCGTTCAGTTCTTTGAGCGATTTGAGGTTGGCGTTGGTGAGCGTGATCCCCTCTCTGCCGTTGTCGCAAAAGACGACTTCCGCCGCGCCGCGGCTGAGCGCCTCGATGCCGATCGCTCCGCTGCCGCTGAACAGGTCGACGAACCGACTTCCCTCGATGTCGAACTGCAACACGTTGAAGATGCCTTGCTTTGCCATGTCGGACGTGGGTCTGACCTCTCTGCCCGACGGCGAGATCAGCTTCCTGCCCCTCAATTTGCCACCGATGATCCTCATCTGCGATATATCTCCGACGGTGTGACCACGGCGTCCACGGGCACATCGTGCGCCTCGGTCGGAACGCAGTCCACCCTCTGTTGATCGAACGCGACCGCGACCTTGGACGGCGCGGCGCCTTGGAAAAAGCGGTCGTAATATCCCCTGCCTCTGCCGAGGCGCATGCACTCGGCGTCGAACGCTCTCAGCGGAACGACGACGATGTCGAGCGCCGCCTCGCTTGCGGTCAAATGCGCGCCGTGCGGTTCGAGGATGCCGAACGCGCCCGCGTGCAGCTCGCCCTCCGGGACGGCGTACATGTCGTCGCCGACGACCGCGGGGTAAAACAACTCGTTGTCCTCGCCGAGCAACTTTGCCGCCTCGGTCAAGTCGACCTCGTCGGGCAATGCGTTGTACAGCATGATCCTCTTGCCATGCCATCCCAACGCGGCAAGTTTGCGCGCGACGGAATGCGCCGCCTCTCGTCTCTGTTCTTTTGTCAGCGCCGCGATCCTTCTTTTGATCTCGGCGCGTATCTCCGCCTTTGTCACTTGCCCGACTTGTAGTAGTTGATCAGACAGCCCGCAAGCACTATCTCGCGCTCGGACTCTGTCAGCGGCTCCATGCGCAAAGTGATGTCTCTCACCTTGCCGTCCGCGACCGCCTTCGCCGCGAACTCCGTCGCGCCCGAAGCGACCGCCGCCTTGACGCCGGGGACGATCAAGATCTCGCCGTCTGCAAAATCGTCTTCCGAAAGGAAGGGGAGCATGCCCCAATTGATCAGATTGCTGCGATAGCGCTTGGTCGCATATTCCTTGGCGACGTTGCACGCTCCGCCGAGCACACGTTGACAGCTCGCCGCCTGTTCGCGCGCGCTGCCGTCGCCCGGCTTGATCGCGTATACGCCGCTGCCGATTGACACGCTGCCCTCGAGCTTGAGTCCGCTCGCCTTGACCGCCGCCGCATATTCGCCGGACAGTTCGCCGCCCTTTTCGAGCGCCTTTTCGTCCGCGGCGATCGCCTTTGCCCTGCCCACATACTCGGGCACCTTGCGCGAAAGCGCGAACTCGGCGAGTTTGAGCGGATTGGAGCGATAACTCGACGTCTCGCCCGACGGGATCAGCTCGTCCGTCGTCGTCACCGGATCGTGGATGACCGCGGCGAATTTGACGATCAGATTGTCTGTCAACGGGATGACCTCGGGCCAATCCTTGATATTGGGACCGTAGTGGAGAGGCTCGCTCTCGGCGGGCTTAGTCCAGCCGTTGTAAATGCGGCGCTCATAGATCTTGGGGTCGTACTCGAACGGCGCGATCTCGTCGTCGTAGTCGACCTGCGCCGCGCTGGTCAGCACGCCGCCGTTCGCCGCAGTCGCCGCAATGGAGCGCGCGTCCATAAGCGCGACCGACGCGATCTGACCGCCGCCCGGCTTGCTGCCCTCGCGCGATTCGAAGTTACGCGTGGTGTGACGTATGCTGAGCGCGCCGTTGTTGGGGACGTCGCCCGCGCCGAAGCAGGGACCGCAGAACGCGGTCTTGACGTTGACGCCCGCCTCGACGAGTTCGGCGATGCAGCCCTTTTTGAGCAGATCGTAATAGATAGGGGTGCTGGAAGGATAGACGCTCATCGTGAACGCGCCGTTGCCTACGCTCGCGCCCTTCATGATGCTCGCGACCTCGAAGATGTTGTCATATGTTCCGCCCGCGCAGCCCGCGACGATGCCCTGTTCGACATGCACCTTGCCGTCCTTGATCTTGTCGGTCAGACAGAAGTCGAGCTTGTCGTTGCCGAGCAGCTCCCTGCCCTTCTTTTCCGCCTCGGAAAGCACGTCGTACGGGTTTGCGATCAACTCCTCGAGATCGTAGACGTTGCTGGGGTGGAACGGCAGCGCGATCTTGGGCGTGACCTTGGACAGGTCGACCTCGACCGCCGCGTCATAATAGGCAAGCGCCGCCGGCGCGATGGGACGATAGTCGTCAATTCTGCCGCGGATCGCGTAATAGTTCTTGACCTCGTCGTCGTCCGTGCGCCAAATGCTGGACAAACACGTCGTCTCGGTCGTCATGACGTCGATGCCGTTGCGGTACTCGATGGGCAAATTCTTGATGCCGTCGCCGACAAACTCCATGACCTTATTCTTGACAAAGCCGTCCTTGAACACCGCGCCGATGATCGCGAGAGCGACGTCCTGCGGACCTACGCCGTGGCGCGGCTTGCCGGTCAATTTGATCGCGACGACGTCGGGATACTTGATGTCATAAGTGCGGTTCAAAAGCTGTTTGACCAGCTCCGGTCCGCCCTCGCCGACCGCCATCGTGCCGAGCGCGCCGTAACGGGTGTGGCTGTCGCTGCCCAAGATCATCTTGCCGCAGCCGCTCATGCACTCACGCATATATGTGTGGATGACCGCCTGATGCGGGGGCACGAAGATGCCGCCGTACTTCTTCGCCGCCGAAAGCCCGAAGACATGGTCGTCCTCGTTGATCGTGCCACCGACAGCGCAGAGACTGTTGTGGCAATTGGTCAAAACGTACGGCAGAGGGAACTTTTGCAGCCCGCTCGCCTTTGCGGTCTGAATGATGCCGACATAGGTGATGTCGTGCGACGCCATCGCGTCGAACTTGATGCCCAGCAGCTTGCCCTTTGCGGTCTCGCCCGTCGTATTGTGCGCCGCGAGCACCGAGTATGCCATCGTGCCCTTGTAGGCGTCCGCAAGCGCGTCCTCGGTGAAGTTGTACGCCTTTGCCTGCGCCCCGTCGATCAGCTTGCCGTCGACGAGATAGACGCCGTGATTCATCTTTTTGATCATAAAAACCTCTCGAACAAATCTGTTGAATATAATATTAGCACATACGCGCCCGCCCGCGCAACCGAAAAGGCGCAAAAGCGGCAAAATCGCTTAATGGTTTACAGTACATTTATTGCGCAAAAATACCACAAAAACAAGCAGCAACCCCAAGAGAACGCTAAACTTCATTCCTCGCTGAATCGTTTGAAATGAATTGCAGAACGTATTGTGCTTAACTTGACGTTCCACTCACACAAATAATACTGCCGCACGCATTACACGCGCGGCAGTATACCTCAAAAATGCAATACTTTTGCTAGAATTTTGGCTATACACAGCAAAGTCAGCGCAATGACCAAAAAAATGCAAAAGAAGAAAATCATAAAGTTGCCGAAGACCGAGATGCCACCGGTAAACTTGGACAACAGCGCCGGGTTGATCAATATCAAGAGCACGTCAACGACAAGAAAAATGATCAAAAAGAAGATTACTCCGCTCAACGCGCCTTTAGTGTCGGCGTCGCTCAGCGTCATATGCAACGCAATAAAGCTACCGACAAGCAAAAAGAGCCACCACTGCCAATGATCGATATATCCAAACATCACCGCAAACGATTTGCCGATCGACTTCAATGCTCCAATTGGCTCGCCTCCTATGTCGATATTGATCAATATGTCGATCACTTTCGTAAACATTTCGGGCAACATCAAGTACAGCAGCAGACACAGCACCCCGGCTCCGACCAAAATCGGCGCAACACCTATAAAAAGATTGCCAAGCCTTTGCCAAAGGTTCTTGGGATTGTAGCTGTGCGACACATAGCCAAGTGTCCCATCCGACGAATTCATTTGAAAGAATTTGATTTCGACGATCTTATGGCCGAAAACAAGGCACATCAGCGCATGTGCCGATTCATGTATCGGCGTCCCGATAAAGCCTGTGGCGTAACACACAGCTCTTCCCTTTGAACCGAGCGCGTTGTAAAAGCCTCCGTTGCAGAGGGCGATCACCTTGCCGAACAGAAACACTATTCCCAATGTGAACGCCATCTGCAAGCAATATTCTATCAGCAATCTGACAAAGTTACTCATCTTCGATCAGCCACCGGGTCATTTATTTGGGTTGTCCCAAGTCCACGTCACCCATTCGGACGAAATCTTATTTGAACCGGAGCCGGAGGCTCTCACCTTGATGGTGATGGTCTCGTAATCGGCATAATTTGATATCTTGTCCGAAGCATTTCCCCCGACATGGACCTGTGCCTGCCAACTTTTGCCGTCGTCAAAAGACAACTGATAATCGTATCCACTGGCATTTTGTACGGTGTTCCACAAGAATTGTCCGTTGCCGTTGAATTTAAAGCCGTCTGTATTCGGAGCGGAAAGCAGCACTATCGAATACGTCTGCGTAAAGACCGAGTCGATGTAGTAGATATCGTTATCGTCTATTGTCCCACCCAACGTCTTGACTTTGATATTGACCGTGCCGGGAGCACCTATGGTCTTGGTAAACGTCGTTTGCGTCGAAGTCTCGGACGCTCCGTAAACGTCATAAAGATATCCGCTCGCGTTTTGATCGGGCGACGTTACGGTCACGGTAACACTGCCTCCGTCGACATAGCCATAGGGGCTGCTGTATGCGTATTCTATCGTGGGCATAGTCAAGAATTGCGCTACCTGTGTATAGACATAGGGATCGCTGCTGACAGTGTCGACGCCGTTGCCGACCGCTGTCAACTTGACGATATGTTCGCCTTTTGTCGTATATCTCGGCTTATAGCTGTAATTTTTGCCGTCCACGGTCAATGCGTCCGCAACACGCACTCCGTCTATCTCGAGAGTGAACGAAACCGCATCGGAATCGTTTGACCAATGATAACCGTCCTTATCCACGCTCATTTGCGGAACGGCGATCTTTCTGAACGAAATCGCCAAAGACTCTTCACTGTCAAGATACTTGACTTCATTGCCGATCGCCTTGACGGTGATGGTATAGGTGCCCGCATCAAGTCCTTCGAGCGAAAGGCTGGTTCCGTTGCTGACCGTCTGATCGAGATTGTTGATCTTCAAGCTGTATGTCGGCGTATATTCGGACGTATTGATGTTTCCACTCGGTTTCCAAACCAAAGAAGAATTGGACGAAAGTGCGCCGTCTTCAAACGATGGAGCTGCCAATCTGACAAACCTCATCGTGGGGGACAGAGGCGAGGTCATATAGTATATCGTCTTATCGTCGTTGTACATATTGGCATTGGCAGTCAAACTGACATCCGTACCGCTCGTCTGCACAAGATCGTACATGTTCTCCCAACTTGTCTCATCGATCGCCTCGCTGCTCAATCCGATGTAGGCGGAATAGCTTGTCGCATATGTCACGGGATCATGAGTCAACTTGCCGTTGCCGTCGTTGGCTATGATACGGATGTTCTTCGGAGCATCGAGTCTGGTCACCGTAATGGGAGCCGTGTAGTTTGATGCAAGCACATCAGAACCGTTGCCGCGAGCGCAAACTGCGACGTTGTATGTACCGGGCGCAATCGTCGACATATCGAGAGTTTCGCTGTTTGCGGTGATCGTATTACCACCGTAAGACACGCAATAGCTGCCCGAAACAGGATCCCACGACGCATTGAATCCCGCCATTGTCAAACCGGTGGGCATCGCGGAAACGGTAATGTCGAAACTCAGCGCATCCGCGGTCAAACACGACAGAGTGACATATGTAGTACCTGATACATTTCTGACTCCGCCCATGCTGCGCAATCTGTATGTGTAGTGCTGTTCGGTTGCAACATCACTCAATACGACGTTGCCGTCCGTGATCGTACTCCCAGTGGTATTTGCAACAGGAACGCCGTCTTTGGAAAGCTGATACGATGTCGCTCCGTTGACTCCGACAAATGCAACCGTGAAGCCCTTTGCGACCGAATTGGGATCGCTGACGATGAAGTTGCTCGCCGCCCTTGTCGGAGCCGCAAGTCTTTCCACCCTGACAGGTTTACTGTAAGCCGAGTCGCTGTATGTGGCGTCATTGGGATCAGCAGTCGCCTTGACGGAGATCTCGTAGACGCCGACCTCCTCAAATGCGTAGCCGAAACTGCGCAAGTTGCTTGCGAGCGGCTCGACCGATACCTGCACGCCGTCCTTGACCAGCTTGATTTGATATCCGGCAGCGGCATCGACGCCGTTCCACATAAAGTTGTTGTTTGCTTCGCCGTCGAGCTCGAGGTCAGAGTTCCATTGAGTCACCGGAGTACCGAGAATATAGAACGTTCTCGCGTCGGTCCAAGACGAAAAATAGTTGCCGCTGTCATTGTACGGCATCAAAGCAACGTCTACTGACTTGCCGCTGACGAGCGCATAGGCCGGCTCCGTGATCTTTTGCGGTTGAACGATTCCGTTTATACTGATCCGGTATCCCTCGGCGCTCTCAACCTCGTTCCACACGAGCATACCGTCTTTGGCGGTCAAACCGGTAACGGGATCGAGATAGTGATATTCTTCGGTTACTTCCGCCGAATCGAATGTCGAAACATGATTGCCAATCGCCTTGACAGAAACCGTGAAATCACTGTTGCCGGAATTGTAATCGAGAGCGTTGCCTTTGACTATTTTCGAAACGCCGTTGGTCGTCACCTCATATTCTGACGCATTGCCCGTCCATGTGAGACGCGTGCCGTCATATTTGATCGATGAGGGAGCGTTATAGATATAGACATTTACCTCGTCGCTCCAAATTGAATAAAACGAGTCGTCCCCCGTCACGATCGGTTTGATCTTGACGCGGTTGGAGCCCGACTCGAGCTTGTCGTAGACTGTATCGACGACCGATGCGGTAAGTTGCTGTCCGTTCACCATCACAAGATAGGCGTTTGCCCCGCCGACCGCCTGCCACGATACCGCACCGTCGGACGCGATGACCACACTGTCGGCGTCGATGGGTTTCAAATAGCGAAACATCTTGCTCGCGCTCGCGGTGCTCTCTCCCAATACGGATGTGATCGTAACCTCAAAGTCACTCTGCGAAGAAAACTTGAATGTCGTGGAGTTCGAGCGTTGCGGTTCGCCGCCGTCAATGGCGACGGTATAGTAATCCGCATTCACCTTCTTCCACGTTATGTACTCGCCGTCAAACAAGATATCCGTCGGTTCTTCGACCCTGATCTCGTCGATTATTTCTTCGGCTTCGTCACATGCGACCAGTACTGCCGCAGTGGCGATCACGACAGCCAAAACCGCCATTATGAGCCATCTGTGTTTGTGTTGCATAAACGTCTCCTCCTATTATTCTTGATAAAGGGTGATCTTCATCACCGTTTTTTCCAATATCCAGTCGTCATCCCCCTGCCCTCTCGCGTCATAGTCGATCGTAAGGTTGTCGGTCAGATCGTCGATGCCCACTGAGAATTTGAATGTATATGTTGCTGTCGACGGATCTTTCTTCCCTGAGGTGTGAGTAAACTCTTTTTCGTACAGATGCTTGCCGCCGGAATTGGAGACCCTGAATGACTGATATCCGTCATCGATCTCGTGCAATGTGAGTTGCAGCTCTATCTCTGCCCTAATGTATCCGCACTCTGTGGTTGCACCGGTCGCAGCGGCTTTGAGATCTTCAATGCTTTTGCCGAACACCGATTTGAGATTGGGATACTCCGAAAACTCCTTTCCGAATCCATCCGACCCGACCAACTCTTGCGAGTCTCGCGTATAAGTCGCACTGAGACTCCAACGTGCGGCATAGAGCGTGATATCCTCTGTCACGGCACCTTCGAACTTGTGCCAAAGCAACGTGTCGTCCCTCTCGGTCGACCACGAAGTCACCACAAGTCCGTTGTTGAGCAACGTGATGTCGGACGCTTTGAACACTTCTCCGTGCTTGTAACCGACCTGCTTTGCCGGCTCGGATTGCGAATAGACCAGTGTGACGATATGATCGACCGGCTCGAACCTTGCATACAATGTGATATTGTTACCGCTGATCGTGAACGTATTGTGATCTATCTTCGTATTGGCGATCGCGTTGCCCCGGCTGTCGGTGAGCTGTTTTGCATCGGAGCTTTCACCGGTATACCAGCCTACAAACTCGTGATCGGCAAGATATATCTCCGTTTCGGACGGCAATGAGGGCAAGACATCGTCATAAGTGACTTCGATTTGTCTTTGACCGTTATAAGTCGCTTCGCCGCAATCAAGCACAAGCGTCAGCTTGAGCGGCTCAAATTGAGGGAACAGCACCATGCTCTTACCCTCGCTGTACACAGACAACGACGCGCCTTGCGCATTGACATAGCGCGTGCCGCCCGTTTCGGCGTCATACAAACCGGTGAAGACATAGCCGCGGCGTGCCGGGATCGTCTCCAATGCATAAGGTTCGCCCTCGGTCACCTTGAGCGTATGCGGTCCGTCGTCATCGGTGTATTGGATGGTATACTCCTTGGGCTCGTCGTCCGTTGGATCATCATCTCCGCCGAATAAGCCGCACGCGCAAAGCGTCATCGTCAATACCGCAACGAGCATGATCGTCATGATCGCAAAATTAAACTTTTTCATTTCTCCTCCTCAATACAGCGTTGATGTGTCGGGATAGCGGATCGTCCAATAGTAATTTTGCATCCGCCAACCGGCGCTATCACTGTATTTATCCGCCGACAGCGCAATATATATCATCCCTTCCGGCACCGTGATCGTCGTCGTCCACTTCATGGTCTTGCCTGCGGTATCGACGCCGTTGTTGCCGTGATTGATTATCGTATGATCGAGCAGATATTGCTCCTCCGCCATCTGTCGCGAATACAGCCAAAAATGCTCTTTGGTAGCGTATAAACCCGAAGACTGTCCCAAATGCCGTATGTACGCCTCGCTCTCTATCGTGATCGTCCTTGGCTCGCTCCAATCCACCTCGGAGAGTTGCTCCGACAAATTGATCGTATAATAGAATTGCGGCGCTTTAGTACCTATTGCGTCCCAGTAAGAACTTCCGGTATCGCTGTCTATCAAAATCTTCTTGCTTTGGGACTTATACCAATATGCGGACAGCGAAACGGGCTCGGACGGCATCGTGCCGCCGTCATAGAGGTCACCTCCGACGTACCAGCCCGCGAATATGTAACCGTCCCTTGTCGGCAAGGGCAAATCGACCGAGGTGCCCGCGTATGCGGCAATGTCATCGACCTCGCTGCCCCCTCTGGGATCAAACGACATGACCGTCATATATTTCGCAAACAGCGTCACGCTCGCCTCGGGCATCACGGTCTCTTCGTATTTGCCCCCTCCCGCCAAATACCATCCGTCGAATTTATATCCCTCTTTGGTCGCATTTGGCAGTGCAAGCGGACTGCCTGCCGGCAACACCAGCGACACCACCTCTTCGCCGCCGTTGACCTCAAAGTCTATCACCGGGGCAAACTGCGCGGCGTACAGCACAAGGTCGGAAGTCACCCTGCCGGCGAATGCATTGGCAAGCTCGGTGTCGTTTTCCGTTGTAGACCACTTGTAGACCCCCATGCCGTTGACGCGCGTCTCGGGCACAACGTCGGTGATCAATGTCCCGTGCTCCACCTGTACCGTCTCAGGCTCAGTGCTTTCGCCGAAGTAGAAAGTTACGTCGTACATCTGTCCACGGAACCCGGCGTAAAGGTAGACGATGCCCCTTTCGTCGGAAAGGTCAAATGTCACCTCATCGACTATACTTTTGCCGGGCAATATCCCGTATTTGTCTGCAATCTGCTCGCCCTTGCAATTTGGCTGGGTATACCACCCCATAAACTCTTTGTCTTTGAGCGTCAAATTCTTCGGCAATTCCGGCAACCTTGCCCCGTATTCCACAGCAACCTCGCGCTCTCCGATCACCTCTGCCCCCTGGAAATCCAGTGCCAACGTGTATTGATTTGCCGCAAAGTGCGGAAAGAGTACCACATTTTTGTTGTCGTTGAAAGGTCCCAACGCCGAGCCTGCCGCATTAACATATTGCGTGCCGCCCACCTCGGCATCATACAGACCTAGAAATGTATATCCCGTCCTTTGCGGAATATCGGTGATGCTGTACAATGCGCCGCTCTTCACCGTGATGGTGTGTACGCCGTTGTCATCGGTATATTGGATGGCATATTCTGTCTCCGCCGGAGGGGTGATTTCTTCCCCCTCTCCCTCATCGGCGGGAGGAATATCTTCTCCGCATGCAACAAAAAATACCGCGCTCACCATCAAAACAAGCAGTGCGATCGCCACTATCTTCTTGAAATCGTTCATATCCACTCCCCGTTCAACGTCTCAAAATGTACACTTTTTGAAGCGTCGAAATTTGATATTCTCTCGTTATGATATATAAATATCATACATATTGCATTTTACCCTATGTTATGTTTATTGTCAAGGGTTTTCAGTTTAAAAAGTGTACATTTTGGAAAATTTCAAAACAAGTTCACTGCTCGATCCACAAAATTCCGTTCCCTTCTTTTAAAATGATAGAAAAGGAGGCTTTTACCATGAAAATCTACGGATACGCACGCGTGTCTTCAACAGATCAAAATCTCGACAGGCAGCTCGACTCGCTCACATCTTTCGGCGTTGAACCGAACAATATCTTCAAAGACAAGGTCTCGGGCAAAAACTTCGACCGCGACGGCTATCTCAAAATGATAGCCGCATTGCGCAAAGGCGACCTGCTCGTCATCACGGACATTGACAGATTGGGCAGAAATTATGACATGATCATCACCGAATGGGTTAAGATCACCAAACATATCGGCGCTGACATCGTTGTGCTCGGCATGCCGCTTTTGGACACGCGATCGCAAGTCGGCTCTCTCGCCGGCAGATTGCTCGGCGACATTGTGTTGCAATTGTTGTCCTATGTTGCCCAAAAAGAAAGAGAAAACATCCACCGCAGGCAGAGCGAAGGCATCGCCGCAGCCAAAAAAAGAGGCGTCGTTTTCGGCAGACCGAGTGTGAAGACACCCGAAAATTTCGACAAGATAGCCACAGCATATCTCGACCGCAAATTGTCTTTGACCAAAGCCGCAGCTTTGGCGAGAATGAATCGCTCTACATTCTATCGACGCTCAAAAGCCGCTCTCATACTTTGAGCACGACGATGCGCTTCTCGACAAAGCCGCAGGGATGATAGGACAGCTTGGACTTGCGCAGCCCATCAAGCCCCATGTCCTCTTGGCGATTGATGAAGGAGACGTCTTTGAAGTGTTTTGCTGCGAACGCATGACAGAGCATCGGATAGACTCCGTCGTAGTTGATGTCGCCCTTTTCGATATGAACGATCCCGTTGTTCGAAGCGAGCCTTTCGCCGAACTCGAAGCCCACGATCCTGCCGTCGACCTCGAGCACGTCGGCAAAGAAGTCGTCATACTTTGCCGCATAGTCGAGCGCCTTGTCGACCAGTTTACGCTCCTGTTTTTCGGCGCTGCCCAAATAGCCGTCAAATGACTTGGTGCGGCTCCAATTGCCGAACAGTTCGTACACTCCGCCGCGATCTTTTTCCTCAAAGGTGCGGAATGCGTAATTTTCGGAGTATGTGTTGATAAAACGCTTAATAAAGTTGCGCTTTGCATGGTATTTTTTGCCGGGCAGTTCGATCAAATCGGACGGCTTGTAGAGATATTCGGCAAAGTCGCGCGAGTCGCGCTTTTCGTCGATCGCATACTTCTCGGGATCGAGCAAGGCGAACTCTTCGGGGCGGCACGACGTGACATAAAACTCCCCTCCGCCGTCAAGGCAAAATTGCCTCAAAGCGTCCGTCGCGGCGGCAAAATTGCCTCGCTCCGTCAACGGCGGCATATAGACAAAACCGTTGCTGTCCGTCTCCTCGTCTTCCTTTGCGAGATTGGGCACGAAACGAATATAGAGCGCGTCGCCGCTCTCGGCGATCTGCATGCTTTCCTCGAAGTTGAAGAAGTCCCATCCGCTCAAATAGAGCATGGAATAGTCGCTGCCCGGATAGTCCGTCCGGGCAAGATAGCCGTCGATCAAAGGCTTGTCCGCCTCGGTCATCTTTCGGAATAACATGTGCGTGCACCCCCGCATTTAGTTGTAATCGGCGCATTTTTCGTTTATAATAGTCGATATGAAAAAGCGTTACGCCTACCGCATGAAGCCGTGGCTCTACGTCCTCGGCGCGGCGGTTATCATTATATCATCGGCGTGCATCGTCGTCAACTCTCTGCGCCTTGCCGGCGTCGGAGAATTGGTCTCGCCCGATCCCGCTTTGGACGGGGTCTCGATCGGCGTGCTTTCGCTGGTCGCAGTCGTGATGGCGGCGACGCTGTTCGGGTCGGGCTATTCGATCTCCAAAAAGGGCGTCGTGCGCAACATCGGCTTCTTCTTTGCGGTGATGCCGTGGGACGACATCGTGCTCGTGCGCTACGACGAACAAAAGACGATATTGCTCGTCTACTACCGCGTCGACAAGGGCGGCTATCTCAAAGACGAGATGAGCGACTTGCAGGCGCGTTTCGAGCGCGTAGTGATCGCGCCCAAACACTATGACGACTTTGCAGCGGCGGTACACAAACGCTCGCCCAAGGCGGAGATCGAGGTCGTCAAAAAGGAGGACGAAAATGAGCAATGAACGCATTTGCGTGCTTGCGTCGCACAACGCGCACAAGCTCGCCGAGATCAGGGCGATACTCGCGGACGAATTCGACAAGGTGCTGTCGCTCAAAGACGTCGGCGTCGAGGTCGACATCGACGAGACGGGCACGACTTTCGAGCAAAACGCATACATAAAGGCGAAGGCGATCGCCGATCTTTTGCCGGGGTACGCGGTCGTCGCCGACGACAGCGGGCTTTGCGTCCCCTGTCTGAACGGCGAACCGGGCGTATACTCCGCTCGCTACGCCGGCGAGGTCTGCGACGATCACGCCAACAACCGACTGCTGCTGCACAATCTTCACGAGCGCGAAAAGACATTGCCGCGCGATCGGACGGCGTATTTCGTCAGCGCGGTCGTACTGCTCTTCCCCGACGGAAGGTATCTCTCGGGCGAAGGCAGAGTGGACGGCACGATCTTGGACGAGTACCGCGGCAACGGCGGTTTCGGCTACGATCCGCTGTTCTTGTGCACCGAACTGAACAAGACGTTCGCCGAGGCGACGGCGGACGAAAAGAACTCGGTCAGTCACCGCGCACGCGCGCTCGCCGAGCTCAAACGCAAACTTCACGCATGAACATCGTCGTGCTGTCGGACACGCACGGTTTTCTGCCGTCCGACAAGGAGTTTTTCGATCTGCTCGACGAGGTCGACAGGATATACCATCTCGGCGACGGCTGGGGCGAGATCCGCACTCTCGAATACGCATACGGCTCCAAGCTGGTCTACGTCGGCGGCAACAACGACCCCGTCTACGGCAAAGACCAATTGATCGACGACGCCGACGGCACAAAGATATTGCTCACCCACGGTCACACTTTCGGCGTGAGACACGGCCTCGACCGCCTTGCCGATCACGCGCGCGAAAACGGCGTGCGCTACGTCTTTTACGGGCACACGCACATGCAGGCGGACGATACGATCGGCGGCGTGAGGCTGATCAATCCCGGCACGTTCCGCCGCGGCAACTATTGCTTTGCGACCGCGTCGGGCGGCAAACTGCTGGTCAGGCAGATGACAAGATTCGTATAAAATTTTGAGGATATATCACAGATGACAAGAGAGGACATTCGCAACATCGCGATCATAGCACACGTCGACCACGGCAAGACGACCCTGGTCGACCAATTGCTCAAACAGAACGGCGTCTTCCGCGAAGGCGAGGCGGTCGCCGACAGGGTCATGGACAGCAACGCGCTCGAACGCGAACGCGGCATCACCATTCTCGCCAAAAACACCGCCGTGCACTACAACGGCATCAAGATCAACATCATCGACACTCCGGGGCACGCCGATTTCGGCGGCGAGGTGGAGCGCATTTTGTCCATGGTCGACGGCGTATTGCTGCTCGTCGACGCGGTCGAGGGGTGCATGCCTCAAACCCGCTATGTGCTCAAAAAGGCGCTCGGGCTCAACAAAAAGCCCGTGGTCGTCATCAACAAGGTCGACCGCGGCTGCGATCACGAAAAGATCATCGACGAGGTGCTCGAGCTGTTTTTGGAGCTGGGCGCGAACGACGATCAGATCGACTTCAAGGTCGTCTACGCCAGCGCAAAGTTGGGCTGGGCGACGCTCGAACCGGGCGCGGTCGGCAAAGATATGCGCCCGCTGCTCGACACGATCGTCTCCGAGATCCCCGCACCCGAGGGCGACGACACCGACGGTTTGCAGGCGATCATCTGCAACGTCGACTACGACGACTACGTCGGCAGGATAGGCATCGGCAAGATCGTCCGCGGCTCGATACGCAGCGGTCAATTGGCGGCGCTGTGTCACACCGACGGTACGGTCACGCACGAAAAGGTCGTCAAGCTCTATCAATTCGAGGGGCTGCGCCGCGTCGAGGCGGACAGGGGCACGGTCGGCGACATCATCGCGCTGAGCGGCATCCAAGACCTCAACATCGGCGAGACGATCTGCGACGTCGACAAGCCCGACCCGCTCCCCTTCGTTGCGATCGACGAGCCGACGCTGTCGATGACGTTCATGGTCAACGACTCCCCGTTCGCCGGCAAAGAGGGCAAATTCGTCACCTCGCGCCATCTGCGCGCAAGGCTGTTCCGCGAAGTGATGACCAACGTCAGCATGCGCGTCAAGGAGACGGACACGACCGAGGCGTTCGAGGTGTTCGGCAGAGGCGAATTGCATCTGTCCATTTTGATAGAGACGATGCGCCGCGAGGGCTATGAATTTCAAGTTTCGCGTCCTCGCGTCATTTTCAAGGAGATAGACGGAGTAAAGTGCGAGCCGATCGAGACCGTCGTCGTCGACGTCCCCGACGCCTACGTCGGCGTGGTCATGAACAAACTCGGCGCGCGCAAGGGCGAGCTCGAAGACATGACCCCCGACGACAGAGGGGGCACGCGCCTCCCCTTCTCCATCCCGGCGCGCTGCCTTATCGGCTATCGCGGCGAGATGCTGACCGACACGCGCGGATTCGGCGTGATGACCAACGTGTTTAAGGACTATGAGCCCTACAAGGGCGACATCCAGGAGCGCAGCCGCGGTTCCGTCGTCGCATTCGAGGACGGCGTAACGACGGCATACGGGCTGTTCAACGCTCAGGAGCGCGCAACGCTGTTCGTCGGACCCGGAGTGCAAGTTTACGGCGGTATGATCGTCGGTGAAAACTCACGCGAAGACGACCTTGTCGTCAACGTATGCAAAAAGAAGCAATTGACCAACAACCGCGCCGCCGGCAGCGAAGACGCGCTCAAATTGGTGACGCCGCGCACGCTGTCGCTCGAGCAATGCCTCGAATTCATCGCCGACGACGAGCTGGTCGAGGTCACGCCCAAGAGCATCCGCCTGCGCAAGACCATCCTCAACAAGGAACAGCGCCTCAAAATGCAGGCAAGGCTCAAAAAGGATTGAAGATCGCCCCGAAAGGGGCGTTTTCCGCATACATATCCGCAATTTTGCCGCACGGCAAGGAGACAATATGCTCGCTTACACTTTTTTCTCACACGGTGATTTTCGCCTTGTCGAAAAGCCTCTTCCATCCGTCAAAGCGCCGACGGACGCGATCGTCGAGATCACGCTCTCGTCGATATGCACGAGCGACCTTCACATCAAACACGGCGAGGTGCCGCGCGCCGTCCCCGGCATAACGGTCGGGCACGAAGCGGTCGGCATTGTCCGCGAGGTCGGGAGCGCGGTGCGCAAAGTCCGTCCCGGCGACCGCGTCGCGATCAACGTCGAGACCTTTTGCGGCGATTGCTTTTTCTGCCGCAACGGCTGGGTCAACAACTGCACTCTTCCCGACGGAGGATGGGCGCTCGGCTGCCGTATAGACGGCGTTCAGGCGGGATATGCGCGCGTTCCGATGGCGGACAATGGGCTGTCGCTCATCCCTGACGGAGTGGACGACCTGCACGCGCTGTTTGTCGGCGACATCCTCGCGACCGGATATTGGGCGGCAAAGATCGCCGAGATCGAGCGCGGCTCGACCGTAGCGGTAATAGGCGCGGGTCCGACGGGGATATGCGCGTTGCAATGCGCAAAGCTGCGCTCTCCGTCCCAAATTTTCGTCTGCGAAAAAGACGCGGCGCGGCGCGAATTTGTACGCGCACACTACCCGTACGCACGCGTGTTCGCGCCCCGGGAATTTGAAGCGGCTTGCAAATCTCTCGAACGCGGCGGCGCGGACAGCGTCCTTGAGGTCGCCGGCGGCGACGACACATTCGAACTTGCATGGAAGTGCGCCCGCCCCAACGCCGTCGTCGTCATCGTCGCGATGTACGGCAAGCCGCAAACACTGCCCCTTCCCGACATGTACGGCAAGAACCTCACCTTCAAGACGGGCGGCGTCGACGGCTGCGACTGCGACGAAATATTGCGGCTGATCGCCGAGGGCAAATTGGACACGTCGCCGCTTGTCACCCACACTTTCCCGCTCTCCCGCGCCGATGAGGCTTACGCGCTGTTCGAAAGCCGCAAGGACGGCGTGATCAAGGTGGCGTTGAAGCCGTAAAAGCGCGCCCTCACTCCAGGTGCGTACACTCAAATCATAGTTTTATAGACACGGACGCCAAAAAGTCCGTGTCATATTTTCATCGAAAAATAGTCCGCCAACCGCCTCGCAACGTCGATATCCGTCAACGCATACAGCATGCGCGCACCGACCGGATCTTCAATTTCGCCCAACACATATCCGCCGTCATGCGGCAAAAAGTCGACGCCTATCCAATCGCTTCCGAGCCTCGCGCAGATTTTCTTTGCCGCTCTCCTCACCTGTTCGGGCGGCTGCACAATGCGCGCTTTACCGCCGAGCGACCAATTGCTGCGGAAGCCCTCCCCACGTCTTTCCGCCGCGGCGACGACCTCGCCGCCGAGCATATAGACTCGCATATCTATGCCGGGGGCGGAGCACATCGGTTGGACGATGTAATCTGCTTGCCTCCCCTCCGACATTCGGCACGCTTCGTCGTAATCGCGCGCACAAAACACCTGCTTGCCGCCGTGCCCGTCCCTCGTCTTGACGACGACGGGGAAGTCGAACATCCCTTTGCGATACTCATCCGCCGTCACTGTCGGCAGCACGGGTATGCCGCACTCGCGGCACAGCTCATATGTCGCATATTTGTCGTTTGCCGTCGCGCAAGTAGCGGAATTGTTGAAAACGGGTATCCCCTTCCCCTCAAAAAACCTGTTCACGGAGGCGTTGCGCGTGCGCGCGATCACGAAGTCGGGCGTCTCATTTGGCAATTCGCCCACCGCATGCGCGACGACGAGGTCGAGCCTTGCGCCCTTTCGCGCAAACTCTTCGCGCAGTCTGCCGACGAACCATTCGTTGCGCTCCGCGTCCTCGCGCTCATAGATCAAAAGGCCGCGTTTCAAATCCTTTCCTCGATATATTCGACGATCTTGTCCGCCATATTTACGCCCGTGCAATCGAGACTGCTCTTGAAGTTGGGGTTGGAATTGACCTCGCACACGAGAGGCCCGGCTCCGCCGAACAACAGATCGACGCCGCAAAAATCCGCGCCGACCGCCTCGCTTGCGGCGAGCGCCGCGCGGCGTTGTTCATCCGACAGTTCATACGGCTTCATCTTGCCGCCGAGGGTGATGTTTGAGCGAAAATCGCGGTCGTTATAGCGATACATCGCAGACACGACCTTGCCGCCGACGATATTGACGCGCACGTCTTGGCCGGCGCTCTCGGCGACAAACTTTTGCATCAAAAACTCTCGCGCCCCGATCTTGTCGATCACCGCATTTGCCTCTTCAAGTGAGCGAGCAAGCCACACTTCCCATCCGAACGAACCGCACGCCTCTTTGACGACCATAGGCAGACCGAGAGCCTGCGCCGCGCGCTCGACGAAGCGCCTATCCGAATAGCCGACCGTGTCGAACGTCTTTGGAGCAAAGACGGTGGTCGGCATTTCCGCTTTGCCGTCGAGGCACATCGCGGTCAAGATCTTGCTGTCGCAGATCTCGATCGTCCGCGCGGAATTGAACACCTTCATCCCCGCCCTTTCGAGACGGCGCGCCGCATGGACGTCTTTGTCCCAAAAGATGACGAAGTCCGCGTCGACGACGCCGTGCGGCAGCTCATCGAACGGTGTGCAAAATTCGTCGGTACGGACGATGTCGAGCGCGATGCCGCGCCTTTCCGCCGCCTGTTGCAAAAAGCGGTAGACGGACAAAAACTTTTCGGTGTTCAAAAACGCGTTGACCGCGAGCAGACCTCTCTTCATATTGCCTCCGCATATATAATAGCGCAACGCCGCGCAAAAAGCAATCGCAACGCGCCTCTCGAGCTTCATCCTTGACAATCTGCGCGGCGTCGGTTATACTGAAATCGAAAAATCCCAACAAAAACCTCTCGGAGATTGTTATCATAATGTATATGGGCACGGACAAGCGCAAATTGGAATCGAAAGTCGCCGCACTCGCCGGCGGCGATACGCGCGCGTTCGATTACATATACGAGCACACCAACCGCGCCGTCTACTTTGCGATCCTCTACATTGTCGGCAACAAGCACGACGCCGAAGATCTGCTGCAAGACACCTATGTTCGCGCGCTGCGCTCTTTGGGCGCCTATCGCGAGGACAACTTCACCGGCTGGCTGGTGCAGATGGGCAAAAATCTCGCGCTCAACCACGTCAAGCGCGCAAAGCGTGAGGTCGCGACCGATTTTGCCGAGCAGTCATGGCGATTCGGCGCAAAGGAGGAGCCTCTGCCCTATGTCTATGACGTCGCGGCGAAGGCTTTGACCGAGGAGGAATACCGCATCGTGATGATGTGTTCGGTCGCCGGCTACAAGCGGCGCGAGGTCGCGGCGATGCTGAACATGCCGATAGGCACGGTGACATGGAAGTATAACGAGGCGCTCAAAAAGTTGCGCGCAAAATTGAACAAGGAGGACATATGAAGGACGTCGAAAAGTTGCTCAAAGAAAGCTCCGCCGACGTGCTCCCCGGCGACGAAGTCAAGGAGCGCGTGCGCGCGGAACTCGGGCTGGGCGCGCAGACGGAGCGCCGCGCCGCGGCGGCTCACGGCGGCACGTTCGCGCTAGGCAAAAACACCAAGATCGCTCTCATTGCGGCGGCGCTCGTCGTGATCTTGACTATGTGCGTCGTCCTGCCGATCGTTTTGGACGGCGGCTCGTCGTCCGTTCCGCCCGCTCCTCCGATATTGATGTCGACACAAGGCGACTTCTACGCATACAGCGCGCTCGCCGCGGGCTCGGTGCTTGCCGTGATGAACTCGTCCGGCGCGCTTGCGCTCGCGCTGCCCTCGCCCGAAGTCCAAGCGGCGATCCGCGACTCTGCCGAGGAATATCTGCGCCTTGTCGACGGCTTGCTGTCCGGCGGCGAGATCTCTCACACTTCCGCCGAGGTGCCTCAAAAATATGCGCAATACGCATACGCGATGACAGTCTCTGGCACGGGACTCGGCGGCAACACGCTGACCTACACCCTCTACTACAACGAGAATCTGTCGTCCGAAGAGATCGACGGCGAGGAAACGGAGCGCGAATACGACATCGAGGGAGTGCTGTCCACGCCGAACGGCGACTACGCCGTGCGCGGCGGCAGAGAGTCCGAGAGCGAATACGACAAGGACGAGTCGGAAGAAGAGGAAGAGCTGTGGTTCAACGCCTACATCGGCGAAAGCTCGTACATCCGCGTCGAACAGGAGTCCGAACGCGAATCGGAAGACGGCGAAGAGGAGCTTGAGCGCTCCCACCTGATCTCGCTGATCGAAAACGGCAAAGTCGTCGAGAGCACTACCGTCGACCTTGCACAGGAAGACGGCGAGACCGAGGTCGAATTGACCGTCAAGAGAGACGGCGCCGTCGACAAATTGCAATTCACGCGCGAGACGCGCGGCGGCAAGGATATATTGTACGCACGCGCGCAATTCTCGGCGGGCGACGCGTCCTTCCGCGTCTATGTCGAGGACGGCGGCTATCGCTTCGAATTTGTCGACGGTGATGAAGACGACGACTTTGACGACGACGATGACGATGACGACGATCGCCCTTACGGCGGCAGACATTGACGGCTGTCTCCTCTCGCCGCTCCGCTTCGGGGCGGCGTTTTTTTGCCGAAAAATTTTTTCGAGATCTCCAACAATTTGATCTTTTCGGTTGTTGATTAAGTACAAAACCAAACACGGGAGGACCCAATTATGAAAAAGACAACTTTGATCATCTTGCTCGCACTTGTCCTTGCTTTGGGCGCGGTCGGGCTTGCAGGCTGCGACTTGGACGGCCTTTCCGGCAAGGTATCGCCCGGAGAATTTGAGACTGACGAACAGGTATTCGGTTTCAGCGCCGCTTCCGCGGCGACGGTGATCTCGGCGATGAACGGCGGCAGTGCGTCCGAGGCGGCTCTCGCCCTCGCTCCTACGGGCGAAGTCACCGACGAAGCGGTGCTCGCCGAACTCAACGACTATATGTTCCTTGTCGAGAGCATTTTGGCAGACGGCGCGTTCGGCTTTGAGATCGTCGACTCCGACCTCGAGGGCTACGCCCACAAGATGACCGTATCCTACAAAGACATCACCGGCGCGGCGGTCGACTATGAGATGTACTACAACGAAGAGGTCGTCAGCTCCGAGACGGAGTGGGACGACGGCGAAGAAGAGACCGAGACCGTAAACAGGATCGAGGGCGTCCTGCGCGTCGACGGCGTAGATTATCCGATGAGCGGCTTCTCCGAAGTCTCGGCAGAAGGAGACGAAAACGAGCGCGAACACGAATTGCGCGTCGACATGGGCGACGGCAAGAGCCTCGTCGTCGAACAGGAGATCGAGAACGAGCGCGACGAACAGGAACAGGAGTACGTCTACTCCGTCTACGACGGCAGACGCCTCGTCGAACAGAGCGTGTTCTCCTTTGAGCAAGAGCGCGACGAGACCGAGATCGAACTCGAACAGCGCGTCCGCGGCGAAGACGGCTCGATGACGACTACCCTCTTCTCGTTCGAGAAAGAAAATGAACACGGCAAAGAGGTCATCCGCATCGACATCCGCGGCAACGGCGGCAACGTGCGCGGCAGCTACATCGTCTCTGTCGAGACCGCCGGTGACGGCACGAGCGGCTATGTCTACACCAAGGTCGGCGGCGACGGACAGCAGCACTGTTTCGACAGACACCAAGACCGCGACTGAACGCGACACAACTCAATATCGCGCGGCTTCCGAGCACCTTTCGGGGCCGCGCTTTTTGCCATTTCCGATCGAAGGGCTTCGCCTACTGCGAAAGCGGCTGCGCCGCCGAACTCTACGCATACGCGTGAGAGTTCGGCGACTGTCTGAAGGTACACCAAACGCAAAAGCGACACGTTTAACCGTGTCGCTTCCCTCTGCCTCTCTCCTTCAGAGGGCTTCGCCTGCGGCGAAAGCGGCTGCGCCGCCGAACTCTACGCTTACGCGTGAGAGATTCGGCGACTGTCTGAAGGTACACCAAACGCAAAAGCGACACGTTTTATCGTGTCGCTTCTCTTCTTTTTATGCTCCTTCAGAGGGCTTCGCCTACGGCGAAAGCGGCTTACGCCGCCGAACTCTACGCTTCGCGTGAGAGATTCGGCGTCTAGTGAAGGTGCACCAAAGCCAAAGGGCACGACTTGTTGTCGTGCCTCTATCTTCTTCCTTTCGCACCTTCAGAGGGCTTCGCCTGCGGCGAAAGCGGCTTACGCCGCCGAACTCTACGCTTCGCGTGAGAGATTCGGCGACTGTCTGAAGGTACACCAAACGCAAAAGCGACACGTTTGACCGTGTCGCTTTTGCGTTTGGTGCACCTTCAGAGACTCGAACTCTGGACCCACTGATTAAGAGTCAGTTGCTCTACCAACTGAGCTAAAGGTGCGTTGGAGCGAGAGACGAGATTCGAACTCGCGACATTTGCCTTGGCAAGGCAACGCTCTACCACTGAGCCACTCTCGCATTTTGTGTTCATCCGGATGGTGCGGATGAAGAGACTCGAACTCCCATGTCGTGGACACCGGATCCTAAGTCCGGCGCGTCTGCCAATTCCGCCACATCCGCTTGTTTGGTGACCCATCCGAGAATCGAACTCGGGACACCATGATTAAAAGTCATGTGCTCTACCGACTGAGCTAATGGGTCAAAAGCATTGACTATTGTAACTCATCGTCGAACAAAAAGCAAGCGTTTGAAGGCAGTCGAGCCTATATTTTTTTGTTTGGCAGGGGTGGAAGGATTTGAACCCTCACATGCTTGAGTCAGAGTCAAGTGCCTTAACCATTTGGCGACACCCCTATATTTTCCAGGCTGGCAGGGGTAGCAGGATTCGAACCTACGCATATCAGAGTCAAAGTCTGATGCCTTACCGCTTGGCGATACCCCTATATTTCGTTAGTGGGGTGAGTAGAGGGATTCGAACCCTCGGCCTCAAGAGTCACAATCTTGCGCTCTAACCAACTGAGCTATACCCACCGCAATGGCGAGCCTGAAGGGATTTGAACCCCCGACACACGGCTTAGAAGGCCGTTGCTCTATCCAGCTGAGCTACAGGCTCAAAATGGAGCGGGTGATGGGAATCGAACCCACACGACCAGCTTGGAAGGCTGGGATTCTACCATTGAACTACACCCGCATCACATTCCGTGACGCTTGTATATTTTAGCAAAAGCCGCCGCGCTTGTCAACAATATGCATTTATTTTGTCAAAGAAATCTTGCCAAAGTAGCGCCGCGGCATTGAAAGCCGATTTTTTATGCCGTCTTGCTCGGCGCATCTTGCTTCAAGCCGCGCTCTTTTCGGGCGCAAAATACCCACCGCACGCAATTGAGTGGAACATCTTGGTTTGCCTCAAAAGTTTGCACAAGCCCCTTGACGTAACGCTTTTTGCGCTATATAATATGGCTATACGCCCCGATGGGCGACGGAGGAACTATGAAAGATCCCAAAGTTTTGACCATTCAAGATCTGTCCTGCTACGGACAGTGTTCGCTCACCGTCGCGCTGCCGATCATCTCGGCGTGCGGCATCGAGACCGCCGTCATCCCGACAGCGGTATTGTCCACCCATACCGCATTCAAGGCGGGCTGGACCTTCCGCGATCTGACCGACGACATCGCGCCCATCTCCGCGCATTGGCAGAAGGAGGGGCTGAAATTCGACTGCATCTACACCGGCTATTTGGGCAGTCCGCGTCAGGTCGATCTCATCCTCGACGCGATCGACAAACACCTCGCACCCAAAGGCCGCGTCGTCGTCGATCCCGCGATGGCGGACGGCGGCAAACTGTATGCCGGCTTTGCGCCCGACTTCCCGTCCCATATGGCGCGCCTTTGCTCCGCCGCGGACATCATCCTGCCCAACATCACTGAGGCATGCCTGATGACCGGCAAGGAGTTCAAGACGGAATACGACCAAGGCTATATCGAAGACCTGCTCACCGCGTTGAGCAAGCTCGGCTGCCGCCACGTCGTGTTGACGGGCGTGTCGTTTGACCCCGAAAAATTGGGCGTCGCCGTCCACGACTGCAAAAGCGGCGAGACGCTCTACTACTTCAACGCCAAGCTGCCGCGTATGTCGCACGGCACCGGCGACGTATATGCGTCCTCTTTTGTCGGCGCGCTCATGCGCGGGATGAACATCTTCGACAGCGCCGCCCTCGCCGCCGACTATACGGTCGAGACGATACGCCTGACGATGGACGACGATTCACATTGGTACGGCGTCAAGTTTGAAAAGGCGATCCCCATGCTGATCGGCAGGATCGACGCCGCGACAGGCAGCGACGACTGACCTCAAAAAATGCGACCGCCGAGAGCGCTCTCGGCGGTCTTTTTTTGCGATATGTATCGCGATATCACCTCTTTTTGTTCCCTTTTCGCGCTTTGACATATTCCGCCGCAAGCCTTGCGGTCTCGCGGTCGACGCGCCGACTGTCTCGCATCTTTCCGGCGCACATCGCAGACGCCGCCTCGTTCATCGCACCCGACGTCAAGATCTTCGATCCCGCGCCTTTGACCTTCGCTTCGAGCGTACACACGAGCCACGCCGCGCCCATGTCGACATAGTATCCGCGTGCACGTATCCCCCTCACGACGTCGCCGATCTCCTCGGCGTATTCCTCTTTGCAAAAGCAGCTCTCTATCGCAATGAGCCCGAACCTCGCCTTGAACGGCTCTCGCGCCGTGGCGAACTCCTTCATCGCGTCGAACTCTTCCCTCTTTTTGAATCTGAGACACGAACAGGCGATGTCGCACAGCGCCCAATCGTCTATGAGCGCCGCATACCCGTCCAACATCTTCACCTTTTGCCCAAGCGGCGCCTTTGAGCCCGCGATCAAAATGCCTTTGAGCATCACATGCTCGTAGCACATCGGCGGCAGCGCGATCACGTCATCCGCCGCGCCCTCTTTTGCAAGTTCTTTTGCCAGCTTGCGCACGTCGGGCACCCTCGCGCCGTACAATTTGTAGCGAGTATGCGAAAGCCGCGAAAAAAATTCGCGGTTTTTGTCGTCGGCGATCGCCTCTATCCTTGCAAGCAATTGCTCCGCGGTCATACGCCGTTCACCGACACTGAGACTCCGTCGCCGCTGCCGCAGCGATCGCATTCTCCGTCCCCGTCGCTGTCCGCAAAGCCGTTGCAACACGGCTCGAGCGTCACGCCTACCGCGTCCGCATATCCGGCGAGAACGTCATAGCTTGAGCAAAACACAAAGACCTCGTCCATGCCCTCCGACTTTGCGTAGTTGACGAGCCTTCTCAGCTCCTCTGCGCTCGAGATATAGTAATTGCCGACATAGGCGCCGTACTCGAAATAGGTCTCCGAAAAGCGGTTGTGGTCGCCGTCCGGCGCATAATACGGCAACGTATCCTCGGTGTCCTCTTTGTGGTTGGTCGCCGCCTCGGGAGTGGACAGCATCAAATAGTCATGATCGAACATTTCGACCGTATCCCCGACCGCACGCGCGTTAGACCAAGTGGAATCGACGACATACCACACGCCGTCGACGAACACTTTGTTCCACGCGTGTTTGACGCCGCGCGACGTGCCGCCCACTTTGAGGCAGGTGATGTTTTCGATCCCGCACAACAGCGTGACCGCCTTTGCGATGCCGTTGCAGACCGCGACGCCGTCGTCGAACACGCCTTCGAGGAAAAAGCAATTATATTTGTAGAACGCGTTGTACGCGTCGGAGTTCACGTTCACCCCGTCCATCTCGTCCGCCGCCGAATAGTCGTAGACGACGTTTTTGCCCATCCAGTCGTATATGACGTGCACCTTCTCCGCGTCCGTCATATCGTCGTCGATATAGGTGCGGCAGACTTCGAGCGCCTTCTCGTATATGCGTTCGGCGGCGCTGCCCGGGACGGGCTGAGGCTTGTACCCCTGCTCGACCGCAAAGAACAATTGATCCGATGTCGAGACGACCGCGGTCTTTGTTCTTTCTTCGATCGGGAAGTCGTCGAAGCGATCGCCGCGGCTCGACACGGTCAAGTGGAAATCGTTGTTTTCGCTCTCGGTATATTTGACAAAGCCGGGTCTGTCGTCGGGCGAGACCGAAGGCTCGGTCGCCGAGTACAATATGACGCCGATACTGTTCACCTCGACGGAATCTTCGGGCATGACCGCCGCTTTCAGCTTGTACGCCTCTTTGTACGAAGTGAACGCCGTGGTGTTGATCTTGCTCAGCAATGCGGACTGCGAAAAGCCGAGCGCGTCAAAGTCGAAGTATGCCGTCAAATAGCTCATCTGCGTATCGACCGGCTGACCGTTGACGTCAAGGGGAAATGATTTTGTCGGCAGTTCGTCGAAATAGAGCAACATATATTGCGCCAAATTTTCGAGTTCCTCTTGGCTGTCGACATAGAGGTTGACCTTTTCGCCCAGCCATGTGTAGCCCTTCTCGGGGTCGAGATATTTTTCGAGCGCGTCGAGATCGGCGGTGAAAGCGACTGTCTCGCTGACGGCGAGTTCGTCTTTATATATGCTTTTAATCAACACAGAGTCGTTTTTTTGTATCTTCCCTGTCAATATTACGCGCCCGTCAATGAACATCTCTGGGTGCTCTTTGCTCGAATACTCGGCGTCGCCTATGCAGACGATATACTCTTCAGCCGCCGCGTCGCACTTGTACTCAAGCACGACCTCGGGCCAGCACTCGTCGAAGTTCAACTTCAAGTCATAGCACATCAAATTGCGCGAATAGACATATAGGTACGCGGTCGCAACGCCGTCGCGGGTGAAGATCTCGACCTTGTGCGCGCCGCGCTCGAGCGAGAGCAGATACTCCTCCTTGATCGTCAGCACGTCCCTGTCCGCACCGAACTTTGCGTCGTCGTCATAGCTCGACCCGACGTCGATCAACTTGCCGTCGACGGCGACTTGATAGTAGTTGCCGTCCTGTGCCGCGTTGCCCCTCGTGTCCGTGTTGCCGAGTCCGACGACGATGTCGCCGCCGTCCGTCTTGTCATAGCAAAGCAGGCACGCGCCGCCGCCGATCGATATCGCTTCCGCGGCGTTTTCGGATACGAGCACGAACTGCCTGACGATCGAACCGTCCTCAAAGATCAGCTCGACGGGCACGGTCGTATCGCCGTTGTATTGCGCAAACGTCGTCGCATCGATGACGACCTTGCCGTCCTGATACGTCCAAACCGCCTCGCTGCCCGCGGCAGTGACAGACGCCGGCGCGGTCGCGACGGCGATCTCGGTCCCGCCGCCGAGAGGCGCCGAAAAGAGCGCGACCGTTGCCGCGGCTTTTTCGACGCGGTCGATGCGGAATGTCTCGACCGAGCCGTCCGCCAGCGCGACATAATACATCTCGTGCTGACCGGGGTCGAGCGCGGAAAGCGCGCTCTCGTACAACACGATGCAGCCGTTTTCAAACCGCCACTCGCGCGCGGAAAGATCTCCTCTCACCGCACCCGCGACCGCAGTCGGCTCGCTGTCGGAATTGACATACACGGCGATCGCGCCGCAGCCGGGATAATAATAGTTTTGGAAATAGGGGATGACGGGCATGTCCTCGAGCGCCGCCGCGGCAGACGCCGTCCAATCGACGACCGTATCGGTCTGTGTGTTGACGCGGACGACGGTGATCGAAGCCGGCTCGGACTTCCCTCGCGAAGAGACCGCGGTGACGGTGACTACGAACGTGCCGTAGTCTGTGATCGCGTATTGCGTTGCGGAAGTCGAAGTGTCGACGACAGTCGCGCCGCTCTCCTCGTCGACGATCGCGATCTCATAGCCGCTTGCGAACAGCACCTTGTTCCAACGCACGACGCCGGAGACCTTGTCGTATTCGAGCTTTGGCGCCGACGGCGTCAAAAGCGAGCAGCCGACAAAGAGCGTCGCTGCCAGCAAGGCGACCGTGATCGCCGCCATGACCGTCACAAGCGTTTTCTTCATACAAATATAATATCATATCGCGCGCGCGTTGGCAAGTACGCGCGCCTCGCAGTCTGTATGTGCGTATCGATCAAAAAAATACGGACGGCGACCGCCGTCCGCGAAGTTATCCGTTCTGCCCGTCCTGCGGCGCGCCGTCGCCATTGTTTTGCTCGGGCGCCTGCGCGGAGGAGTCGCCGCCCTCGAGCGAAGCGATCAATTCCTCTCTCGCGAGAGGCGTGGGCGGGGTCTGCATGTCACCGTCGTCGTATTGCGGGAATTTGCGGAACGCAACTTTGAGTATGATCGGGGTGATCAGCGACGACACGACGACCAGCAAGATGACCGCCGGCATATACGCGCCGTCGATCAAGCCCAGCTCCACTCCCTTTTGGGCGACGATCAGGCACACCTCTCCCCTGACCATCATTCCTACGCCGACTTCAACGCTCTCGCCGAACTTGTACCTGCACATCAGACAGCCGACTCCGCAGCCGAGCAGCTTCGCCGCAAGTCCCGCGACGATGAACACGAGACTGAACCCTATCACCGTCCAATTGAAGTTTTCGACCAGCGCGCCGTAGTCGAGCGAAATGCCGATATTCGCAAAGAAAATGGGGCCGAACAGCATATACGCGCTCATATCGACGCGGCGTTCGACATAGTCGGATTGATTCATATTTGACATCATCATACCGGCGACGAACGCGCCCGTGATCGCCGCGACTCCGAACAATTCCTCCGCGCCCCAGCCGAACAGGAACGCCATCGCCAGCCCGAAAATGGACAGGCGGCGCGTATGCGGGAAGCGCTTTGCGAGAAATTTGAAGAGGAAGTGCACCGCGACGCCGACCGCAATCGCGATGACGAAGAAGAACAACACGTTGACCAGCGTGACGACCCCCTCGGACACGCCGCTCATATCTCCGGCGCAAAGTTCGATGAACTTGTATCCCCAGGTGGTCGGCTCGACCTGCCCCGCGGTGAACGCGAGGATGACGATGCCGATGATGTCGTCGAGCACCGCGGCGGTGACGATCGTCGCGCCGACTTTGCCGTGCAATTTGCCGAGTTCTCTCAGCACGGACACGGTGATGCCGACCGACGTCGCCGTCAGGATGACGCCGAAGAACAGCCTTTGCTTGAACTCGAGCCCGGGGATCATAAACGACACCCCAAGCCCCGCCGCAAGCGGCACGATCACGCCGAGAGAGGTGATCAAAAGGGATGCGGCGCCGTTGCGTTTGAGTTCCTTGAAGTTTGTCTCCAACCCCGCCGAAAACATGATCATGACCACGCCGATCTCGGCGAACGGTTTGAGTTCCTGCTTGTCGGACACGAGACCGGTCACGCCGATGATGATACCGGCGAGCAACGAGCCGAGCACCTGCGGCAGCCCTATCTTGCGAACGAGGATGTCAAGCAGCTTGCTGAGCAGCAAAACTATCGCCAAATGCAGAAAAACAGAATAGTCCATATCTTATCTCCGCTTATATCTCCGACTAACGATTATATGCCTCGCGCGCGGATTTGTCAAACGCGCACGCAAAAGAGCACAAAAAAATTGCCCTTACGGACAATTCTTTCGATCGATGTCACTCTGCGAGGATCTCATCGAGAAGTTTTTTGAGGTTCTCGATCTCCTCGCGGCTGAGCGTGACGCCCTTGCCCATCTTCTCTCCGTCGGGGGACCACTCGCGGATGTCGTACTTGGGTTCCCTGTTGTTCCAGCTGATGAGCTTTATCTCCTTCTTCCAGCCCTTGTCCGACTCGGACAGGCTGCCGTAAGTCTTGACGACTTCGTATTCGAATTCTCTCGGCATTTCAATTCTCCTCCCGTCGCGCGCGGCGACCTTTTTCTTTATTATAACACAGACTTGCGCGCATTTCAATAATATTTTTAATTTTATTTAAAAATATTACGCGCGCCCGCGCGCCTGTATTATATATAGATAGAGAAGGCGCCCGCGGAATGGGCGCCTCGTCGTCATTTTACGTCCGACTTTGGCGGGATCGGGCAGACGCGGAACGCGTAGGACAGGCTTTCCTTCCCTTCGTGCTTGAATTCGGGACGCGCGTCGGGACCGCAGCTGTTGCTGCCGATGCCTCTGACGAACGTGTCGATATGCACGCAGGTCGTGCCCGAGAAGTTGATGTCTCCCCTGTGCTTCGCGCCATAGATGCCCTTGAAATTGTACGGCACCGCATAGAACGCGAACGGCTTTTCTTCGGCGATGAACCGCATGCCCGCGCCCGACTCGTCGGTGACCTCCGCCCAGCGCGTATCGCCGCGGCTGCCGCTCTCCTGCGGCTTGATGTAGTTCTCATACATCTTGGTGACGGCGACGTTGTAGATGCCGAGCGTTGCATGCTCTTTCATGTCGGGATAGTTTTCGCCCGCGCCTCTGCCGTAGTAGCGGACCTTGTCAAAGCAAGACGGCATCTCGATCGTCAAGCCGAACTTGGGCAGATCGAACGAGCGCACGGGCTCCAACAACGTCTTGACGTCGACGGAATTGTCCGCATGGACGGTGTATTGCAAGACGAAGTCAAAGCCCTTTTTTTCGCCCAGCAACACATCGTAGCGGCACGCGATCACGACCTTGCCGAAGCTCTTCTCGCTGTCCATGCCGAGGTATCTGCACTCGACTTTGTCAAAGCCCGCCTTTTTCCAATTCCGGTCGACGTTCATATAGTTGTCGACGGGCGCGCCGTACAGCGAAATGCGGAATCCCTTTTGCTCGGCGTTGCGGTTGATCAGCTCTACGTCTCCGATCGTCCAGCTGTCGAGAGAGCCGTCTTTTTTGTCGATTTTTATCCTGCCCGTGTTTGTTACAACGCTTATATCGTCCTGTCCTTCGATGAAAGCAAGGTCTTCTTTTTCGGTCGGTTTGCGCAATTGCATCATGCTTTGGCACATCATGATCTGCTCTTTTGCGACGACCTTTCCGGTGCCCTTGTCGGTGTAGGTGAACGTGATGTAGCAATCCTTTGTCGTGTCGATCGCGCGGTGTCTCAGCTCGAACTCCTCTGTCTCGCAAGGCGCGATCACGCGGTCGATCTTCCCTCTTTCGAGAGGCTCTCCGTCGACGGAATATTGCCAGCTTATGTCGAGATAGGACGTGTCGGCAAAGCGATTGGTGTTGGTCAAAGCGTATCTGTTGGACGACACATATGTCGCGCGGACGGGGCGGTACACCGCCTGCATCAGTCTCGCGCCGGTGTGCGGTTCTCTGTTCGGGAAGAACAAGCCGTCCACGCAGAAGTTGCCGTCGTGGTTGTACTCGCCGTGGTCGCCGCCGTAGGTATAGGTGCCGTCGGGATGTTTGACGGCGTGGTCGCACCACTCCCAGATGCAGCCGCCCATCGCGCTGTCGCAGCGGTAGACCGCCTGCCAATACCGTTCGAGCGAACCGGGACCGACGCCCATCGCGTGCGCATATTCGCACATAAAGTAGGGTTTGGTATAAAATCTCGCGGCGGCGTTGCCGTCAGCATATTTGTCGACGAACTTGGTCGACGGATACATCTCCGAGATGACGTCATAGGCGAACCTCGGCGTGCGCACAACTCCCTCGTAGTGCACGGGTATGGACGTAAGCTCTTTGAGGCGCGCATAGCAGTAGTCCTGATTGCGCCAGCCGCCCGACTCGTTGCCGAGCGACCACATCACGACGCAGGGATTGTTCTTGTCGCGCTCGTACATGCGCTCCACTCTGTCCCAATAAAACTTCTTCCATGCGGTATGGTTGCTGATCGCGTTGGGGGTGTAGCGATTTTTACGCGCGCCCGCGCCGTGTGTTTCGATGTCCGCCTCGTCGACGACGTAAAGACCGAGATAGTTGGCGATCTTGAGGAACACGGGGTCGGGCGGATAGTGCGAAGTGCGCACCGCGTTGACGTTGTACTCCTTCATCAGCATCGCGTCTTTGAGATAGTCGAACGCGCTCATCACATAGCCCTTGCTCTCGTTTGTGTCGTGGTGGTTGACGCCCTTGAACTTGATCTTGCGCCCGTTGAAGAGGAAGACGTTGCCCTCGATCGCGACCTCGCAAAAGCCGACCTCTTGACGTATGCACTCGACGACCTTTGAGCCTTTGCGCAAAATGACGTAAAGCAGATACAGGTCGGGAATTTCCGCCGACCAAAGATCGGGCTGATCGAGTTCGATCGCGCTCTTTCCCGCCCTCGCCTTCACTGAAGCAACGACCTCGCCCTTGCGTTCGAGCACATATTCGAGCGAGGTGTTTTCTCCTCTCACGTCGGCGTATGCGTCCAATCTCCACCGCGTCGCTCCGACGCGCTTGACGTTCGTCTTGACGTCCCAGATGTACGCGCCGTCGTGCGTGGTCAGGTAGACATCGCGGAAGATGCCGTTGTTGCGGAACATGTCCTGCGTCTCAAGATAGGAGCCGCTGCACCACTTGTAGACGAGCACGACCAGCTCGTTCTCGCCGTCGAGCATGAACTGAGTGACGTCGAACTCGGAGGTGTTGTGGCTCCCCTCGCCGTAGCCTATGTACATGCCGTTGAGGTAGACCTGCACGCACGACGCGGCGCCGAGGAATGTCAAGAAGTTTTTGAAGCCGCGCCTTGCGGTAAACTTGCGGCGATACACGCCTATGCTGTTGAACACGCGGTGCACCTTGTTGTCGTTGGTCGGCATATTCTTGCCCACGGTGCTCTCGTCCGCCGGGACATAGGGGAACTTGTAGTCGAACTGATAGCGGATGTTAACGTAATAAGGCTTTTCATAGCCAGTGAACTGCCAGCACGACGGCACCTCGACCTTGTCGCCTTTGACATCGTAAAAGTCCATTTTTGTCGGCATGTCCCCGATCTTGGCGTAGTACAAAAAGTCCCACTCTCCGCCGAGCGGCATCACGCATGACGAAGAATATCTCTCGTTGAGATAGTCGCAGCCGTCACATTCGGCGCGCGACGCGAACGGGATGAAGTACGACCTCGGATGAAGTCTGTTGTCCTCGAACACCTGAGGATCGTTGAACTTGTCGTGTGAGAATCTGTAAAGCATGGCAGCCTCCGTCTTTAGTCTCAAAGATATTATATCACCTAATGCGCGCGCATGCAATAGCTAAGAGCGGTTTATTGAGACGGAGAAAGGAAATACCGACGCGACGGCGACCTTGATCCACTGAAAGGCGATCGGCAGCGCGACCACGGTCGCCGCGGACAGCAGCGCAAAGATCATCGAAAACACCCCGACCGCGACCCCTCCCGTCGCCGCCCAAAGCGTGCCGACCACGGGCGCGGAGGGGACGAGGGTCACCTTTTTGCCGAAAGGCTTGTAGACGAATCGCCCTATTTTGAAGAAGGAGACGGCAAGCGGCGCGCCGACCACGGTCAGCGCGGCGGCAACGCCCAGCGCGAACCAGATCAGACACAGCGCGACCCCGCCGAACACCTTCCAATAGAGATTGCCGATCGACTTCAATGCATATCTCAATGCCTTCACACATCAAGTATGCGCAAAAATCATATTATCGACAAGGCGCGCTGACGCACACGGGCACCAAAAAATCGCCGCGGACGAAGACGTCCGCGGCGATAGCGCTCATATCTGTTTCAGGCGATTAGACCTTCTCTTTTCAATTCCTCTTCGATCAGCGAGACCGAATCGAGCACATATTTTATGCACGGTCTTATGCCGTCCGCTGCCGGCGACGGCACGTCGGGGACATATCCTTCCGTCAATTCTTTGACCTTTTTGAGCAGCTCGGGGCAGTTGTCCGTGCCGCCGTTGAGCGCCTTGAATTTGCCGTCTAATTCGGAGATCACGCGGTACACTTCCGTCTTGTCGATCGGCGTGCCGTCCTCTCTCCTCCTGACAAGTCCCAGCACCATGCCCATCGCCGAGACCGCGCCGCAGAGGTTGCGCGTAAAGCCGAAGCCGCAGCCGAACGACACCGCGACCGACTCCAGCGTAGCGCGGTCGAGAGGAAGGACGTCCTCGAACGCCATCAGCACCGCCGGCGCGCAGCCGTAGCCCTTTTTGAAATAGTCGTATGCCTTTTGTCTTCTGTTCATAACTCACCTATGCATTTGTCCGCGAACTCCTGCAATTGCGCAAGCCTGTCCTTTGACAGCGCGGGCGTATCTTTGAGGGGATTGTCGATCCCCATCCTTTCGTACTTCGAAAACCCCATCGTATGGAACGCGAGCAGCTGCCACCGCCTCACGCACTTGTACCGCTTGACGATCGCCGCATACTTTTCGATCTCTTCCTCGCTGTCGTTGATCCCGGGAACGACGACGGTGCGGAGCCAGACGCATGCTCCCCTCTCCTCGAGGAAGTCGAGCGTGTTCATCACCGCGCGGAAGTCGCCGCGGCAATATCTGCGATAGCCCTCTTCGTCGTGAAATTTGAGGTCGAGGATGACCATGTCGGCAGACGCGAGGGCGCGCCTCACGCTGTCGGTGAGAGGCACGCCGCCGCAGGTGTCCAGCGCGACATCGATGCCCCTCTCGTGCAGTCTGTCCGTCAATTCGCAGGCAAACTCGCTCTGGGTGAGGACTTCACCGCCGCTGAGCGTCACGCCGCCTTCCTTGCCGAAATAGGGCTTGTAGCGCGCGATCTTGGCGGCAAGCTCGTCCGCGGTCGGATGCAACGTCCCTTCGCCCTCCCAAGTGTCGGGGTTGTGGCAATAGGCGCAGCGAAAGGGGCAGCCCATAAAAAAGACCTCGTAGCGTATCCCCTTTCCGTCGAGGGCGGCGAGGCTCTCGACGGAATGGATGTTGCCCCTGCGAGGTCCGTTCATCAGAACTTTTCGTGGAAGGTGCGGTTGATGACTTCCTGTTGCTGATTCTTGTTCAGCTTGTTGAAGTTGACCGCATAGCCGCTCACTCTGATCGTCAGGTTGGGATAGAGCGTCGGGTCGTTCATCGCGTCGATGAGCTTTTGTCTGTTGAGCACGTTGACGTTGAGGTGGTGCGCGTCTTGGATGAAGTAGCCGTCCAGCATCGCGGTCAGCTTGCTCACTCTGTCGTCCTCGTTCTCGCCGAGGGTGTCGGGCGTGATCGAGAAGGTGTTGGAGATGCCGTCGCGGCAGCAGCTGTACGGCAGCTTTGCGACCGAGTTGAGAGACGCGAGCGCGCCCTCGCAATCTCTGCCGTGCATCGGGTTTGCGCCGGGAGCGAACGGCTCGCCGCGCTTACGGCCGTCGGGCGTAGAGCCCGTCTTCTTGCCGTAGACGACGTTGGATGTGATCGTCAAAATGGACAGCGTGTGCTTTGCATGGCGATAGGTCGGCGTCTTTTTGAGCTCTTCGAAGAAGCTCTCGACGATCCACTTCGCGATGCTGTCGACCCTGTCGTCGTCGTTGCCGTATTTGGGGAAGTCGCCCTCCGTCTTGAAGTCGGTGATCAATCCCCTCTCGTCCTTGATCGCGGTGACCTTGGCGTATTTGATCGCGCTGAGGCTGTCCGCAAGCACGCTGAGCCCGCAGATGCCGAACGCCATCAGCCTGTCGACGTCTGTGTCGTGGAGGCTCATCATCAGGCGCTCGTACGCATATTTGTCGTGCATATAGTGGATGACGTTGAGCGTGTTGACATACAGCTTTGCCATCCAGCTCATATATTGCTTGTACGCTTCGAGCACTTTGTGGTAGTCGAGCACGCCCTCGTCGAACACGGGACCTTCGGGCGCGACCTGGATGCCGTAGATCTCGTCCTTGCCGCCGTTGAGCGCCATCAGGAGGACTTTGGCGAGGTTGCATCTCGCGCCGAAGAACTGCATCTGCTTACCCACTCTCATCGCGGAGACGCAGCAAGCGATCGCATAGTCGTCGCCGTAGATCGGGCGCATGACGTCGTCGTTCTCGTATTGAATGGAGTCGGTGTCGATCGAGACCTTCGCGCAGAAGTCCTTGAATCCCTGCGGCAGGCTCTGAGCCCACAGAATGGTGATGTTGGGCTCGGCGCTGCTGCCGAGGTTGTAGAGCGTTTGAAGGATGCGGAAGGACGTCTTGGTGACCATCGATCTGCCGTCCTCGCAGACGCCGCCCTCGGACGTCGTCACCCATGTCGGATCGCCGGCGAACAGGTCGTTGTACTCGGGCGTGCGCAGGTGGCGCACAAGGCGCAATTTGACGACGAGGTCGTCGATGATCTCCTGCGCGGCGGACTCGTCCAAAAGCCCCGCCTTGATGTCTCTCTCGAAATAGATGTCGAGGAAGGTCGTGATCCTGCCTATGGAATTTGCCGCGCCGTTCTGTTCCTTGACCGCGCCGAGATAGCCGAAATACAGCCACTGCACCGCCTCTTTGGCGTTGCGCGCCGGGCGGGAGATATCGCAGCCGTACTGCGCCGCCATCGTCTTGAGCTGTTCCATGAAGTCGAGCTGTTTGGACAACTCTTCGAGCTGGCGGATGTTCTCCTCGCTCATGTCCTTCATGCCGTATTCGCGCTTGTCGCGCTTTTTGCACTCGATCAGATAGTCCATGCCGTACAGCGCGATGCGGCGGTAGTCGCCTATGATCCTGCCGCGGGCATAGGCGTCGGGCAGACCGGTGATCACGCCGACGTGACGCGCGGCGCGCATCTCCTCGGTGTAGACCCTGAACACGCCGTCGTTGTGCGTCGTGCGATATTTGAACTCCGTCCTGACCTTGTCGGACATCTTGTAGCCGTATGCGTCGCACGCCTTCTCGCACATCCTGATGCCGGCGAAGGGATTGACCGCTCTCTTGAGCGGCGCGTCCGTCTGCAAGCCGACGATGATGTCGAGGTCCTTGTCGACATAGCCGGGGGCGTAGGTCAGGATGGACGACACGTTTTCGGTGTCGACGTCAAGCACGCCCTTTTTCGCCTCCTCGACGAGCAAAGCGTTGAGCTTGGCGGAAATTTTCTTTGTCCTTTCGGTCGCTCCTTTGAGGAACGCCGCGTCTCCGTCGTAGGGGGTGTAGTTGGAGACAATGAAGTCTCTGACGTCGATCGAGTCGCACCACTTGCCCTCGCGGAAGCCCTGCCATTCTTCTCTCATAAACATCTCCTTTCCGAAGCAATAAAATACCGCCTCGGCAAAAATTTTTCTGTTGCCCAGACGGTCGACCTGCTCACCGCGAACTCCACCATGGTAAACCATGTCAAACCGTCAGTCGCACGCGGCTCTCGTATATTGCACTATTATGATAGCACAGCCGCGCGCAAAAAGCAACGCCTTTTGAGCACAATTTTGAAAAAGTTCACCACTATATATTGTGGTGTAAAAAATGCAAAATGTTGCATTTGCAACAACGAATTTGGCGACGCGCCGCGTCTCAACAATGAAAAAAGGACCGAGCTCACTCGGTCCTTTTTTCGTGTTTGTTACAAACTCAGACGCTCTCTTTAAGAGCCTTGCTCGCCTTGAAGGCGACCGTCTTGCTCGCAGCGATGGTGATAGCCTCGCCGGTAGCGGGATTGCGGCCCTCTCTGGCGGCTCTCTCCTTGACCTCGAAGTTACCGAAGCCCGCGATAGCAACCTTGTCGCCCGCCTTGAGTGCGCCGGCAACCGCATCGATCATCGCGTTGACGGTAGCATCCGCAACACTCTTGGCAACGCCGGCTTTCTCGGCGACTGCAGCGATCAATTCGCTCTTGTTCATAACATTTCCTCCTCGGGCACATGCCCTATTGCTTTATTTTAAGCCCTTCCGGCTTAGTCTCGAAAAGACGATCTCGTCCCCGTCCAGCGCCGTGCCGAGCATCCCCTGCGCGAGCGCCTGTTTGACGGCGTCCGATTTCCTTACATTTATTCTATCACATTCTTGAGCAAATTCAAAGGATTTTTCGAATTTTTTCAACAAATACAGGAAAATATACCTAAAATTTAGCTCAAACAGCCCCGCGACGACGAAATTTTGCCCCAAAAAGGTGTTGAGGCTGGCAAGATTCTCGATATGGACGACTCCGCACAGGTCGATTTTGAGCTCGTTCGCCCTCTCCGTGACCGCCTTCATCAAGGTTTTTCCCAGCCCTTTTCCGCGATATGCGCCGTCGACCATCAGTCCGCTCGCCTCATAGCAGGCGTCGACGTCGACCGCGCCGTTCGTACTTTTGCGGATGACGTCGGCAAGTTCTTTTGCATACTCCTCGTCGAGGTCGATGTTGAACGTGCCGACCAGCTTACCTCGGTCGCGCACGCCGAACGCCTCGCCGCCTTCCATCACCGCTTTGAGCTGTTCGTCGGTATAGGGATAAAAGAACGTTTTGCGGCGCAACGCCTTCCTGCTTCTTGTCAGGAAGGCGTGCTCCTCTTCGTAATCTCCGCCGGTCAGTTTGACGACCTCGAAGTTCACATTCTCTTTCATTGCGCGAGCAATTTGACCAGCACCGCCTTTTGGGCGTGCAGTCTGTTCTCCGCCTCGTCGAAGATCTCGGGGTGGGACTCGATGACCTCGTCCGAGATCTCCTCTCCCCTGTGCGCCGGCAGGCAGTGCAGCACCATCGCGTCGCCCTTGGCGCACTTCATCAGCTCGCCGTCCACGCAATAGCCGGCGAACGCCTTGCGGCGGATCTCCGCCTCTTTTTCCTGACCCATCGACGCCCAGACGTCGGTATAGACTACGTCCGCGTCCTCCGCCGCCTCTTTGGGCGACGCGGTCAGCTTGAATTTGTCGCCGTACTTGGCGGCAAAGTCGAGCACCGTCTTGTCAGGGTGATAGCCGTCGGGGCAGGCGACAGACACCTGCATGCCCATCGTCAGGCAGCCGACGATCAGCGAGTTCGCCATGTTGTTGCCGTCGCCGACATAGCAGAATTTGAGCGAGTCGAACGCGCCCTTTTGTTCGCGTATCGTCATCAGGTCGGCGAGGACTTGGCAGGGATGCGCATAGTCGGTCAAGCCGTTGATGATGGGGATGCTGCCGTATTTGGCGAGGTCTTCGGGGTCGCTCTGCTTGAAGGTGCGGATCATGATGCCGTCGAGATAGCGCGAAAGCACGCGTGCGGTATCCTTGATCGGCTCGCCTCTGCCGATCTGCAAGTCGGACGACGAGAGGAAGAGCGCCTCTCCGCCCAGCTGATACATTCCCACTTCAAAGGACACGCGCGTGCGCGTCGACGCCTTTTGGAAGATCATGCCGAGCGTCTTGCCGGCGAGCACATGGTGGGTGATATTGTGCTGTTTTTCGTATTTGAGTTGGTCGGCGAGGTTGAGGATGGACATGATGTCCTTGCCGTCAAGGTCCGCCATTTTGAGCAGATGTTTCATATTTTCACCTCAGTCTTTGAGTATCGAAGTCAGGATATCCATGCCCTTTTCGAGCGCGGCGTCGTCTATCGTCAGCGGGGGCAGCAGCCTCACTCTGTCCTTTGCGGTCAGCACGAGCAGCCCCTTTGCGAGCGCCTGTTTCGCGATGTCCGCCGCCTTTTTGGTCTCGGGCAAGATGCCGACCATCATCCCGAGTCCGCTCACCGCCTTGACTCCGGGGCATCCGTCAAGCCTTGAGCGGATATATTCTCCCTTGCGTGCCACGTCGGCGAGCAGTTTGTCGTCCAGCCTGTCGACGACGACGTTCGCACCGGCGCAGACGACGGGGTTGCCGCCGAACGTGCTGCCGTGCATACCGGCGCCGAGCGTATTCGCGACCTTTTCACCGGCGAGCACCGCGCCGATCGGCAAGCCGCCCCCGAGGCCCTTCGCGAGCGTGGTGATGTCGGGCAGAATGCCGAAGTGTTGCGACGCGAGCAGCTTGCCCGTCCTGCCCATGCCCGTCTGCACCTCGTCGGCGACGAACAGCACGTCGCGCGCGCGGCACATCTCGTACGCCTCGGCGACGAAATTCGCGTCCAGAGCGACGACGCCGCCCTCTCCCTGCACGAACTCGACGACGAGCGCGCACGCGCCTTCAAGCGCGTTTGAGAGCGCGTAGAGGTCGCCTGCGGGCACATGTTCGAAGCCGCCGGTGAACGGGAAGAACCATTTGTGGTAACCGTCCTGTCCGGTCGCGGACAGAGTGCTTATCGTCCTGCCGTGGAAGGAGTTGACGAGGGTGACGACCTTGGACCTGCCGTCGCCGTACTTGTCGTATGAGTATTTGCGCGCGAGCTTGATCGCGCCCTCGTTCGCCTCCGCGCCCGAGTTGCCGAAGAACACCTTGGCGTAGCCGGTGCGCGCGCACAGCTTTTGCGCGAGGAGCGCACACGGTTCGGTATAGTAGAGGTTGGAGGTGTGATTGAGTTTGTGCGCCTGCGCGGACACCGCGTCCGCCCATTCGTCGTCGCACCACCCGAGGCAATTGACCCCTATGCCCGACGTAAAGTCGACATATTCGTTCCCCTTTTCGTCGCGGCAGATCGCGCCCTTGCCGCTTTCGATCAGCAGGTCGAAGCGCGCATAGGTGTTCATCACATATTGCCTGTCCGTCGATTTGATGTCTTTCATATCACTTGAACAGAGTGCCGACGCCCTCGTTGGTCAGCATCTCGATGAGAATGGAGTGCGGTATGCGCCCGTCGATGATGATGGACTGTTTGACGCCGCGGCGCACCGCCTCGACGCAGCAGTCGACCTTGGGGATCATGCCGCCGCTTATGATGCCCTTGCGTTTGAGCGAGGGGACGTCCGAGACGTACACTTCGCCGATCAGGGTATCCTCGTCGTCCTTGTCCATCAACAGCCCGCGAATGTCGGTCATCAGCACGAGGTTTTCAGCGCCCATTGCCGCCGCGATACGCGCCGCCGCGGTGTCGGCGTTGACGTTGTAGACGTTGCCTTCGCCGTCCGTGCCCACGGTCGCGACGACGGGGATATATCCGCCTGCGAGCGCGTCCTCGATGGGACCGGCGTCTACGTCGACGACGTCGCCGACAAAGCCCAGATCCACCTCGCCCTTATGCTTTTCGCATTTGAGCATGCCGCCGTCTATCCCGGACAGCCCGAGCGCCTTGCCTCCGCTTTCGCCAAGCATCATCACGAGGTTTTTGTTGATCTTACCGGCAAGGACCATCTGCACGATCTCGGCGGTCTCGCCGTCGGTATAGCGCAGTCCGCCGACGAACTCCGACTTCTTGCCGACGCGTTTGAGCATCTCCGAGATCTCGGGGCCGCCGCCGTGGACGAGCACGACCTTGACGCCGATCAGCGACAGCATGACTATGTCGCTCATCACCGCGTGTTTGAGCTCGTCGCCGAGCATCGCGTTGCCGCCGTACTTGATGACGACGACCTTGCCGTTGTATTTCCTGATGTTGGGAAGCGCGTCGCTGAGCACGCGCGCCTTGCTTGCGATATCCATGTTTACGTCCTGTAATCTGCGTTTATCTTGACATAGTCATAGGTGAGGTCGCATCCCCACGCGGTCGCCGACGCACCGCCGTCGCCGCATGTCACGTCGATCGTGACCTCGTCTTCGGACAGCACTTTCTTTGCCTCGTCCTCCGAAAATTCCACGCCGTTGCCGCCCTCGCAGACGGTGACCGAGCCGGCGCGCGAACACAATTTGACACCCACCTTGGTGATGTCGCAGACGGCGTCGGCATAGCCGATCGCGCACAATATGCGTCCCCAATTGGCGTCCGCGGCAAACATCGCTGCTTTGAGCAGCGAACTGCATACGACGCTCTTGGCGATCGCCTTTGCGGACTTGACGTCCGCGCCGCCTTGCACCTTGCACTCGACCAGCCTCGTCGCGCCCTCGCCGTCCTTTGCGATCGCACGCGACACGCGCGTCATCACCGCAAGCAGCGCCGTCTTGAACATCTCGTAATCGGCTCCCTTCGCGTCGATGGGCGCATTTTCCGCCGCGCCGTTGGCGACGATCATCGCCATGTCGTTGGTCGAACTGTCGCCGTCGATACTGACCATGTTGAGAGTGTCGTCGATGACCTCTTTGAGCGCCTCTGCGAGCATCTCGGGCACGATCGCGGCGTCGGAAGTGACAAAACAAAGCAGCGTCGCCATATTGGGATGGATCATGCCGCTGCCCTTGGCGATCGCGCCTATGCGGCAGGTCTTGCCGCCAAGTTCGAACTCGCAGGCGAACTCCTTCTTCACCGTATCTGTGGTCATGATCGCCTCGGCGGCGTCCGAACTGCCGTCCGCTTTGAGCGCTTTGACCAGCGCGGGCATCGCGGCGTCGATGGGCTCGATGGGCAGGATCTGCCCGATCACGCCCGTCGAAGCGACGATGACGTCGTTCTCGTCAATGCCCGAATCGCGCATGACGAGGCGGCACATTTGCTCCGCCTTTTGCACGCCGTCGGCGTTGCAGGTATTGGCGTTGCCGCTGTTGCAGACTATCGCACGCGCGTAACCGTCGGCGATATGCGCCTTGGTGACTGCGATAGGCGCGCCCTTGACCTTGTTGCGCGTATAGACGCCGGCAGCCGCCGCGCGGCGGTCGCTGACGATGAGCGCGAGGTCGCGCTTGCTCTTGTTCTTTCTGATCCCGCAATGCACGCCCGCGGCTTTGAAGCCCTGCGGCGCGCACACGCCTCCCGTGATTTCCTTCATCTCAAAACGCGGGCGGAACGAGTTCCAATCCGCTCTCCTCCTTGATGCCGAACATCAAATTCATATTCTGTATCGCCTGACCGGCGGCGCCTTTGACCATGTTGTCGATCGCGCTCGTGATCACCGCCTTGCCGGCGTGAGCGTCGACGAACACGCCTATGTCGCAGAAGTTGGACGCCTTGACGTCGCGAATGTTCGCCGCCCTGCCGAGAGGCAGCACGCGGACGAACTTTTCGCCGCGATAGAAGTCGGCATACAGCTTGTGCAGCTCCTCGGCTGTGACGTCCGCCGTAAGATCGAAATACATCGTCGTCTCAATGCCCCTGTTGACGGGCAGGAGATGCGGCACAAAAGTCACCTTGACCTCGCTCTCCGCCAACGCGGACAGCGTCTGCTCCATCTCGGGCGTATGCCTGTGCGCCGCCGCCTTGTAGGCGGAAAACGCCTCGTTGCAATTGGGATAGTGCGTTGTGTCCGAAAGCCCTCTGCCCGAGCCTGTCACGCCCGACTTGCTGTCGACGACGACCGAGCCGGAGACGAGTTTTGCCCTGAGCAGCGGCGCGGCGCCGAGCGCGACCGAGGTCGGATAGCACCCCGGGTTGCCTATGATCGGCTGCCCGTTGTAGAGCGCGCGATGCAATTCGGGGATGCAATACAGCGCCTTTGCGTGCAGATCGGGGCGAAGATACGCCTTGCCGTACCACTTGTTGTACTCCTCTTCGCTGTCCAGACGGAAATCCGCGCCGAGGTCGATCAACTTCTTGCCCGCGGCGACGCACTTGCCGGCGAGGGCCTCGCTCAGTCCGTGCGGCAGAGACGCAAACACTACGTCGCTCTTCGCGACGACCGCGTCCTCGTCTTCAAGCAATATGTCGCATACCCCGAAGAGGTTGGGATATACGTCGCTCAACTTTTTGCCTTCGAAGCTGACCGACGACGCCGCGACGAGCCGCGCCTCGGGATGAGTGCACAGCAACCTCGCGAGTTCCGCTCCGGCATAGCCGGTCGCTCCCACTATTCCTGCTTTTATCATTGTTCTTCGATCGGTTTCAAAACCGTGTTCTTGATTTGCTCGATATGCTTTTTCACCGCCTGCGGCGCGGGCCCGCCGACGACGTTCCTGCCCTTGACGCAGGTGATGAGGTCGATCGCCTCATAGACGTCTTTGTCGAACAGTTCGCTCTCTTTGCGGTAGTCATCGAGCGGCAGCGCGTCCAGCGTCACGCCCCTCTCCACGCACAGCGCGACGAGCCGTCCGACCACGCCGTAGGCGTCGCGGAAGGGCATCCCCTTCTTGACCAGATAGTCGGCGCAATCGGTCGCGTTGATAAAGCCGCGCTTGCCGGCGGCGAGCATGTTTTCGGGGAGGAACTTCGCCGTCGCCAACATCGGGACGATGATGGAGAGGCATTGTTTGAGCGTGTCGACGCTGTCGAACACCGCCTCCTTGTCCTCCTGCATGTCTTTGTTGTACGCGAGCGGCAAACCTTTGAGCATCGTCAAAAGCGTCGTCAGATCGCCGACCGCGCGCCCCGTCTTGCCGCGGATCAATTCGCAGATGTCGGGGTTCTTCTTTTGCGGCATGATGCTGCTGCCCGTCGCATATGCGTCGTCGAGCTCGACGAACTTGAACTCCCAGCTGCACCACAGCACGATCTCTTCGGACAGCCTCGACAGATGAGTCATCGTCAGCGCCGACGCCGCGCAGAATTCCACGCAATAGTCGCGGTCGGACACCCCGTCCAAGCTGTTCGCGCACGGCGCGTCGAAGCCCAGCATCTTCGCGGTGAAGTCGCGGTCGATCGGGTAGGTCGTCGTCGCGAGCGCACCGCATCCGAGAGGGCTGAAATTCATCAGCTCGAAGCAATTGAACATGCGCGTCATGTCGCGCTTGAACATCTCGACATACGCCATCATGTGGTGCGCGAGCGTGATCGGTTGAGCGCGTTGCAGGTGCGTGTACCCGGGCATCACCGTCTCGAGGTTTTTCTCGGCGATCGCGACGAGCGTCTCGATCAACTTGCGCAGCATGCCGCAGATCTCATCTATGCGCTTGCGCAGATACATGCGCAGATCGACCGCGACCTGATCGTTGCGCGAGCGCGCGGTGTGCAGCTTTTTGCCCGTCGAACCGAGGCGCTTTGTCAGCTCCTCTTCGACGAACATATGGATGTCTTCCGCCTCGGGATCGATCGTCAGCTTGCCCTCGTCGATGTCGTCGAGTATTGCGGCAAGTTCGCTTGCGATCTTCTTTGCGTCATCGGCGGCAATGATCCCCTGCCTGCCCAACATCGAGACGTGCGCGATGCTGCCGGTGATGTCTTCACGGTACATCGCGCTGTCGAACGACACCGAACTGTTGAAGTCGTTGACCCTCGAGTCAAGCTCTTTGGAGAACCTGCCCTTCCAGAGTTTTGCCATTACTTGTTGTCCTTTTGCCTTTGCTTCATCATCGCCTGAACTTTGATCGGCAGACCGAACAGGTTGATGAAGCCCGCGCTGTCCTTTTGATCGTAGACGTCGTCCTCGGCGAAGGTCGCGATGTCCTCGTCATAGAGCGAATAGGGCGAGGTGACGCCGGCGTTGATGATGTTGCCCTTGTACAGCTTGAGTTTGACGTCGCCGGTGACCGTCTGCTGAGTGCTGTCGACGAACGCGGACAGCGCCTCGCGCAGCGGGGTGAACCATTGTCCGTTGTAGACGAGGTCGGCGAACTTGACGGCGACGTGCTGCTTGAAATGCATCGTCTCCTTGTCGAGGCACAGCGTCTCCAACACCTCGTGAGCGTGATAGAGGATCGTGCCGCCGGGGGTCTCGTAGACGCCGCGCGACTTCATGCCGACAAGACGATTTTCGACGATGTCGGCGATGCCGATGCCGTTGGCTCCTCCCAGCTCGTTGAGCTTCGCGATGATGTCGCTGCCCTTCATCTTGACGCCGTCGATCGCGACGGGCACGCCCTTCTCGAACGAAATGGTGACATACGTCGGCTTGTCGGGAGCCTTCTCGGGGCTGACGCCGAGTTCGAGGATCTTGTCGTACATCGGCTCGTTTGCCGGGTCCTCGAGGTCGAGACCTTCGTGCGAAAGGTGCCAAAGGTTCTTGTCTTTGCTGTAATTGGTCTCGCGGCTGATCGCGAGCGGCACGTTGTGCGCCTCGGCGTAGTCGATCTCCTCGTCGCGCGATTTGAGGTCCCAAATACGCCACGGCGCGATGATCTTCATGTTGGGCGCGAACGCCTTGATCGTCAGCTCGAAACGGACCTGATCGTTGCCCTTGCCCGTGCAGCCGTGGCAGATCGCGTCCGCACCCTCTTTGAGCGCGATCTCGACGATCTTCTTGGCGATGACGGGGCGCGCAAAGCTGGTACCGAGCAGGTACTTGCCCTCATAGACCGCGCCCGCTTTGAGCGTCGGAAAGACATAGTCGTCGACGAACTCGTCGGTGAGATCGGCGATGTACAGCTTGCTCGCGCCCGTCTTGATCGCCTTCTCTTCAAGACCCTTGAGCTCCTTGCCCTGACCGACGTTGCCCGCGACCGCGATGACCTCGCAGCCGTCGTAATTCTCTTTGAGCCACGGGATGATTATGGACGTGTCCAAACCGCCCGAATAAGCCAAAACCACTTTCTTTATCTTGTTTGCCATAAGACACCTCTCAAAGTTGATATTGATATATTAGTACAATGTACGTCCAAAAGCAAGCGTTTGAATACAATTTTTTATAAATATTCAAAAATACTCGCTCTTGCACGTTTAATTATTCACTGTCTTGTATATTTATACAAAATATACCGAATATTTCGCATAAATATTCACACTCCGCCGCCATTCAAAGAGGGACGCGGTCTCCGCGTCCCGAATGTCCTGTATGTCCGACGCCTCGCTCGCGTCGCCGACGGCATTTGCAGCGCCGCGACCGCATACCCGCGCGCCTCTCTTTTGCGCAAAATTTTCAATGGATCTGCGTCGTTCGAGCATGGGCGGCGGAGCGGTCAGGCTCTCTCTGCAAGACTTGCGATCGTCACTTCGGGAAAGTCGAACGCAGAGGTCGCGCTGTACTTCCCGTACTCTCTCGCCTCGGCAGGATCGGCGGTCGGGAGCGGATAGACGTCGTCGCCGAGTTCGCCCTTCACGCTCGCGAGGAACTCGCACCACACCCAATCGCGCGCGACGTTGTGCACGTCGCCGACATCGCCGTAGAGTTCATTGAGCTTCGTCATCACGATGTAATTGGTGTTTTCCAAAAGCATCTCGTCGATCTCGGGACGGCCGTCGCCGTACATGCGATACGCCACCGGCATTGCGCAATAGAGGTCGGACGCCACGCCCTTTTGATTGAGATAGACAAGCGATTCCGCCATCACATCGGCGGCGTCTTTGCCCGTAAAGTCAAGGTCGATAATATCCGCCGATCCCGACATAGCATACATCGCCCCGCCCGGGATATACGGGTCGGCAAGCAAAAGTCTGCCGGGCAAAATGTTCGTATTTGCGAGCATGCCCGATTCGGACATTCCGTACAGAGTGCGCGCCGCGGCGGTGACCATCTGCGCGCCGAACGAGTGCCCTATGAAGTAGACGGGCTTACCCTGATATCCCCTCATCGAGGTGACGAACTCGCGCGCGAACTCGCCGGCAAGCGACACGCCCGGCAGATCTTGCTTGAGCTGCTCGATCGTACCTTTCTTGTTGGTGTACGGCATCCAGATCATCTGTTCATTGCCCATCAGGGATCCGGCATATTTCGTCCAACGGAAATACGCGACGTTGTAGCCGAGATCTTTGAGCTGTTTGGCATAGCTGCCGTATTCGGCGGCGAGGTCGATCCCCTCGTCGCCGTTTTTGACCATATTCACCGCCTTTTCGACAGGTTTGAGCAGTTCGAGAGGTTCGTTCATCTTGAGCCCGTGCGAATAGACGACCGTGGGCTTGGACGGGTCGTAATAGTCGAGCGAAAGCGAATCGGACGCACGCACGACGGTGTCGTCGCTGCCGTCGGGTCCGTACCACCAAAGTCCGTATTCTTCATTTGCGGAATTGACCGCAAATACGCGGTTATCCTCTTCGCCGCACGCGGCAAACACCGCGAGCGCCAAAACGGCGGCGAGCACGATAGTCAAAATCGTCGCAAGTTTTTTCATAGCTTTCTCCTTTCTTCCATTATACTATCTCCGCCTGCCGAGGTCAACAGCGAACGTATATTTTCCGTGCATATCCCGATCGACAGCCGCTTTTATGCAGTGATTATCGGCGATATTGCTTTTCATCGATCGCATCCATCTTGATCACGGTCGTTCTTGCAAAACAACGCCTATGACTGGCTCGTCTATTCCCTTTACTTGTATACGCTCAGCCTCTTCAAGATATCCGAAACATTGTTCTTTCCTCCGCGCTGTCTGTCGCTTGCCGTCTTGAACAGGCTAAAAGTATACTTAGCATTCCCTTTGTACACCAACTTGTAATGATTGTTGTCCGACACCACTTCAAATCCAACCGCCTTCAATGCAACAAAATCTCTCTCTGTCGGATTTTCCCCCGAAGAGAGCACCTTCTTGACGATCTCTTCCATATGATCTCCATTCCCGATTATCTCGTTATTTGCTAGAATACCGTTCAAAAGTTCGTACGCTCGCGAATCTTCGCCATAGAACGCGCGTGCTTTTTTCAAAGCCGAAACTATCAGGTCATATTGCTCCCCGTCGAAAAATTCCGGAATATCCGCTTGCTCGATCAATCGCCTTTCCGTTGCATTGCAAAGAGCTTTCTTTAACGCATCCTTTTGTGCATTCAAACTGCTATTTTCTTCGACGAGTCTTCGTATCTTTTCCTTTGCTTCATTCAATTGCTCTGCCAACGAACCGTTTTCATTAAGAGCTTCATCCAGTATTTCGTTATTTTCCTTCATATGAACGGAGACTCTATCGTTGTAAAATGCATCCCAAGTAATATCCTCCTTATCTGCCTGAGCCGTTACATACTCCATGATATTTTTTATGATATCGTTATCAATCGAGTTACCTCGTCCGGCTCTCTGATAGTATTCTTTTGAAGCGCCGCCTTTGTAATATACTCGAATATGTCCGTTATAAGGATTACGCCCTGACGTTTTATTCCTCAGCTCTTCAACAAAATCATCTCCCTTCTCCGCCAACACATATGCCATGCCTGCGAGCCGTTGCGCTACGAAATCGACATTAATTTGATAGCCTGCCGTATTAAATATCTTTGACACAAATATCAGCGGCAACTCACATTCGTAATTACCGTTCATCATACGCGCCAACCACTCGACTTTTTCACTTGTCAAATACAACGGCTTTTCTGCGACAGGGAAAACAGAGGACTCAAGTTTTCCGCTGTTTACGAAACTTCGTATTATTCCTAACCTTGCAACAGGTACATTCTCAAAACGCGTAATATCGCCCGAACAGTTGATGTGTATGATTACATCTTTTTTGTTTCTGTCGGTTCTATATATGACTTCTGTCGCCCATTTCTGCTGATAATGCTCATGGGTCACTTTGAATAGCAAATATTCAACTCCGTTACGCTCAGCCGTAAAAGTTTCCACCGTACTGAACTGCGCTTCTACTTTTGCATTGTCCTTATTTTCTGCCAACATAAAAAGTTCACCGACAGCGGTATATATTTTATTCTCTCTAAACCACGATGACAAAATCGCGTAAAAATCATCTTTTTCAAAGTCTGCTTTTAATGCCAATTTAGTAGAAACTATCCTCATACTTTTCCTCCTTGAAAACCCTCACTGATCGATTTTCACTTTTATCGTATCATAAATTTGGCAACAAATCAATACATCTTTTCCCAAACGATCATCAATCCATCCTCTGTCAATTGCTGTTAATTTATCGATCTCCAATGTGCTTTGCTAAGATCTCAAACAAACAATAATTCACTGCCTCTCTACCGTTCAAATCAGGCGATCGCGCCGCCGTTTGGCAGCAATGGTTGTTGCTTTTACCCAAACAAGCTTGGTCAAGCCACGCAGTTGCTTTTGGCAAAACATGCTTGTGAACTCGATTTGCGCATTGCCGTCTGCGCGATGTCTTCACTCTTTGCTTCGCTTCGGCTCCCTCGGCTGCTCCGTCGAGACGCGCTTGACCTTTGCAATTGCTACCCTGTCGATGTGTTCTATAATTACGATCAAGAATACATCAAGACGCGCTTGACCTGCACCGTTTCCGCCCTTGTCCGTTGGATGTTCGTCTCCGTTCCTGCCGCGTCGGCACCGCATTTGATCAATTTTTTATGCGAGCCTGCTTGCGCTTTTGCGATTTTTGAAGTCGCAAAAGGGATCGCCCTATGCGGGGCGATCCCTTGTTTGCTTTATCGCCGGATATTAGGCGATGTTGACCTTTGTGAAGATCGGGTTGCTTCTGCCGTTGACGCAGTCAACGCTCACGGTCACTCCGTCCGCAGCCGCGGTCGAGGTGAGACCGCCCGCATTTACGGTGACGTTGGCGAGGTCGAACGCAACGGTCACGTCGACGGTACCTTCCGCAGTCGCGTCGACAGGCTCATTGCCGGTAGCCGCGACCATCGCCGCATCGATATCGATGAACGCCGACAGGCTGTTGGACTCGACATCGACGACGCCCTTGACGGTGACGTTCTTGATCGTGCCGTTGTTGACAGCCGCGAGACCCGCGACCTTGTAGTCGTTGCCGGTCTTGCCGTCGAACGCGACCTTGACGGTGCCGTCCAAAGTCAAGTTCCTGACCTCACCGTTGTTGACCGCGATGAACGCAGCGTTGTTGCCGCTCATGCTGTCGATCACATATCCGGAGATGGTCTTGTTGCTGCCCTCGATCGTGCCCTCGAAGTTGGCGATCGGAGCGATCGTCGCGCCGCCGAGGTCGATGTCGTCGGTGATGACGAGGGTCATGTCTGCATAGGTGCCGTGGTTTGCCAGATCCTTGACCTGATCCGCGGTGAAGATCGTATAGGTGTTACCTTCACGGAATTGAGTCGCCAAGACGGTGTTCTCAAGCGCGAGCGCATAGGTCAGTTCATATCCGTCCACGGTGAAGACCACGTTTTGGACGCCGGTCTCGAGCTTGAGCAGCTCTCTGCCGTCCAAGGTGACGACCGCTTCGTTGCCCTCGACGACAATGCTCTTGACGACGACATTGTCGCTGACGGAGACGTTCTCCTCGGAGATGCCGTCATAGGTGATCGTGACGACCTTGTCCGTGATGACCTTGGAAGACTTGTCAACGGTGCCGTTGTCGACATCGAGCATCGGCTTGGCTGCCGAGAAGGTGTAGGTCGTCTTGACGGAATCGAAGTTGCCGTACTTGACGGTGACCACGGTGTTCACATCGTTCTCGCCTTCGTTGACGTTGACGACGCTGCCGTCAAAGGTCAAGCCGTTCGCGCCGGTGAACACGAGCTCGGACGCGTCGATCGGAGCGGTGCTCTCGGTCTGCGTGACGAGGTCGAACAACTCGACTTCATAGATCGCCGGGACAAGCGATTGCTTCGCGGTCAAAGCGACGGTGTCGGCGGTCTGAGTGAGACCGACTTCGACATATCTGTTGCCGGCGTCATAGAGCTCGATTTCGCCCGCCGCGATGTCCGCCTTGTCGCTGACATTGAGCAAGCTGCCGATCTTGAGACCGTAGGTGAGGTTGACGTCGTAGTAGAAGCCGCCGACAAAGTAGACGCCGCCGTTCATCGCGTCCTCTTCGGCGTCCTCTTCGTCGTTGATGAGGTCGTTGATGAGGTTGGTGGTCACGCCGTAACCGTAAATTCTGTTGTAGTTGCCGAGCTCCGCCTGCAAGCCGATGCCGAGCACGCCCGCAAGGATGTCGAAGCTGACTCTTTGATCGATGCCGACCTTGAGTTCCGCCATACCGTAGAGGTCGACGGTGAGGTCGTGGAAGCCGTTGTCTTCGCTCTCTACGCTGTACATCTCGATGCCGGTCTCTTCGGAGTACTTGGCGCCGACGGTGTAGTCGAGGGTCGCTTGAGCTTCAACGCCGATCTTGCCGGAGAAGTTGAACGCAAACACGAGATCCGCGTCATAGCTGATCGAGGCGACGCCGTTGCCGATGGGCAGCGTCCACTTGAAGAGCGAGATCGCGGTCGGGTTCTCGTTGGAGCTGTTGGCAAGCGCCACCAGCTTGGAGAACAAGTCCTGAACATTGGCGATCTGGCTGACGTTGGCGTTTGCGCCGAGGGTGACGGTCGCGGTCATATCGTTCTTGATGTCCGCGGAGACGTCGAAATATTCGCTGATCGTGTCAATGTCGATGTCGGCATTGAGATTGACGGTCATGTCGTTGTGCAAATTGATCACGAGGTCGCTGTTGGCTTGACCGTTGATCGCGACAACATTGGGAACGGTGATCGTGATGTCGACCTTGAGCACGCCGTCGACCAAGTCGACATTGACGCCGAACTCGGGCGCGGACTGGAAGATGTCGATCGCAGCCAATCCGATCTCGCTGTTGTTCAATTGCTCTTCGAGGTTCTCCTCGATGACGATCATGCTGTCTTCGTTGAGCGCGGTGGTCGTGTTGACGTCGAACTTCTCAAACACCTCGGTGAGCTCGGGCTTGATGAAGTTGACAGTGACGACGCCCGCAGTCGGAGCCGCGTCGTCAAGAGCCTTGAACGCAGCCTGAGTGCCGTCCTCGTTCTCGAGGATGAAGACCTCATCCTTTTCAAAGCCTCTGGACATGCCCATCAAGGTGACGCTGCCGTAAGTATCGCCGTACTCGTCGGTGTTGGTCACTTTGACATTGGCTCTCGCCGCGTCATAGACCCTGATGCCGTCGATCACTTGAACGCCGTTCGACTCTCTGGCGACGGTGAACTTCAACACCTTTGCGTCGGGATAGTCTTCGAGATAGGCGCCGTTGTAAAGCTCAATGACGACCACGCCGCTCTTGGGCCAGCCGGTCGACGGAGAATAGAGATAGACGACGCCCTTGTTGTCCGCGCCGGCGTAGTACTCATAATCGCTGACGGGCTGCTTGCCGGAAGTCGTCTCGACAAAAACCGCGAAGTCTGTGACGCCGCCGTTGACGACAAACTCCTTTTGAGCGGAAAGACCGTTCACGGTGACAGTGTCGCCGTCAACGACGGTGCTGCCGCCTCCGATCGTGATACCGCCCGTGGGACCGTCAGTATCGGTGCCGGGAGTGTCGGTGGTGCCGGGGTCGACCGGTTGTTCGGTCTGATCGTCGGCACATGCCACAAACATCGCCAAAGACATAGCGAACACAAGCATGAGCGCTATGCAAAGCAGAAGTCTGTTCTTCCTCATAACCATTTCCTCCGAAATCGTTTTTCTTATACGCGCATACGACGCGTATAATTGTTCTATTACATAATATCACGGCAAGTGACGTATTTCAAGTCACCGAATGTAAAATTTATGTAAAATTTTTCAAAACGGCGGATATTACGGGACAAATCGGGCATATTTGGGCATTATCTCAAAAATTATTCAAAAATCGCAAAAAAGTCGGTCTCTATCCTTGACAGACTTTGCGCACCCATTTTGTCCATATTTTACAGAAAATTTTCACCGCTTTATACATAATTTGAGACGCTGTTTTTACCCTCGTTTTTCGCAAAAAACCTTGCAACTTAAAGGTTATTTTAAGGTTGCAAGGGCGATTTTTCCGCCTCTCTTTACGCCAAAATTTTTCTCTCACCAAGCATTCTCGAACACCGCCGCACTTGCGATCGCACAGCTCCCGCCGCCCTGCACCGACGCCTCAATGTCGGTCTTCCGGCATACGCCCCTGCCCCAAACGCAACAGCCTCATCGTCAGCCATCTCCGCTCAAACGGATCGAATTTGCATCAAAACTTCAAGAGAAGATACACGCGGCAAACGCCGCCGAGCATAGGGAAAACTTTGCCGCGCGCAAGATACAGCCGCGCCCGGCAGTCAGCCCCGATATGACGGAATGCGGCACTGCTCAAAAAATGCATATCTTTCAAACCTCAAAACGACGGCAGCCGAGACGGCGAACCCGCCGGCACGCTTTACGCTCAAGCAATACCGACGCATTCAAAATGCCGCTCAAACGGCTTGCCGACGCGACCGTCTCAATTCAGATCTCTCTTAAAGCAAAAAATCGCAAACCTTCGCCCGTGCACGGGCGTGCGCGACAAAGACGGGCGCGCGTACGCGCTAAAAAGAATCAATATTATATATATGATGTCAAATGTGTGTTTGGGGACGATTTTTTGCACAAAAGCGCGGAAAAACTTGCGTTTTGACGCGCAAAGACGTTCGTTTTGACTCTTTTTCGCAAAACAGGGATAACTCTCGATACTTGCCGAAACTTCGCAAGCGCGTCCGCTCCCGCACTCAAAACGGCACAAAAGAGGCAAAAAAGCGACGGCGACCGCTTGTCTTGCGGTCGCCGCCGACTCAACCTTCAACGCGAAAAACTTTGATTTTGAGCGCTCCCCTTCAACGCCGCGGCGAGCGCGTCAGCGGCTTCGGCGGCACGCGTCGCGTCTTCGCACTCGGCAAGAATGCGCACCAACGGCTCGGTGCCCGAGGGGCGGATCACTATGCGGCAATCGGGATAGTTCGCGCGGACATCGCGCTCGAAAGCGCGGAAGTGCGCGCCGCTCAGCGCCCTCGCGTCGGCGGGCACGTTGATCAAACATTGCGGAAAGTCGCGCGCAAGGTCGAGTTCGGCAAGTCCTTTGCCTCTCTTTTGCATGACGTTGCACAGTGCAAGCGCGGTCGCGATGCCGTCGCCTGTCGGCAAGATGTCGGTCATGATGACATGCCCCGCCTGCTCGCCGCCGAGATTGTAGCCCTCGCGCAGCATCTCGTCCAGCACATACTTGTCTCCGACGGCGGCGCGCACGAGGGATATCCCCCTCTCGCCCAGACAGCGCTCCACGCCGGTGTTGGTCATCACCGTACCGACGACCGTATCATGCATCAGCCGTCCGCTTTTGTGCATAAAATCGGCGAGCATTGCAAGGATGTGATCGCCGTCTACGAGCACACCGTCGGGGCGCAAAGCGATCACTCTGTCCGCGTCGCCGTCGAACGCAAACACCGCGTCGAAACGCGCCGCCCTGCCGGCGAGAAGGCGGGCGTGCAGCGCGCCGCAACGATCGTTGATGTGCGCTCCGTCGCCGTCCGCATTGATCGCGGTGACGCGCGCGCCGGCGGTCTCGAACGCCGCCTTTGCGACGGCGCCCGCCGCGCCGTGGGCGCAATCGAGCAACACCTTCATTCCGCCGAGATCGCGCTCTTCGGCGACAAACGCGGCATAGCTCTCCGCCGCATAGGGTGCGCGCAGCACTCTGCCTCCGCCGATCGGCGCAGTCGGCTTTGCCGCTTCGAGCGCACGCTCGTCGTCCTCGGTCGCTTTGAGCCCGCCCTTGCCGAACACTTTGAGCCCGTTGTACTCGGCGGGATTGTGCGACGCGCTGACGACCACTCCGCGATCGGCGCCGTAGCGCGAAGTCATATACGCGACGCCGGCGGTGGGCATGACTCCGACGTCGACCGCTATCCCGCCGTGAGCGGCGAGCGCGTCGCAAAACGCCTCGGACAAAGCCTCGCCCGACGGACGCGTGTCCCTGCCGACCACAGCCATACAGCCCGGCTGCCGCGCGCACAGCGCCGCCGCAAGCTCGCGCGCGGTGTCTTCGTCGAGCCGATCGGGATATCTCCCCCTAATGCCGTCCGTACCGAATTTCAACAAAATCTCCCCCTTGCCCTGCCGGGCTTGACGACCTGTCTGACCCTGCCGATCACCAAGTCGTCTTTGCCGACGTCGTCGGTCACCGTCGTGCCGGCGGCGATGTAACAACCGTCTTTTATCGACACGGGCGCGATAATATTGCAATTGCTGCCTATGAAACAGCGATCGCCGACGACGGTGCGGTTTTTGCGCTTGCCGTCATAGTTGACAAAGACGACTCCGCAGCCGATGTTGCACCCTTTGCCTATCTCGCAATCGCCGACATAGGTCAAATGCGCGACCTTGGTGCCCTCGCCGACGCGCGCGTTTTTGACCTCGACAAAGTCGCCGATGCGGCAGCCGTCCGCGATGTCCGCGCCCTTGCGCAAATAGGCGAAAGGACCGACCGTGCAATCTTCGCCCACCTTCGCGCCCGTCAATACGGACGCGGTCACCTCGGTGCGCGCACCGATGACGCTGTCCTCGATGATACACCCGGGGCGTATCACCGCCCCCTCTCCGATCACGCTCTTCCCCTCGATGGTCACCCCCGGCGCGATCTTGGCGCCTTGCGCGACCTTCGCGAGCGGCGAGATGCAGACATTCTCCCTCTTTCCTTGCATATTGCCCTCAATGTTTGTAGTATATGCGCCGAGCTTGATTTTTGCGCAAAAGTGCGCTACAATATCCGCGAGGTGAAATATGAAAGAGATCAAACCGCAACAAATGAGCCGCAACGTCTTTGACGCGATCGGCAAGGATTGGATGCTCGTCGCCGCCGAGGCGGACGGACGCGCCAACGCAATGACCGCCTCTTGGGGCGGCATGGGCGTATTGTGGAACAAATGCGTCGCATTCGTCTTCATCCGCCCGCAGCGCTTCACAAAGACATTGATCGACAAGGCGGACACCTTGTCGCTGTCCTTCTTCGCCGACGACGAACGCGCAATGCTGACCTATATGGGCAGGACGTCGGGACGCGACGAGGACAAACTCGCCAAACAAAATTTGACCTATTCCACCGTCGACGGCGCGCCCATCTTCGACCGCGCCAAGATGACGCTGGTCTGCCGCAAATTGTACCGCCAAACCTTGACAAAGGACGGCTTCTTCGACCAAACCGTCTTCACTCAAAACTACCCGAACGGCGACCTGCACGACGTCTATGTCGTCGAGATAGAAAAGGTGCTGGTCGGAGAGTAATGTAAGTAGGCTTTTTGCAAACGCCGAAAACCATCGACAAACCAAAATAAAATCGCAACAAACCACAAAAGAGCGGACCCGAAAAGGTCCGCTCTTTTGCCAATCAAAATGCCTTGTCAAGCGTCGGCTTTGCTGATCGTGCCGTCGGTGCAGATGACGGTGAAAGTGCCGGTATTACTATCCCAACCGTTACCCTTTTCGATCGCTCGCCATTGAGCCTTTGTGCCTTGGAAGTTGATCGTAGTCAAACCGCTGCATTTGTAGAATGCATTGTCGCCGATGCTTGTCACGCCGTCGGGGATCTTTATGCTCCTCAAACCACTGCAGTCGTAGAATGTATAATCACCTATGCTCGTTACGCTGTCCGGGATCGTGACGCTTGTCAAACCGCTACAATTGTAGAACGCATAATCACCTATTCTCGTTACGCTGTCGGGGATCGTGACGCTTGTCAATCCGCTGCAATAGGAGAATGCTCTATAGCCGATGCTTGTCACGCCGTCCCCGATCATAACGCTTGTCAAACCACTGCATCTGTAGAATGCATCATTGCCGATGCTTGTCCCTCCGGTGATGATCACCTCTTTCAATGATTTGGGGACATAATCGTTATTGTATAAATAATGCGACGCACCGAAGATATAGCCGAAATGCGTTGCGCCTGTACCATCTGCTTTCTCTCCGACAAACGGGATTGTTATGCTCGTCAAACCGCTGCATCCGTCGAATGCATAGCTAGCAATGCCTCGAGTTCCATCGCGCAATTCAACGCTTGTTATCGAACTATCGCAATCGATTACCCAACCATCGACATAGCTGACCCCGTTTTCGATTTCAATAATGCCGCTGCATCCTTCGAATGCGTCACTGCCAATGCTCGTCACGCTGTCAGGGATCGTCACGCTTGTCAAACCGCTGCATCCGGAAAACACACTGCTTCCGATGCTTGTCACACTGTCCGGGATAGTGACGCTTGTCAAACCGCTACACCCGTAGAATGCATAATCCCCGATGCTTGTCACGCTGTTCGGAATGACAATGCTTGTCAAACCACTGCATCCGTAGAATGCATAATTGCCGATGCTTGTCACGCTATCTGGGATCGTTATGCTTGTCAAACCGCTACAGTCCTCGAACGCACCTCTGCCGATGCTTGTCACGCTGTCCGGAATAGTTATGCTTGTCAACCCGCTACATCCGTCGAACGCATAATTACCTATACTCGTCACGCCATTCCCTATTGTAACGCTTGTCAAACCGCTGCATCCGTAGAATGCCTGAGTGCCGATGCTTGTCACGCTATCCGGTATCGTGATGCTTGTCAAACCGCTGCACCAGCGGAATGCCTGAGTGCCGATGCTTGTCACGCTGTCGGGGATCGTGACGCTTGTCAAACCGCTACATCTGTCGAATGCATTGTCGCCAATGCTTGTCACGCTTCCGTCATTAGGAATGACGCTTGCATTGCCCCCCTTTATCAACGTCTTGCTCTCCGTCTCGATAAGGCAATTGCCGGCGCTGTGATAGACAGCATTGCCTTCTTCAACAACTATGCTTGTCAACCCGCCGCATCCGGAGAATGCACTACTGCCGATGCTTGTCACGCTGTCCGGGATCACAATGCTTGTCAAACCGCTGCAATCATAGAATGCATGAGAGCCGATGCTTGTCACGCTGTCGGGAATCGTAACGCTAGTCAAACCGCCGCATCCATAGAATGCATCCTCGCCGATGCTTGTCACGCTGTCGGGGATCGTGACGCTTGTCAAACCGCTACATCTGTCGAATGCATTGTCGCCAATGCTTGTCACGCTTCCGTCATTAGGAATGACGCTTGCATTGCCCCCCTTTATCAACGTCTTGCTCTCCGTCTCGATAAGGCAATTGCCGGCGCTGTGATAGACAGCATTGCCTTCTTCAACAACTATGCTTGTCAACCCGCCGCATCCGGAGAATGCATACTCACCGATGCTTGTCACACTATCAGGGATTGTTATACTTGTCAAACCGCTGCATCCGTTGAATGCACTCCGGCCGATGCTTGTCACGCTGTCGGGAATCGTTATGCTTGTCAAACCGCTGCATTCGTAGAATGCCCTTTCGCCAATGCTCGTCACGCTGTCGGGGATTGTTATGCTTGTCAAACCGCTACAATTGCAGAACGCATAATCACCTATGCTCGTTACGCCATCGGGGATTGCCATTTTTGTCAAACCGCTACAATTGTAGAACGCATAATCACCTATGCTCGTCACGCTGTCGGGGATCGTTATGCTTGTCAAACCGCTGCAATTGTAGAATGCTCTATAGCCGATGCTTGTCACGCTGTCCGGGATCGTTATGCTTGTCAAACCGCTACAATTGTAGAACGCATATTCGCCTATCTTTTCCGTCCCTTCCGGAATAACTATCTCTCCTTGCAACAACTCTCCATTGATATAGAGATTGTCGGCGTAGTCCATCGGATTGGCAGAGGAATTGCTAAACTTTATCTCAAGCCATCCCGACAAATCACCTTGATAGTAGACATCCGTCAAACCGCTGCATCCGTAGAATGCCTCATAGCCGATACTCGTCACGCCACTACCAATTGCAACGCTTGTCAAATTGTTGTTTTTGACAAATGTATTGTTCCCCGAGAATGCATATTCGTCAATGTTTGTCACGCTATTCGGAATCGTTATACTTGACAAGCCACTGCAATTGTAAAATGTATACTCATGGATGTTTGTTATACTGTCGGATATCGTGATGCTTTTCGCGCCTGTACAATTATAAAATGCATACTCACCTATGTATGTAACACTGTTTGGCATAGTGATAGCTGTCAAACCTGTACAATTGTAAAACGCATACTCCCCTATGCTGGTAATGCTCTTAGGAATTGTAATACCAGTCAAGCGAGTACAGTTATAGAAAGCGTAACCTTCTATCTTTTCCGTCCCTTCCGGAATGACTATATCGCCTTCCATCAGCACGTTATTAATATATAGGTTTTCGACATATGCCATTGGATTGGAAAGGTTAGTACCAAAGTCAATCTCCGCCCATCCCGACAAATCACCTTTATAGTATACATCTGTCAATCCTTTGTTTTTAAAGAAAATCCCCTCAAAAGCATCATCTCCGATTTTTACAACACTTTCAGGTATTGTTATTTCCTGAAGCATCAGATCGTTAAAACTGGTAGCAGCAAACGCCCCCATCGCTATTTCTTCACATTGTTCATTGATGGTATACGATGTATAGTCGCTAGCGCCCGGATAACAGATCAACGTCTTGAAATCTTTCGAGTAGAGAACGCCTTTGTCATCGGTAGTATAGTATGGATTTTCGGGATCTACCGAGAATTCCTCTATCCATACCATTCCGCTAAATGGGTTTTCATCGTAGAAATAAGCATTCTTCCCGATTTCTATATTGTCAACTCCTCCACTGCTGAACAATTTACCGCAAACTATTCTTACACTGTCGGGTATAACGAAGGTTTCACCATAATCAACAAAAACTGCTGCGCCTACTCCAGCTGCTATTATCTCAGTTTGAGGATGTACTTCTATATTGGCATTCAAATAACGTCTTCCCACTAGCGCGAAATATGGGTTGTTCTCCGATCCCCAGTACCATCCGTTTTTATACCAAGTAAAGTTGTCGGACGAAATGATGACCGATGCTGATGAACCAATAAATTCGACAGTCTCGGGAAGCGGATTAGACTCCACATCAATCGGAGCAATGGATTTTATCGTAGAAGGTACATTCATCTTTTTCAGCCCATGAAACGACCAACCTTGTTCAAACGTTATCAACCCCTCATTTAAATTCAAGAAAGTAATTGATGCTTGCCAAAACGCCCCCTCTTTTATTGTTTTTACCGTATCGGGAACTGCAAACTCATAGACTTCTCTATTCGCAGGATATAACCACAATTCGGTTTTATCTTTGTTGTACACTATCCCATCTTCAGACGTAAAGTAAGGATTTTCGTCAACCACAATTATGGTACTTAAATTTGGCATATTTTTATGCGCTGCTTCGAATCCAACCAAACTTTCGTATCCCAAATTCTTGACAGTTTCGGGAATGATCAAACATACCGCTTCCTCTTCTTCTATAGAATTGATGCCTACGACCGGAAGCCCTTTCCATACCGCATGAGGTGCAATCGTTCCATTTATCATGATTGGATCTTGAAACAAATCATATTCCACTATATAACCCGTCTTAGTTTCGTTTAAACTATAACTTAACCCTTCCGTATACTCATAATCGATCGTATCCACCTCTTGCGATATTGAGTACGAGCAATATATGCATTTCTTAACTTTTAAGCCCCGTTCTGTTTTGGTAGGTTCTTTTGTCATTATCCATTCATCGGACAAAACATGCTTACCGGTTTTTTTGATTATCAAATCCTCAACATCTACAATTTCAGAACCTGCCTCATCTGCAAAAACATCACCGCAACTTTCGCACGTCCAATACTCTTCACAACCGTCTTCTCCGCATGTTGCCTCTTCCTTTGCAACATATCTCATATCATGCATTAATTTTTCTACTTCGACAGTGGTCAATTTTTCGGTGCATTGTTTATCGGCATAATTATTACCGCAAACATCACAATGCCAATGCTCTTTGATACCGGTAGCTGTGCAAGTTGCAGGAATTCCTTGAATATATTCGAGCTCGTGTTCTCCCGCCGGGATTATTTCCGTATTTATATATCCACAATTTTTACATTCACGAATACGTTCCCCCCCTGTCGTACATCCCCACTCGCTGTCCGTGACCCACGCACCCCAATCATGCTCGCCGGTCGCGGCGATGACGGTGGCGTCAAATGCTATCTCATTCTCGCCTGCGAAATCGGAAAAACACTTGCCGCAATCGGGGCAATACCAATACTCGATATTGCCGTTCGCAATGCAAGTCGCATCGACTGCATCGATGCATTGCATTGCGGAATGCCTGCACTCGTCGTCGGTCACGCACGCCGCAAACGCAAGCAGGCTCATAGACGCGATCAACACGATCGCAACCATTACGGAAAAACTCTTCTTCATCAATTCACCTTCGGTTTGTGATTTGATTAGATTTTCTAATCATTGATTATATTTTAGAACAATTTTGTTGATAAGTCAACCCATTGAGCGGATAAAATATTAAGATTTATATACAAGGAGACAAATTATGATCAGATTATTTGAATTGAGATCGGAAAAAGGCTTGTCTCAACGCGAGATGGCTGCCGCTTTCGGGATCAGTCAAGGGACATACAACAATTGGGAAAAAGCCAACACTCAGCCGAGCATCGAGCAATTGATCCAATTGGCGAAATTCTTCGAGGTGTCGGTCGACTATCTGATCGGCAACTCGGACGACGCAGGCGCGGTCACCTATGTCGCGCCGCTCTCGCCGGAACAGCGGGACATGGTCGAATTATACTCCTCTTTGCCGCAAAACGTGCGCACCGCCGCGATGACGATGATGCGCGCAGCCGCGAACAAGTGAAAATCGCGATGAAAGACGCAGCCCGAACGGGGCTGCGATTTTTTGTCTCAAAATTCAAGACTTGAAACAGTGCAAGGCTTGTCGGAAAACCGCCGCTCAAATTTGCCGCAAACGCGATCGATGCTCAGTCATTTTGACTGCTCAGATCGGGAAGGTCGGTTGAAGGCTTTTTGCGCGAAATGACGAGCAACAACACCGAGCAAATTGCGAGGACGATCGGGAAGATCATCGCAAAGAGAAGCCCTGTCGAGAGTTCGCCGCCGCGGGCGTCGGAGACCAGCCCGACGAGGGTCGGTCCCACGGTGCAGCCGACGTCGCCGCCGAGGGAGAGGATCGCAAACAGCGCGGTGCCGCCCTTGGGCATGCGCCCTATCGCAAGGCTGAAAGTCGCCGGCCAAAAGATGCCGACCGAAAGCCCGCACAGCGCGCAGCCGACAAGCCCCAGCGCCGGGATCGGCGAGAGCGCGGCAAGCAGATAGGACACCACGCAAAGCACACAGCTGCATGCGATCGTAAGAGGCGCATTGAGCTTCGCTCCGAAGCGCGCATACAGCACCCTCGCCACGCCCATAAGCACCGCAAACAAACACGAGCCGAACAAATCGCCCATTGTCTTGGAGATGCCGAGACCGCTCTCGGCGAACGCCGAAGCCCATTGGCTCATCGACAATTCGGACGCGCCCGCGCACAGCATCATCACCGCAAACAGCCAAAATGTTCCGCTCGAAAACAGCGTGCGCAAACGCGTGCCGCCCTCTTCTTCCTGCAACTTGCCGACCGGCACAAAGCCGTAATAGACCGCGTTGAAGATCGGCACAGCCGCCCAGCCGACAGCCAGCCAGCGCCAATGCTCCGAACCGATCGCCAACAGCAAAAGCGTCGTCACCAAGATGACCGCCGCACTGCCCCAACAATAGAAGGAATGAAGCAAGCTCATCGCGCCCGTCTTGTCCGTCGTCGGGCACGCCTCGGCGATCGGGCTGACAAGCACCTCGATCAATCCGCCGCCGACCGCATAGAGCACGACCGCGATCAAGAGCCCTGCATAGGGATCGCCGACGCCCGGAAAGAGCGCAAGCCCGATGAGACCGGACGCGCAAAAGACGTGCGCGGCGATTATGCACGGCTTGTAGCCGATCTTGTCCACGACCTTGGCAGACAGCATGTCGACGATCAATTGCGTGACAAAGTTGATCGTGACAAGCATCGTGATCTTGTCCAACCCGATCGAAAATTCCGTTTGAAATGTCAAAAACAGCAAGGGCGCAAAGTTGTTGACGATCGCCTGAGTGATGTATCCGATAAAACACGCCGAAAGCGTGTGCTTGTAGGTCAATTTTGCCATAGTTTCACCGCAGTCATTTTACTATAAGCAAAGGGCAATGTCAACGATTCAAGCCCTCTCGCGCGAGACGAGCGCGAGAGGGCTTGTCAAGTTTTGTGAACCGCTTTTTTGAAAATTTTGCGCGACCCCACAAAAAGCGGAAAACGGATATTCGGCTTGTCAAGTTTGGGTGTCACTTTTTATATCTTTTGCCAAAAAGCCGACGATCGCCGCCTTCGCCTGTCAAGTTTTGAGTACGAATTTTTTGAAAAATTTTGCAAAACGTCGTAACTATACCCGGTTTTTGGCGGTTTTTGAAAATCAATTTTATCATTATACGATATATTTCGCCTCCGGCGATGTTACATTCACTTTACATCACCGCCGAAAAATGTCAAATATACGTTACATCGCCGATATTTTCGAAAACTGTTGATTATCTCTCTTGCACCACTCTCCTCTCTCCCGAAAAATGCGCGCCGCGAAAATTTTTCGCCTTTTCTTGCGGCGCAGCGTGAGGTGTGATATAATTATACCGCTCGGGGCGCGCCCTCAAACGCCGCGCCCGAGACTTCGACCAAAAGAGGGAATTATGGAAAAGTTGGTCTTCGTCAGCCACGCGCGCGAGGCGGACGGCGAAAAAGCGGATCGCATCGTAGAATATCTCGAAAGCCACGGCATCGGCTGTTTCATCGCGCCGCGCGATATCACAAAAGGCGCGTCGTACGCCCCAAAACTCGTCGCCGGTATAGACGCGGCTACGGTCGTGCTGCTCATCGGCACGCCCGCGATCGTGGGCAGAGAACATATACTCAACGAGATCGAGATCGCCGTCAACAAGCACAAGACCATCGTCCAATTCGTCATCGAGGACTACACCCCGTCCGACGACCTTGTCTACTACATCAGCCGCAAACAAAAACTCATCGCGCCGACGGGCGATTATGAGGCGTTTTTGCCCACGCTCGAACACGAGCTGCGCGTCACGCTCGGTCTGCCCGAAAAGCCCGACGGAGAAGGCGCAAAAGACTTCTCGGACAAGACAAAATTCAAGGTGTTCCAATACCTTTCCGACCGCGGCATCATGATCAACCCCTCCGACCAGCACCGCAACGTCAGCTTCCGCAGCGATACGTTCGTCACGATGTTCGGACAGATCTACGACAGCGTCGCCGGGCTCACCGACCCGGCAAGCGCGGAAGGCATCTTCTATGACTGCGGCTGCCAAAGCGGCTACAACTTCGGGCGCAGACTGCAAAGCTCTTGGGACGAAAAGAACGAGTACCTCCTCGCCTCTCCGCAGGAAAAACTCGCCAAGTGGTGCGAGTTCGACTCCAACGTCGGCTGGGGAAAGTTCGATTGCAACATCACCATCGACCCCGAAAACGACTCCCTTGAAGGCAAATTGACCGTCAGCGAGTGCTTCCTCGTCGACAAATCGCCCGCCCATCGCCCTGTTTGCGCGTTCATCCGCGGCTATTGCGAGGCGGTGATCGGCGTGCTCCTCGGCGACGTCGAGGTCAAGCTGACCTGCTCATCCTGCCCCCTCGTCAAAAAATTCAAGAACGTGTGCGAGTTCGACGTCTCGCTCAAATAGCGCGGCGGCAGCAAAATATCACCTTGCGGTGTTCGCGTGCGATTTTCATACTTCAAACAGGCGATATGCCGCCAAGTCCGCCGTTTCGCGGCGCTTTATGCCGACTTTTTACCTCTCCGACCGCGGTTGCATTTCGCCGCCGACTGTGCTATAATGTAGCAGAAAAGGAGAACTTATGAAATCCTGGATCGTTTCCAAACCCGGAGAATTGTCGTCGGCGGTCGCCGAGGACGCGGCGCTGCCTCAGGACGCGGCGCGCGTTCGCTTGGCTCGCGCGGCGGTCTCGGCGTCCGACATCGCTGCCTTCGAGGGCAAGACGCGCAAACCGCCCGTCATCCCCTGCCGCATCGCGATGGGGCTCGTCGGCGAAAGCAACGACATCACACTCAAGATCGGACAGCGAGTGATGCTGTCACCCTACCGCCATACCGAAAAGGGCACGCTGATCAAGGGCGTCGACTGCGACGGCTATCTGTCCGACTTCGTCACCTGCCCGCGCTCGGAGATCTATGTGATGCCCGAAGGTATCTCGGACGAGTCCGTCGTCTTCGTCGAGGACATAGCGCGCGCGGTCAACGCGCTCGAAAAGCTGGACATCTCCAAGACTCAATACATTTTGTTGAGCGGCTGCACCGTGCTCAACTTCATCATCGCTCAGCTTGCGATCTACTACCAAGCGATCCCCATCATCGTCGACAGACGGCGCGAAATGCTCGAACTCGCCGAGGATATGGGCGTCTACTTCACCGCCAATCCCGACGAAGAGGATCTGTTCGACAAGGTCAAGGAACTGACGTCGGGCGCAATGTGCGACTGCCTCGCGATCGACGCGGACTTCTTCCCCGAAGCCGGCAAGCTGCTCTCCTGCCTCAAACCGGGCGGCAAAGCGGCGTTCTGCGGCACGGGCACGATCCCGACAAAGGCGAGCGCACCGATCGCCGAGATCGTCGCGAAGCGTCTCGAAGTGTTCGGCATCCAATCGGGCGACGGCGAGCTCGAGACCGCGATCAATATGCTCGCGACCGAGATCGTCAAGGTCGACAAATTGGTCGGCAAATTGCAAGAGTTCAAGGACGCGCCCGAGGTGTTCAAACAATTGGTCGAACAGCCCACGCCCGGCATCAAAACGGTGATCAGGTTCTGACAGTCAAAACGCGGACCGGCAAGACGCCGGTCCTTTTTTTGCTCTTTTTTACGTCGTTTTGTCAAAAAACCGAATACAGGTCGACAAATCAGCCGCCCCTCACCATTCCCGCAGCCGCTCCGTTCACCGTCCCTGCGCCCAACAGAAGCACCGCGTCGCCCTCGCGTGTGTGCGCGGAAAGATAGCTGCGCAAAGCCGCATAGTCGGGCATGTACAGGCTCTCTTCCCTGCGCGCTTTGAGCCGCATATACAGGTCGTATGCGCTCTCGCCGTCGCTCGGTCTTTCACGCGCCGCATATGTCGGCAAGATCAACACCTCGTCCGCCCAATAAAAGCATTCGACGAACTCCTTTGCCATCGCCTTGGTGCGGCTGAACGTGTGCGGCTCGAACACCGCGACGATCGCACCCTTTGTCATCACGCGCGCGGTGTCGATCGCCGCCGCTATCTCGTCGGGATGATGGGCGTAATCGGTGAACACCTCCGCGCCCGTCGCGAGCGTCCCAAGCCTCTCAAAACGGCGCTTGACGCCGTTGAACCCCTCGAGCGCAGCCGCCGAACGCTCCGCCGGTATGCCCAATTGCTCCGCGAGCGCGATCGCCGCCAATGCGTTGACCACGTTGAATTTGCCTCGCACCTTGAGCCTGCAAACCGCCTTGCGCACTCCTCTTTCGGCGACGACGAATGAATAGCTCCCGTCCGAATAGCAGACGTCCTCGGCGCGATAGTCGCACTCGGAATAGCCGAACGTCACGCACCTCACGCCCTTGGGACACAGCCCCTTCTCGGACGTGCGCACGACAAGCGCGCCGCCCCGCTCGATGTTGGACGCAAAATCACGGAACGCCGCTTTGAGTTCGGCAAGATCGCGATAGCAATCGGGATGATCGAACGCTATCCCCAGCACCGCCGCGACGTCCGGTTTGAGCGCCAAAAAAGTGCGGTTGTACTCGCACGCCTCTGTGACAAACAGCTCGTCGCCGCCCGTCGACGCGCACTCGTCTCCGACGCAGTCGCCGCCGATATGCCCGACAAACTTGCGCCCCTCGGCGCGCAATATCGCGCAAAGCATCGCCGTGGTCGTCGTCTTGCCGTGCGAACCGGCGATCGCGACCGTCTTTTCAAACTCCGACGCGACAAGCGCCAAAAACGCCTTTCGCTCCATGCAGAGCGCCCCCGCTTCGCGCGCGGCGGCAAGCTCGGGATCGTCCCTCGGGACCGCCGCGGTGTAGACGACAAGAGAACGCGTCGCGGCATAGCCGGGATCGTGCCCAAAGTAGGCGTTTATCCCGTGCGCGGCAAGCATCGCCAGCACGCCCGAATCCTCTCGGTCCGACCCGCTGACGTCCATCCCCCTCTCGCGGCAAAGCAGCGCGAGCGACTTCATGCTGACGCCGCCGACGCCGATGAAATGTATATCTCTGTGGTCGCAAAACATACCACATTATATGCGCGCAAAAGCGCGTCGTTCACCTCACCGCCGCGCCCGATGATCGGGTCACGCAAAACAACGGCGTGTAAACATATTGTTATATGGTTGAAAATATGGACAAAATCGGTCTGTTTGCGGCACATTTGAGCCGCGTTTTCAAATTCGTGATCGCCAGAGAGCGCAAAAATTTGCGGTGATTTCGAAAATATACCGCAAAATCGTTGCCAAAACGCACTAGGCATTATATAATATGGACAAGTACTTTTTAGGAGTAAAGATATGCAACTGAGCAACATAAAGATAAGGCTTGTCAACAAGGACGACGAACTGCTCAAAGCGGTCGCGTCGGTCGTCATAGACGACTGCTTCGCGGTGCACGACATCAAGATCATCAGCGGCAAAGCCGGGCTGTTCATCTCCATGCCCAGCCGCAGGACCCCCGACGGGCACTACCGCGACATCGCACACCCTCTCGATTCGGAGACGAGGGAGCTGTTCTCTTCCGCGATCCTCGCCGCCTACGAAGAGGAACTCAGAAACGCGTGATTTGCAAATCAAAAAACCGGACGCCCTAACGGCGTCCGATTTTTTATGCTCTTTTTGTTCACAGCCGCCCGGTGCGGCGAACTTGCGGCGTCAGTCTGCGCCGTACTTGACGATGCCGAACGCCTTGACGATCTCCATCACTATCACGGACACGAACGAGAACGCGACCGCGATCAGATAGCCCCACCACTCGACATAGACCATACCGAACGCGCCGTTGACGCCGGGAACGAACACGACGAACGCGATCAGCGCGACCGAGATCAGCGCGACGATGTTCATGCGCCTGTTGCTGAACGGCCCTATCTTGAAGAGGGAGCGGTCGGAGCGCATGTTATATGCGTGGACGATCTGCGACAGCGACAGCGTGATGAACGCCAGCGTGCTTCCGCCCTCGATGCCGTGCCCCATGACGTTGTCGCCGATGTAGAAGGACAGCAACACCAATATCGAGAACAGCGCGCCCTGAAGCCCTATGACCAGACCGAACTTGTGAGCGAACAGCCCTTCGTCCTTGGGACGGGGCGGATGTTTCATCACGTCTTTTTCGACCGCTTCCATGCCCAGCGCGATCGCCGGCAGAGAGTCGGTGACAAGGTTGATCCAAAGCAATTGTATCGAGATGAACGGCGATTCGCGCCAGATCAACATCGCGATGAACACCGAAAGTATCTCGCTGACGTTGGTGCTGAGCAAGAATCCGACGACCTTCTTTATGTTGGCGAAGATGCCTCTGCCCTCTTTGACCGCGTCGACGATGGTCGCAAAGTTGTCGTCCGTCAATGTGACGTCCGCCGCGCCCTTTGCTACGTCTGTGCCGGTGATGCCCATCGCGCAGCCGATATCGGCGGCTTTGAGCGCGGGCGCGTCGTTGACGCCGTCGCCGGTCATGGAGACGACCTTGCCCTTTTTCTGCCACGCCTTGACGATGCGGATCTTGTTCTCGGGCGAGACGCGCGCGTAGACGGAGATGTGCTCGATGTTGGCGTCGAGCTCTTCGTCGCTCATCTCGTCCAATTGCGGACCGGTGAGCGCCATGTCGCCCTCGCGGAAGATGTCGAGCTGTTTGGCGATCGCCTGAGCGGTGACGACATGATCGCCTGTGATCATCACCGGCTTGATGCCAGCCTCGCGGCAGACGGCGACCGCGGCGGCTGCCTCCGGTCTCGGCGGATCGATCATGCCGACCAGACCGATGAAAGTCAATTTGTCTTCGAGCGTTTCGGGCGTCGCCTCTTCGGGCAGCTTGTCGAGCACGCGATAGCCGACCGCCAATACGCGGAGCGCCTCGCGGCTCATCTCGTCGTTGGCGACCCTCGCCTTTTCGAGATCGCCCGCGACGCACAGCTTCGCCATCACGTCGAACGCGCCCTTTACGATCGCGACGTATTTGCCGTCCATCTCGTGAACGGTCGTCATCAATTTGCGGTCGGAATCGAACGGCACTTCGGCGACGCGAGGATAGGCGGTGTTGAGCTTGACCTTGTCGTCGCCCGCCTTTGTCGCGGCAAGCACTATCGCCGTCTCGGTCGGGTCGCCGATGTGGGTCTCTTTGCCGCCCTCTATGACGACGGAACCGTCACAGCAGAGCGCGCCGTAATCGAGCAATTTGCGCACGTCGTCGCCCAAATTTGCGACGTCGAGATCGGCGACAGCGCCGCCGTCGACGTACGTCTTGACGAGCGTCATCCTGTTTTGAGTCAATGTGCCCGTCTTGTCCGAACATATCACGGACGCGCTGCCCAGCGTCTCGACCGCCGGCAGCCGCTTGATGATCGCGTTCTTCTTGACCATGCGCGTGACGCCGATGGACAACACGATCGTGATGATCGCGGGAAGTCCCTCGGGGATCGCCGAGACCGCGAGCGAGACCGCTACCATGAAGATCTCGAGCGGCGGGATGCTGTCGATCAAGCCGACGACAAACACGATCGCGCATGCGGCAAGCGCGACTATCCCAAGCCACTTGCCCAGTTTGGCGAGTTTTTGCTGAAGAGGCGTCGCCTCTTCCTTTTCACCTGCGAGCAGGTCGGCGATCTTGCCCATCTCCGTCTTCATGCCCGTGCCGGTGACGACCGCGGTCGCTCTGCCGTAGGTGATCGAGCACCCCGAGAAGACCATGTTGCGGCGGTCGCCTATCGGCGCCTTGTCCTCGACGACGGCGTCCGAGTCCTTTTCGGACGGCACCGACTCGCCCGTCAGCGCGGATTCTTCCGATTTGAGATTGGCGCTGTCGACGAGCCTTGCGTCCGCCGGGACAAAGTCGCCCGCCTCGAGCTTGATAATGTCGCCCGGGACGACCTCGGTCGACGAGATGACCGCCTCCTTGCCGTCGCGGATGACCTTAGCGTGCGGCGCGGACATGTTTTTGAGCGCTTCGAGCGCCTTTTCCGCCTTGTTTTCCTGCAACACGCCTATCACCGCGTTCATGATGACGATGAAGAAGATGAGAGCCGGCTCGATGAACTCCATCGGGTCTTCGCCGAAGCACGCGACGACGAGCGAAATGATCGCCGCAATGATCAATATGATGATCATCACGTCTTTGAACTGTTCGAGAAAGCGGACGAAAAGACTCTTTTTCTTCTTTTCCGCCAGCTTGTTCTCGCCCACTTCGGCAAGTCGCTTTTGCGCCTCCTCCGCGCTCAGACCCTTTGACGGGTCGACGCCGAGAGAATCGAGCAGCTCCTGCTTGTCTCTGCTGTGGTTTTCCATTGCTGTCTCCTTGCGGCGTCATGGGCGCCGCGCCCTTATCGTCTCAATATCTGTCCGCCGCAAGCAGCGAATACAGCTCGTTGTACACGGGCAGGTTGCAGCGATAGATCTTCTTGTAGACCCTGTTGTAGAACTGCAAATACCGCTCGTGATTTGCGGCGTCGGGCTGATAGACGGTCGTGACGCGCACCATCGCGTCTGACGCCTCCTCTATGCTGCCGTACACGCCGAGCGTCGCGAACGCGACGACCGCGCAGCCCAGCCCGCTCGTCTCGTATGTCTGCACCTTATAGACGGGCATGCCGATGATGTCCGCCATGATCTTGCAGACGATCTCGCTCTGAGAGCCGCCGCCCGAGACGGCGACGCGCGTCACCGTGTTGCCGGTGCGGCGCATCAAATTCTCGAGCCCTTCGAACAGCGCGTAGCCCAAGCCCTCTATTGTCGCGCGATAGATATGCGCGCGCGTATGCACGTCATTGAAACCTATCATCACGCCCTTCGCCTGCGGGGTCTTGAGCCCCGGTCCCCAATAGGGCTGGACGAGCAAGCCGTCGCTGCCGACCGGAACGCGGCTCAACGTGTCGTCAAGCAGCTTTTCTGCCGAAATGCCGAGACTCTCCGCCTCGTGCTGTTCGTAGAACGCGAATTGATCCCTGAACCAAGAGACCATCCAAAAGCCGCGGAAGATCTGAATCTCGGGATTGTATTTGCCGTCGACGACCGACGTATATGCCGGCATGAACGTCTCCGGCTCGACATATTTGTCCGTCGTCACCTCGACGGAAGCGGCGGTGCCCAAGGAGATGCTGGCGACATCCCTGCCTATCGCGCCGTTGCCGACCGTCTCGCAGACCTTGTCCGCGCCCGTCGCGATCACCGGTACTCCCTCGGCGATGCCCGTCGCCTCGCTCGCTTCGCGCGAGATCGCGCCTATCTTTTCACCGGGACGCACAAGCTCGCACATCTTGTCGATCGGACAGCCGAAGATGCAATAGTTGAGCGAGCGCTTGGTCATCCACTTGCGCTTTTTGTAGTCGTAGGGGAAGCGCGCCGCCTGCCCCGCGGTCGAGTCGGCGAGCCTTCCTGTCAGCTTGAAATGGTACCACGCGGTGGGCATGACGACCTTGGCGGTCTTTTGCCACACCTCGGGCTGGTTGACCCTGACCCAATTGGTGTAGCTGGTGCGGCGCTGTACGCGCACCACCTCGCCCATGCCGACAGCCGAATAGATGAATCTCTTCCAAAGCGGCAGCGGATCGGGACACTCGACCTCGCGCTTGTCCATCCATAGGATCGCGTCGCGCGTCGGCGCGCCGTCCTTGTCGAGGAAGAAAAGGGTGTTGCGGATGCTCGTCACGGTGACCGCGGCGATGTCTCCCCACCTGTTCCCCAACCTCTCTTTGAGCTGTTTTGAGACGGCGCAAATGCCCGTCCAAAGTTCGTTGATGTCCTTTTCCGCCCTGTTGTCGTTCTTGGAGATGTACGGCGGCTCTTCTCTCCGCACCTTGTCGACAAGCTCGCCGCGGCAGTCGAACGCCAAGGCGCGCGTGCTCTGCGTGCCCACGTCGAAAACCAAGACGAGCCGTTTGTCGTTGTTCATCTGTTCTCCTCCAACTTTCTGTAATCTACTTTGCCTATCTGTGTGAGAGGCAGCTTTTGTACGAAAATTATCCTGCGCGGCATGTTGTATTTGAGCAGCTTTGCCGCAATCGCGCCGCGCACCGCCCCTTCGACGTCCGCGTCGGTTTCGCCTTCCTCCTTCTGGACGAACAGCTTGACCGCCGCCTTGCCGTCGTAAACGTCCGCGACCGCGCAGCACCGCTTTACGCCCTTCGCCTTGCTTACCACGTTCTCGATCTCCTGCGGGAAGACGTTGTGCCCCGAGATCTTGATCATCCTCTTCTTGCGGTCGACGAAATAGACGAACCCGTCCTCGTCCAGCCTGCCTATGTCGCCGGTGCGCACCCACGTCCTGCCGCCGTGAGAGAACATCGCCTTTGCCGTCCCCTCGGGGTCGTCGAAATAGCGCGTCATAGCCATATCCGTGGAGACGCACAACTCGCCCGTCATCCCTCTTTGTACGGGCGCGCCGTCCTCGCCGAACGCCTCGAAGACCGCCCCCTCGACCGGCATCCCGATCGACCCGGCGCGCTCTCTGCCGCGCATGTTGACGCAGCATATACCCGCCTCGGTCAAACCGTACCCCTCATACAATCTCGCCTCGCTGCCGGCGCCCTCCGCCAGCCGCGCGAACTTCTCCTTTATGCCCGAAGACAGCCTGTCCCCGCCGCAATAGCAATATTTGAGCCGACGCATCAGCGCCTTGCCGAACGCGCCCGAATCCAACATCTTGCCGTACATGTTGGGTACGCCGCAGATGTAGGTGACCCCGGCGCGGAGACACAGCCTGCACGCCGCCCTTCCGCCGAACTTGGGCATCAGCACCGCCTTGCCGCCGGCGCAGAGCGTAGTGTGCATGCATACGCCCAGCCCGAACGTGTGAAACAGCGGCAGCACCATCAGCATCGCGTCTCTGTCGTCGACCGGCTTGCCGCCGATCAGCGCAAGCAGATTGTGTGCTAAGGCATTGAACGCGCGGTTGGACAACTCCACGCTCTTCGGCTCGCCCGTCGTGCCGCCGCTGTGCATATAGATCGCGATGTCCTCGCCGCCTATCTGCACCGGGGTGCCCTCTTTGAGACTTTTGCCGCGCTTTGCCGCCGCGACAAAGCCCTCGCAGCCGCGCGCCGGCGCCGTCCTGCGCGCCACCGCCAGCCGATAGAACGGGCGGTACAGGCGCGGCAGATAGTCCGCCGCGGACGCAATGAACGTCTTTATGCCAAGCCGTTCCCAGCCGTCGTATCCGCCGTAAAATTCGTCGAACAGCACCGCCGCCTTGCTGTGCATGCTCCGGGCGATCGAAACCAGCCTCTCGGCGGTCACGAGCGGATGCACGAGATTGGCGATCGCCCCCACTTTGTTGACCGCATAGAACGCGATCACCGCGTCCGGTATGTTGCCGAGGCATATGATCACGTTGTCGCCCTTGCCCACCCCGACCTCGGAAAGCCGTGCGGCAAAGCCGTCGATCTCGGCAAGCGTTTCGCCAAGCGTCAGCTCTTTGCCGTAAAAGGACAGCGTCCTGTTGGTGCGCGGCAGATGAGACGTCCTCTCCTTGAAGTAGGCGTACATCGACATGTCGTAACTCACGCCGCCGCCTCCGTCTTGGGTCTCAAAAACCGCTTAAATTCGAGCGCGTCCGCTCTCTTGCCGTACATCGCAAAGATCGTCGCCGCCTGCACCGCGACCGCGATCAGCATCGCCGCCGCGACGTCGGTCAGATAGTGATGCCCGTCGCTGATGCGCGCAAGCGCGGTGACCAGCGTCGCCGCGATCGCGAGCACGGACAGCGCGCTCTCCTTGCCGCGAAGCCGCGGGTTGATCGCCGCAAGCGGCACCAGCATGAACAGCATAGCCGTATATGCGGTGTGACCTGACGGCATAGAATCTCCGCCGTCCACCCTGACAAATTTGTACCACGGCGCGAACTCCGCCGCTCCGTCGACGACGTCGAGATAGCGCGCACGCGCGAATATCTCTTTGACCGCAAACACGAGTACGCCCGTCGCGACCACCGCGACGGCGACGGCGACCGCCCACTTGAAGTAGGCGAAAAGCCGCTCCTCGGCGACGCGCGCGGTCGCAAAACAGACCACGCACGCGAGCACCGCCCCCAGCACCGCGCATGCGGCGAGCGACAGCGCTGTGCTGTCTGTCAAAAGGTCGGTAGCGTCCTTGAAGTTGAACGCGCAGACCGCATAGGTCAAAAGATAGAACACCGCCGCGATCCATTTGCTGCCGAACTTGCACGCAAAATATCTGCCGCCGATCCCTCCCGCGATCGCAAGCAAGACGAACGCCGGCATCTTGCCGATCGCCTCGTACATGTCGGCGAACGCGTTGTCCCTCAAATAGAACGCCTCTGCGACCCGAAGATCAATGACCGTGCCGACAACAAACAGCACGAGCGCAAGCGCGCCGAATGCGCCCGTCCAAACCGCGACCTTGCGCGCGCTCATTCCGTCTTCTCCTCTCTCGACAAGGCGACGGCGAAGTTGTACTTGCCCTTGCCGAAGAACGCGCGGCGAAGCGCGACAAATATCAAATAGGTCAAATAGCCCCCGACGAGCACGTCGGACAAAAAGTGCGCGTTGGCGACGATGCGCGAGATCGCGACGACAACGGTGAACGCCGTGCAGCCGATGTTGACGCCTATCCGCACGCCCTTCCTGTCCCAACCGGGAATGATGTCGCAAAGCGCCGCAAACAAAAAGATGTGCGCGGCGGACGAGGTGTGCCCCGACGGGAAGGACGTGTAGTCGCCGTCCTCGATCATGTCCTCTCTGCCGAACATGATCTTGTACCACGGCGTAAAGCCGTCCTCACTGCCGACTTTGAGCATGTCGCGGTAGCGCATGCGGCACCAGATGTTCTTCATCACCTGCATGACGACGACGGACGCGGCGGCGAACGCGATCGCAAACACCGCGAACTTGAACAGTCTGTGCATCTTTTCGCGCTCGATCAGCGACCCCAGCCAAAGCCCGAGCATGCCCAGCATAATGCCGAACATGCACGCGAACCCTTCGAGATGAGGGATGCCGGTCAGTTTGGTGCCCTGCACGCCGAAGAATATCCATCCGCCGATCGACAGCGCCGCGCCGAGCACGCATATCGCGACGCGTGCGCGCATGTCGTCGAACAGATCGTGATTGTAAAAAATGACGACGCCCGCCACCGGAAGTACGAGATAGGCGGGATATTCGCCGAAAACGGCAAAAAATTGGGCAAAGAAGGAGTCTCCGTCCGAAAGCGCGCGGCTGATCTGCAAGTCATAGACGGACGCGACGGCAAGCAGCGCGGCAAAGCACAAAAACGCCGCGGCGTTGACAATGATGACGGTCGAACTCTTGAACTTGAACATTTCGGCTCCTTGCGCTTATATTATAATTATTATAATACATCCGCACGCGTTATGCAACCGTTTGGGCGCGCGTCTGCGCAAACATATGCGTGCGCGGCGGCACGCTGTCGAACAAGCGCGGATATGCGCGGAAAAAGCGCAAAAAAGTCACCGAGGATGACCTCGGTGACTGTCTTGTCTTGTGAGCCTTAGGCGGTCGCCTGGACGGTACCGATCTGCGCGGGATCGAACGCGCCTCTGTCGACATTTTTGCCGGGAAGGTCGTTCTCGTCGAAGAAGAACGACTTGGTGGAAGTCAATGTGACGACGGAGTCGACTCCCAGCATAAGCTTCATGTAGTAGCTCTCGGTGACTTTGACCTGTCTGAAGAAGCCGTTGGGCCACACCTGAACTTCGAGCGTGATCTCGGTGAAGTAGAACTCGCTGGGGTTTTGACCTTGACTATTGAGCATATAGAGCATCTGCTCTTCGTACTCCTCGACGGAATAGCCGGGGCTGTTCTTGTCAACATTGCCGCTGACGGAGAAGGTGTAGTACTCGATCTCGCTGCCGTCGGAGAGTTTTTCGGTCGTCGACTTGGGAGCGACGGTCTTGTCGCTGAGGATGGTGTTCGCGTTGATGTCGTACATCCAGATCCTGGTCGGATCGGAAGCTCTTTCCTCAATATAGGTATCGAGGCTGTTGTAGGACTTCGTAGCGGTGAAGTCCGCAGCGCCGCCGTTCCATTCAAACCACGTATCGGTGATGACGCCCTCGGCATTGGTCAATTTTTGCGCGGTCAAGGCATCGCTGTTCGCGCTTCTGAAATACATGTTGACCGAGTCGCCGGACTTGACATAGTCGGTCTCTTCCCAGATCCTGATGTTGATCGCGTTGCCGAGTATACCGCCGTCTTTGACTGTGCCGGACTGGTTCTGATAGTACAACTTGTTGTCGGCATCGGAAGCGCCGTCCCTGATGGTGATGGACTTGACGAACTGAGTGAGCTTCATGCTCATGACCTCGGTGGTCAACGAGCCGGTCGTCCTCGCGAGTGCAAAATCCGCACCGTAGTAGTTGTCGACCGCTGCGGTGAGCATCTCGATCGCGCTCATATTCGCATTGATCTCCTTTGTCGGTTTAAGGTCGGGGGCACCGTTTGCAACGGTGGACGACAAATTGATGGCGCCGCCGCCGCAGGCGACAAACGAAAACGCCATGACAACTGCCAAAGCAGCGGCAATTGCAATCATTGCAATTCTCTTCATATCTTTCTCCTTTCTTTGTTTCTTTGACGACAAAAGTCGTTTTTCTATATTTTATAATAGTGTAATGTAAAATGCAAGTAAAATCACTCAAAAAACTCACAACACCGTTTTGTGCATGTTTTTTGCCGAAAATAGTCGCCGCTCATGCTATTTTCAAGCAAATTTATTATTATAATACGCTCGCGAGCGCTCACATTCGGATACCGAAGCATTGTTTTCGAAAAAATTGACAAAACACACAAATTTATATATCATAAATATGAACGCGCTCGCGCCGCACGGCTTGCGCGCGAACGTCCAAAGGAGGAAAACATGAGCAACTATTGGATCACCACCGAGGCGACCGCGGACTTCCCCGAAAGTTTGATGAAAGAGGACTTCGCGATCATTCCGATGTCCTACACCGTCAAGGGAGAGTTCTTCGACGGCGCGGACAAAAAACTCACTCCCAAACAATTCTACGACGCATGCCGCGAGGCGAAAACGGCGGCGGACCTGCCGACAACGTCGATGATCACCGCATATCAGGCGGAAGAGTTTTTCCGCCCCATCCTCGCGGCGGGCAACGACATAATCCACATAGGTTTTTCGTCGGCGCTGTCGGGCACTTTCGAACAGCTCAAGATGGCAGAAAAGAGCCTTTCCGCCGAATTCCCCGACAGGCGCATCACCGTCATCGATTCCAAGACCGCGTGTTTCATCGAAGGGCTTGCCGCCTACTATACCCTGCTCAAACGCGACGAAGGCGCAAGCTATGACGAATGCGTCGCCTTTGTCGAGCGCATTTTGCCGCACTGCGCCGGCTTTTTCACGATCGACGACATCGGGCACCTGCAACGCACGGGCAGGGTCGGCAAGGCGGAGGCGTTCATCGGCGGCACGCTGCACATAAAACCCGTGCTGACCGTCGACGACGACGGCAAACTCATCCCGTTCGCCAAAGTCATTTCGCGCAAAAAGGCGCTCCGCTTCCTCGTCGAGATGATGCGCAAAAAAATGCTGCCTCAAAGCGAACAAAAACTTGTCGCGATCGGCCATGCGGACGCATACGACGACGCCGTCGCGCTCGAAAAGACGGTACGGGAAGAATTCGGCGTGGAAAACACCGTGATCTTCGACGTCGGCACCGTGATCGGCACGCACGTCGGCGCGGGAATGGTCGCGCTGATCTTCCTTGCCGAAGACCGCAATTACCGCTGAAAAACCATCGATCCCGCAACAATTCGATCCCGCCTCGCCGAGGCGGGATCTTTGCGCTCTTTTGCCGCGAACGGAAGAGTCCTCCGTGATGTCGATATGAAAAATGTCCGCGATCACGCAATCGGCGTGATCGCGGACGTCTGCCGTTCCGTACCTGCCGTTGCGCTCCGTTTTTGCGGCGCCGCATTCGACTGCCTTTCCGCCGTCACCTCTTCGGCGCGATCAGCCTGCCCCTGACGACGAAAGGCGGCTCCCCCGCGCGGCGCGCAAGATCGATCAGCATCTTCCTCAGCCGCGCCTTGACTTCGCGGTGTTCTTTGCTGTGGATGAGATTGCGCGTCTCGGCAGGGTCGGCGCGGAGATCGTACAGATAGTCGTCGACGTACACTTTCGAAAAAGGTTTGCTCCACCCGTCCGAACGGCGCGGCGCCCTGACCGCATAAGTCCATCGGTCCGTACGCACCGCTCTGCCCAGCTTGTCTTCGCTGATCTGGATATAGACCGCCTCGCGCGAGACGTCCCCTTGCGCCTGCGCAAGCAGATCGAGCCCGTCGAATGTGTCCGGAACGTCCGCGCCCGCCGCGCGAAGCACCGACGCCGGCAGATCGAGCAGGCTGACGACGCCGCCGAAAGCCCCCTTTGCATATCCTCCGCCGAAAACATACATCGGGATCGCTATCGACGCCTCGTGGCACGACCGCTTGTACTCGGCGTTGCGCGTCTTGAAGTGGCATCCGTGGTCCGAAGTGTAAAAGACGACCGTGTTTTCGAGCACGCCCCTCTGCGCAAGCTCGTCTACGACGCGTTTGAAGTTGCGGTCAAGCGCGTGGCAGCATCCGAGATAGTCTTCCCATTGATCCCTGTCGACGCCGGATCCAAGCAGATCCTCGGGAAGCGGCTCTCCCTCCACCGCCGCCCTGTCCTCGGGCATGCACTCGAACCTGCCGCTCGAGTTTTGATGATGCGGCTCGATGTGCGACAAAAACAGAAAAAACGGCTTGTCCGCGTCCGCTCCGCGTATGAATTCGAGCGCGAAATCGGTGATGCGGTCGGCGCGGCAGCCCTCGAAAGTCAGTTTGCGCCCCGCCTCGTCGAACACATAGCCGCCGCTGCCGTCCGAAGTGAATTCCAGCACGTCCGACGCGCGCCAGTATTCGTATCCTCCGCGCCTCGCCTCGGGCACGGCTTTTGTCTCGTACCGCCCCTCTTCGTCCGTCATCCCGGACGCCAAATGCCACTTGCCGACATAGGCGGTGCGATAGCCGCAGCGCCTCAATATCTTTGCGATCGTGTCGGCGTCCTCCGGCAGAGCGCGCGCATTGGTGAAACAGCCCGTCCGCGTCGCGTATTGCCCCGTCTGCACGCAAGCGCGCGCCGGACCGCATACGGGCTGGCAGGTCACCGCGTCATCGAAGCGGACGCCGCGCTCTTCCGCCATCGCGTAAAGATGCGGCGTCACCCGAGGCGTGACGGTGTCGCGCCTCTGTTGATCCGAAAAGAAAACGACTATGTTGGGTCTGTCCATATTCCGATTATACCATACGGATCCCCGCAAGTCAACATCGTTCCCGCCCCGCCGAAACAGCGCTCGGCTGCCGACTTCGAGCCGAAAAACTTTCTTTGTCCGAGGGATCGCCGCCGCTCCGCCGATGACTCCGCGCGAAAAAGTCGCTTCGCTTTGCTTCCGAACGGGACTTTTCGGCGCGCTTTCGTTGCAAATCGAGACGATTTCCGCTACAATATCAATATGCAAAAATTACTCGCGCTCACGCGCAAGGCGATCAACGACTACGAAATGATCGCCGACGGCGACAGCATCGCCGTCGGCGTAAGCGGCGGCAAGGACAGCACGGCTCTGCTCGCCGTGCTCGCCGCGTACAAAAAATTCGCGCCCGAAAAATTCGAACTGCGCGCGATCAACATCGATATGGGCTTCAAGGACACCGACCCCGCTCAGGTCAAGTCTCTTCGCGATTGGTGCGACGGCATAGGCGTGCCTTTGACCGTCGTCGGGACGGACATCGCCGAGATCATCTTCGAGCGGCGCAAAGAATCTTCACCGTGCAGCCTTTGCTCCAAGATGCGCCGCGGCGCGCTCAACAACGCCGCGATCGAGGCGGGATGCAACAAACTCGCGCTCGCCCACCACGCCGACGACGTCCTCGGCACGTTTTTGCTGTCGTTGCTGTTCGAAGGAAGGCTGTCGACTTTTGCGCCGAAGTCGTATATGAGCCGCACCGGCGTCACGCTGATCCGCCCGTTCGTCTATGTCGAAGAGAAGTACCTGTCGGGGCTGTGCCGCAGGCTGTCGCTGCCCGTCGTCTTCAATCCGTGCCCTGAAGACAAACACACGGGGCGCGAGGACGTCAAGCGTATGATCGAGACCGCGGAAAGCATTTCGCCCAACGCGAAAAAGCTGATGATGAGCGCGCTGTTCCACCCCGAACGCAACAACCTCTGGCTGCCGCCCAAAGATTGATTTTTCGGCGCCCGTGTTCGTTAGCCGCGCTTTGATCTCAATGCGCGGTATTTTTTGCGCGTGCTCTCGCCGCCGCGTATGTGCCTGATCTCGAGGTTGCGCTCGAGCACGCGTGCGACCTCTTCGCCCAGCGCGGGATCGATCGCCGCGAGCCTTGCCGTCACGTCGGCATGCACCGTGCTTTTGCCCACCCCGAAAAACGCCGCGCACTGTCTCAACGTGCAGCCCGTCTCAAGAATGTACCGCGCCTCGAAAAGCGCCCTCGACGTCTTTTCCATCTCCACCTCAAGACAGCATATTCGCGCCCCGGCGCGATATGACCGCCCGGCGCCGCATTTTGATGAACGAACGCTCATACGACCATATCTTTTGCACTTTTACCGCCATATGAACATATGAAGATACCGCCCTGCCGCCATACCGGCATATGCTGATATCTTCATTGCCGCAATGAGCATATCGGCATATGTTCGCCCATTGCGCGCACAACAATGTCATGGAACTTCTGACATCAAAGCGCAAAAACCGCCCTCTCCTCTCCGCGATTTTCGGCGTCGCGGTGGGCGCGGCGAACGGACTCTTCGGCGGAGGGGGAGGCATGATCGCCGTCCCCGCACTGACGCTGACCGGCGTGCCGTCCAAAAAGGCTCACGCGACCGCGATCGCGATCATATTGCCGCTGTCGCTGATCAGCGGCGCGGTTTATCTCGCAAAGGGGGCGGCAGACCCGTCGGTCATACTGCCGTCATGCGCCGGCGTGTTCGTCGGCGGGATCGTCGGCGCGCTGTTGCTCAAAAAGATAAATTCCCGCGGGCTTTCGCTGCTCTTTTACGCCCTTATGATCGCGGCGGGGCTCAAACTCTCGCTGTGAATACCGCCGTTCTCATTGCCATCGGTTTTGCCGGCGGCGTCCTCGGAGGTATGGGGCTGGGCGGGGGCACACTGCTGATACCGCTGATGACCTTACTTGCCGGCGTTCCGCAAAAGACCGCCGCCGCTGTCAACCTGATCGCATTCGTCCCGATGGCGGCGACCGCCCTCGCCGTACACGCAAAGAACGGGTTGATACAAAAGGACGCGATCGCTCCTACCGCCATCCCGGCTGCGACGGTGTGCGCGCTGTTCTCGCTGCTCGCTTGCAATTCAAAGGACGAAACTCTGTCGCGCGCTTTCGGGATCTTTCTCGTCGTATTGGGTTTGCTGATGCTCGCAAAACTGCTTTTGAGCGCTCTCGCCGAAAAGACGCGCCTCGCAATGCTTGCGGTGATAAGGCGCGATCTGCCGCACACTTTTGCGCAAAAATGACGTCAAATCGCATACATGTCGCGAATTTTTCATCTTTGCCATCCTCTTCGCCTCGCCGTTCTGCCGTCCGCGCCGCCCCTCTTTCGGCGCTTTGACGAAAGAGGGGCGCAAAGGCGCAATTTTTCACCGCTATTTAATTGCTTTTTTTGCGCGCATTGATTATAATGTTTTTGTTATAATAAAAGAAAAATATTATAATAGACAAATAATCAACATAAAGGTGGTTAAATGAACACTAAAAGACGACTGTGCCTGGCTTTGGTTTCGCTGATGCTCTGCGTCGTGCTCATCTTCGGCGTCGCCGCTTGCGACGACACGCCCGAAGAGGACATCCCCAGCGCCGAGACCGACAGCGACCTTCTCTTCACCAACGGCACGTTCGGCAACACTACGGGCAGCACCTACCCGCTCACTCCCTCCAATTGGACGGGCGCACGCGGCAGTTCAAGCGGCTCCAACTCCACTCCCGGCGGTTCGGACAACCTGATCGCCGGCGTCATCAGCGTCGAACCCGATTCGTACAGCGACAACAGGGACACCTACGGCAACGTCGGCTCGCCCGGCAAGCCCGAGGGCGCAAAGGATGACAACATCCTTATGATCTACAACAAGGTCCCGACCGTCTACAAGTACACGTCGGCGTCCGTCTCGCTCGCGACCTCGTCTTACTACAAGCTGACCTTCTCCGTCTACACCGACATCGAGGACGGCGACGCCGCGCGCGGCGCGTACGTCTATGTCAACGGCGGCGCATATGCGGCGTTCAAGGCGATCGACACCGACAACAAGTGGGTCACCTACACCGTCTATATCGAGACGTCCGACATCTCGTCGCAGAACATCACCGTCGTGCTGTCGCTCGGCGACGGCAACAAGATCGGCGGCGCGATGACTCAGGGCTACGCCTACTTTGACGAAGTCAAGCTGGAAAACCTCTCCGACGTCGAAGAGGGCGAGACCGCGTTCACCGAAGCCGATTTCGACGCGGTGACCGTGAACGACACCACCGCCAAATATACGATGAAGGTCTCGGACGGCGAGTTTGACTACTCGACCACGACGACCTCTCCGTACAGCGCTTCCAAGTGGTCCGGCATGGCGGGCAGAGGCGACGGCGACAACGCGCCCTCCTCTTCTTCCTATGTCAGCAAGGGCATCGTCGACAGTTCCGTCACCTCGACGGTTGCGGCTCATGACGGCTCCGACGTCGACGTCACCGTCGCGGAAGGCACCGTCGGCACCAAGATGTTGATGATCAACAACAAACAGGCGACCGCGTACGGCTACCGCAGCTCGGCGGCGATGCGCCTGTTCGGAGGCAACGACAGCTACTACAAGATCTCCGTCAAGGTCCGCACCGCGGCTTTGGCAGAGGGCGGCGCGTCCATCGCGCTGACCGACGGCTCCAACGACAGCGATCCCTATCTGCTCGTCACCGACATCAACACGAACGGTGCATGGCAGACGATCGACCTGTTCGTCCAAGCCAACCAATTCCGCAGCACGGACATCTATCTCGAGCTGTGGCTGGGCAGAGGCGGCGAAGACAACGCCGACACCCATGTCGAAGGCGTCGCGTTCTTTGACGGCGTGACTCTCGACAAGGCGACCGCAGAGCAATACAACTCCGCCGCCGAGGGCAGGACGCACTCCTTCCTCACCGACGAGGCAAATCTCGACCGTGCGTCTTTGACGACCGCCGACTTTGTGCTCGCCGACGCGGACGCGCTCATCCCGGATCGCACTACCTGGAAGAACGTCGACACCTCGGATTGGGCGGCAAACGGCGCGACCCTCTTCCCCGACCTCGAAAATCCCTCCGTCCCCGTCACTTCGTGGGACAACAAGGACGTGCTGGTCATCCACAACTACAAGTCCTCTTCGTTCGCTCTGTCCACTCTGACCGAGGGCACCGATTCGACCGAAGCGAGCGGGCTGTTCACCGTCTCGCGCAATCGCTGCTACATCATCTCCGTTTGGGTCAAGACGCAGGACATCAAGGAGGGCTCCGGCATCACCGTCGCGCTGTTCTCCTATGACAAAGACGCCAAAGAGGACGAGCGCAAGACTCAGCTGTCTTCGTTCACCAACGTCAACACCGCAGACCTCGACGACTATGTCAGCGAGGGCAACAACGGCTATACCGAATTGAGATTCGTCGTCAAGGGCGCGAACGCCGAGGATACCCTCGTCGGACTCGACGTCTCCTTCGGCAGCGGCACTTCGATGCAACCGACCACCCACCTGTCGGGCTATGCGATGCTGTCGTCGATCTCGATCGAATCCATCGATTATGACGACTACTCGTCCGTGTCGACCGACACGGTCACCAAGTCCGTTTCGCTTTTGAGCAGCGGCAGCTCCACCGAGCTGTCCTCCAACGGCTACTTCAACTACATCGACGTGTCCGCGACTCAAAGCGCGTACGCCGACATCGCGACCGATGCCGATCCCGTCTACACCGAGGACGGCATTCTCGGCGGCTTTGCCGGCGTGCCCGACGGCTGGACGATCAACAACTCCGCAAACCTCACCGCGGAAGGCACCGTCGCGGGCGTGCTCGAACTCGACAACCCCGGACATCTCGGCTCCGACCGCATCACGGACGCGTTCGGCGCGATAGACGCGGATACGTTCTACGACGGCATGGATCTTGTCGGCGCCACCAAGGACAACTACCCCAACGTGCTCGCTATCCACAGCGCCGCCAACATCTCCTATGAGAGCGACTCCGTGTCGCTGTCCGCGTCGAGCTACTACCTGCTCGGCGTATGGGTCAAGACGGACGGCAAGAGCACCGTCACCGTCTCGGTCGACGCCTCGACCGACAGCGCCGCAGTGACGACTTTCACCCCCGCGGACGATGATTGGCACTACTACAGCTTCTATATAAGGACGGGCTTCACCGCGGTCGACGTCACTATGACGCTCGGCGTTGCGCCTCTCGGAGGCAACGTCAACACCGCGTACTTCGCCATCGCGAGCTACAACACCGTCCCCGAGGCGACGTTCGAAAAGGCGCAGACCGAAGACACCGCTTCCGACAACATCACCGTCAAGTCGTTCACCGTCGACTCGTTCGACAGCGCGACCGACCTCGCCGAGATGGACGCCCCCGACAACTGGAGCGGCGCTACCCTCGACGAAGACGCAAGCACTTCGGAAGAGGACTTCGCCGGCGGCGTGTTCAATCAGCGTGAAGGCAACTGGGATGAGCTCGGCATCGATCCCGACGTCGAGACCGCGATCGCGGGCAAGCTGGACGCGTCCACCGCGGTCGGCAACGGCGTGCTCGGCGACAACGTGCTCGTCATCAACAACAAGGTCGCGGGCGCATACTCCTACTCCGCCGACAGCATCACCCTCGAGGGCGACACCTACTACAAGGTGAGCATCTGGGCTCTGACCTACAAGCTGAGCAAAGACGAGACCGCGACGATCTCGCTCAAACTCAACAACCTCACCTACACCTTCGGCAGACAAAACCACAGCGAGGGCGACAACGCAAAGCGCGTGATCAACACCTCCACCTATGCCGAGGACGGCACCGAGACCGTCGGCGATTGGACTCAGTACACCTTCTATGTCCACACCGAAAAGGACGTCACCCCGACCGCGGTGCTCACCGCGCAGCTCGGCTTTGACGGACATATGGTCGAGGGCTACGCATTCTTCGACAACTTCGAGGTCGACAAGATCTCCGAAGACGACTACAAAGCCGCGACCAACACCGATGAGAGCACCGGCGCGGTCATGGACGTCGCAAACAATTACGCGATCAACTTTACCGAAGAGGACGCGAACGCAGAGGAAGAACCCGACGAGGACGACGAGACCGAAGATCCGGCTACAGGCGACCTCATCTGGCTGTGGATCACCTCCGCCGTCATCGGCGTCATCCTGCTGGTCGTCGTCATCGTCGTACTGGTCAGAAAATACACGGCGAGCCGCAAGTTCAAATCGCGCAAGAAGCCGACTTCTCCGACGGGACGCACCGGCGACAGACGCGACGAAAACAACAACAAGGGCGACAGACGCTAAGCCCCAAAAATAGGCGCAAAGGGCGGCTTTGAATCAAAGCCGCCCTATTTTTACTCTATATACAACATCTGCCCCAAGAACACCGCTCCGCCTTCCAAGCCGTTGAGTGCGGCTATCTTTTGCGCGCTCGTGCCGTGAGCCGCCGCTATCCGCGCGAGCGTGTCGAACGGCTTTACCGTATAATATGTCCCGTCGCGCTTGACCACTTCGAGTTTCATCCCCTCGAACGGCTCGCCGTCGACATTGTTTGCCGCCGCGATCTCGCGCTCGGGCACTCCGTACCTGTGCGCTATCAGGCGCAGGTCTTCCCCTTTTTGCACAGTGTGAATGAAGTATTTCATGCTATATCTTACGTCCCTTCCGCGCATATAGAACGCCCGCGCCGTCATATATTTGAGTGTGAAACGAGTGGTCAAGGCGTTTGCCCTCGTCACCGCGGTGTCGGCGGCGACAAGGCTCATGTCCTTCTTTTTCAAGATCTATCTGTCGCGCGAATTGGGCGCGGAGATCCTCGGACTGTATCAGATCGCGCTGTCCGTCCTCGGGCTGATGTCGTGTGTGGGCAGCAGCGGCGTTCCCGTCACTCTCTCGCGGCTGTCCGCCGAAAACGACGCCCTCGGACGCCGCCGCGACAGCGACGCGCTGACCACGCTCTGTCTGCTTGCGTCGGGCGGCGCGGCGCTCGCACTGACTCTCGCCTCGCTCGCCTTCCCGTCCGTCGTCGAAAAGCTGTTCTCCGACCCGCGCTGCGTGCCCGTCTTTTATGCCTGTCTGCCCATGCTGATGACGACGTCCGTCTATGCGACGCTGCGCGGCAGGTTTTGGGGAGAGCGCAATTACGGCGTGTTCGCGGCGACCGAACTGCTTGACGAGATCGCCAAAATTGTTCTGTCCGTGTTGTTTATCACCGCTTTGGGGGTCACCGCCGATGCTCCCGTCGCCTATGCGTATGCGCTCGTCGCCGGCGATGTGATCGTCGTCGCGGTGCTGTGCGTATGCTACTTCGCGTCGGGAGCGAAAGCCTCACGCCCCCACGGCGCGCGCAAGGTACTCGCCTCCGCCGCTCCGCTGACCGCGGCAAGGCTGACCGGGAGCGCTATCGGCACGCTCAACTCGCTGATGCTACCGGCGCTGCTCGTCTCGCTGTGCGGCTTGACGACCGCCGAGGCGACCACGGAATTCGGCAGAGCTAGCGGAATGGTGATGCCGCTGCTCTTCACGCCGTCGTCGCTGACAGGCTCGCTCGCGGTCGTCCTCATCCCCGAACTCGCTTCGATGAGCGCGTCGGGTAGCCGCGACGCGGTCGAACGCACAAGCGCGATGGCGGTCAAGTTTGCCGCCGCAGTGAGCGCGTTCTTCTTTGTGATCTTCTGCGCATGCGGCGTTCCTATCGGCACGCTGCTCTATCATGACGCAGTCGCCGGCAAATATCTGTCGGCGGCATCCGCGGCGATGATCCCGATGTGCGTCAACGGGATATGCGCGTCCGTGCTCAACTCCTTGGGGCACGAAAAGGCGACGTTTGCGGTCGGCACAGTCGGCGCGCTGCTCCTCGCCGCACTGATGGCGGCGCTCGTCGGCAGCTGCGGCATATACGCCTACTTCATCGCGATACTCGTCTCGCACACGCTGTCGCTCGGCGCATACCTCTTTTTGATGCACAGACACGCCGGCTTGACCGTCAAGACGACCTTGTCCGTCGCCGCGCTTATCGCGTTCGGTTCGCTCGCGGCGCTGTCGCTGTCTCAATTGGCGGCTGCGTTGAGCGCGCTCCCGACCGCGGCGATTGTCGCGGCGATAGGCGCGGCGGCGCTGTCGCTCTGCGCGGCGTTTGTGGGCGCGACGGGGATATTCACCAAGCGCGACATCGAGTCTTTGCTCAAAAAATAGCCGCCCCTTTCGGAGCGGCGTTCGCGTCTTTATTTCGCCTCGGCGGCGACCTCTTCGCGCGGCTTTTTGCGCCGGATATAGCCCGACTTTTCCAGCACCGGCAAAAGGCGGCAATACAGCACATAGGTCACAATCCCGTTGATCGCGATCCACAACGGCTGCGAGATCGCCTTGGAGATGAGCATCTGCAAGAACGGCGTGCTCACGCCCCATCCCTCGCCTATGATGACCTTCGCGAGCGTGTACGGATACATGGAATACAGGCTCGCCGCCTCGTAGTCTCCTATCGGAATGACAAAGATGCTCGTCGTCTCGCCGAGCGGCGTCAGACAGAGCGTGCATACGACAAACGAAGTGCCGATCGTCGCGAGCAGCTTGAAAATGATTTTCCAATCCGTATAACGGTTGTAAAGCCCCGCGATCATCGCCATAACGCCGTTGGACAGTCCTATCAAGACGGAATACGGCCCCTGAGGCATGAGTAATCCCGGGATGAGATCGGCGATCACCGCGACCGTCAACCCCTGCCACGGTCCGAGCACGAAGCCCGAGAGATAGCAGAACAGATAGACAAGACTGAATCTGCCCAAATAGGTACCGGCTGACTGAAACGAGCAAAGATTGAGCACTACACCGAGTGCAATAAAAATTGCCATATCAGCTATCCGTTGAGTTTTGCTGCGCATAACGCACCTCCTGAATAAAAGATACGGCAGAGAGCCGACGAAAAACAATGTCGCTTGTATTCGCAGCGGACGCAACACAACACCGCAAGCATACGCTTTTCGTTTGAAGGCGACATCCCATCCCTCAACACTTAACGCGTCGTGTTTACTCTGCCGTCTGTAATGATATCACATCCGCGCGCGTTTGTCATCCGTTTTGACCCAAGTCGCGCGCGGTTTTTGAATATTCCCCTCTCGCGCGCGCACAATACCGATATGTTGACCTCGTTCGTGCGCACGCTGTTGATATATGCGTTTTTGCTGGCGATACTTCGGCTGATGGGCAAAAAGCAACTCGGGGAGCTCCAACCGTTTGAGCTCGCGATCACGCTTGTCGCGGCGGACCTCGCCTGCATCCCGATGTCGGACACGCAGGTGCCGATCGTCTACGGGCTCGTCCCGATATTCACACTGTTTTTGATCGAGGTCGCGATCACTCTCGCGCTCAAAAAAACCATGTTTTTGCGCCGCGCGATCAACGGAAAGCCCGTGATCGTCATCACTCCCGACGGCATAGACGGCGACGCGCTCGCAAAGCTGGAAATGACCGTAGGCGACCTCAACGAAGCGCTGCGCTCAAAGGACGTGTTCTCGCCGACGAACGTACGGTGGGCGATCGTCGAGACCAACGGCGACCTGTCCGTGATCACAGACGACTCCGCCCCGTCGCCGCGCGACATCCCGTTCACTTTGATCTGCGACGGCAAACATATGGACGACAACCTCGTCAAGAGCGAGATCGACCGCTCCGCAGTCAACGACATTTTGCAAGCCAACTCCCTCAAAGTCAAGGACGCGCTGCTGCTGTCCGTCTCCCCGGGCGGCGAATACTACCTTCAGCCGCGGCACGGCAAACGCGTGATCGGGAGCGTGCTATGAAAAAGATCAACGCGTTCTTTTGGGTCAAGATCGCGATCGCGCTGACGCTTGCGATCGGTATACCTGCGATCGGCATCGCCGAAGAGATCTATATGCGCGGCGCGTTCGACGGCGTCGCCGAAGACTGCGAAGAGATCGTCGCGCTGATAGAGCGCGGCGACGCGGACGGCGCCGCCTCGCTTGCGGAAGCGCTGCGCTCGGATTGGTCGCAAAAGCGCGACATGCTGGAATTCATATATCCCAACGCCGACGTCAAGGAGTTGCAGCCGCAGATAGGCGAACTGATCGGCGACCTCAAAGCGGACTTGGACGACGACGCGATCGCCCGAGCCAAGATGATCGCCGCCCTTGCCGAAAACAGCAAAAACCTGCTCGCGTTCAAGTGGAAAAACATCCTTTGACGATTTCAATAGAGGCAAATAACAAACACGGGCACGAAAATTCGTGCCCGTAGTCGTATCTTGTATCGGCTTAGTTCTTTTTCAACCGCGGTATCAGATATCTGCCCGTCTCGCTCTTTTTGTTCGCCGCGACCTCTTCCGGGGTACCCTCGGCGACGATCGTGCCGCCCGCGTCTCCGCCCTCCGGTCCCAAGTCGATGATGTGGTCGGCGACCTTGATTACGTCGAGATTGTGCTCGATCACTACGACGGTGTTGCCGTTGTCGGCGAACCTCTGCAAAATCGCGATGAGCTTCTTTACGTCGTGCGTGTGAAGTCCCGTAGTCGGCTCGTCGAGAATATAGATCGTCTTGCCCGTGCCGCGCTTTGACAGCTCCGTCGCCAGCTTGACGCGCTGAGCCTCGCCGCCCGAAAGCGTCGTCGCGGGCTGACCCAGCTTGATGTAGGACAGACCGACGTCGTTGAGCGTCTTGATCTTGTTGTAGATCTGCGGGATGTTGGCGAAGAAGTCGCACGCCTCCTCGACAGTCATCTCGAGCACGTCATAGATGCTCTTGCCCTTGTACTTGACTTGCAGCGTCTCGCGGTTGTAGCGTTTGCCGCCGCAGACCTCGCACGGGACGTAGACGTCTGACAGGAAGTGCATCTCTATCTTGCGGATGCCGTCGCCGCCGCAATGCTCGCACCTGCCGCCCTTGACGTTGAACGAAAATCTGCCGGCTTGATATCCCCTCGCCTTTGCCTCGGGGGTCTTGGCGAAGAGTTCGCGGATCGCGGTGAACACGCCCGTATATGTCGCCGGGTTGGAGCGCGGAGTGCGCCCTATCGGGCTTTGATCGATGCGGATGACCTTGTCGAGATGTTCGACTCCGTCGACGCCGTCGCAGTCTATGTCCGTGTAGCGCGCGCCGTTGAGTTTTGCGGCGAGCTCGGGGTACAATATCTCATTGATGAGACTGCTCTTGCCGCTGCCCGAAACGCCGGTGATCGCGACGAATTTGCCGAGCGGTATCTTGACGTCAATGTTTTTGAGGTTGTTCTTGCGCGCGCCGCGTATCGTCAAATACTCGCCGCTGCCCGCCCTGCGCACGCCGGGGACGGGGATGCTCTCCCTGCCCGACAGATATGCGCCGGTGATCGACTTCTGGCAGTTCTTGACGTCGTCCGGAGTGCCGCAGACGACGACCTCGCCGCCGTTGACGCCGGCGCCGGGGCCTATATCGACGATCCAATCTGCGCGCTCCATCGTCTCTTCATCGTGCTCGACGACGATGAGAGTGTTGCCGAGATCGCGCAGACGGCACAGCGTCGCGAGCAGTTTGTCGTTGTCGCGCTGATGCAGTCCTATGCTCGGCTCGTCGAGGATGTAGAGCACGCCCATGAGCCCGCTTCCTATCTGCGTCGCCAGCCTGATGCGCTGCGCCTCTCCGCCCGACAGCGTACCGGCAGACCTGCCCAGCGACAGATAGCCCAAGCCGACGTTTCGCAAAAAGTTGAGGCGCGCATCGATCTCTTTGAGGATCTGATCGGCGATGACCGCCTCGCTCTTGCCGAGCTCCAGCTTTTCGAAAAACTCTATCAATTTGACTATCGAGAGATTGCAGAGTTCCCAGATGTTCTTGCCGCCGACAAGCACCGCGAGCGCCTCGGGTTTGAGCCTCTTGCCGTGGCATACGTCGCAGGGCACGTCGCGCATGTACCGCTCTATCTCCATCTTGACGAAGTCGGACGTCGTCTCGCGGTAGCGGCGGCGCAGATTGGAGATCACGCCCTCGAAGTTGCGGCGAAAAGACGCGCTGAAATTGGCGGAATCGAACTTGTATTCGATCTGAGTGTTGTCGCCGTAGAGTACGACGTTTTGGACGCTCTCGGGCAAGTCCTTGAACGGCGTGCGCAGACTGAACCCGTATTTGCGAGCAAGCGAAGCGAGCGCGCTCTGCGACACCTTTTCGAGGAACCAGCCGGCGACGTCGACCGCGCCTTCGGCGAGCGACTTATCCCACTTGACCACCTTGTTGACGTCGATCTCCTGCGTAAAGCCCAAGCCTCCGCACTTGGGGCAGGCGCCGTAGGGCGAGTTGAACGAAAAGAGCCTCGGCGTGAGTTCTTCTATGCTGACGTCGCAGTCGGGGCAGGCGTAACGCGTGGAATAGAGCACGGTCGCGCCGTTCGTCTCCGCCTCGACCAAACCCTCGGTCAATTTGAGCGCGTTTTCGAGACTGTCCGTCAAGCGGCGGTTTATCCCCTCTTTGACGACAAGCCTGTCGACGACGATGCCTATCGTGTGCTTTTTGTTCTTGTCGAGTTTGATCTCCTCGTCGAGCTCGCGGTCGACGCCGTCGACGATCGCGCGCATATAGCCGTTTTTGTGCAGCTGTTCGAGCTGTTTGGTATACTCGCCCTTGCGCCCTCTGACTATCGGCGCGATGATGCGCACTTTCGCTCCCTCGGGCGCCACCAAAATGCGGTCGGCGATCTGATCGACGGTCTGCTGCTCTATCTTCTTGCCGCACTTGGGGCAATGCACCTCGCCCACGCGCGCGTACAAAAGACGCAGATAGTCGTATATCTCCGTCACCGTGCCGACGGTGGAACGCGGATTGTTGGAAGTGGTCTTTTGATCGATGGAGATCGCAGGCGAAAGCCCGTCGATGTAGTCGACGTCGGGCTTGTCCATCTGCCCGAGGAATTGGCGCGCATACGATGAAAGGCTCTCGATATAGCGGCGCTGTCCCTCCGCGAAAATGGTGTCGAACGCGAGCGACGACTTGCCCGAACCGCTCAGACCGGTGAACACGACCAGCTTGTCGCGCGGTATGGACACGTCGATGTTTTTGAGGTTGTGGACCCTCGCTCCCTTTACGAAAATATCTTCTCTCATATCTCGGAATATTATCCCCTCGCGGGGCGAATGTCAAGCGTTTTTGCCGCCTCTTTTTTTGCTCTCTTCGGCGATGCGTTTTTTGAGCTCCGCCGCCTGCTCGCGATAGCGTATCGCAAGCTCAAAGTCGAGAGTGCTCGCCGCGACTTTCATCGCGCTCTGCACCCTGTCCAGCTCCTTGTACAGCTCGGTGACCGTCTTTTTGTCCTTCTTGCCGTCGTCGGAAAGTTTTTTGGTGATCTCGAGCGAATTGGTGATCGGCTTGACGATCGTGCGCGGAGTGATGTTGTGCTCCTCATTGTAGGCGCGCTGTTTGGCGCGGCGGCGGTCTGTCTCGTCTATCGCTCGGCGCATCGACCCGGTGACGGTGTCGGCATACATCACGACCTTTGCCTCGCTGTTGCGCGCCGCCCTGCCTATCGTCTGTATGAGCGACGTCTCGCTGCGCAAAAAGCCCTCTTTGTCCGCGTCGAGGATCGCGACCAACGTCACCTCGGGCAAGTCAAGCCCCTCGCGCAAGAGGTTGATGCCGACCAGCACGTCAAAGTCGCCGCGCCTCAGCCCCGAGATGATCTCGATGCGGTCGAGCGTGTCCACGTCCGAATGCATGTACTTGACCTTGACGTGCTGTTCGGACAGATATTGCGTCAAACTCTCCGCCATCTTCTTTGTCAAAGTGGTGACGAGCACGCGTCCGCCCTTTTTGGTTTGAATGTGGATCTCCGACAACAGGTCGTCGATCTGCCCCTCGACGGGACGTATCGTCACCTCGGGATCGAGCAGTCCCGTCGGGCGTATCAGCTGCTCGACGACCTGCCCCGCCTCTTTGAGTTCGTACGGTCCGGGCGTCGCCGACACGCAGATCATCTGCCCCACTCGCGCGTCGAATTCCTCAAACCGGAGCGGACGGTTGTCGTACGCCGACGGCAGACGGAACCCGTAATCCACAAGGTTGACCTTGCGCGAAAGGTCGCCGTTGTACATCGCCCTCAGCTGCGGCAGCGTCATATGGCTCTCGTCGACGAACAAAATAAAGTCCTTTGGGAAAAAGTCGAGCAGCGTGTACGGCGGCTGACCGGGGCTGCGCCCGTCAAAATAGCGCGAATAGTTCTCGATACCGCTGCAATAGCCCATCTCGCGGATCATCTCGATGTCGTAGCTCACTCTCTCTCTGAGCCGCTGCGCTTCGAGCAGCTTGCCCTGCGCCTCAAACTCCTTGACGCACTCGACCATGTCCTTTCCGATCTGATCGAGCGCCTTGTCCTTTTTCTCCTTTTCGACGACATAGTGGCTCGCCGGAAAGAGATTGATGTGTTTGAGCTCGCTGATCGGCTTTGCGGTCAGCGGATCGAACTGCACGATGCGCTCGATCTCATCGCCCCAAAATTCCACCCTGACCGCGACCTCGGAACTGTCGACCGGGAACACCTCGACCACGTCGCCTCGCACGCGAAAACTCGCGCGCTCGAACTCTATGTCGCTGCGCTTGTACTGTATCTCTATCAGCCTGTCGATGAGCTCCTCTCTGTCCATCGTCATGCCGGGACGCAGCGACACCGCGAGAGAATAGTATTCGAGCGGCGCGCCGAGACCGTAAATGCACGACACGGACGCGACGACGATGACATTGCGCGATTCGCAGAGCGCCCCCGTCGCCGAGTGGCGCAGCTTGTCTATCTCGTCGTTGATCGACAAGTCCTTTTCGATGTAGGTATCGGTGCGGGGGATGTACGCCTCGGGCTGATAGTAATCGTAATAAGAAACGAAATATTCGACCCTGTTGTTGGGGAAAAACTCGCGGAACTCATTGCACAATTGCGCGGCGAGCGTCTTGTTGTGCGCAATGACCAGCGCCGGGCGGTCGAGCCGCGCGATGACGTTCGCCATCGTGAACGTCTTGCCGCTGCCGGTCACGCCCAAGAGCACCTGCGTGCGCAACCCGTCCTCGACACCTTGGATGAGTTGCTCTATCGCCTGCGGCTGATCGCCGCAGGGCTTGAATTTGCTGTGAAGTTCGTACATCTCAGCCGCCGGCTATCAACGTGAGTATCCTGACCAACGTGACCGAGAGTATCGCGCCCGCGACGGTCAGCACGATCTTGAACTTGATCGCCCTCTTTTCGCTTTCGATCTGCCGCGCGAACGCATATCCGTTTTGATGCAAAGTGAAACAAAACACGCGCTCGCCCTTCTTTTCGGTGTCGATCAGCTCAAAGTAGTCCTCGAGCACGAGCGCTTTGAGGCACGGCTCGAGATCCTCGCGGCGGAAGTCGCGGGTATAGGGGATCTCGGCAAGCAACTCCGTCGGAGTCATAAGGCACTTGCCGTCCGTCTTGACGGCTTTGAGATAGACCGCCTTCATGATCAGTTTTTCCTTTTTTCCGAGCATACTGCCTCCTATACGAGCGCGAAGTGCATGATCAGCGCGACTATGACGCCGCCGATCACTCCGCCTATCACTCCGCCGAGAAGCCCGAACACCAGCGCGCTCTTTGCGCTCCCGGCAAGCTTCTTGATCTGTTTTGCAAAGCCTTTGTCCTCGTTGTCGTAGACGATGACCCGCCTGCCGGCAGCGTCCGTGCGTACGACGGTGGACGCGCCGTCGCTCTTGAGCGCAAGCGCTTTGAGTTCCTGCTCCGCGGTGCGCCCCTTGACGGTCACGGTGCAGCACACCGACTGCCCGTCGTCATACTTTTTGACCGCATATCCGCCCGAGACAAGCTCCGCCATCAGCGCGGCTTGCCCCTCGCCGACCGCCTCTTCGAGGTCGGCCTTGTCGAACACCGCATACTTGTCCTCGGCGATGTTCTCGCAAAGATAGGTCAAAAGTTTGAGCGCGTCCTCGGTCATGTCCCTCTTATCTCTCCACCCTGATGACGTTGCGCACGCCGATCACGTTGGCAAGTCCGCTTATCTCCTCGATCGCGCTGCGCATGTCAAACTCTTTGGTCTTGTGCGTGACGAAGACGACGGGAATGATCTCCTTGCTGTCCGCCTGCCTCATCTGACTGATCGAGACCTTGTGCTTTTTGAACACCGCCGCGATGTCTGCGATCACGCCGACCACGTCGTGCACGTCGAGTCTGATGTAGTAGTCGCTCTCGTAATTCGCCTCGATGTCCGCCTCGGTCATGCTGGTGTTCATCTCCGAATAGCGCGCGTGCTTTTCCTGCCTTGCGCAGAACACGATGTCGCTGACGATCGCGCTGCCCGTCGGAAGCGCGCCCGCGCCCCTGCCGTACAGCATGATGTCGCCGACGTTGTCGCCGACGAGGAAGACGGCGTTGAACGAATCGTTGACGTTGGCAAGCGGATGATCCTTGGCAAGGAACACCGGCGTCACCCTCGCCTCTATCTTGTCGCCGTGGCGCTTCGCGATCGCCAAAAGTTTGATCACAAAGCCCATCTCGCCCGCGATCTTGATGTCCGTCTTGGTGATCTTGGTGATGCCTTCGCGCGAGATCAGATCGACCGGAAGCCTCTTGTTGAACGCGAGCGAAGACAATATCGACAGCTTGTAGCTGGAATCGTAACCCTCGACGTCCGCGACCGGGTTCGCCTCGGCATAGCCGAGCGCCTGCGCGTCTTTGAGCACCTCGGCATAGTCCGCGCCCTCTTGGGTCATCTTGCTGAGGATGTAGTTGGTCGTACCGTTGATGATCGCCTTGATCTCGAGTATGGAGTTGGCTTGCATCGCCTGAGTCATAACGCGTATGATCGGCATGCCGCCGCCCGTCGTCGCCTCATAGTAGAGACCCGCGCCCGTCTTCGCCGCCGCCTTTTCGAGGTCGACCCAGCTCTTGGCGAACATCTCCTTGTTGGAGGTGACGATGCTCTTGCCCGCGAGCAACGCCTTGGTCAGGAAGGTCTTGGCAGGCTCCAATCCGCCCATGCACTCGACGACGATGTCGACGTCCGGATTGTCGCAAATGTCGTCGATGCTGTCGGCGACGATGCTCTCGTCAAGCCCGTATTTGAGCACCTTTTCCTTGAACTTGTCGAGCACCGCAACGACGGTGAGATCGACGCCGTATTCGTCCACGATCTGCTTCTTTTTTTCGAGAAGTATTTCGAGCGTGCCGCCTCCTACAACTCCCAGTCCGAGTATCGCTACTCCTGCTTTTTTCATATATTTCTCCTTGTGCCGTATGGCGAAATTTATTTCTTTTTCAGATGTTTTTTGCGTGCCTGTGTCGATATTCGACGTTGTTGCGCCGCTTGACCTGTCTTCCTGCGACAGCGATGTTTGCGTCGTAGAGCAGCTTGAGCCCTTTGAGCGTCAGCGACCTGTCGACGATGTCGAGGATCTTTTCACCGCCCTGAACGAGCTGTGACAAACCGCCGGTCGCAACGACCTTGGCGTCCTCAAAGCCCTTCTCCTTGCGGAACTCGGCGATGATGTAGCCGACAAGCCCGGTGAAGCCGTAGATGATGCCCGCCTGCAAATTGGACTCTGTCGTCTTGCCGACGACGCTCTCCGGACGGATGAGCTCGACGTTGGTCAGCCTCGCGGTGTTGTTGGCGAGCGACTCCATCGCCGACTTGATGCCGGGAGCGATGCATCCCCCGAGGAACTCTCCTCTTTCGGAGATGAGGTTGAACGTCGTCGCGGTGCCGAAGTCGACCACTATGCACGGTCCGCCGTACAGCTTGTAGGCGGCGACGCTGTTGACGATGCGGTCGGCGCCGACCTCGTGCGGATTGGTGTATTTGACGTCAAGCCCCGTCTTGATGCCCATGCCGACCATCATCGGCTTGATGCCGATATAGTACTCGCAGGCGTGCTCGATCGTATAGTTGATCGGCGGACAGACGCTGGACATGATCACGCCGTCGATGTCGTCGAACGTCACCCCGACGCCGGCGAACAGCTCGCCCATCACCGCGCCGAATTCGTCCGATGTGCGCTCCACCTTGACGGACATACGCCACGACTGTATCATCTTGCCGCCGTCGTAGACGCCCATCTTGATGTTGGTGTTGCCCACGTCAATTACCAGAAGCATGTTTGCCCTCCTGCGCGTTTATCGCATACACTATCGGCGGTGTAAGCAGTGTGAATGCGATCAGTTCTATCACGAAATTGATGGAGATCATCGCGCTCATGAACTCGGGAGTTATCGCGCTGTCCCCGACCGTCTTGCCGCCGTAAAGCAGCCATATCATCCCAAGCACCAAAGCGGTGTTGGCGACGACTCCGACCGCCGCACAGACCGCGTCGATCGCGATCTTCGCCGCCTTGCGCGGCGCGTGCCCCTCTTCTTTGCCCCGTCTTTCCGCCGCAAGCAGCAGCCTTTGAAGTCCGTGCGCGACAAGCGGTGCGATCATCCTCGTCACTACCGAGACCAACGGGTTGCGGAAGAGCGGCGCCGTGATGTTGCCCGCCCCCGTCGTGAACGCCCCGATCAGGGAGACAAGCCCCATGATCAGCCCCGCGGTCAGCGTGATCTTCCAATCCTGCGTGAGCGCGAGCACCAGCACGGGCAAAAGCGTCAACGCTATCGTCGCGGTGCCGAAGCTGATCGGCATAAGCCCGAAGATGACGATGAGCGCAAGCCCGACCGCGGTGATCGCGATCCTTTTCGATCTCTTCATATTCCCTCGCTTGGGCTCGCAAAGCGATACCCATCAAGACACGATCTTTCTTTCGTACGACTCCTCTCGGGATGCCGCCGTTTTGATTATTGTACCAAAATTCTGCCCGATTTTCAACCGAATGAACGCCCTTGCGCGCATTTTGTTGCGAACGAGCGCGTAAAATAAGACCGCCCCTTGCGGAGCGGACGGGTCATTGCACCTTTGTCTCTTCGGACGGGCTGTCCTCCGGAGGCTCCTGTTTGGCGAGCTTTTTGCGGTACGCGCGGAAGTTGAGCACCTCCCACACCGTGTCAACGGCAGCGACAGGCAGTACGCCGCAAAGCGTGAACGTCCAATACTCATCCGGATAGACGGCGACGAACATCACCCACGCGATGAACATCGCAGGCGTGACGATCATCTTCCAGATCTTGTACGGCAGCGGCTTGGGCGTCATATCCAGCCACCATGTGACGAAGTTGTACTTTTTCATATGCCTATCATACCACGCCGCGCCGCCGTTGTCAACTCGCGCGGGCGCGAAAAAGCGGCAAAGCCGTCGCCTTGCCGCCCGTCGACGCACACTGCGCCCCGCGGTATGTATTATTTGCAGCCGCAATCGCCGCCGCAGCAGCTGAGCGCGACAAGCACCGGAATGATGTTGTTGCAGCCGCAGCCGCCTTTGCATCCGCCGCAGCAGAGCATGAGCAAGATGATCCAAAGGCAATCGTTGCCGCCGAATCCGCATTCGTTGAAATTGTTCATAATTGAGACCTCCCGTTATGATCGAGCGCTCGTGCGCTCTTTCTAATTCACAATACGCTTTTGCGCGGCGAAGTGTTACTTGCGCGCAAAACGTTTGACAATCTCCCCTTCACTGCTTATAATCATTTATGCAACAAATTCATGCGCCCGTATGCGCAAAAGGAAGGACTTATCATGGGTCAACTCACAATGGACAAACTCGTCGCCCTCTGCAAGAGCAGAGGCTTCATCTTCCCCGGCAGCGAGATCTACGGCGGGCTCGCCAACACATGGGACTACGGTCCGCTCGGCGTCGAGCTCAAAAACAACGTCAAGCGCGCGTGGTGGAAGAAATTCGTGCAGGAAAATCCGCTCAACACCGGCGTCGACTGCGCGATCTTGATGAACCCCAACGTATGGGTCGCAAGCGGCCACGTCGGAGGCTTCTCCGACCCCTTGATGGACTGCAAGAGCTGCAAGTCCCGCCACCGCGCCGACGACCTCATCGAGGACTATATGAAGCGCAAGGGCATCGAGGAGAGCATCGCCGGCTGGGACAACGCCAAGATGGAAAAATACATCGCCGATCACAAGATCCCCTGCCCCGTCTGCGGCAAGAGCGACTTCACCGGCGTCAGACAGTTCAACCTGATGTTCAAGACCTTCCAGGGCGTCACCGAGGACACTGTCAGCACGCTGTACCTGCGCCCGGAGACCGCTCAGGGCATCTTTGTCAACTTCCTCAACGTCCAGCGCACTTCCCGTCTCAAAGTGCCGTTCGGCATCGGTCAGATCGGCAAGAGCTTCCGCAACGAGATCACGCCCGGCAACTTCATCTTCCGCGTCCGCGAGTTCGAACAGATGGAGCTTGAATTCTTCTGCAAGCCCGGCACCGACCTCGAATGGTTCAACTATTGGAAAAACTTCTGCAAGGAGTGGCTGCTCGGGCTGGGAATCAAGGAGGAAAACCTCAAACTCCGCGACCACGACCCCGAAGAGCTTGCGTTCTACTCCAACGCGACGACCGACTTCGAGTTCAAGTTCCCGTTCGGCTGGGGCGAACTGTGGGGCGTCGCCGACCGCACCGACTACGACCTCAAAGCACATATGAAGACGAGCGGCAAGAGCCTCGAATATCTCGACCCCGCGACCAACGAAAAATACGTCCCCTATGTCATCGAGCCGTCGCTCGGCGTGGAGAGAATGGTCCTCGCGCTGCTGTGCAACGCCTACGAAGAGGAAGACCTCGAAGGCGGCGACACCCGCGTCGTCATGCACCTGCATCACGCGATCGCTCCCTACAAGGTCGCCGTTCTCCCCCTCCAAAAGAAGGCGCTCGGCGAAGAGGCGGAAAAGATCTACCGCGACCTCGCGAAGAAGTTCTCCGCCACCTATGACGAGACCGGCAGCATCGGCAAACGCTACCGCCGCCAGGACGAGATCGGCACTCCGTTCTGCGTGACCGTCGACTTCGACACCGTCGACAACGGCACCGTCACCGTCCGCGAACGCGACACGATGGCGCAAGTCCGCATCCCCGTCGGCGAACTCGACGCCTACCTGACCAACGCGCTCGACTATTGATCGCCGACCGCCGACGTCTCAAACACGACAAAAACGCGACCCCAAACCGGGGCCGCGTAATTTTTGCGCTTGTCTTTGCGTACGCAGATCCGAAGAGATCCGCTCTCTTCCTTGCGGTCGCGCCGCACATTGTGATATCATTATCTTATGAACGAACACAAATTCGACGGCAAGGCGAGGCTGTATGCCGCCTATCGGCCGTCATATGCAAGCGGATTGATCGACGATTTGGTCGAGGGGTTGCAAAAAGGGGCGAAAGTCGCCGACATAGGCTCCGGGACGGGCAAGCTGACCGAACTTTTGCTCGCACGCGGCATGAATGTCTTTGCGGTCGAGCCTAACGACGATATGCGCGCCGCAGCGGAAAAAGCTTTCGGCGGCAACGCGCTGTTTTGCTCCGTTCCGGCAAGCGCAGAAAGCACAACTCTCCCCGATGGCAAAATGGAGTTGGTCACCGCGGCGCAGGCGTTCCATTGGTTCGACCGCGACGCGTTCCGCAAGGAATGCCGCCGCATTTTGATTCCCGGCGGCGAAGTCGCGCTGATCTGGAACGGCTATGACGAGACATCCGCCGAGGCGATCGAGCTCGAAGAGATCTTGCACCGCTATTGCCCCTTGTTCAAGGGCTTCCGCGGCGGAGTCAGGCTGGCGCGCTCGTTCGACGACTTCTTTGGATCGTATACGACAAAGACCTACCCCGGCTCCGTCGCATACGACCGCGCCGCGTTCATAGGCAGGTCGCTCTCTTCGTCGTACGCATTGACTCCGAGCGACGACGGCTACGACGAATATCTCGCCGCCCTGAACGCCTACTTCGACGAATTTTCCAAAGACGGAGTTCTCACTCTGCCGCTGATCGCCGTCTGTCACAAGGGAATACCAAAAGCATAAGCGATCAAGAGCGCGTTTGCGCCATTTGCGTGGCCGCCGTCTTTGCACAGCTGATCTTCATCAAAAAAAGCCCCGCGAATGCGAGGCTTGAATTTTGCCGAAAAAAGCTTTTACTTGGACGGAGTGTCGTAGCTGCGCCGCTTCTCGAACGTCACCTTTTTGGAAAGAAGATTGACATAGGTGACCATATATCCCGCCCTCATCCAAGCGCGCGAAATGGTGTGGGTGTCGGTGTTGCTCCAATAGGCGCGGTAGTTGTACGCCGAACGCGGCAGCTTGTCGCCGACGAGCTGCTCGATCTGCTCAAACGACATCGTGATCGAATCGCCGCCGTTGTCGTGCAGATAGTCGGCAAGGAAGCGGTACTTGCCCTTGATGCCGATCTCGAAGACGGGCTGCTTCTCTCTCGTCCTCGCCTGACGCGGAACGGCAGGAACGTCGGCAAGTTTTTTCTCGAGCAAAGTCTCGAGCTTGTCAAGTCTGCTCTCCAGCGCCTCGATGCGCAACATCAATTCGGAAATGTCGTCTTCGTACATGGTTGACCTCCGCGGCTTTTGCCGTCGATTATATGATAACATTATTTTTCGGTAAAAACAAGTAAACGGCGCACCTTTTTGTCACAATTTGTCAAAAAATACTTCTAGACGCTTTCGCCGAACTCAAAAACGATTACTAAAAACGTAAAAATCAATTATTATCAATTTGCACGACGTATTATCAATTATTATTTATGATCAAATATACCCGTACCGTCACTTGTCGACTCTGTTTTTGAGACAACTTCCGGGGCACTCGGCAATACATATTCCGCATACGGCGCCCCTTCCGATATGCTTGTAAGCCGCCTTCATATGCGCGCTGCATTTGGCGACGTCGACAAGCTCGGAGACGTCGTCCCCCTCGGCATAGTTCTTGCCGTATATCGCGCCCGCCGGGCACGCCATTTTGCAAACCTCGCAATCTCCGCAACCGCCGCCGCAAAGCGTCCGCGACAGATCGAACTCCTTGTCGGTCAGGACGCTTCCCAGTCTGACCTTGGCGCCGAACTCTCGGCTGAGGAACAGCGCGTTCTTGCCGATGTACCCGGCGCCGCTCAGGCGCGCGCTCGTCTTGTGAGGAAACGCCCCTTTGAACGGATCGGTGTCGGACGATTGACTTGCCGGAATGGCGATCGCGTCAAAACCTTGAGAATTGAGGAGGGTCGCAACGCGCAGCGTCATATGGTCGAGCGCGGCGTTGACAGTGCGATAGTGGTGAAAATATTCGTACGTCGGCGCGCCTTGAATACCTTTGAGAATGCCGTCGAACAATTTGAATCCGATTGTGACGCAACTGCGATAGCCGTGATTTTCGGCAACGCCCGAAACGTCCGAAAAGCCGACGAACGCCGCGCCGTCGTCGAACAGCATATCGCATATCCGCGCATCGACTTCATCCGCCGACTTCAAGCCGTAGATCAATTCCGCTCTCTCTTTGCCGTACATCTTCATATCGATATCATACCACATACCGCGCGCCGTCCGCAAGCACCGCGGCTTCCGAAACATCTCCAAGCCGCGTATGATGCCGCGCAACCTTCGATCTATTTGTCATATCGTATCGTTCCGTCTCTTTCCCCGCATTCATATTATAACGCAGGCGATGTACCGTTCAAGGCACATCGCCTGCGCCGTAAAATTTTTCGGTTCAATTGAGCTGTCTTTCCACCGTGGGCATGGGGTTGAGTTTTGGGTCTATCGCGGCGAAGGCGTCTTTGATGCGCTTTTCGACATCGTCTTCGGTCAGCTTTCCTCCGAAGGGAATTGCGACATCAAAGATGAGGTTGACCCGGGCGGCGCCGTTGACGACGCGGAAATCATGAATGTTGAACTCGGGATCTATCGCGCGGACTACGCCCAGCGTCATCTCTCGATATCTGTCGGCGATCGGATCGTCGACCGCAACCGGATCGATGTGGACGAGCATGACGATCTCGGTGTTTGCGGCAAAGTCGCGCTCGATCTCGTCGGCAAGCTCGTGCCCTTCGGTGATGGACAGGCGGCTGTCCACCTCGACATGTACGCTCGCGTAAAGTTTTTTGCCGTAACTGTGGACGTTGAGATCGTGCAGCCCGACCACGCCTTGATAGCTCATCACCCTGTCCTTGATGCCCTGAACGACCTCTCTGTCGGGCGCCTCGCCGAGCAAGCGGCTGAGCGTGGAGCGAAATATACCTATGCCCGCGACGGCGATCAAGATCGCGACGACAAGCCCCATCACCCCGTCAAGGTCGACGGACGTAAAGTGCGATATGATCAACGCGACTATGACCGCAAGCGTCGCCGCCGAGTCGCTGATACTGTCCGTCGCGGTCGCTTTGAGTGCGGGCGACGAGATCTTTTTGGCAAGCAATCGATTGAAGAAGAACATCCACAACTTGACCAGCACGGACACGGCAAGCACGACGATCGTCGCAATAGAAAATTCGCTCTCCTCAGGCGTGATCAACTTGCCGACCGACTCGATAGCCAGCTCGACCGCAACGACGAGCACGATGAACGCGACGATCATCGCCGCGATATATTCCATTCTTTGGTGCCCGTACGGATGCTCTTTGTCCGCAGGCTTTTCGGCGACCTTGAACCCGATCACCGACACGACATTACTGCCGCAGTCGGTCAGGTTGTTAAAGCCGTCCGCGGTGACGGACAGCGCGCCGAACAGTGTGCCGACGACGATCTTGCCGACGGCAAGCAAAATGTTGAGCACGATCCCGACCGCCCCCGCAAGCGTGCCGTATGCAGCGCGGACCCGGGGCGAATCGACGTCGTCGGCGTCTTTGACAAACAATTTGATCAAAAGTCTTCCCATACTTCACCGATATGATAGTATGCCAAAATTATATCACGCGCGCACGCATATGACAAGATTTGGCGGCATCATTTATGCAAAAAATAGCGATGCGCGCCGGCTGCCGCCGACGCGCTCTTTGCGTTTGCGTTGTGTATTTTGTTGCATTTGCGCACACGGGCACGAAATTTTCGATCACGTCAGATCGGGATCTCTACAATAAAGGTCGAGCCTTGCCCCTCTTTGCTCTCGAGCCTAACCGTGCCCGACAGCCGCTGCGCCGCATGTTTGACGATCGCAAGCCCCAGTCCTGTGCCGCCGCTGCTGCGCGAGCGCGCCTTGTCGACGCGGTAAAAGCGCTTGAAGACGAGGTCGTGGTGTTCGGGCGCTATGCCTATGCCGGTGTCGGCGACCTTGATCTCGAGTGTCTTTCCGACGATGCGGGCAAAGATGTCCACCCTGCCGCCCTCGCGGTTGTATTTGACGGCGTTTTGGACGAGATTGATCGCGATCTCTTTGAGCAGACGCTCGTTTGACGTGACCTCGCCGACGCTCGAATAGACGTTGATCTCGACGCCTTTGGACGCCGCGTCAAGACGGAAGGTGTCGGCGACCGCTCCGAGCAGCGCGGCGACGTCGACCTTCTCCTTTTCGAGGTCGGACGACAGATTTTCAAGCCGCGACAATTTGAGCATATCCGCGATCAGCCCCTTCATTCGCTCTGTCTGCCGCCCTATCTTTTCGCCGCATTCGCGGATCTTCGCGCCGTCGGTCAGCATCCCCTTTTCCATCAATTCGGCATAGCCGCCGATATAGGTCAGCGGCGTGTTGAGCTCATGGCTGGCGTTGGCGAAAAACTCGCTGCGCACCTTGTTGAGCGAGTTGACCGTCTCGGCGACCTCGTTGAGTTCGTTGACATAAGGCAGAATGTCCGAATTGCTCTTGTCGAGCGAAAGTTTTTTGAATTCTCCTGTGTTGATCGTATGCAGCTGACGTTTGAGTTCGTCGATGTCGACCATCACCGATTTGTTGTAATATCTGTCGACGAGATACATCGACAGCGCGATCGCGACGATCAGCACCGCGCACGTCGGGATCATAGCCGTCAGCACGTCCTTCGTCGCCGAACCGGGCGTCGCGACCCTGAGCACGACTTCACCGTACCCGGGCAGCTCTATCAACCGCGCGTAGTAATTCATGTTGCCGCCGTCGGTATCCGAACGCCTCTCGGCAAAGCCCTCGCCCTTTGACAGCGCGTCCTCCACCTCGGGTCTGTCGAGATGATTTTCGTCGCTGTTCCACGGACTGCTGTCCGCGATCACCGCGCCGTCTTTGGCGATGAAAGTGATGCGCATGTCCGGCGCGCCCTCGTCCGCATATTCGACAATGTCGTCTATGTCGGCTCCGCCGAGACAGGCGTTTTCGACAAAGTCCGCGACAGAAACCAGCCCGTCGTCGACTGCCTTGCCCGTCAACGCGACCGAGACCGCGATCGCCGCCACGGCGAACACCGCAAGCGCCGCCGCCGAAATAATGAAGAGCCTCAGCGAATGCTTGCGCACGTCAAACCTCGTACTTGAAGCCTATGCCTCGAACGGTCACGAGCTTTTTTGCGTGATCGCCCAATTTGCCGCGCAACGTGCGCACATGCATATCGAGCGTGCGCGTTTCGCCCTCATAGCCGTAGCCCCATATCTCTCCGAGCAGCTGCTCGCGCGTCTTGACCTTGCCGGCGGCGCGCAGAAGTTCGGCAAGCAACGCGAACTCCTTGATGGTCAACGACAGCTTTTTGCCGTCCATAGTGCACTCGTGCGACGCGGTATCCATTCGTATGCCGTCCGCCTCGAGCACCTCTTCCTTTGCGTTTTTACGCAGGTTGGCATTGATGCGCGCGGACAATTCCATCACCGAAAACGGCTTGGTCATATAGTCGTCCGCGCCATAGTTCAGTCCGCCGACGATGTTCGCCTCCGTTGCCTTTGCGGTCAGCATAATGACAGGTATTTTTTTGGTGCCCGTGTTGTTTTTGAGCTGTTTCAATGCCGCCATGCCGTCCATACCGGGCAGCATAACGTCCATCAAAATGAGATCGGGCGCGCTCCCTTTTTCGAGCTTTGCGAACAGATCTTCCGCGCAGTCAAACAGCTCGATGTCATAGCCGAATCCGCCGAGCGAAAACCTCAGCAGATCCTGCAAGTCCTTGTCGTCCTCGACAGACCAGATCAAACTCATAGATGCCTCACATGATTTCGGAGCCCTTGTAGACTCCCGTCTTTACGAAGACCGCCCACTCGCAGATGTTGACCGCGTGGTCGCCAATCCGTTCGAGATATTTTGCGATCATCATGATATATATTATTTTTTCCGCCTCTTCCGGGCGGCTCTTCAACCTTTCGCACATCTTGTCCTTGATCGACGCGAACATCTCGTCCGAGCGGTCGTCGAGCGCGATCGTCTTTTCGGCGAGTTTGCGGTCGCCGTTGACGAATGCGTTGACCGCCGCCGTCGCCATATCGGCGACATGCGCGAACATTGCGGACAGATCGTCATCCCTGACCGCCTCGCCGATCTTGAGAAAGACGGATGCGATGTCCGCCGCCTGATCGCCTATGCGCTCTATGTCCGTGATCATCTTGAGCGCGCCCGTCACGTCGCGCAGATCGTTGGCGACGGGCTGATACTTGATGATGATCCTGAGCGCGCGCTGCTCGATCTCTTTCTCGAAGCGATTGACGTTTTCGTCTCCCTCGACGATATTCTTTGCCGCCGCTGCGTCTCCCCTTTCAAGCGCGGCCTGTGCCTTACGCACCGCCCCGACGGCATACGACGCCATGCGTATCAGCTCGTCGAAAACGGACTGCAACTCCTCTCCGTATCTCTTCAACATGTTTCCTCCAAAATTATATCATATATTTTGCCGTTTAGGCAACGATATGCCTCTGCTTGGGGCTCAACCGAATCTGCCCGAGATGTAATTGAGCGTCTGCTCCTTTTCGGGCGAAGCAAAGATCTTGTCTGTGGGCCCGAACTCGATCAATTCTCCGAGCAAAAAGAACGCAGTGTCGTCCGAGATGCGCGCCGCCTGTTGCATATTGTGTGTGACTATGACCACGGTCAGCTCCTCTTTGAGCTTTTCGCAAAGCTCTTCGATCTTGCCCGTCGAGATGGGATCGAGCGCACTCGTCGGCTCGTCCATCAACAATATCTCCGGTTTGATCGCCAAGGCGCGCGCAATGCAAAGCCGCTGCTGCTGTCCGCCCGACAGCGCGAGCGCCGACTTGTGCAATTGATCCTTGAGCTCGTCCCAAAGGTTTGCCGCTTTGAGCGACGACTCTACGATGTCGCCGAGCTCCGCCTTTTTGCGCACCCCGAACGTGCGCGGCCCGTACGCGATGTTGTCGTATATGCTCATCGGAAAGGGATTGGGGCGTTGGAATACCATCCCTACGCTCTTGCGCAAGAGCGATACGTCCGTGCGCTTGTCGTAGATGTCGACGCCGCCTATCTCTACCTTCCCGTCTATCCTGCACCCCTCGACCAAGTCATTCATGCGATTGAGCGTTTTGAGCAGAGTCGACTTGCCGCAGCCGGACGGCCCTATCAATGCGGTGATCGCTCCGCGCCTCATCTCGCAATTTATATTTTTGAGTGCATGGAACGCACCGTAGTGCAAGTCAAGCGACTTGACCTTGATCGCGACATCGCCCGAAAAATCGAATATGTTTTGAGTTACTTGCTTCATTTTGACTCCTTTTGCGCCTTTTTGCCCCCTCTTTGACCCGTCGCGCCGAACGCCTTGACCGCCAACCTGCGCTTGACCAAAAACACCGCGACATTGATCAACGCCACCATGATCAGCAACACCGCCGCAGTCGCATACGCATAGTCGATATAAAGTCCTTCGCTTGCGAACAGCCACATCATCACCGCAAAACTCGAGCCCGAATCCATCACGCTCTCCGGCTCGTACGGCACCGCTCCCGCGGTGTAGATCAACGCCGCCGACTCGCCCACTATCCTGCCTATGCTGAGTATGATCGCCGTGACTATGCCGGACAGCGCCGAAGGCAGCACGACTCGCACGGTCGTTCGCAATTTGCCCGCGCCGAGCGCCAGCGACGCCTCGCGGAGCGAATTGTCCACCGCAAGCAAGCTCTCTTCGGTCGAGCGTATCACCGTCGGCAAGATCATCAACGAAAGCGTGATGCCGCCAGCCAAGATGCTCGTCCTCATCTGCATGAGTTCGCAGAACATCAACATTCCGAAAAATCCGAATATGATGCTTGGCATGCCCGACAGCGTCTCGGTAAACAACCTGATCACGCGAACGAGCCGACTGTCGCGCTTTGAATATTCCGCAAGAAAGATCGCCGCGCATATCCCTATCGGCAACGCGATCGCAAGCGCGATCAATATCAACAGCCCCGTCGTCACAAACGCCGGACGCAGCGTCATCCCCGCGTTGCCCGATTCGCCGAACAGCAAGTTTGCGTCGATGTGCGGCAATCCCTTGACCAAGATGAACACTATCAATGTCGCAAGCGACGCCGCGACCGCAGCCACGCACACTATACTTATGTATTTGAGCACGGTGCAACCGCTTCCGCTCTTGACAAACACGGGCGCGGAGCGCTCGCTCTTTGACACAAGTACGTTCTTCCCCTTCTTTTCACGATACTTTTTGGGTCTGCGCGCAAGTCCTATGCCGAAATTGAGCGCGAGCACGATCACCAAAAGCACGCTGCCCGTCGCGATCAACGCCTGTCGATGCAGCCCCGTCGCATAACCCATCTCTACGACCATATTGATCGTCAATGTGCGGATGTTGGAGAAAAGCCCCTTAGGGAACTCCGGGACGTTGCCGGCAACCATCATCACCGCCATCGTCTCGCCGACCGCTCTGCCCATTCCCAAGACCAAACTCGTAATGATGCCCGACTTCGCCGCCGGCACGACCACTTTGAACATCGCCTGCTGCGGCGTCGCGCCCAGCGCAAGCGCGCCTTCTCGATAGCTGTCGGGGACGGCGTCGAGAGCGTCCTTTGTCATGCTCGTCACCGTAGGCAAGATCATCATCCCGAGGATCAGCGACGACGCCAATATACCCTTGCCCGAGCCTGTGCTTGAAATGTCCGACAGCATCGGCACCAGCAGCGTCAACCCGAAAAATCCGTATACTATCGACGGTATCCCTGCAAGAAAATTGATCATCCCGCCGATCACGCCCCTCAGCTTTTTGGGACAAAACGCTTTGAGACAAATCGCCGAAAACACGCCCGCCACTCCGCCGACGAGCACTGCGCCCGCGCTCACGCAAAGCGTCCCGACGATCATCGGCAATACGCCGAAACGCTCTGACACATCCAAAAAATCTTTGGTAGGAGCCCAAAGCGTACCGAAAATGAAATTGAACACTCCGATCTCGGACAGAGCCGGAATGCTCTCGTATAAGATGTAAAAAACTATCGCAAAGACCGCAAATACGGAGAATACGGCAGAGGCGGCGAATACCGCCTTTGCCGCAACGTCTCCGCGCCGCTTTCCGCATTCGGAAACTTTTTTCATCAAACGACGTACCCTTCCTCGGTCATGATCGCCTTGGCGGCGTCACTTGCCAGCCACTCGATGAACGCCTTGACCTCGGCGGACTGCTCGACGCCTTCCTTGGTCAGGATGTTGAACGGTCTCGCAAGCGTGTATGTTCCGTTCTTGATGTTCTCCGCAGAAGCCGCGACCCCGTTGAAGGTCAAGCCCTTGACCGTGTCGTCGAGCGAGCCGAGCGAGATATATCCGATCGCGTTCTTGCTCGCGGCGATCTCCACCTTCACGTCGCCTGTGCTCCTTTGGATGGACACGCAATCGGCAAACTTGGTCAGCTCTTTGAGCTTGTCCCCTTCCGCATTCTTGATCAGGTCGTCAAACGCGTCTCTCGTTCCCGAGCCCTCCTCTCTCGAAACGGCGTTGACTATCGCCTCGATCGCTGTCCCGTTCGCGTAAAGGTCGTACACCTGCTGCGAAGTAACGTTGGAAAGTTCAACTTCGTTGTTGACGATCAACACCACTCCGTCATCGCAAATTTTGGTCGCGACAAGCCCCGTTTCGCCGTCTTTGAGAGCGCGCGAAGCCATACCGATGTCATTCTTGCCTGCAAGCGTATCCGCAATGCCCGTGCCCGAATCGCTGGACGTGACCCTGACCTTGACGCCCGGATTTGCCTCCTCATACGCCGCGCCCAACTTTTGCATCAGCGGAGAAACCGACGAAGAACCGGAAAGTCTGATCTCCTTGTCGCCGTCGCTGCCCTTGTCGCCGCATGCCGCAAAACAGCACCCGACGCCGATCGCAACGACCAGCATTGCCATAACTATTTTCATAAGTCTTTTCATATTTTGTCTCCTTATCCTGTTCGGATCGCCTCTATCATAACCCAAAAGGCGGTTATATCCAAACATAGGAGTTGCTAAGTTTTTGTAAAGTCTTTGTAAATGACATCGCATAGACGTCTCATTCCGCGGCGTCTCGACTCATCCCCCCGCTTTGTCGATCATGTTTTTGCATTCTTGGCCATGCCGACAGCGATGCTTCGTTTTGTTTTGAATTTGTCAATGTATTGTAAACCTACACAATCAAAGCAATCAAGAAAGCGTATAAGTATTGACGGCACTAAAAATCTGTGCTATAATAAATATAAGGAAAATTTTGAGGTCGCGTATGGATAAATATGTTCCGCCCTACGATATTACCGAAGAAATGCTGGAATTGACATCAGAAATCACGGAAGAACTTGGAAAGCTCAGCAATGTAAACGATTTGGAAAGATTGCCGCGCCTTCGCAGAGTGAACCGTATCAAATCCATTCAATCCTCGCTTGCCATTGAAAACAATACTCTCTCTTTGGAGCAAGTAACAGATGTTCTGAACGGAAAGCGCGTTTTAGGACCGCAGGACGATATCATTGCCGTAAAGAATGCTTTCGCTGTCTATAAAATATTACCGGAACTTGATCCGTTTTCTCTGGACGATTTGAAGAAGGCTCACGGAGTGATGATGAACGGTCTTGTCAAAGGAGCGGGCGAACTGCGTACAGGCTCCGTCGGCGTCATCAATGAACAAGGAAAGGTCATTCACGTCGCCCCACCGCATGATATGGTAAAAGGTTTGATGGAGCAACTGTTCGATTGGCTGAAAACAAGCAAAACTCAAATGCTTATTCGTTCGAGCATATTCCACTACGAATTTGAGTTTATTCATCCCTTTATGGACGGAAACGGCAGAACGGGAAGATTATGGCAGACGGCATTGCTTGCAAACTGGAAGCCGATATTTGAGTGGATCCCCTTTGAAAGTATCATCAAAGACAATCAGGAAGAATATTACCGCGCGATCGGGCTTTCTACGGCAGAAGGAAAATCAAACTGCTTTATCCTGTTCATGCTCGGCGTCATCAAAAAAGCGGTTTCTGAGCTTGCAAAGGATACGCGCAACCATCAGAGCCATATCAGCAATCAGATCAGGGCGTTGATGTCCGTCATCGAAACTTACCCCATGTCTGCGGTGGAACTTATGGAGAAACTCGGCTTGAAATCGCGCGTGACGTTCCGAAAAAATTATATTCAACCGGCATTGGAAGCTGGGCTCATCGCCATGACAGATCCCGACACCCCCACAAACCGCAACCAAAGATACTTTAAGGTCTGATTGGTCTTCATAGACCTTGGTAGTGGTTGCGCAAAAACATGAAACGTTCAAGTTCGTGAAAGGAACCGTACAATGGACAAAAAGATTATATTTATCGACAGCGAAATTAGTCTGCGCAATCATAAAATTGATGATTTGGGTGCCATCAAAGAAACTGGCGACATCTTTCATTCGACGGATATTCGCTCTTTTGTCACTTTTATTCAAGAGGGCAATTTTTTGTGCGGTCACAACATTGTCCATCACGACTTGAAATATCTTACAGAACACATTGAAGTTGATTCCTTTACAAGTATCGATACGCTCTATCTCTCTCCGTTGCTCTTTCCGAAAAAGCCGTATCATCGGCTTGTAAAAGATGATAAATTACAAAGCGATGAGCTCAATAATCCATTGAACGATGCTATTAAAGCGCGCGATTTATTTTATGAAGAAATAGAGGCGTTTCAAGGACTTCCGAACATCTTAAAGCGTATTTACTGTGCGCTTTTATATCCGTTCCCGGAGTTTCAGGGATTCTTTAAATATATCGGATACAAACCTTACCCTCTTACCGATTATCATATCCGTAATGCATTTACGGGGAAAATATGTGACCACGCTGATATCGGAAGTTTGATAAAACATTATCCCGTAGAACTTGCATATGTATTAGCATTAGTCTATTGCGACGATACAGATTCAATCACACCGCCATGGATATTGCGGAACTATCCGAATGTGATTAACGTAAATAAGATATTGCGCCAAACATCCTGCGGAGGATGCAAATATTGCGAAGAAAAACGCGATGCAAAAAAGCAATTAAACCGTATCTTCGGTTTTTCGGATTTCCGTACATATGACGGCGAGCCTCTGCAGCAAAAGGCGGCAGAAGCGGCATTGCACGGAGAATCTATCTTGACGATTTTCCCGACGGGCGGAGGAAAATCTATTACTTTTCAACTCCCCGCAATTATGGAGGGGGAAGCCGTTCACGGCCTTACTGTCGTCATTGTACCGTTACAATCGCTCATGAAAGATCAGGTCGATAATCTTGAAGAAAAAGGGATTGCCGACGCGGTCACAATCAACGGACTGCTCAGCCCCATAGAGCGGCAAGAAGCGGTAGAGCGAGTGCGGAGCGGAAAAGCATCTATTTTGTACATCTCTCCCGAACAGTTACGCTCTGCAACGATAGAAAACTTAATGCTTTCACGAAATGTTGTGAGGTTTGTTATTGATGAGGCACATTGCTTTTCGGCTTGGGGGCAAGACTTCCGTGTGGATTACCTTTATATCGGAGATTTTATCAAAAAGCTTCAGGAAAACAAGCAGCTTTCTGCCCCTATTCCTGTATCCTGCTTTACCGCAACGGCGAAACAAAAAGTCATCAGCGATATCAAAGATTATTTTAAGCGTAAACTTGGGCTTGACCTGAAAGTATATGCGACGGCAACCGAACGCAGTAATTTGCATTATAATGTAATTTTTGCCGAAACGGAAGACGAGAAATACAATTATTTGCGCTCGCTTATAACATCGCATAATTGTCCGACAATCGTATATGTTTCAAGAACACACCGAGCGCAAGAAATTGCTCTGCGTCTCCAAAGAGATGGCATCTCTGCCCTTCCCTTCCATGGAAAAATGGAAATGGTAGAAAAAGTCGCCAACCAAGAAAGTTTTTTGAAAAATGAGGTGCAATGTATCGTAGCTACATCTGCATTCGGAATGGGCGTCGACAAGAAAGACGTCCGTCTTGTTGTGCATTTTGATATCTCCGACTCGCTTGAAAACTATGTGCAGGAATCGGGACGTGCAGGGCGCGATCCTTCTTTACAGGCGGATTGCTGCGTTTTGTTCAACAATGACGATCTTGACAAACACTTTATTTTGCTCAATCAAACTAAGCTGAGTATCAGCGATATACAACAGATATGGAAGGCGATCAAAGACCTTACCAAAACGCGCCCCACCATTCAGTGTTCGGCACTGGAAATTGCTCGGCAAGCCGGTTGGGATGATACCGTCAGCGATATTGAAACCCGCGTTCGCACGGCAATATCTGCGCTTGAAACGGCAGGATATGTGAAGCGAGGCAGAAATGTCCCGCATGTCTATGCAACCGGCATTTTGGTAAAGAATATGTCGGATGCAGTTAAAATTTTAGAAGCATCCGATCATTTTGAAGAGAATGATAAGGAAGATGCAAAACGCATTATAAAATCATTGATTTCGGCGCGAAGCATTGCGGAGGCAGGCAACGATGATGCGGAATCTCGCGTCGACTATCTCGCAGACAATCTTGGACTTGATAAGCGCGTTGTAATCCGATTGGTAAACACAATGCAGCAGGTAGGTCTTTTAGCCGATACAAAAGATATGTCGGCCTTTATACGCCGTTCCGATACAGAAAATAAAATTCGACAGAACTTAGAACGTTTTCTTCGCTTAGAGCGCTATATCGTTGAAAAAATGCAGAAGCAAGCCGGCGATTACGATCTGAAAGCATTGAACGAACAAGCGGCAAATGACGACATTGCCGGGGCGACCGTCAAAAATATTCGTACAATCATTTATTACTGGACGATCAAAGGATACATCAAAAAAGCGGGACACTTCACACAAAACCGTGTTGGATTGTGCCCGTTGTATGAGGAAGATGATTTTAAGCGCAAATTGGAAAACAGAGCGGAGATCTGTAAGTTCCTGATCTCAGAATTGTTTCGTCTGAGCGAGCAAATCAAAGGGCAGTCGGAAAACATTCCTGTCACTTTTTCTCTTGTCGGATTATTGCAGGCATTTCAACAAAACGCGACGCTTATTACAATGACAATGCCCGCACGGTTGGAAGACATTGAGGATGCACTGCTGTACCTTTCTAAAATTGGCGCGGTTGTACTGCAAGGCGGATTTCTTGTCACATATAACGGTATGGAGATAACCCGCTTGGTTCTTGACAATAAAATCAAATATAAGGCGGAAGATTATCGGCAGTTGAATGAATTCTATCAACAAAAGATCCAACAGATCCATATCGTTGGCGAATATGCCAATCTTATGGTAAAAGATTACAAAGCCGCGCTGCAATTTGTGTCCGATTACTTCTATATGGAATATAAGCATTTTATCGCAAAATATTTTAAGGGGAAAAGAGCTTCGGATATTGAAAGAAATATAACGTCGCAAAAATATCATAAACTATTTGATACGCTTTCCGAAAAGCAGCTTAATATCATACAAGACAATCACTCAAAATATATTGTGGTCGCCGCTGGTCCCGGAAGCGGAAAAACACGCGTTTTGGTTCATAAGCTTGCAGCGCTTCTTACCTTGGAAGAAGTCAAACATGAACAGCTTTTAATGGCAACCTTTTCCCGTGCGGCGGCAACGGAGTTTAAGCTGCGGTTAATGCAGCTGACAGGCAATGCAACCTATTTTGTCGATATCCGTACATTTCATTCATACTGTTTCGATTTACTCGGTAGACCGGGAAATGCACAAGATTCTGACACCGTCGTTCATGACGCTGCCGAAATGATCCGCCTGGGTGAAGTCGAGCAAGGACGTATAGCAAAAGCAGTTGTCGTTATCGACGAAGCGCAGGATATGAGCAAAGATGACTTTGCGTTGATCGAAGCGCTGATACATCAAAACGAAGATATGCGCGTGATTGCCGTCGGAGACGATGACCAGAATATTTTTGCATTTCGCGGCTCTAATTCCGCATACATGAAAAAATTGATCACTGATTATGGCGCAACGCAGTATGACCTTCTTGAGAATTATCGCAGCAGACAGAATATTGTCCGCTTTTCCAATGATTTTGTCAAAAAGATAACAGGGCGTTTGAAGAATGAAGAAAATATCGCCGTTCGGCAGGAAGCAGGTATCGTAAGCCTTACAAAATATCGCTCCCGCAACATGGAGATTCCTCTTGCCCAGCAGGTATTGAAACATAAAGCAATCGGCAGTATCGGTATTCTTACAAACACAAATGAAGAGGCTATGCGCATTGTAAGGCTTTTGAGAAAACATAATCGCCGAGCACGTCTCATTCAATCGCTCGACGGTTTTCACCTTACCGACCTTGCAGAAGTACGATGCTTTTTAAATGAAATATGTCAAAATGCGATTACGCCTTTGATTTCGGACGAAGTCTGGAAAAATGCAAAAAATATATTAAAGGAACAATATGCCGGTAGCAATTGTTTGGAACAATGCTTGCGCGCATTAAAACAATTTGAAAAAGTAAACACACGGAAAAAATATCAGACAGACTTGTTTGAATTTTTTTCCGAATCAAAATTTGAAGATTTCTACGAAGAAAATGACGATTGTATAACCGTTTCAACGATCCACAAGGCAAAAGGTCGTGAATTTGACAATGTCTATTTGTTGCTGAGCGATGCATATCCAATCAATGACGAAGAGAAACGAAAGATCTATGTAGGCTTGACGCGTGCGAAAAATCAGTTACATCTCCATTGCAATTTTTCCTTGTTCGATGATATGAATTTAGATTATGTAGATGTTCAACATAATGATATTGATTACGATGAGCCGAATGAAATTGACCTCATGCTGACGCATAGGGACGTTTATTTGGATTTTTTCAAAGACAAACAGAAGACCATCAACCGCTTAAAGAGTGGCACTGAATTACTTTGGCGTGACGGATATTTTTATGTAAGTCAAAATGGGCATGATTTGCTCGTCGGAAAAATTTCTTCTATCATGAAAAATAAACTTTCTACCTTTGCGGAAAAAGGTTACAGCGTAGAGCAAGCCCATGTACAATTTTGCGTATATTGGAAAGGGAAAGAAGATGAAAAGGAAACTATGATTTTTCTGCCTGAACTACACCTTGTCAGAAACGGCAAAACAGAAATATCATGAGTTCAATTTCAAAAACAAGCAAATATTGTTGCACTTGCCAATATTTTGGTGGAAAGGCTACCTTAAAGGGAAGCATTATTGAGTATGATAATACAAGTCACGTTTGTAAAATCGGGGCTCGAGGGAAAGGTAATATTAACCCTGCTATGACTTCGGCTTGTCCAAAATGGCACGAGCGTAAAAATTAAAGTAATGCCAAGATAGAATTATTTTCACGGCTTATTTTTTGTTACGCATTCAACCAAAAACATCTAATCAAATAGAGTGTCCATAAAAATATGTGACCGTCAAAATGATCGATCGCATGTCTTGACAAAAATTACACAGATATTAACTCCGAGGCGATCAATCGCGCCGCGTCTATGACCGTGCGCCCTTGTATTTTGCCCCGCTTGCCCCGATAAAAATAATTTGCTAAAAACCCTGTCCCAAAAACTTGACAACCTTTCCGCCGCTGTGCTATATTATCAAAGCCGTGGAGGCATAGCCCAGTTGGTTAGAGCGCTACGTTGACATCGTAGAGGTCACAAGTTCGAGTCTTGTTGTCTCCACCAAACGGGAACTATCCGAACACCACTATTACTCAGCAGTGGGTTCGGATAGTTTTTTTGTTGCCGCCAAAGGAATAAGGGCCTTATCAATAAAAAGCCGAGCAGATCAAACTGGTCTGCTCGGCTTTTTATTATAGTTTTCTAATTTATGAAGCTGTTCTTCGTATTGCTGCAAGGCATGATCCGTTAGAGAAATTCTATCTTGTAAACTCCATTTTCCCAAACCGTTTTGACTCCAAAGTAAAGAAAAGTCTAAAACTGTCCCTGAAAGCAGATAACATATTTCTGACCATTCTTGCAATTCAACATAAACCGCTGGAAGGTTGTCAAACCTTAAACGACAAAAGTTTATATCTATTCGAATTGCTTCTGTGTAATGTATTAACTCATCCTCATCGATTGTTCCGTTTTTGAACTCTCTAAAGACACGAATGAATTCCCTTGCTTTTCTAATAATGCAATCAGTATATTCGTATACTTTTCGTATGTACTCATCTTGTGTCATGTCAGTATACCGCATATATCGCGCTAATGAATATATAGCTTCTTTTAAGACACATATATCATTTATCACCTGCCACCCTTTTTTATTATACCAATGGCTTTTATCAGAATCTTTTGCAACCCAAGTTGAGCGATATTGCCAAGTACAAAAACACACATCACTTTCATCATATCCAAAATAAATAAATAAAATATCGATAGGCTTGCCTTTGAATCGTTTTTCCATTGCCTTGGATTTGTAAATTTCAAGATTAGAAACGTCATTTTTTATTTGGTGACTAATCACCGATATTTCTTCTAAATTACATTCTTCTTTTAATATTACTTTAACTACATATCGTTTTGATGATATGGTATGACGTGCCTCTACTGCGGCAATAATATAATTCTCTTTTTCTAATGAAAAAGCATCAGTCTTATATGGAGCATATTCTTTTACTTTAAAGAAAATAGATCCAGGCAACGAAGACCGAAAAATTGGATGTTGAGAATTTGCATGAGTATTAGCCCAATTTTTAGCGAGCAAATCAACATGACTGACAACAGATTCAAGGGAAAGCTGTCCTCTTTTAATATTCGCATTACACGTAAGAGCATTGCATAGAAAACCCGTATATAAACTTACCTTGTTTTCATTGAATCCAGACGTTTCTTCTTTTCTACACGATGCTAAAACAGCACAATTTGTCTCTTTAAAATTAGACAGATCCTTGTCAAGATTGTCCTCATCCATTAGAAGAAAATTACCTGCTTCGCAACAATCTAATATTACAATTTTATTATTTTGTCTGCTTGATTTAATACATTCTATTACTAATTGCAATGGCACCGATTCATCCGTAAAGGCAATCTGTCCACTGCCGCCATGACCTGAGAAGTAAAAAATAGAAACATCTGCAGACTCTTTGCAAAACTCTGATAAAGCATTAACAAAATCTTTGCGATAAACAATGCCCCGTTCTCCTAAAATCAACATAGATTCTTCGGGTACATTTAATCCATGGGTCAAAGCATGCTTCATTGCATATAAATCATTATAGCAAGGCAAATTGGAATATTTATCATATACGCTAACAGCCACTAAAAGAGCTTTTATTTCCATACTAAATTTACCTCCAAACGATGACTATATTATACCATATAACAAGATTTCTTTCAAGTTTATCTCCTCATTTTTTGCCATTCGTTGTGGCTATCGTAGCACAGTTCTCGCGGAAGTCAACGGAAAAAATTATCGCTGAAAAGCTCAATCATCCAAGCATCTGAAAGCCGAGCAGGTCAATTCGACCTGCTCGGCTTTTTTGCGTTTACGGCAGATTTTTCCGTTATTCATACGCAATAATTTTGTCCTGTTTCGTTGACTTCCGATGCGCCGATTTCAAGTGAATAAGAGTTTATCTCGCCCAATGCTCCTGTCGCCCCTGCCGAAAGGCAAAAATAAAATTCGGAGGTAAACTCTATGAAAACCAAAGTTTCCAATTTCACCGAGTTCAGAGCGTATTATCTCTCTGAATTTGAACTGTACGATGGCGAGGCGTTCATCACCTTCAATATCGTCGGCATCGACCTTGCCCGAAACGAAGTACAGATTGCAGTAACGGACAGAGGCAGAATCAGCGTTGTAACGTATGACCTCTTGAAGGATAAAAACGGCAGACTTTACTTTGAGTACGGCGTCATGTTCGAGCGCGTGTATCTGGACGCGTTCGAGGAGGCAGCATAATGAAACTAACCCTCTCCAATATCAAAGCCATCAAGCAGGATACGGAAAGCCAGCTTACAAAGCGCGTATGCAATTACGTTATCTCCCGCTGGGGCGATTACGACGACAAGAAGTATATCTTCACGGACGTGCTGCATTACGGCTGTCAGTCGGGCGTTGTGGGCGAACTCATCTACTATTCGGATACGGTGCGCTTCTACAAGCAGTACCGTCAAGAGATCAATGCGCTGCTGTACGAAACCATGAACGGCACGGGACTTTACGCTCCTTCGGAACTCTTCGGCGACAAGTGGGACAAGGAAGATCCCCTCGCGCAGGACGACTTCAATCAAAACCTGCTGGCGTGGTTCGGCTTTGAAGAAACGCTCCGCAACATCGGTTACAACTTTGAAACATTAGAAAAGTGCATTTAAGGAGAAAAAACTATGAAAGACAAGAACATTGCAAAGAAAGAAAAGGCAATCGAATTACTCAAACAGATGGATATCTACGCACCGTACATCAAGGGCTTCCGCGAAAAAGGTATGGTCTGCTTCTTTGAACGCTTCGGCGGGTATTGGGCAGATCAGGAGCCCGAACTCTACGAAAAGATGAGAGCGCTTGAAAAGAAGTACAACTGCCTCGTATATGCCATCACGCACGAATATACCGAGTTCGGCGAGTGCTATTCCTTCCTCATCGTGACAGCATATCCCGAAGAATGGGCAACGCTCATGCACACCGAAGGCAACAGACATACCGCCTTTGCTTACGTCTGGAACAAAGATGACGATTGGTGCAGCGAGTTCGGCAGCGTGACCGTGCAGAGCTTCGGCGGCGGTATCAGAAGAATTGCGTAACAAGGAGGAACGGCAATGAACGAATACGCTTACAAGACAACGGCACACATCAATTCCCTGAAAGGAGAGATGGACGAGATCACCGTACTTGAAAAGGTCGGCGAGAACGACTATATCGTGGACTACAAGGGCGTGAAGTGTCACGCTCTTTTTAATTGGTTCGTCTGTCAGTTCTATGCGGACGACATTTACAGGATCGTCAAGGAGGGTGAATACAATGGCTAAAATCGCAGAACTCAAAAAGTACCTTACACACGAATTTTCGTCGGGCAGCTACACCGGCGAAGATTACAGGACGTTTCAGACGAAGTACATCAACTACCTGAAAGCGATATGCCGTGAAAACCATTGGCAGCTCGTCAACGTGGGGAAAAATCACTACTGCTTTTCGGCGTTCATCAAGAGCGCGGAAAACAAGTGTATCTACATTTCCATTTCGGACGTGCGCTATTTCACGAACGAATGGTACGGGCATATCCTTATCCGTACCGCGAAAGACGAACAGGACTATCGCGGCGGGTTCAACCACTATACGACGCTGGAAGCCCTGCCAACAAAAGCCGCCGAGCTTTTGGATGACTTACCCTTTTGAGGAGGCGCGATATGCAATCCATCATTGAACTGCTCTATAAAGGCGATATCCGCGGCGTGAGCCTGAAACTCCCCGCGGATAGACGCGACAAAGAACTTTCTTATTACGACAAGATAAAGTCGCTCATGACGGGCGAAAATGCAAAGCTCTTTGACGAGTACGCGGATACCGTTGCGCTCAATTATGAATTTCTCATCGAACGGGCGTATGCGGTTGCCTTCAAAACGGGCTTTCTGCTCGGCTTGGAGATGGCAGACACGGAGGAAATATGAAACTCAACTTACAAGCAACGACGAAAGAAGAACAAAAGGTCAAAGCATACTTGGAGGCGAATGCCTCCGAGGTGCTTGCCGAGAAGATCAACGGCGGCGTGCGCATCCAAAAGGACGGTAAAATGCTTATCAACAAAAAGACGCTGGCGGGCTTTATGAAGTTTGCCTGCGACGAGGCGAAAAAGCAAGCGGAGAAAGGCGCGTCGTCCGCCTGTATCGACGATGATACCGTGTACGGCTGGGCGGTGCATTACTTCGAGGAAGATTCCATCGAAGGTACGCTTTACAACGAGGACGGCACCGAATACAAGGCACCCATGCCCAAAGTTACGGCAAAGGCGCCTGCGGTGAAATCTGTTCCACCCAAACCGCAGCCGAAGCCGCAAATGTCCATGTTCGACCTTATGGGCGAAGACCTCGAAGGCAAGCCCGAAGAGGAAAAGCCCGAAGACGATGAGGATACTATGCCGTCCGACGAAGAGATACAAGAAATCATGGCGGAGATCGCCGAGGAAGAAAAAACGAAACCATCCAAACGAACGGCCTCTCCCATGTACCGAAAATATCTGGACGTGCAGGAAAAATATCCGCAAGCCGTTATTGCAATGCGTTTGGGCGACTTTTACGAGGTATTCGGCAAGAACGCGGAAATGCTTGCAGACGAATTACATCTCACCCTTACTGGGCGGGACTGCGGGCTGGAAAGCCGCGTACCGATGATCGGTTTTCCGTACCACGCTTCGGATGTGTACTTCGGCAAAATCCTGAGCAACGGGCATACTCTCGTCGTCATAGAAAACGACGATGAGGTGCGTGAATTTCCCGCCGAACAAAACGTCGATTTGGAAACGGGCGAGATCCTCTCCGAAGAGGAAATGCGCGAATTTGACGGCGACGTCGAAGAACCGGACTTTACAGACGACGAACCCGATTTAGACCTTTCCGCTTTCGATACGGAAGCGCTCGCCGTTCTGGATGAAATGTTCGGCAACGAAATTACATTGAGGTGAAAACCATGACAGAGAAAGACATCAAACCAATTCCAAAATATATCCTGCGCATGATAGAGCGCGAAGATAAGAAAGAATATCCGCAGCCCTCGAAGCAGCTCCGCTTTTACGCCTATCTTACGAAGTACCGCGGCGAACTTGTCAAAGTGACCGTCGCCGTCAAACACTACCGTAAAAAGCTGTATTGCAAAGCCGTCGCATGGCATGGCGTTCATTCGCCCGTATGCTTTGTAAAAGACCTCGAATACTGCTACTGCGGCAGCATGGGTTTCCGCGTCGGCTGGTACGGCGAAGGCATCCAGAAAGAACGGCGTTGGTACGAGCGCGGCGTTTGCTGGGCGAAAGACCGCTATTACGATCCGTGGGCGGTACTTGTCAATCCCTCTTTCGTAGATAAATTCCCCGAATATACGTACAGCGCGTATCGGCTTTATCACGGAGATAAGCTGCTCAAATACCTGCGCCTCTACGAACTGTACCCGCAGTTAGAAATGCTCATGAAGTCCGGGCTTGGGATGTATTACGACAGCATCACCATCTTGAAGCGCATCGGAACGGACAAGGCGTTCTGCAAATGGCTCATCCGCAACAAGCAGGAGCTGACGGCATCGCCGTTCCCGCTCTACGTGGAAACGGTCATGCAGGCGTATAAGACGGGACAGTCTTGTAAGGAAATACAGGCTTTCCTTTCAAGAAAGAAGTGTTTTGAACGAGAGATGGACTATAAGCCCATCCGCAGGCTGTTCCGCGGGCAAAAGCTCAAAGAGTTCTTCCGCTATATCGACGAGCAGAAGATCACGCCGAGGTTGTACCTTGACTACCTCAAAGCCTGCGAGCATTTACAGCTGGATATGTCCCTGCCGCAAAACAGGCTTCCGCACGACTTCATGCGCTGGCACGATATCCGCATCGACCAATACGCGACGACACAGGCAAAAGCGAGCGAGGAAGCAAACCGTAACTTAAAAAAGGCATTCGGCGAAGTCGCGCAAAAGTATTCTGCCTTGCAGCACGATAAGCGCAGCGCGTTCATCTGCATTATCGCAAAGACGCCCGCCGACCTTGTGCGCGAGGGAGAGTTTTTGCACCACTGCGTGGGGCGTATGAATTACGACCAAAAGATGATCCGCGAAGATTCGCTCATCTTTTTTGTGCGCTTGAAAGCGCAGCCAGATACACCGCTCGTTACCGTAGAGTATTCCTTGCACACGCACAAAATTTTACAGTGCTACGGCGAACACGACCACAAACCGAGCGACGATATCCTGCATTACGTCAACAAAGTCTGGCTGCCGTATGCAAACAAGCATCTTAAACAAATTCAGAACGCGGCATAACCGCAAAGGAGTTTTTATGAAAAACTATCTCGACGAAATCTATACCGTATCGGAGTTCAAACGCGACAATCCCGCGCTTGCCGAACAAGCGGAACGGGCAATGCAATACCTCAAAGGTTATTGTCCTGATGACGCGGTGTTTGTCGTCATCGAAGTAGAAGGCTACAACTGCGTCGCTTATCTTACGGACGAGTTCAGCCCGTTTGTACTCGGCAATCACATAGCGCCTTTTGACAAAGACCGCATCTATCCGCTGCAAGGGCTTATTTCGCAATACGCTTTCAAACGATATTAAACACAGGAGGAAACAATTATGGTAAACTATTTTCGCATCACCGCTTACCACCCCGCAGAGAATGTCTGCGCCATCTTCGACAGCAACGGGCGCTTTGAGAAGCTCTGGCAATTCAGCTCTTATCTCATTCAAAAAGGCTTTAAGATTATCGAAGTCGGCGCAGACGATAAATTCGACGACGGGGATTTTGACCGCGCTCCCGCAGAGAAAGGCAAAATCATCTTACGCGCCTGCGCAAAGGGACAGCCCGTCATCGACGGCAATACCGTTCAGGTGAACGGCAAATGCTATACGCAAAAGGGCTGACTTGACGGCTTAAACCCAATACCCAACAAAAAGAGGGAGTTTTTCTCCCTCTTTTTTCATGTGAGAAAAACTTTGGGTACAGTTTGGGTAAATTTATGGTTTACTTTGGGGAGTGGCTACGGGGCGTGTGCTTGTCTTGATACAAGCGCGGCGCTGCGCGCCGCGGACAAGCACACGCCCCGCCAAACTTGATCCGACTGAAATACGGAAAATCGGAGCGAACGGGCGCGGCATCGCCGCTGAACCGCTTGGCGATTGCCGCGCGCATACCGTTTCTGCATTTTCCGTTTTTAAGCCGTATTTGCACATTCGGAAGTCAGTTCGCCTTTGGCATTTGCCGTATCACATCTTTGCTCACAGCGCCTATGAGTACGCCTTCATCCCAGCACAGGAAGTCGTCGTATAGAAGTAATTTCTTATCTTCCAGCCCGAACGGGCATACGACGTCCTCGTCCATGACGTCCGAAACGAAGAACTGTGGCAGCCCTTTGGAATAGACAATCTTCTCGCCTGTCTTTTCCAGATACTTGACGATATACGCAATGGCGCCGCCTAAACTTCGCACATCCAGCGGCTCGAAGTCCGAGCGCCCGAACGCCTCGTTGAAGTATGAGTTTTGGTGCGTGACGACGCGCCTGTGCGCCTTGAAGTTGTAGTCCGCAACTTCCAGCATCATCCCCGGCATCGTGCCGTCGGGGATATGAAAGATGCCGTGAAAGTGCAGTCTCTTCTTTTCGGGCGAGCGTTCCCATACGCCCACATACTTCCAGCCCTTTCGCGTACAGAAATGCGATAGACAGCTTTTGAGCTTTTTGCGGAAACTCTCTTCCGTATGCAGTTCGCTGTTATAGGTAAAAGTCACGAAATAGTTGAAAGTCTGCAAATTGATCTTCCGCACCATTCGCACGCGGCGAGCGATGAGATTGCGCATCTTGCGCCATATATTTGTTTCGACATATAGCTTGGCGGCGTCCACGTCGGAAAAATACGGGCGCATTCGTTTGAGGATGGCGGCTTTTCGCTTATACCGCGGCAAGCTCTGATACCTCGCATACAGTTCCTCAAACAGTTCCTTCTTTGTCATGAGCCGCGTTGCGGCAGGTTTTTCGTGCAACGTATCGTCGATTTGCGTGCCTTCGGCAGCCTCTCCGACAGTATTTTCAAGCGGCATAGGCGCGTCCTCATGTGAGGGCGCGCTTTGCTCCGCAGGTTCCTGTTCTTTCGTTTCTTCCTCGGCAAGTTCTTCCGTGACGGCGATGATCTCTTCCTTCGGCTTTCTGCGCGGTCTGTACGGCCGCGTGGTGTGCGGAATGGCGATATAATGACCGCCGTCCGAATATACCTTGCATTGCGGGAATGGCATAAAGACCTCCTTGTGCCGCACAAGGAGCGCCGACAGATATACACCTTACAAACATTTACGCAGAACCATTATCGGCGTTCCCGTACAGCGAACCTATAAAGTAGCTGTTCTGCATTTTAAGTTCGTCCACAGTTGCTTTCTCCGTAACATATTCGATATAGTCCATAAGTCCCGTTTTGCTCTTTTTTGCCATGTCGTTAAAGTAGTCTGAAAAACAGTCTGTACTGAATCGTTTTGCGTAAATTTTAGCGTTCATGAGATAGTATTTTTTGTTTTCCGTCTTGCCGTCCATCGTGCCACGCTCTTTCTCGATTTTAAGTATCGAATAGCCGAAGCGGTTATAGATGCGCAGGTTTCGCCGCCACAGCCACGCGACAACGCTTTTGAGGATATGTACCAGAAGCGTGTTGTCGCCGCGCCTGAAACGGAAGTCCTCGTACAGCCGCATAAACCGGTTGAACGCCCATTCCGAAATCATCTCTTCAATGGTATAGAATGGCAGCGCCAGCCTTTGCTCTCCGGAAGAAACGATATGTATGACGTCGCAGAGATCGCGTGCGTCCGCGCCCCAGCTTTCGGGTCTTTGCTCGTCCGTGAATACCTTGATGAAAGGAAAGTTATCTACCGTGGCGGAGTGGCGGCACATTTTGAGCCACGAATTGAACAGGTCATTCTTTTGGTTGGTATCGTCGGTATTGCGCTTGACCTCTTTGAGTTCCAGATTGTTTCCGCGCTCTTTGCCTATCTCCGTAATGGCAACCACGCCGAACTCAAAGCTCCCGGCTTTGGGGTTGTTCTCCAAAACCTTTTTACCGAGGCGCAGCACGTCAAAGTCAAGGATATGCGCGTGGCGGCTTTCAAGCCTTCTATGTTTCGGGAAGAAGTCCGTGAGCCACAGCGGGAAGTTGCCGTTATCCATAAGCGCGTTGTCCGTGCGGATGGAGTAGTTCGCCACGATGAGGCTGCCCTGAATGACGTAGATGAAGTACGCCTGCGCGTAAGTTTCCAACACGTCGAAAAGCCCATTGACCTTTAAGGCGTCGTCAAAGTCCGTACCATATCTGCGGCAATCATAGCCGTAGAGCTGCCATTCTGTGTTGCGGTGTTTGACGAACCTTGACCATTTCAGTGCCACCCATGTCTTGACTGAGGCGAGGTTATGCACCGTGCCGTGTTCCATACACGCCCGCAGTTCGTCCTCGAACTTTATCCACGGGAAGTATGGGAATTTCATATCGTTCTGCTGCAATATGGAGAGTGCCTTTTGCCTGAACATGACCTCTTGCGACAGCACCATGTCCGTGATGAGCGTGGTTTTGCGCTTGCCCATAGAGCCGCACGACATTGACACGATGGGCAGTTCGTTGATAAACCCGCAATTCCTTGCCTCGAAGTGCCGCAGCCTGTTCAGGGCGACCTTCTTTCTCCAACGGTTGAAAAGCAGCCAGCAAACTGTAACAATGCTCCACCACGGAAAATGGCGGAAGACGACTTGTAGGTCGATGAACAGCTTGCAGACCTGCACATACAGATTGCCGACGTCGAAACTCAACACGAAATAGAAGTAGTACGCAAAGAAGCCCATGACGATGGATGCAAGGTTGAGGTGAAACACCCAAAGGATGATCCAGCATATCCAGATGCCCTTATGCTCCGAAAGGTATTCACGGTAGGATAGCACGGCGCGCTTTACGGGCTGATATGTGTATTTTGAAATCGCCTTGAACACCCGCAACGGCACCGTATCGCGGTTATGGTTTGTATTCCCATGCCTGTACATACGCCAGAGTACGAGCCAAAGCACGAGTACGCAGGGCAGCAAAATGGCAATGACCTTTGCCGCGACGAGCATCACGTCTCCGACCGACGCCCAATACCCCGCAAAGTTTTTGCCGCTGATAAGCAAGGCAAAGAAGTCCCCCGCAAAGGCGGTAAAGCCGTTCCAATCATCGGGCAAAAATATCTCCCATTGCAACACGTCCGAATACTCCGTGACCGTGGGTGTAAAGGAATAGTCCATCCCGAACAGTTCGCTGAAATAATAGGCGACGGACAGCCCGAAATCTTTACACGCTTCCCTGAATCGTACATACGATTGCCAGAACACCGCGCCCAACGCCACGAATGCAAGGGAGATAATGACGGTAACGGCAATATTAAAGCGTTTGCTCATAATACACCTCCGCAGTTTCCGCATCGGAAGGCAATCGGCTACAAGTGTAGCACAAGTAGCCGACGCCAAGTCCCAATGCTATCAAGAGAAGAACTGCGAGGATCCTCTTGATGGTTTTCATTCCTTCCTCCTATTTTTTAGGCCAGCTCGCCATCGCCTCGATATAGTCCCATTCGTCGTCACTGATAAAGTCCTTCGGGAAATCTTCCCGCATGACCTTCATATAGCGTTCTCGCTGCTCCTCGCAGTCCTGCGACGGCTTGCCGGCTTTGTTCTTTTTGGCATAGTAGGCACGGATGGCGTACTTTTGCGCGTTGGATTTACACTTAAATTTGGATTGCTTGCTCATTCATTCCTCCTGTCGCTGTATTTTTCGACTGCCTTTTTGACCTGTCTGTTTTGACTGGCTTTTTTGACGATGACCGCAATCAGCTTGACGATAAGCACGACCAGCACGATGATAAGAATAACGCTCAACAGCTTTACCCACCACGGCGTATCGTCGGGCATCTGTACGGGCGGCGTGATGTCGTTCACGATGTCGATGGGACTTGCCACCGCCGGTATGACCGTATATTTGCCGTCCTTTTGGAAGGAGAGCTGTATAATATCGAAGTCGAAGAACACGCTCTCCCAAGCCCTGTACGCCTGCCCGCTCGTGTGCTTATCCTGCCACAGAAAGCCTGCGCCAAGCTCGATGATGTCAACGGGCGCGGAATAGTAGTCGCTCGTCGCAAAGCGGAACAGAACAACGACCTTTTCTTCGTCCGATGTACTGTCAACTGTCACGGCGTCGGTATAAAAGGCTTTGAGCGCCGACACGTCCTTGTTGTTTATAAGCAGCCGTTCGGATATTTCCGCATCGCTGCCGTTCAGATCTTCCGCCTTGACGGTATAGATGGGCGCGACGGTGCGGCTCTCTTCGTCGGGGATATTGCCGAAGATGGTTTCAAACAAGCCCCAATTTATCCAATGATCCCAGAACGACGGATCGGTTTCCTTCCAGCTTGAAAGCGTCTGCAAGTCCACGTCGGCGTCGAAGTCGTAGTAGCTGTAACCTTGCTGTATCTTGCCGAACTCGGTATCCAGCTTCCGGTAGTCGTCGATGTCGTCCGCGAACAGGTCGACGCTGATCGTGCCGTCCTTAATGGGCAGCGTGCCGCCGTCATAGCTCTTGTCGTAGTTCTTGATATACTCATACAGCGCGTTGCTCTCCACACCGCCGATGGATACGATGTCCGCATACGGATCGTATGCCTCGATGTCGTCCACCTTGAAGAGGTAGTAGAGCGCGGGTGCGGGAACGTGCAGATAGCCTGAACCAAGATTCCAGCCCCAAGCCGCCATTTGCATACCGCCTCCGGCGTCGCCGGCATTTTGTCCGAGACTGATGCCGATGTCCTCGTTATAGACGGTCATGCCGAACTGGTCGAACTCGCCCGTCTGTTTGCCGAGCCACGGATATGCCTTGTCGTAGAAGTCCTGATTGCTCGTGACGACGATATCTTTGGTCTTGTATTCGTACCATTCGGCTTTGATGCGCTGCAACGTGCCGTATGTATCGAAGAAGCGTTTGGGTACGGCAAAGTAGACCGTATCGAGCTGGTTCTGGTAATGCGCGCCCTTTGAGGACGTCTGTGTGCGGTAGAAGGTATGCTTGACGTCCAATTCGACGGTCTCCAATTCTTCCACCGTGCAGAGGAGATTGCTCTCCGCGTTCCCGTCCGTGCCGTAGCCCTTCGCGTAACCGGTGAACTTATACGTTCCGCCCACGCCGTAGTCCACGGCATTGTCCTTGCCGGTTTCCCAGAGCTGCACGCCCGCGATGTCGTAGCGGCGGTAGCCGTTGTCCGTTTCCTGCGTGCGCGCATTTCTGAGCAGCGTCCCGTCGTCCATCACGCGGAATTTATAGATGAGTTTGGAAAGCTCGCCCGTGGAAATGCCGCATAACTTCAAAGGGATATTCGCGTAGTCGTTGGGTTTTCCTTCCTCGTCGTAGCCGACCGCCATCTCCACCGAGTTGGCGTCCTGCCGTTCGGAGATAGGAATGCGCGCGGGATTGTAGATATACACGTACAGCGCATAGTTGCCGAAGTTCAGGGCGTTTGCAGAGTAGCAGTATTCCACGAAGGTCACGAACTGTATGCTGCCCGCCGTATCGTACACAAACCCGCTCAGATCCATATCGGCAAGGTCGGCATTGACGGACGTGTGGTCGAAGTTGTTTTCCGAACTCTCCGCAGCCGCCGCTTGGCAGCGGACAGCGCCTACGGGGAAGATCCCCGTAAGCACCGTCAGGACTGCCAGCATGAGCGACGCAAGACATAGAAGAGCCTGTTTCTTTACATTGCTCATTGCCTAACCCTCCTAAAAGATGATTGCGCTCTGGTCTATCGTGATACCGACGACCTCGGCATTGACGCAGAAATACAGCTCCGTAACTTCCTCGCCCGATTTGACTTCCATGCGGAACATATCGACGGTAGGGAAAGTTTCGCTCGTTACGGTCATGCCGTTCTGCACGCGGGAGATGATGTCGTTCAGCCCGTAGTGCGTTACGGTAAAGCCCGTTTCCGTGCGCTCGAAATCAAAGCCCGCCGTTGCGTTCCGCCCGTCAAAGTCGCCCCAAGTATATGGCTCTTCTCCAACGGTGAGGGAGAAGTCGTTTTCGGGAGTACAGTAGGCGTACACGTTGACTTCGTAATCCGTAGAGCCTTCCACGGTGAAATCCACGCCGCTGTCCATCAGCCCGACGGAACTGCCGCTACTTAACGTCTGTCCGTTATACTTCACGGCGAACGTTTCTCCGCTGGGCGGTTTGTCATCGCTCGTGAAGTGAACGATAAGTCCTATGACGGCAACGACCACGAGCAGTACAACAATTACGGAGATGACTGTCCACAGTACGCTGCGCTTTCCTGTCGTTTTTGCCATAGCCTTTCACCTCTTAAAAGACGACGCCGCTCTGATCGACGGTAATATTCTCCGTTGCCATGTACACGGTGTTCAGATCGAGCCCCAACTTGTACCATGTATCGCATTCAACATATGAAGCAGAAATTGCATTGTCGGTCTTGAAGATGCCGACTTTGAAGACGTTTTCTTCGCCGACCTCTGCGATTGCCGAACGCATCGCCGCGATGACTTCATCCGTGAGATAACCGTCAAGCAGCTGATAGAACACGGTATTGCCGTAGGCACCGTCCGTGAATTCAATTTCGCGCGTATGAGCGGCGGAGCTTGTAAGATTCGCTCTCTTCATGCGTTTTGTAAGGTCGTCGCCGGAGCCGTTGGCCCTGTTGTACGCCGCCATGAACTCATCCGTAAAGGCGATGCCCGCGCAGATAAATTCATCGTAATCGCTTTCGCTCTTGCCAAGATATGGAATCGTGCCTTCCGAGTAGGAGTAGTCGATCTCCATTGTGTGCGTTTCGTCCACCTGTGCCTTGAAGCCGCAGGAAGTAGTTGAAAGCGTTGCTCCGCCGAGTTTCAGACTGTTGATGTTCAGTCGCTGCTGGTAGTCCACCGTGCAAGTCGCGGTTTTATCTGCATTGCCCATTGCGCTGACGGTGAGGATGACCTGCTCGGAGAACGGCTTGACGCAGGCAAGCGTTGCCGTAAGCGAGCCTTCTTCCGTAGGCGTGATCGTCACGTAATCCGTAACGGTCTTACCGTTTGCCCATGCGGAGCTGCCGTTTGCCCATGCAAGAGACCAATTTGCATTCTGCCTTGCGCTGGCAGGCTCGATGGTCGCCTTGATGGTGCAGCTCGTTTCCGCAAGCGGCGAGACTTCCGCAGCGGCTTGCGCCATCATGAGGCGAACGCCTGTTGCCGACGTAGGCGTTACACTCATGCCGCCGTCCATAACGGTGGTCTGCTCGGTCACTGCGGCGGGCGCATCTTCCTTCTTGTCGAACCAGCCGGCGAGAATGCCCGCAAGCAATACGCCCACGACGATAAACGCGATGAGGGTAAGCATCCACTTGACCGTATCCGACTTCTTGTGTTCATAAAGTTCGTTGTAACTCATAATAACCTCCATGAAAATTTAGATTTTGGGAAATACAGAGCCTGCGGTTTTCCCCGCAGACTCCGTTCCCGAAAGTGCTATGCCGCCGTTATTCCGCGAGCAGCATATTAAGAAGCGACCTGTCCGACGTGCGCGAGGGCTTTACCGTGCATTCGTAGACTTTGCCGTCCTCGTCCACCGTGCGGACGATATAGCGGTTTGCCTTGATGACCTTCTTGGTCTTTTCGTCCTCGATCTCGAACGGCTCGATGATGAGGTCGGCCCTGTCCGCGTCGCCGAATACGATGTCCAGCACGGTATAGCCGCCCATGTCGGTGTCCTTATTGGGAGGAGCGAG
>CALWGZ010000003.1 GCA_944380285.1 uncultured Christensenellaceae bacterium
GGTGGATCACCGAACCACGGCGCTTTAGCGCGTGGTTCGGCTGTCCGCCGAAGGCGGCAGCTTTCGCGAAGTTGCTGTACTTACTCTCGAAGACGAAAAGCGGGAAGCGAACCTCCACTTGATTGAGATTACTCATTGCGGAAAATTTTCATAAAGCATAAGTATTTTGATACTTACAGCTATCGACTATTGATTATCAATTTATTGTCGCGTATGCATAGCAAGCGATCTCTCATTCAGCTTTAACTTCACGAATTATTCTCGTAATCGTGTTTCGACTATCGATATTCTTCTGTTTATTCGATATAAATTTTGTAAAAATATTGACACATTATATCATTGCGTGATAATATAGTAAAGAACTATCAGTGTGGTTCAATACTAAGTGGGAGAATGTCTATGGAAAACGATCAGTCCTTTCAAAACGGACAGGGCGTGACGACAGGGCAGCAGGCTCCGCAATTTGTGCAGCCGGCACAACAGCCGATGCAACAGCCGCAATTTGCGCCCCAGCAGCCTGTCCAACCGGCACAACAGCCGACGCCGCAACCTGTCTATCAGCAGCCGGTTCAACAGTCTGTCTATCAACAGCCGGCGCAGCAAGTTCAGCCTGTCTATCAGCAGCCCGTGCAACAACCGGTGCAGCAGCAATATGCGCCCGCTCAACCGGTCGTTCAATATGCGCAGCCGCCTCAACCTGTCGCACAGTCGCCGCGTCTTGTCAACGGCAAGAATTGCGCCTATTGCGGCACACTCAATGTTGCGGACGCGGTCTATTGCTACAATTGCGGCAACTACATCGACCCGGCGTATGCGGCGAGGACGTGCCAGACGTGCCATATGCTCAACGCCCCGGGTGTTGCCTATTGCGTAAAATGCGGTTCGACGCTTGCGGCGGGACGTCAGGCGATGCCGGCGCAGCAGGGCGCGGTCATGGGCTACAACCCCGCAGAGACGCCCGACACCTACGAGTCGTCCTATGACGGCGGCGCGGTGTCCAACTTCTTGCACTTGCTCGTGGTATTCTTGTTTTCGCCGCTTACATTGTTTTTGGCGATGCCGGCGCTCGTGTGCTGGTATTTCCGTTGGGAGACGTCGCACGTCAGGATCAACGGCAGACAGCTCGAATTTGACGGCAAGGGCATACAGCTTTTCGGCAAATTGGTGCTGTGGAGCTTTTTGACGATCATCACGATCGGACTTTACGGCATCTTCAGAATGCCGCTCAACCTGCAGCGCTGGCGCACGAGCCATACCCACGTTGCCGGATACAGGACTCCCGAAGGCAACAAGGGCGAATCCAAGTTTGACGGCAGCATCTTCGGTCTGTGGGGCGTGAACATTGTAAGGGTGTTGTGCCTGCCGCTGTCCATCATCACGTTGGGCTATATGGGGGCGGTTTCCAAGCGTTACAGGTACGCGTGGTTTGCAAAGCGCAAGATCTATGACGGTCAGACTATGAAGTTCGACGGCACCAGCGGTCAGTTGTGGGGTAAGAGGATAGTATGGCTTTTGCTCACGATCATCACGATCGGCATCTACACCGCATGGATGATGAACAATGTCAAGAAGTGGAGATACAAACACACCAAGTTCACTGCGCCCGGAATGTTTCCGGCGCCCGCGATACAGCAGCCTCTCGGCAAATAACAAAAATCAGGCGGTCGCCGCAGACGGAATGTCTGCGGCGATTTTTCAGCACGGCTTGGGAGAGGGCGCAAGTTCTCTGCCGAGTTCGACGAGAATGGTGTCTTCTCCTATCCGTACGATGCATTTCCACGGCACAAAGACGCTGTCGCTTCCTGTGATGTTTTTGAGGAATTTGCGGTCGCCGGGCACTATTATCCCGGTGATTTGACCGCCGGGAGTAAAAGCCATATCCAAAATTTTTCCCAGCCGTTTGCCGTCGACGACGTTGACGGTCTCTTTTTCTTTGAGTTCGCAAAAGGTCAGATCGTTCAACATATTTCACCTCCGCATATCGTATGACGAGTCGCGCCGTCGTATGACATTTTGACAAAATTCGCCCTGCGGCGCATACGGCAGTTGGCGCGGCATATATTGAAAGCGGTGATATTATGCTCGGATTGCTCGCACTGTTGTCCAATATTTTGTTTTTCAGCGGTTTCGTTCGCAACGAAAACCGCTTTCCGCACCCCCTTCCGCGCGAAGAAGAGGAGCGGCTCGTTCAAAAGTATCGCTCGGGCGATCGCTCGGCGCGCGACGAACTCATCAATCACAACATGCGTCTTGTCGTCCACATCGCAAAAAAATATTCGCAGGGTGCGGATGTCGAAGAGCTCGTCTCGATCGGTGCGATCGGCTTGATCAAGGCGGTCGAAAACTACACGCCGGGTCGCGGCACGCACCTTGCGACATTCGCCGCGAAGTGCATAGAGAACGAGATCTTGATGGCTTTGCGCAAGACCAAAAAATTCAAGGCGGACAAATCGCTTTACGAGCCGGTCGGTTTTGACAAAGACGGCAACGAGGTCGCACTCATCGAATTGCTCGCGCAGGATGAAGAGAGCGTTCTGGGCATCGTCGAGAACAATATATTGCGCGAAAAATTGACCGCATTGATCAAAAAGGTGCTGTCCGGCAGAGAACTCGACATCATCGTCATGCGCTACGGTCTCGGAGACGAAAAACGCTTCACCCAAAATGAGATCGCCGAAAAGTGGGGCATATCGCGCTCATACGTTTCGAGGATCGAAAAAAAGGCGCTTTTCAAACTCCGCGTCCATATCGAGCAAAACGGATTGAGACCGTGAGCGCCGCATTTCCGAAGGGAACGTTCGGTCGAAAATAGATTTTTGCAAAAACTCGGCGCTGTCGCTTGACAATTTTCAAGACAAATGAAAAAATTTTTTCTCATACGAGATCGGCATTTTTCAAAGATCGACAAAAAATGTCGTCGCATTCTCTTGACAAGCTAGTTGGCTTTTCAAAGATATTTGCCAATATATTTACATTGAGAGGCGAGAGAAGTAATTTGGCGATAGGCAAGCGTTTAACGGCTCCGTAAAAGACAAAAAAGTACCGCATCGAAAGCGATGCGGAACAAAATTTGCAAGCGCAGTCTGTAAGCCGGGTTCTGTCGAGGATAAACATCTATCTGAGCCAAGCGTTGCCGCAGGGCTTAAGCGATTGAGGGACGCGGCAGGCGACCGATCCGTCCTTGTCTCTTGCATCGAGTGGGGTTTACAGGGCCTCCCGCGTTGCCGCAGGAGCGGTGAGCTCTTACCTCGCCTTTCCATCCTTACCCTTGCGGGCGGTTTATTTCTGTTGCACTTTCCTTGGAGTCGCCTCCACCGGTAACTAGCCGGCACTCTGCCTTATGATGCCCGGACTTTCCTCCGTAGTCTTTCATACGGCGTTTATCCGACTGCCTTGCATGCTTATTATACTAAACTTGCTGTCCGAAATCAATCTTTTTTCGCACAACGAACAAACAATTGAAGTTCCGTTGTCAGTTCGCTGTTTGGTTACTGCTCGCGTTTTACGTTTTGGGATTCCACGGCGGCGCACTCGCTGTAACTGCTCGTGCGATTGAGTGCTTGGTTACATCTGAAAAACTTGTTTGCCGATCGGCGTTTATCCAACTGCCTTGCGAGAGAATTATAACATACTTCCATAGTTCTTGCAAGTCTTTGTTTTGAAAGTGGCTTGGTCTTAAAAATTTTATTGAAACGCACTCGCTGTAACTGCTCGTGCGACAAACGAGTCGCCTCCACCGGTAACTAGTCGGCACTCTGCCTTATGATGCCCGGACTTTCCTCCGTAGTCTTTCATACGGCGTTTATCCGACTGCCTTGCATAAGAATTACAGCATATTATGCAAGTATATGCAAGTTATATTTGACGATATGAGAGAAGTGAATTTATCACGATTACAAGCTATATCTTCAATATCCGTTTCAGTGTTTTCATTCTTTTTCGGCTTTCTCTTCATTTTCATTTGACTTTTTTCTTTCTTCACCGTATAATAGCATTACAGAACGCAGTAAGTGAGTTGTAGTTGCTACAATTTGCTCTGCATAGTACGCTCCGCTTCTTCTCTAACTGTCAGAGGCGCTGAAAAGTGTTAGCGGGGAACGGCATTGTGCCGTTGCAGCAGCGACCTAATAAGTCGCTGTATTTTTTACTTTCGGAACAAAACGCAAGTTTTGCCCTGTCATGTTTCGTCAATTCAGCCTTGCTGTCTATGTACTTCCGTTCATAAATATCGTCCTTATTTACCCATTTTACAGGTATATCCGAAACTTGCCGCTCAATATCTTCGTCCAATATCATTGTTTTTGTCGTTCGTTTAACCACAGGAGCAAGCATAACACGCAGCTTGCTATCTTCCGTTACAGCAACGCAAAGCCGAGGCTTACTTATTTTGTTTCCGAAAAGCTTATCATCCGTAACGACAAATCGCGGCTCATTATAAGACTGCTTATCCGGCGTTTTATCAAGCCCGAACTCGTCAAAGCAATATGCGAAACAGACCACCCGCAGGGGAAAATCTATTTTCGCATTTAATGATAAACTATAAACTGATCTTTTACCTCGACTTATTTTCTTGCAAAAAAAATAATTTTCTTATATAATAAAAAATATGAGACATTTGGGTATAGATCTCGGAGAGGCTCGGATAGGCATTGCGACGTGCGGGGAGAGCGAGATGTTCGCTTCGCCGCAGGAGACTTACAAATGCCGCGGACGCGCCGCCGATCTTGCGTACATCGCCGACTATTGTCGGATGACGGGCGCAGGCAGGGTGGTGATAGGTTTGCCTCTCAACATGGACGGCTCGACGGGTCCGAGGGCGCAAAAGGTGATGGACTTCGGCGCGGAGCTCGCGGCGATGGTCGACGCAGAGGTCGTCTATCAGGACGAGAGACTGACCACCGTGACCGGCGAGAACATGTTGATCGAGGCGGGCGTGAGGCGCGAAAAGCGCAAGCAGGTGATCGACAAGATCGCCGCGGCGATCATTCTCGAGACCTATCTCGACTCAAAACATAAAAGCGAAAACAGACAACAATCATAAAGGAGCAAACATGAAAGACGAAGAAAAGAAGATGAAGGACGAAGAGTCCTGCGCGTGCGGTCATCATCATGACGGCGAGTGCGATTGCGGATGCGACCACGGCGACGAGGTCAACATTTTGACCTTGACCGACGAAGAGGGCAACAGCCGCGACTACTACGAGCTCGAAGTGCTCGAAATGGACGGCGCCGAATACACGGTCATGCAGCCCGTCGAACTCGACGAGGACATGAGCGAAGACGAGGTCTTGATCTATCGCAACGTCTATGACGAGGACGGCGAGTTTGTCAGCTACGATCCCGAGATCGACGAAGCCGTCGCGGACAAGATCATCGACGAGATCAACAAAATGATCGAAGAGGAATCGCTGATCGGCGACGACGATGACGACTACGGCGATCCCGACGACGGCGATTGCGGCTGCGGCAACGACAGATGATCGAAAAAACGCGGCAAAAGTACGCAAAAATGTTTGCGTACAATGACTTTGCTGTGCTATAATCATTCAGGCAAAAAATAAACACTCGGGTCAGTCAGGGGCTGCCAGCTCTAAGAGCCGCCCCAAGCGAAAATCCGGGAAAAGGAGAAAAAATGGCAGTAGTATCAATGAAGAGCCTGCTCGAAGCAGGCGTGCACTTCGGTCACCAGACCAAGAAGTGGAACCCCAAGATGTCCAAGTACATCTATTCTTCCCGCAACGAGATCCACATCATCGATCTTCAGATCTCGGTCGAGCATGTCGAGAAGGCGTATGCCTTTGTCAGAGACATGGCGAAGCAGGGCAAGACCGTGCTGTTTGTCGGCACCAAGAAGCAGGCGCAAGACGCGATCAAAGAAGAGGCTGAGCGCTGCGGCATGTACTACATCAACAAGAGATGGCTGGGCGGCACGTTGACCAACTTCAACACCATCCGCACCCGCATCGACAGACTCAACAAGATCAATCAAATGGAGATGATCGGCGAGTTCGACCTTCTGCCCAAGAAGGAAGTCGCTCTGCTCAAAAAGGAGAGGGACAAGCTCGAGAACAACCTCGGCGGCATCAAGAACATGACTTCGCTTCCGGGCGTGATGTTCGTCGTCGACATCAAGGCTGAGGAGATCGCGGTCAAAGAGGCTCGCAAGCTGGGCATCCCCATCGTCGGTCTCGTCGACACCAATTGCGATCCCGACCTCGTCGACTATGTCATCCCCGGCAACGACGACGCGATCAGAGCGATCAAGTTGATCGCCGGCATCATGGCAAACGCGGTCATCGAGGCAAACGAGGGCATCGCCTATTCGATCGACGAAGAAGAGAAGACCGAAGATGAGGCTCCCGCAGAGGAGAGCGCTCCCGCGGCGGAAGAAGTCGTCGCCGAAGAAGTCGAGGAGATCAAGGAGTAATTATGAACTTCACCAACAAGGATATTATGGATCTGCGCGCCAAGACCGGCGTGGGTATGATGGACTGCAAAAAGGCTTTGATCGAAGCCGACGGCGATATGGACAAAGCGGTTGACATTCTCCGCGAAAAGGGCATGGCTACCAGCGCGAAGAGAGCGGGCAAGATCGCCTCTCAAGGCATCGTCGACGCCTATGGCAAGGACGGCGTTTACGCGCTCGTCGAGGTCAATTGCGAGTCCGACTTTGTCGCAAAGGGCGACCAATTCAAGGCGTTCGTCCGCGAGATCGCTCAGTACATCGTCGACGCGGCTCCGGCAAGCGTCGAGGACGTTGCGGCGGCAAAGGCGGATCTGCTCAACGAGACCGTCGCCAAGATCGGCGAAAAGATCGTCGTCAGAAGGTTTGAAAGATATGTTGCGGCGGACGGCGCGGCTGTCAGCAGCTACATCCATATGGGCGGCAAGATCGGCGTCATGGTCGAGACTGTCGGCGCTTCCGACGAGGTCGCTCACGACATCGCTTTGCAGATAGCTGCGGCAAATCCCGACTATGTCACGATCGCCGAAGTTCCGGCAGACAGGGTCGAAAAGGAGAAAGAGATCCTCAAAGTGCAGGCTCTCAACGAGGACAAGCCCAAGCCGATGAACATCATCGAGAAGATGATCGAGGGCAGGATCCACAAGTTCTACAAGGAGGTCTGCCTGCTCGAACAGCCGTTCGTCAAGGATCAGGACAAGTCCGTCGGCGCCTATCTCAAGGCAAACGGCGGCGCCAAGGTCAACCGTTTCGTCCGCTTCACGATGGGCGAAGGCCTGGAGAAGAAAGAAGAGAACCTCGCAAACGAGGTCGAGGAACAGATCGCCAAAGCAAAGGCGGGCAAGTGAGCTTGCGGGGGACTTCGGTCCCCCTTTTTTCAACAAAAAATATAGTCGAATGACAGGGAGGAGTTTATGGACAAAGCGGTCTACAAGCGAGTGATAATCAAGTTGAGCGGCGAGGCTCTCGCCGGCTCGACGGGCTTCGGCATCGACGAGGATATGCTGTCCTATGTCGTCGGCCAGATCAAAAAGGTCACCGAAGAGGGCGTGCAGGTCGGCATCATCGTCGGCGGAGGCAACTTTTGGCGCGGCAGACAGGCAAAGTCTATGGACAGGTCGGCAGCCGATCACATCGGCATGCTCGCCACCGTGATGAACGCGATCGCGCTTCAAGACGCGCTCGAAGCGGCGGGAGTTCCGACGAGGGTGCAGACGGCGCTCACGATCACGCGAGTCGCCGAGCCGTACATCTTGCGCAAGGCGCTCCGTCATTTTGAAAAGGGCAGGGTCGTCATCTTCGCGTGCGGCACCGGCAACCCCTATTTCAGCACGGATACGGGCGCGGCGCTCAGAGCGGCGGAGATCAACGCCGAGGTGCTGTTGCTCGCAAAGAACATCGACGGCGTATACGACGACGATCCGCGCAAGAATCCCAATGCCAAAAAGCTGGACGAGATAAGCTACGGCGAGGTCATCCAACGCGGCTTGCAGGCGATGGACGCAACGGCGATCACGCTGTGCATGGAGAACAAGATACCCATCATCGCGTTCGCGCTGCATGACAAAGACAGCATCGTCAGGGCTGTCAACGGCGAAAAGATAGGCACGATCATCAAGTGATATTCGGGCGGCGCGGCTGCGCCGCCTATTTTTTGCGCAAAAGCATTGTAAAATGCGCGTATATTTGATATAATGCAATCAGCAACATTGCGAGGTAAACTATGATCAACACCGAAAACATCGATGTTTTGGAACTCTTCGACGAGTTCGAAACCAAGCTCGAACACGGCGTTCAAAGCCTTCAAGGCGAATTTGCCAAGCTCAAAGCGGGAAGGGCGAATCCGCACATTCTCGACAAGATCACCGTCGACTACTACGGCACTCCGACCCCGATCAAGCAGGTCGGCAACATCAGCGTGCCCGAGGCGAGGCTTCTCGTCATCAGCGTTTGGGACACGAGCATCCTCAAAATCGTCGAGAAGGCGATCATTGCCGCCAACATCGGCATCACCCCGGGCAACGACGGCAAGGTCATACGTCTCGTCTTCCCCGAATTGACGCAGGAGACGCGCAAGAGCCTGTGCAAGGAGATCAAGTCTTTGAGCGAGAACGTCAAAGTGTCGCTTCGCAACGCGCGCCGCGACGCCAACGACGCGATCAAGAAACTCAAAAAGGACAGCGCGATCACCGAAGACGACGCGGCGGCTTACGAGAAAGAGGTCGACAAGATCCTCTCCGCCAAGATCGCCGAGATCGACGCGATGACCAAGAACAAAGAAGACGAGGTAATGACCGTTTGACAGACAAAGTCACGCCGCGCCACATCGCGTTCATCATGGACGGCAACGGCAGGTGGGCAAAAAAGCGTCTTCTGCCGCGCAAGGCAGGGCACAGACAGGGCGTTAAGGCGCTCGAAAAGGTCGTCGACGCGTGCGAAAAGCGCGGCGTCGAGATGGTCACGTTTTATGCGTTTTCGACCGAGAATTGGGCGCGTCCTCAGGATGAGATCGACGCGCTCTTCGCGATGGTCGCCGAGTTTGCCGACACCCGCCTCAAAGAGTATGTCCAAAGGGGGCTGCGCATTTTGTTCATCGGCGATCTGACGCCGCTGCCGCAAAAGACTCGGGACGCGTGCGCCCGCATCGTCGAGGCGGCGAAGGGCAACAATGGGATGATCGTCTGCATCGCGCTCAATTACGGCGGCAGGGACGAGATCGTCCGTGCGGTCAGGACGCTGTTGCAGTCGGGACTGAAAGACGTCGACGTCGAAACGCTGTCCGACTGCATGTACACCGGCGGCTTGCCCGATCCCGACGTCATCGTCCGTTCGAGCGGCGAGAAGAGATTGAGCAATTTTATGCTGTGGCAGGCGGCATATTCCGAATTTGTGTTCAGAGACGAGCTTTGGCCCGACTTTGACGAAAAGATCATTGACGCGGTGCTCGAAGAGTACGCTTCGCGCGACCGCAGATACGGCAGTGTAAAGAGGTTGAACTGATGTTGAAGAGGATCTTGACTGCGGCTGTTTTGATACTTGTGCTCGTCGGGACATTTGCCGCCGGCTTGTTTGTGTCGCCGTACTTCATCGACGCGGTCGTATGGCTGTGCTCGCTCGTCGCTCTGCACGAGATGCACGGCGCTCTCAAAAAAGCTGGTTACGACCCGATCGTACCCGGGCTTGTCGTCGCGGGCGTCACGACCGTACCGCTGGCGGCTTGGCTGGGCGCGCCGGGTGCGATAGCCGGCGTCTCGCTCGGCATGATCGCCGCGCTCGCGGTGTTTACGGCAAAGCACAATTACGAACTCAAAGATCTTGCGACGACCGCGCTCGCACTGATCTATCCGCTCGCGTTGACGAGCATTTTCTCATTGATCAATCACGGGTACGGCGGCTTTCTCGGCTTGTTGCTCGCGATCGTTGTGCCGGTGATGACCGACACGATGGCATATTTTGTCGGCGTGACAGTCGGAGGCAAAAAACTTTGCCCCAACATCAGTCCCAAAAAGACTATCTCGGGCGCGATAGGCGGCATTGTCGGCGGCGTTTTGGGCGCGTTTTTGATCTTTGTCCTTTTCGACTGGACGAACGCGATCTCCGAAATGCATTACCTTACGGACGACCTTTGGGTGTCGCTTGCGCTCTATCTCGTGATAGGCTATCTCGGCGCGTTTGTCTGCGAGGTCGGCGACCTTGCGGCGAGCTGGATCAAGCGCAAAGCGGGCATCAAGGACTTCGGCAAGATCTTCCCCGGGCACGGCGGACTCATGGACAGGCTGGACAGCATAATGTTCATGCTGCCGATCGTCTATCTGCTGTTCGCGTGCGTCAACGCGGTATCGGCGTGAAGCGGTCATGAAGTCGCTGACGATACTCGGTTCTACCGGCTCGATAGGCACTCAGGCGCTCGACATCGTCCGCGCCTATCCTCACGAATTCGAGGTGTACGGGCTGTGCTGCGGCGGCAACGTCGAATTGCTCGAAAGGCAGATCGTCGAGTTCAAGCCCAAGGTCGTCGCTGTCAAAGACGAAGAGGCGGCGAGGCGGCTCGACGCGCACGGCGCCGAGGTGCTTTGCGGCAGTGACGCGGCGCGGCTGCTTGCGGCGCGCAAGGTCGACCTTTTGCTCAACGCGTTGGTCGGGATCAGCGGCTTTTTGCCGACGGTCGCGGCGATCGAGGCGGGCAGCGGGATCGCTCTCGCAAACAAAGAGACTTTGGTTGCCGGCGGCGACGTCATCGACGCACTTTGCCAAAAACACGGCGTCAAAATTTTGCCCGTGGACAGCGAACACAGCGCGATCTGGCAATGTCTGGACAGACGCGCCGAGGACGCGCCCAAGTGCGAATCGCTGATCTTGACCGCTTCGGGCGGACCCTTTCGCGGCAGGCGCGCGGAGGAGATCGCGGGCGCGACTCTTGCCGACGCGATCAAGCATCCGACTTGGAACATGGGCGTCAAGGTGACCGTCGACAGCGCGAGCATGATGAACAAGGGCTTTGAGATCATCGAGGCGATGCATCTTTTCGGCGTGCCGGCGGACAGGATCGAGGTCGTCGTGCACAGGCAGAGCGTCGTGCATTCGATGGTGCGCTTTGCCGACGGCAGCGTGATCGCGCAGATGAGCTATCCCGACATGAAGCTGCCGATATCGCTCGCTTTGCTCTATCCCGAAAGGGGGAGCGCATGTTTTTCGCCGCTGTCGTTCGACGGGCTTTCGCTTGATTTCGAAAAGCCCGATCTCGACACCTTCAAATGTCTCAAACTCGCTACGCAATGCGCGGCGATAGGCGGGCTCTATCCGACCGCGCTCAATGCCGCAAACGAAGTCGCGGTCGACAAGTTTGTCAAGGGCATTATAAAATTCGGCGAGATACCGTATTATATCAATGAGGCTCTTCAAGCGTTCGTGCCGCAGGGCGACAGCCGCAATGCGGAAGACGTGCTAGCGGCGGACGCGCGGGTGAGGGAGCTGACTCAAAAACTTACGGAGATCTGAAATGTTGCTTTTGTCGGTCGACGCCGCCGAAATTTTCAAGTGGATAGGGTACATCATCGTCGCGATGCTGTGCTTTATGTTCATGATCGTCGTTCACGAGCTGGGGCACTATACCGCCGGCAAATTGCTCGGATTCAAGATCAACGAATTTGCGGTCGGCTTCGGTCCCGCGATCTTCAAAAAGACCAAGAAAAACGGCGAAGTGTTTTCGCTCAGGTGCATCCCCGCTGGCGGATTTTGCGCGTTTGAGGGCGAGGACGAAGAGGAGGGCGAAAGACCGGACGCCTTCAACGCAAAGCCCGTTTGGAAGAGGATCATCGTGCTCGCCGCAGGCGTGACGTTCAACTTTGTAAGCGCGATAATCATCCTCAACTTTTTCTTCATGGGCTACGGCGAGGCTGTACCGCACGTCGGCGCGGTCTACGAGTACACGGACGGAGCCGAGCAGCAATTTCAAGAGGGCGATCTCATCCTGTCCGTCGACGGAACGAAGATGTATTGCATGATCGACCCGAGCAAGCTCGCGTCCTCGTTCGTGGGCGACGGAGCGCACGAGGTCGTAGTGCTGAGGGACGGCGAAGAGGTGACGCTGACGGTCGAAAAACACACATACGATCAAGTCGTCACCGACGAACTCGGCGGCGAGGTCGTCACGCCGGCGACGGGGCTTGGGATATCCTTTACGCTGTCGCCGTACAAGCTGAGTTACGGCGAGGCGCTGGGCAGGAGTTTCACCTTTTCGGGCGAAGTGGTCAAGCTGACTTTCAAGGCGATAGGGCAGCTTTTCACCGGCGACGCAAAGGTGAGCGAGACTATGGGCGGGACGGTGACGGCGGTGTCGTCGCTCGTACAATTGACGAGTTCGGGCGCGCCGGCGATCGCTTACGGCGTCGCGGTGCTGTCGCTGTCGATAGCGTTGATGAACATTTTGCCGCTGCCTGCATTGGACGGCATGCGGATAGTGTTCGCCGTCATCGAGGGCATCAGGCGCAAGCCGCTCAACCGCAAGGTAGAGGGCATCATACACACGGTGGGACTGTTCCTCTTGCTCGGGCTTGCGATCACGTTCGATCTGCTACACTTTTTCGGATAGAGGTGCATTATGACGCGAAAGATAAAGATCGGAGACATCTTCATCGGCGGAGGCGAAAGGATCGCCGTCCAATCGATGACCAACACCAAGACCACGGACGTAGACGGCACTTTGGAGCAGCTGCGGCGGCTCAAAGCGGCGGGGTGCGACATCGCGCGCTGTTCAGTCCCCGACAAGGCGAGCGCGGACGCCCTCAAAGAGATCGTCAAAGGCTGCGACATGCCCGTCGTAGCCGACATACATTTCGACTATCGGCTCGCGGTCGCCGCGGCGCAGGCGGGCGCGGCGAAGATACGCATCAATCCCGGCAACATCGGCGACAAAAAGAACGTGGAATATCTCGCCGCATTCCTCAAAGAGCGCGGCGTCCCGATACGCATCGGCGTCAACGGCGGCTCGCTCGAAAAGAGGTTTGAGGGACTGCCGCTCGACGACGCGATGGTCGAGAGCGCGCTGTCGCATGCCAAGCTGCTCGAAGACTGCGGCTTTTACGACACCGTCATCTCGGTCAAATCGAGCAATGTTCGGGCGTGCGTTTCGGCATACCGCAAGCTGTCGAAGAGATGCGACTATCCGCTGCACGTCGGCGTGACCGAGGCGGGCATCTATGAAAAGGGGCTCGTAAAATCCGCGATCGGCATCGGCGCGTTGCTGCTCGACGGGATAGGGGACACGATACGCGTGTCGCTGACAGACGATCCCGTCAAAGAGGTGCACGCGGCGAACGAGATCTTGAAGGCTATCGACCTCTACAGCGGCGCATATGCCGAAGTCGTAGCGTGTCCGACCTGCGCGAGGACGTGCATCGACGTCAAGGGGATAGCGACCGCAATGCAGGAGTATGCGTCGTCGCTCGACTTCAAGTTGAAGATCGCGGTTATGGGCTGCGTCGTCAACGGACTCGGAGAGGGCAAGGACAGCGACATCGGCGTCGCGGGCGGCAAGGACAAGTCGGTCATCTTCAAGGGAGGCAACATCGTCCGTACCGTCGCAAACGAAGACATTTTGACCGCTCTCAAAGAGGAGATCGAGTCGCTCCGAAAAAATTTTTGAGCTAAAAAAGTCAAGCGCCGTAAGGGTTTTTCGCCATCTTGCGAAAAAAAGTGGCGCGTAACCTTGACTTTGGAGGGTTTGTGCCTTATAATTCGGGTATGGAGAGTTCATCCGAGTTTTTGCGGTATCTCGCATACGTCTATGACCATGCTTACGACATGCTGAGGGTGCGGAAAGCGATCGTCGATCCCCAAAACGATTCGCTGACCGTGGAGTTCGTGCTGTCGTACGAGGACTACGACAAGGTGACCGCCGAGGACAGGGAGAAGATCGATTCCGCCGTCAAATTGATGTTCGCCGACTTCTCGACAGTCAAGACAGTCTATCGCAAAAATCTGCTCTCCGAAGAGGCGGTCGCAGCTCTCGTCCGCCGCTATATCGGCGAAAACAACAGGGCTTTGCTGACCATTTTGAGCAAGGAAAACACCGAGATCTCCGCTTCCGACGACGGGATATCCATCGTGTTTTCGGTGCCGAGCGCCGCGGCGTCGCTGTTGCAGGCGAGCGGCTTTGTCGACGGGCTGAAAAACTATCTCCTGTCCAACTACGACTGCCCGGTCGAAGTGTCGACAACGCTCGTCGAAAACATCACCGTCAACGAGCACGCCGACGAGGAGATCAAGGCTGTCGTCGTCGACGATCACATCGTCGCGTACAAGCTCGGTCACAAGATCTGCGGCGGAGAGATCAGGGGCGTGCCCAAGTATATCTCCACGTTCAAACAGCCGGCAAAGTTCGTGTGCATGGTGGGCGAGGTGTCGTCGCTGCTCCGCGCCGTCTCCAAGCGCACTCAAAACGTCTACTACGCGTTCACTTTGGGCGACACGACGGCGGTGATGAACTGCCGTTACTTCACGCGCTCAAAGGACAGAGGTCCCCTCGACGTTTTGCAAGACGGCGACTCCGTCATCGTGTCGGGCGACCTCAACGAGGACAGCTATACGGGCGGCTTGACGCTGAACGTCAGGACTGTGTGGACGTGTACGATCGACTATTCGTCCATCATCGTCAAAAAGGACAATGTCAAATTGCCCAAACCGCACGTCGATCTCACCCCTCAAAAAGTGGAGCTGGTCGGGCAGGGCGATCTGTTCGACACGGGCGAAGTCACACCGATGTTGAAGGGCAAGACCTTCGTCGTCTTCGACCTCGAGACGACCGACCTCGACACCGAGACGTGCGCGATCGTCGAGATCTGCGGCGTCAAGATCGTCGACGGAACGATCGTAGGCTATCTCTCCACGCTGGTCGACCCGTGCCGCCATATCCCCGAAGGCGCGTCCGAGACCAATCACATCTATGACGACGACGTCAAGGACGCTCCGTACATCGAGGACGTGCTGCCTCGGTTCGCCGAGTGGGTGGGGAACGCCGCTTTGGTCGCGCACAACGGCTTTTCGTACGACTTCAAGATCCTCGACAGAGTGGGCGCGGAAATGGGTATATCCTTTGCAGGCAACGCCAAATACGACACCATTTTGATGTCGGTCGCGTGGCACGAAAAGGCGGGCACGAGGTCAAAGCTCAACCTCACCGCGATGTGCAAGGAGTTCGGCATTGAGCTGACCAACGCGCACCGCGCCTACTACGACACGGTCGCAACGGCGCAGCTATTCATCAAATTGAGCGAAAAGATGGACGAGAACAACGTCTCGCCGACAAGATTCAGGCGCTGAACGCACGTTTTGCGAAATATTTTATATATTTTATTATAAAAGCGTTGCGCCGAGAGCAAAATTGTGCTATGATGGTATCAACGAAGATAGTGTTGACTATTCGAGCGGCTGACGAAGCCGCTCGAATCATACAGGTCGAAAATCATTCGCTAGACGGGAGGAGAGAAACATGTCAAAGATAGCCGACGCGGTCACCGAGCTCGTCAAGCCCATCGTCGAAGGGCTTGGCATGGAGCTTGTCGAAGTGCTGTTCGCCAAGACAAAGGAAGGCGACGCGCTGACCGTATTCATCGACAAGGAGGGCGGGGTGAGTCTCAACGACTGCGAGGCGGTCCACAACGCGATCGACGCGCCGCTCGATGACCTCGATCCCACGGACGGCAAGCCGTACACGCTCAACGTCTCGTCGCCCGGTCTCGACAGACCGTTCAAGACGGACAGAGACTTTGCCAAACACATCGGCTTCAAGGTGGAGACGAGCCTGTTTGCGCCCATCGCCGGCGTAGGCAAAAAATTCGTCGCGACTCTCGCAGCCTACGATCCGCAGGGCGGAGTCGTCACGCTCGAACTCGACGGCAAGTCCGTCGCGATCGACAGAAAAGATATCGCAATCATAAGAGAACACATCGAGTTCTAGGAGGATAAAATGATCAATCGTGATTTCTTTCTCGCGCTCAATCAGCTCGAGAACGAAGGTAAGATCGACAAGGACCTTGTTATTTCTTCGCTTGAAACGGCGATCGCCCAGGCGTACAAAAAGGAGTACGGCGAGGGGCGCAACATCATCGTTCAGCTCAACGAGAGCCAGGGCATCATCCGCATAATCGCCTACAAGACCGTCGTCGAGACCGTCGAGGATCCCGAGAAGGAGATCTCGCTCGAGGACGCGCTCAAGCTCAAGAGCACCTACAAGATCGGCGACATGGTCGGCGACGAGATCTCCACAAAGGACTTCTCGCGCATCGTCGCGCAGAGCGCAAAACAGGTGTTCACTCAGCGCATCGGCGACGAAAACAAGCGCCGCACTCTCGAGGACCTCAGCCAAAAAGAGGGCGAGATCGTCACCGGAATGATCAGACGTATCGACGGCGACACCATCTATCTCGAACTAACCACGTCGCAGACGTCGAGAGTGGACGCGATCATGCTCGCAGCCGATCAGATCAAGGGCGAGAAGTATACGGTCGGCACCGCGCTCAAGGTGTATATCAAGAACGTCAAGCCCGACAGCAAAGGCCGCGCTCAGGTGCTCGTGTCACGCGCTCACAAAGACTTCGTCAAGAGACTGTTCGAGATGGAAGTGCCCGAGATCAAGGCGGGACTTGTCAAGATCAGAAAGATCGTCCGCGAAGCGGGCTATCGCACAAAGCTCGCCGTCTATTCGGACGAGCCGAGCGTGGACGCGGTAGGCGCGTGCATCGGTCAAAAGGGCGTCAGGATCAACGCCGTCGTGCAGGAACTCCACGGCGAAAAGATCGACGTCATCGGCTGGTGCTCCGATCAGGCGCTCTACATCGCGCGCTCGCTGTCGCCCGCCCAGGTCACGATGGTCAAGGTCAACGAAGAGGACAAGACCTCGATCGCCATCGTCCCCGACGAAAAACTTTCGCTCGCGATCGGCAAGAAGGGTCTCAACGTCAGGCTCGCCGCAAAGCTCACCGATTGGAGGATCGACGTCAAGCCGATGTCCGCCGCGGCGCAGTTGCTGAGCGAGGAGGACTGACGTGCGCAAACAGCCCGTCAGGACTTGCGTAGCTTGCCGCGAAGGCAAGCCCAAGTCGGAGATGCTGCGCGTGGTCAGGACGCCGGACGGCGAGGTCAGGATAGACCGCACCGGCAAGTGCGCCGGCAGAGGCGCATATGTCTGCAACGAACCCGCCTGTGTGGAAAAGTGCGTCAAAAAACGCATTTTCGACAAGGTGTTCGGCGTAAGACTGAGCGATGACGCATACGCGTCCATCGCCGAACAATATGACAGCAACAAGCCTTGATTCGTACATAGGTTTTGCCGTCCGCAGCCGCAAAGCGGTGTTCGGAGCGGAAGGGCTGCTCGCAGTCAGGACGAAGGTGTTCGTCGTGCTGTACGACGCGGCTCTCGGCAAGGACGGACGAAAAAAACTCGCAAAATTGCGCGAGAGCAGCCGCGTCGAGATGTTCGAGACCCCCGAAGGGTATCTTGCGCGATTGCTCAAACGCGACGGAGTCAAGGTGATAGGGATCGCCGAACAACATCTGGCGCAGGCGATAGTCAACACATTCACGGACGGCACGCCGTCCGACGGAGGTAGATAGTGGAAGGCGAAAACAGCAAACAGACATTCAAGAAAAACATCCTCGACATCCCGTCCGTGTTGTCGGGCAGGGTCAGACCGCTTTTGAACGCGATCGTCGCGAAGAAAAAAGAGGTCGCCGCCACATCGGACAAGATCTCGAAGATAGTCAACGACATATACGACAGGCAAGAGGAGGAGGCGCTCAAAGAGCGCGCCGCCCAAGAGGCTGCCGCGAGAGCCGCCGCGCAAAAAGCCGCCGAGGAGGCTGCAAAGAACGCTCCGGCTCCCGAGCAAAAACCGCAGGTCGCCGAAGCGGCGAAGGAAGTCATGCCCGAGCCTGCCGCGCCCGCAAAGGAAGAGGCGAAAGAGCCGGCCGCCGAAACGACCGCTGCCGCTCCCGAAAAATCGGCGCAAGACAAGCCGTCCAAGCCCGAAAAGCCCAAGCAGTCGACCGTATATATCAATCCCGACCTGCTCGGAGGACAGCAGCGTCCGCAAAGACAGGGCGACCGCAGACCTCCGCGGCCCGGTCAGGAGAACAGACCTCCGCAGCAACGTCCGCAGGGCGGCAGACCGACTCCCGGTATGCGCGCCGAGCAGGTCCAGGCTCCCGTCAACCCCGGCTACAACAAGGACAAGAAGAAGTCCAAGCCGCAATCGTCCGGAAGAGACGAGTCAAAAAAGGGGTTGAGCAAGCGCGATCTGTTCAAGAAGGGGTATGTCTACGACGCGACGCGCGAGGACGAGGACGCCGGCGGCTACCGCCACGTCAAGGCGAGAAGAGGCAAAAAGGACGGCGGCGCCCAACAGGCGATCGTCATCGAGCACGCGGTCATCAACACCGATCCCGTCGCGATCAAGGTGCTTGCCGAAAAGATCGGTAAGCCCGCAGCGGAGATCGTCAAAAAGCTGTTCGATATGGGCGAGATGGCGACCATCAACGGCAGCGTCTCCTTTGAGACCGCCGAGTTTGTCGCGCTCGACTACGGCATTACGCTCGAACTCAAACTCGACACCACCGCAGAAGACAAGCTGCGCGAGATCGCCGAGATGGGCAACGAGGTCGAAGCTGTCCGCCGTCCGCCGATCGTCACCGTAATGGGTCACGTCGACCACGGCAAGACGTCGCTTTTGGACTGCATCCGCAAGACAAACGTCGTCAGAGGCGAAGCCGGCGGCATTACCCAGCATATCGGCGCGTATTCGGTCGACATCAACGGCTCTAAGATCACCTTCCTCGACACCCCCGGCCACGAGGCGTTCACCGCGATGCGCAGAAGAGGCGCTATGATCACCGACATCGCTGTCATCGTGGTCGCCGCGGACGACGGCATCATGCCGCAGACCATCGAGGCGATCCATCACGCGAAAGAGGCGGGCGTCGCGATCGTCATCGCCGCAAACAAGATAGACAAGCCGCACGCGGACATCGAAAGGGTCAAACAGCAGCTCGCCGCGCAGGACGTCCTCGTCGAAGAATGGGGCGGCGACGTCATGCTTTGCCCCGTCAGCGCAAAGACGGGCGAAGGCGTCAAAGAATTGCTCGAAAGCATATTGCTGCTTGCCGAAGTTCTCGACCTCAAAGCTCCGGTCGACTGCCCGGCGGTCGGCTCGGTCGTCGAGGCGCGCCTCGACAAAGGACTCGGTCCCGTCGCGACCGTCATCGTTCAGCGCGGCACCGTGCACGTCGCCGACTATGCGGTCGCGGGTACGGCGATCGGCAAGATCAGATCGTTGACCGATTGGACGGGCAAGCGCATCAAAGAGGCGGGTCCGTCGCTTGCGGTGCAGATCCAGGGCTTTGCAGAGGTGCCGATGGCAGGCGACAAGTTCGTCGTCGTCAAGGATGAAAAGCTCGCAAAGGACGTCGCCGCCGAAAGAGAGGCGAAAGAGCGTCTCGAAATGCAGACGCGCGTCGCAAGCGCAAAGACGCTCGACGACATGTTCAAGAACGCCGAAGAGGGCGCGGTCAAGTCGCTCGCAGTCATCATCAAGGCGGACGTGCAAGGCACCGCCGAGGCGGTCAAGCAGTCTCTGCTCGAGATCAGCGACAAGATGAAGGACGAGAACGTCCGCATCAGCGTCGTCCACTCGGGCGTCGGCGCGATCAACGAGGGCGACGTCAACCTTGCATACACCGCTAAGGCGGTCATCGTCGGCTTCAACGTCAAGCCCGAACCAAAAGCCAAGGCGCTCGCCGACAGGAGCGCGGTCGAGATCCGCAACTACCGCGTCATCTACGACGCGATCGACGACTTCACCAAGGCGCTCAAAGGCATGCTCGAACCCGTTTACAGGGAAGAACAGCTCGGTCACGCCGAGGTCAGACAGACATTCCGCATCAGCGGCGTCGGACTCATCGCAGGCAGCTACATCCTCGACGGCAAGGTCGTCAGAGGCTGCAAGGCAAGGCTGGTGCGCGACAACATCATCGTCTATGAGGGCAGCGTGTCTTCGCTCAAACGCGAGAAGAACGACGCAAAGGACGTCGCCGCCGGTTACGAGTGCGGCATCGGGCTCGAAAATTGCAACGACATCAAGGTCGGCGACATCATCGAGACCTTTGAAATGGTGCAGGTGAACAAGGAATGAGCAGGCTCGACAGGATCAATTCCGAACTCAAAAAACAGCTCAACGTCATCTTCGCCGAGGGCGGCTTCCGCGATCCGAGGATCAAGGGCATGCTCACGGTCATGGACGTCAGCGTCGACACCGACCTGACGCTCGCCAAGGTCTACGTCAGCGTCTACGGCGCGCCCGGCGAAGAAAAAGAGGTGCTCAAAGGGCTGGATTCGGCGCAGGGATACATCCGTTCGAGGCTCAAAGAGCTGATCAAATTGCGCGCTCTGCCGCAATTCAGATTTGTGCTCGATACATCTATCGACTACGGGATGAAGATGGACAAGTTCCTCAAAGAGTTGAACGGACATGGCAAGGATTGAAAATTACATCGGCGACAACAAATTGCTCGCGCTGCGCGACCTGATCGACGGCGCGAAATCGATAGCCCTTTTCAGTCACGTCAACCCCGACGGCGATACATGCGGCAGCGCGCTTGCGCTCGCCGCTGTTTTGCGTAAGTTAGACAAAGACGTCGAACTGTATTGCCCGAGCGAGGTAGGCGGCAAACTTGCCTTCCTCGACGGTTGGAGAGAGTACGCCGCCCCCAAACACCGCGAGTATTACGACCTCGGCATCATCGTCGATTGCTCGGACAGGAACAGGCTGGGGGAGTGCGCCGCAGTCGCCGATTTTTGCCATATGATCGCCGTCATCGATCATCACAAGACTTCCAATTTGCAATGCGACCTCGCGATCGTTCGTCCCGAGGCGAGCGCGACCGCGGAATTGGTCTTTGAGATCATCGATAGGCTCTATCCGCAATTTTTGGACAAGGACATCGCGCAATTGCTTTTCGCGGCGATCGTCACGGACAGCGGCGGCTTTTCGTTTTCGTCCGTCAGTGCGACGACATACGCGATAGGGGCGGAGCTCATCTCGCTCGGGGTCAAGCCCGCGCCCATCTTCGATCACTTCCTCAAAGCCACGGACAAGAGAGTTTTCGATCTACGCAACCGCGTGCTGTCGAGGACGAAGTTCTTTTTCGACGGCAAGCTGGGCATGATCGCTTTCTTCCCGGACGACTTCGCCGCGACCGGGACGTCCGAGCGCGATACCGAGGGCGTAGTCAACTTTGTCCGCGATGTGGTCGGCGTCAAGATCGCCGTCGCCATGACGGAGACCGAAAACGAAAAATTCAAAGTCAGCATCCGCACCGACGACGACGTCGACGCGTCGCGGATCGCCTCCGTGTTCGACGGCGGAGGACATAAAAATGCCGCGGGATGCCGCATCTTCGGCTGCTTCGAAGAGGTCGAAGAACGCCTTCTCAAAGCGTGCGGAGATTGGCTATGAAGATCACCGCGCTCGCAGTCATAGACAAGCCGAGGGGGCTGTCGTCATCCGACGTCGTCGTCAAGTGCCGCGGCTCGCTGTCGCATGCGGTCGGTGAAAGACAAAAGTGCGGGCATATGGGCACGCTCGACCCGATGGCGCAAGGAGTGCTCGTGCTCGGGTTCGGCAAAGCGGCGCGCCTGTTCGACATCATGCAGGACAAGACAAAGGCTTACCGTGCGTCCGTCGAGTTCGGCTATACCACCGACACTCTCGACGCCGAGGGCAAGACATCGGACACTTGCGATCATCTTCCCGATTGGGACGAATTGATCGCCGCTATTCCCAAATTCGTGGGAAGGATCGAACAGGTTCCGCCCAAATACAGCGCGCTCAACATCGCCGGAAGACGCGCATACGACCTTGCGAGAAGAGGCGCACACTTCGTCGTGCCCAAGCGCGAAGTCGAGATCGCCTGCATCGATCCGGGGACGATCGTCGAAGGTGCGAGAGGGGTCTCGAAGATGACCTTTGACGTCGAGTGCGGTTCGGGTACATACATCCGCAGCCTTTGCCGCGACATCGCGCTCGCTTGCGGCTCGCTTGGCTGCATGACGGCGCTTACGCGCACCCGCTCGGGCGTCTTTTCGCTCGACGACTGCACACGTCTCGACGACTTTCTTGCCGACCCGACCGCGCACCTCGTCGACGTCGCGACGACGCTCGAAAAGATGATGCCGCGCGTTGACGTCGATCAAGATACGGCGCGCAAATTGCTGAACGGAAGAGCGGCGGAATTGAATGCGGACGGCGTCGTCGCCGTTTTCTGCGGCGAATTGCTCGGCGTGGCGCGAAAGAAAGAAGCGGGATACAAACTTGACATCAGGCTTTGCGAGTGATATGAACAGACTTTTCGGATGCGATGTTTTTGCTTGGGACGAGAGGACGACCGAGAGGGTCGTGCTCTGTCTCGGCTTTTTCGATTGCCTGCACAAAGGTCATGTCAAAGTGATCGGGAGAGCGCGCGACGCCGCTAAGAGCATGGGCGCAAAGGTCGCCGCGTTTACTTTCGACGGCGATCCCCACGCCGCGCTCGGCAGATGCCGAAAACCCGTCTTTACATTTGAGGAGCGCGTCTATCGGATGTCGTATTTCGGCGTGGACGAGATCTTTTGCGCGGTGCCGAACGGCGAGTTTTTTGCGATCGACGCGCGCGACTTCGTGCAAAGGCTGTTCGACGCCCACAACATCGCCGCGGTCGTAGCCGGCAGCGATTACACTTTCGGAGCAGGAGCCGAGGGCAGCGCGGATATGCTTGTAAAGATCTGCCGCGAGCGTGGGATCGCTTGCGAGATCTGCGACATGCTTGAGTATGCGCCCGGCAAAAAGATCGCGTCGCGCGAGATCGAACGTGCGGTCGCGGTCGGCAATATCGCCAAAATCAACGAGTGGCTGCCAAAGCCGTATTTCGTGCTGGGAGAGGTCGTCCACGGCAGGGGCGACGGCAAGAAGTTCGGGTTCCCGACCGCGAACATACCCTTTCCCCAAGACAAATTGCGGCTCGCCGCAGGCGTGTATGCAACATACGTCACGATCGACGGGCGCGCTTATCACGCCGTGACCAACGTCGGTACGCACCCCACGTTCGGCGACGACAGCTACAATGTCGAGAGCCTCGTCATCGGCTGGGAGGGCGACCTCTACGGCAAGACGATCGAGGTCGCATTTGAGGCAAGATTGAGAGATATCATACATTTCGACGACCCGAGCGCGCTCAAAGCGCAGATCGACCGCGACGCGGCGCAGGCGCTTGATTTGCTCGGCGGAGGTGACAAATGATCAAATTCGGACCAAGCGGCACTTGCGACAAGTTCAAAGAGATGGGCTTCACCGCGACGATCCAAGCCGCGCCATGGCTCAAAGAGTTGGGACTCGATCTGTTCGAGTATTCGTTCGGGCGCGGCGTCAGAGTGGGCGAAGAGACCGCTGCGAAGATAGGCGCGGTCTTTGCCGAAAACGGCATCGAGATGTCCGTGCATGCGCCGTATTTCATCAATTTGGCGACGACGGACGAACAAAAGGCGGCGAACAACCACGAATATATCCTGTCTTCGCTCAAAGCGCTGCGCGCTTTCGGCGGCAAGAGATGCGTCTTTCACCCCGGCGCGCCCGCCGGTCAGACGAGGGAGCAGGCAATGGACGTGCTGTTCAGACGGCTCGACGTCTTGATGGAAGACGTGCTGTCGCAAGGTTTCGGCGACCTGTGGCTTTGCCCCGAAACGATGGGCAAAAAGGCACAGCTCGGCGACCTCGACGAGATCATCGAGATGTGCAAGCGCTATGACATGCTGCTGCCGTGCATAGACTTCGGACACCTCAATGCGCGCGATACCGGCGCGATCAAGGGCTATGACGAGTACAAGCGCATCGTCGACAGGCTCGCGGACGGGCTGGGCGACTTCAAGACAAAAAATATGCACGTCCATTTCAGCAAAATACAGTACACCGACAAGGGCGAACTCAGACACTTGACCTTCGCCGACGACGTCTACGGTCCCGATTACGAGCCCATGCTCGAGGTCTTCCGAGACTTCAAGCTCGAGCCGTATGTCGCATGCGAGTCCGCCGGGACGCAGACAGACGACGCGCTCACGCTCAAAAAGCGATATTTCGAGCTTTGCGGCGACGCCAAATGACGGATAATCACCGCATTTTGTAGACTTTTTTGCGCGATTGTGGTAAAATTTCGGTATGGGCGTATTTGACGTGCTTTTGAATGCTTTGGACGTAGACGCGGCGATCGTCACAGACCCCGCAGATATGACCTATCTCAGCGGTTACGACAATGCGGATTGCGTCATCGTCGTCACGCGGGACAGAGCCGCCTATTTCACTGACGCGCGCTATACCGAAGAGGCGGCGCGCATTGTCGGCGAAAAGCTCAAGGTCGTCGACGGCAGGCTTGCGCCCGACGCGCTCCAAGCGATCGCCGCAAGCGGAGCAAAACGAGTGGCGTTCGATTCGAGGCTGGATTTTGCGTCATATAGGCTCATCGCAGCGTGCGCAAGCGAAAACGCTTTTGAGCTCGTCCCCTGCGACGGCGTCGCCGCAAAATTGCGCATCGTCAAATCGCGAGCGGAGATAGACGCGATAGAGCGTGCGCAGGAGATCACCGACAAGGTCTTTGAAGAGATCTTGCCGCTGATACGCGAAGGGATCGCCGAGTACGAACTCGCGGCAAAGCTGGAATATGCGATCCTGTCCAAGGGCGCAAAACTCGCGTTTGACAGCATCGTCGCGTTCGGCGAGAACGGAAGTTCACCGCACGCGCACCGCAGCGACAGAAGGCTCAAAAGGGGCGACTTCGTCACAATGGACTTCGGCGCGAAGTGGCAGGGGTATTGCTCGGATATGACGCGCACGGTAGCGCTCGGTGAGATCACCGATATGCAGCGCAAGGCATATCAAAGCGTGCTCGCCGCCAATGTCGAGGGCGTTGCCGCCGTTAAGGCTGGCGTCGCGTGCAGAGACGTCGACGCGAAGATACGCAAATTGCTCGCAAAAGACGGGCTTGACAAGTTCTTTGTCCACTCGCTCGGGCACGGGGTCGGCATCGATATCCACGAATTGCCCAATCTGTCGCCGAGATCGGAGTTGACGCTGCAACGCGGAAACGTCGTCACGATCGAGCCGGGTGTGTACATCGAAGGATCGTTCGGCATCCGCATCGAGGACATGGTCGTCGTCGAGAAAGGCGGCTGCATCGACTTGACGCGATCGGACAAAAACTTGATAATCTTGTAAATAATACGGGTTTGACCCGATAGTATACGGAGGTATTTATGGCTGATTTTATTTTGGCCGGGGATTTCAGAAAGGGTATCACCTTCGTCATGGACGGCAACAAAGTCATGACGATCGTCGACTTTCTTCACGTCAAACCCGGTAAAGGTGCGGCGTTCGTCAGGACCAAGCTGCGCAACGTCATCACCGGCGGCGTCATCGAAATGACGTTCAACCCCACGGAAAAGTTCCCGACCGCTCACATCGAGCGCAAGCCGATGACTTATTCCTACCAGGACGGAGATCTGTATTACTTTATGGATCAAGAGACCTTCGACATGATCCCGCTCAACAAGGACGCTGTCGAAGAGGCTTTGCAATTCGTCCCCGAAAACGGCGAAGTTACCGTGTCTTTCTACAACGGAAGCCCGTTCTCGGTCGAAGCTCCCAACTTTGTCGAGCTCAAGATCGTCCACAGCGAGCCGGGCGTCAAGGGCAACACGACCCAGGGCGCGACCAAGCCCGCGACTTTGGAGACGGGCTATACGCTCCAAGTGCCGCTGTTTGTCAACGAAGGAGACACGATCCGCGTCGATACTCGTACCGGAACGTATATGTCCAGAGTTTGAGACGATCATCGCAGAAAATGTGCCGCGCCGCAAGGCGCGGTATTTTTTTGCAATAGAAAAGGGGAGGTAGATATGCTGTTGTGTGGCACGAGAGATAGACAAGGAAAAGCAAACAGCTGAAGGTAGGCGTATGCTTCACTATCGAGACAGTCATTTTTGGTCGGGGTATTGACAAGTGAAAATTTGAAACTTTTGCGCGCTCAAAACTCGCGGAGCAGATGTGGTGATAGGCTAAAACAATATGGACAAAATGAGATGTTGTCATACAAAGGCAGCAAACGTCTAAAGCGGCGTTTGGTTGTGCGAGCAGGGCAAGAACATTTCGGCGATGAGGATTACGATGATACTCAAAAGTAGAATATCATACAATATGGTGCAAAATGAACGATAATTTGCCATATTATTCTAAAAATAAAGCTAATTTAGAATAATATATAATTAAAGAAAATCTATTACTGCGATAAATTGTTATGAAATTTGATATTGTTAAATTTTTCACGAGCGCATTTTTAGGATCAAATAATTTATTTCCTTTGATCAACATTATGTATTTTTTGGTGTTTGTTTGGTGAGGTGGTTTTGGGGATGAAGTTGTGTTGAATGGTAGTTGATTGAGTTATGTTGTGAGAGTGACAGGAAGATGTTTTGGTGGGTGTTGTGAGTTTTGGGGTGGTAGGTGTGAGGTGAGTGATGTCACGATGTGTTGGGAGATGATTGGTTTGTGAGGTGGTGCTAGTTTGTTTGTGTGGTGTGTGTGGTGCTGTTTTTGATAGAGTTGGGTATCAATAAGTTTTGCGGGTTGAGTGATGAAAGATTTTTTAGGTGATATGGGATGGTGATATGTTGCCAAAAGTGTTGTAGTTGATCGAGTTGTGTTGTGAGAGTGAGGGGAGATGTTTTGGTGGGTGTTGTGAGTTTGGGGTGGAAGGTGTGAGGTGGGTGGTTTAGTAGTATGTTTTGTTGGTTGGGTAGTGAGAGATTTTGTGATGTAATATGAGGGTGATGCGGTGTTAGAGAGAGTGCGGTAGTTTATTAAATTTGGGTTTGAGAGTGATAGGTTATGTTTTGGTGTGTTTTTTAGGTTGGGTGGTGAGAGATTTTGTGATGTGATATGAGAGTGATGCGGTGTTGGTGAGAATGCAACATATGATTGAGTTGTGTTATGAGAGTGAAGGGAGGTTTTTGGGTGGGTGTTGAGATTTTGGGGTGGTAGATGTGAGGTGGGTGATGTCACGATGTGTTGGGAGATGATTGGTTTGTGAGGTGATGCTAGTTTGTTTGTGTGGTGTGTGTGGTGCTGTTTTTGATAGAGTTGGGTATCAATAAGTTTTGTGGGTTGAGTGATGAGAGATTTTTGAGATTTAAGTTGGGGAGTGTGATGATGTGTTGGTGAGAGTGTGTTGGTTGATTTAGCTGTGTGTTTGAGAGTGAGTGGTGGTGTTATAAGTTTGGGGTGGTAGATGTGAGGTGGGTGATGTCACGATGTGTTGGGAGATGATTGGTTTGTGAGGTGGTGCTAGTTTGTTTGTGTGGTGTGTGTGGTGCTGTTTTTGATAGAGTTGGGTATCAATAAGTTTTGCGGGTTGAGTGATGAGAGATTTTTTAGGCGATATGAGGGTGATGCGGCGTTGGAGAGAGTGCGGTAGTTTATTAAATTTGGATTTGAGAGTGATGGGTTATGTTTTGGTGTGTTTTGTAGGTTGAGTGGTGAGAAATTTTTATGATGTGATATGAGGGTGATGATGTGTTGGTGAGAATGCAACAAATGATTGAGTTGTGTTATGAGAGTGAAGGGAGGTTTTTGGGTGGGTGTTGAGATTTTGGAGTGGTAAGTGTGAGGTGAGTGATGTCACGATGTGTTGGGAAGAGCGAAGAGGATAAGCAACACAATACTATTCCAATCGAGCGCCGTTAGGTGGGCATAGTATTGCGGATCTGTACTCATTACGATAGGACAAATGATTGTGCCTACAAAAGCCAAAACAAGAGGTATAAGCGGAAACAAGAAGTGTTTTTTCTTTGCAAAAAACATATTGCACAACTTGCTTTTTCGCCGTTTGATTTCTTTAGTTGCAATTCCATCACCTCACTATTTGCTTTTTATCAAAAGCAAAAGAACAAAACTCTTTCCAAGTCATAAACTTAATGCCTCTATCCATATAGCACAAATTCAATGACCGAAAATAACAAGTGTGTTCATCACGAAATTTATTAGCCCAATAACGAGCAGAACGAATACCAATACAAATTCTATCCGAAGACTCTTCGGCATTGAACATCTTCCAACAAAAACGCCCCAAGTTTAATTGAATGCGAAGAGCACGCGATACATCAAAAAACGGCAACTCTATTATATGAGTAATAACAGAGTCGCCGAGCATAGAACAAGTATACACGAAATATGCGTGCTGTTGTTTGGTTGAGATCAATTCATTTATCATTTGTTTCAACTCCTTAAGCTGTAACAGCTTTCTATATGAGTATGAAACAATTCACGGCGTTGCGCCGTATACGGAAAGCATATCGTTTTGTTTGACTTTTTTCTGTCTTCAGCGTATAATATTAGTTATGGTTGACGTTCCTTTACGAGGGGTGCGCAAACGGCAAATGCACCTTAAATTACTCGACCTTTAAGAACGGCGGTTGTCGGAAATATTCCGTAAACCTTGCCAAGAACGGTACGCATGTATCGTTCTTTTTGTCTGTGTCGGCGATTTGGTATTGCTTTGACTGCCGCGAAAACAAGTTTTTGTCATTACGTTGAATCTGTTACATAAAGCCCGTCCGCCACGATCAGGGCGAATACGATTTCCCGGACAGGCTCTATCAAGACCACTTTGACGGCGCGATCGCGTACGGCGTGTTCGAAAAGGGCAAGTTGATCGCCGCGATCGAACTCTTCCACGAAAAGTGGGCGAAACGCATCCGAGTGACCGAACTTTGGGTTGACGAAAAGTCGAGAAGACGGGGCATCGGCAGCGAATTGATGACCTTTGCCAAACAAAAGACGCAAGAGAGCGATTGCCGAATGCTCATCCTCGAAACGCAATCGTGCAATGTCGCGGCGATAGATTTCTATCGCAGTCAAGGTCTCGAACTGATCGGAGTGCTGACTTGCGATTACCAAAACGACGACATCGAGCGCAAAGAAGTGCGCTTTGAGATGGGGTGGTTCGTCGAGATAGATCCGCTTTGCCGACCCGACGCAAAGTGACCGTTTGCGTTTTAGCGATTTTCCCATGCGCCTTGCCGATCAAGCGGCGGGGCGTATTTTTTGCTCCTTTTGCGGACGGAATGTAAAAGAGTTTGTCCGTAAGATGTCAAAAGCATAAAGTTTTTGGCGCGTCTCGGGGCGGCTTGTCTTTCGTGGGATAGGTTTGGCGATTTGACGCGAAGATAGGTGTTTTTGTCGGCTTTTACAGGTGGCGATTTTCGCTTTTGCCCGATAGTCTTATCCGCAACTTGTCCGCATATGTTATAGCGGTCGCGGTTTCGGACAAGCCGCGACGACGAGAGGTGAGTATGAACGATTGGCTCAAATTGCTGCCCGAAGACATCGCCGCATGCATCCAAGACCCGTCCGGCGTGACCGAGATCAGATTGCGCGCGGGCAAAAAGACGACCGTGTCGCGCGGCGGAGGGTATGCCGCGATCGGACGCGCGGCGACGATCGAAGACGTGCGCGGCGCGCTAGCCGTAGCTACGGACAGGTCGGTGTATGCCGCAGAGACTTTGCTTGCTCAGGGTTTTTTGACCTATCGCGGCGGCGTGCGCATAGGCGTGTGCGGCGAGTGCGTCTACAAGGGCGGAAAGCTATCCGCATATCGCGAAGTGTCGTCGCTGTGCATTCGCATACCTCACGAGGTCGACTTTTGCGACAGACGGATAGAGGCGATCGTCAATCGATTTGAAAACACTTTGATCGTGTCGCCGCCCGGCATGGGTAAGACCACTTTGCTCAGATATATGATCAAGAGGCTGTCCGACAGCGGCAAAAACGTGCTCGCGATCGACGAGCGCAACGAGATCTCCGCGAGCGTCGACGGCGTCCCGACTTGCGATGTAGGAGCAAACACCGACATCGTGCTGTTCGCGAACAAGCGCGACGGCTATGTCGAGGCGATACGCGCAATGAGACCGGACGTCCTCGCGACAGACGAGCTGTTCGGCAAACACGAGGTCGAATGCATCGCCGATGCGGTCCGATGCGGAGTCAAAGTGCTCGCGACCGCGCACTCGGACGGCGCGGCAAGACTGCTCGCCGACCCGACTTACGGCGCGCTCGCCGCGACGATACGATACTTTGTCACGCTGTCGGGCAAGGGCGTCGTCGCGTCCGTCTATGACGGAGCGAAAAAGAATTGTCTTCTTTGATCGTCGGCGCGGCGCTTTTTGTCTGCTGTGCGTATGTCGGCTTCGGGATATGCGATCTGTACAAGCGGAGAAGTGCGTTTTTCGACGCGTTGATCGAATATCTCGACTCGCTCGAACGCGGGATATCGTATGCCAAAACGCCGCTTCCAAAACTCACTGAGGACTTCGCCGCCGACAAAAAAGGAGAGCTGTTCGCGCTGTTGAGAAAGTTCGCCGGCGACATCAGAGCGGGACAAAAAACGGAGTTCAAATCGCCGATCTTTTCCGCATACGAAAGGCGGCGCGTCGTCGAGATGCTCGACTCGCTTGGCAAGTATGACACAGACACTCAATTGACGGAATTGAGACGATACCGCGCGCTGTTCGCGCCGACGCGGGAAATCGCGGTGAAAAAGTATTCGACGACGGGAAAACTCGCAGCAAAGCTCGGCGTGCTCGTCGGCATTGCCGTCATGCTCGCGCTCGCTTGAAGGAGGAATATGGGAGTCGACATAATATTTAAGATAGCCGGAGTGGGGTTGCTCACCGCGATCGTCAATACCGTGCTCAAAAAGAGCGACAAGGATGAGCTCGCGACCTTCGTCACGCTCGCCGGGCTGGCGATCGTGCTCGTCATGGTGCTCGACCTCCTGGGCGGACTTTTCGACAGCGTAAAGTCCATCTTGGAGCTGTATTGATGGACATCTTCAAGGTCATAGGCGTGGGGCTGGTCGGGCTGTGCGCGGCGATGCTGCTCAAGACCACCGAAAACCGCTACGCGATCCTCGCTGTCGTTGCGACCGGCGCGATCATCCTCATCATCACGCTCAACTCTCTGGGCGGGGCGGTCGTCAAGCTGCATGAGATCATCGACAAGACGGGCGTCGACGAGTCGCTCTTTGCCGCGCTGCTCAAAATCGTAGGCATAGGGTATCTGACCGAGTACACATCCGAGGTGTGCGCGGACGCAGAGTGTGCGTCGATCGGGCGCAAGGTCGCGTTCGCCGGCAAAGTAGCGATATTTTTGCTCGCGCTGCCCATAGTCGGCGCGTTGATCGACACGGTCGGCGGACTGATCGCGGAGCTGTGATGAAGAGGGGTATATTGGTGTTGTTGCTGATCATCGTCGCGCTGCTTTCGGCGGGCGTGTGCTCCGCCGAAGAGAGCGTGGAAGAGGAGTTGTCCCAAAACGTCGAACAGACGCTTGACGACCTCGACCTCTCTCAGCTCGAAAGGTGGTTCGACTCGCTCGACGAAGAGACGAAAGCGGCGCTCGGCGGCGACCTCAAAAGCGCGATCGAGGCGTTGCTCGACGGAAGTTATGACGGCGGCGCGGACAAGATCCTCGGCTTGACCGCCGACTTTGCGCTCGGTTCGGTCACCGATATGCTCGCGGTGTGCGTGACGGTGTTTGCTATCGCGCTCTTGTACTCGGTGCTTGCGGGCATGTCCTCGTCCTTCCTCAAAAAGCAGACGTCGGAATTGATTGCGTTCGTCTGCTTTGCCGCCGCCGCGACCGTCGTCTTGGTGAGGGTCGGAGCGGTCGCTAAACGCGCGTTCGATTGCGCCAACTCGCTCAACTCGTTGATGCAGGGCGCGTTCCCGATCGTGCTGACCTTGCTCACCGCGACCGGCGGCACCGCGACTGCTTCGGCTATGGCGCCGGTGATGTCGCTGCTCTCGGGCGCGGTTTCGAGCGCAGTGACCGCGATCGTGCTGCCGTTGTTTGTCGCCGCGACCGCGATCGGTGTTGTCGGCAACATCTCGCCGTCCGTCAAATTGGACAAGTTCCGCTCCTTTCTGTCATCTGCGGCAAAGACGGTGCTTGCGGCGGTGTTCGGGCTGTTCGTCACGCTCGTCACGATCGGCGGCATATCCGGCTCGATCGCCGATTCCGTCTCGATCAAGGCGGCGAAGTTCGCGGTGCAGAGCTATTTGCCGCTTCTCGGCGGCTATCTGTCCGACGGTCTCGACCTCGTGCTCGCGTCCGTCGTGTTGATCAAGAACTCGCTCGGAGCGGTGCTTGCGCTCTCGGTGGTTGCGGCGGTCGCCGTGCCTGTGGTCGAACTCGCGGTGACATCTCTCGGACTCAAATTGGTCGCGGGGCTTGTCGAACCGTTCTCGGACAGCCGCTTTTCGGCGATGCTGTCGGCGACGGCTAAAAATATTTCCGTAGCCGCCGAGGCGCTCATCGCGTTGGGCGCCGCGTTCGTGATCGCAATGATGTGCGCGGTCGCAAGCTGTAATGCGGGGGTGATCTGATGGCAGAGTGGCTGATGAGCGTAGTCGGGATCGTCGCCGCAGGCGTGCTGCTCGAAATAATTTTGCCGCCGGGCGACACCGCAAAATACGCAAAGGGTGCGTACGCGCTGATCGTCGTGCTCGTGCTCGCGTCGCCCATTGCAAACGTGCTGTCGCAATTTAGAACAGTAGAAGGGGACGCGACGGCGGTCGTTGACGATTCGTTTTTGAGCGAGGTGTACGATCGCATCGAAGAGAGCGACGAAGAGCGCGCCGAGACCGCTTTGAGCGCGGCAGGGTTTGACGGCTGCAAGGTCAACATATTTGCCGCGGCGGGCAAGACCTATCGTCCGCAGCGCGCGAATGTCGACGTGTCCGACTGCAAGAGCGCGTCCGACGGAGACAAAGACGAGATCGCCGAGATCGTCAAAAAATGTCTCGGCTGCGAGGAGGTAAAAATTTATGGACAAAGAGAATGACCCGACCGCCAATGCCGGAATTTGGGAAAAGATCAAGTCGATCAAACACATCAGGCTTGTTGCCGCGATCGCGCTCGCGCTGATCGCCGTCGCGTGCGTCGCAGCTTTTTTGGGCGGAGAGCAAGAGAGCGCCGAAGTCGACTTCGAAAGTCGCATCGCTGAAGTCTTGTCCGAGATCGACGGAGTGGGCAAGTGCAAAGTCATGATCACCTACGACGGAGAGGGACAGAGCGAGATCGCTTACGAGCGCGAAGAGGAGAGCAACGTCACCACCGACAGCGACGGTAGCGGCGACCGCGTCGTCGAAAACAGCAATTCTCATTCCCGCCCCGTAACTGTGATCGTCGACGGAGTGGAGCAGCCGCTCGTCATCTCCACGTCGCCTGCTCCGGTCAAGGGCGTCGTGGTCGTCGCCGAGGGAGGCGGCGACGTGATGACCAAGCTCAAGATCATCGACGCGGTCTGCGCGCTTGTCGACGTCGAGGGGCTTGCGGTCAAAGTGTTCGAGATGAAATAGCGCGAATATGCGCGAAAAACAAAAGTCGTGCATATCCGGCGGACGGCAAAATATACATATAGCAGACGTGCAAAAAATGCCGCAACATTCCATGGAGGTAAATTTATGGCAGAGCAAACAGTCAAAGTCAAAAAGGGGCTTTCCGCAAACGCCAAAAAGGTCATCGTGCTGTGCAGCATGGTCGCGCTTTTGGTGCTGACGGGCGTCCTCAACTTCGTGCTCAACGGAGATCTGTTGAGCAGAGACGATCCGACGACGGTGGGCGGAGACGCGGTGACGACCTTCTTCTCCGATTACCGTACCAACAGAGAGACCGCAAGAGCGGAAGAGATGTCCTATCTCGACGCGATAATCTCGTCCGAGGACTCCAGCGCGGAGGCTAAGACCACCGCCGAAGAGATGAAACAGGAACTCCTCGGCAACATAGAGGCGGAACTCGTGATCGAGAGCCTCATCAAGGCGAAGGGCTTTGAGGACGCGATCGTCACGATGAGCACCGAAAACATCAATATCATCGTCGATCAGCCCGAACTCGAGGCAGCCCAGGTGTCGCAGATCCTCGGCATCATCCTCGAAGAGACCGACTATGCCGCAACGCAGGTGGTAGTCGTACCTTATGAGGCTTAACCGCTTGTCAAATGCCTCCGGATATGTTATCATATTAGCGTATCCGGAGGTACGCTATGTCCTTTGCAGACAAGAATGAACAGGCTTTGGAAACCTACGTCAGCATCATAACTTCGGTCGCGACAAGCGCCGCGATGCAGGTCAAGGGCGTCGCATCGGTCTCGTATGACGCAGGCGACGACTCCAAGCCCGGCAAAAAGAAAAAGAAGAAAAACAGCGCCGTGGAAGTCGAGTTGTACAGCGACAAGACGGCGCTTATCGACATTTCGGTCAACATCCACTACGGCTTTGTCATCCCCGAAGTCGTCGCGCAGATGCAGGACAAGATCAAAACCGAGGTCGAAAAGGCGACTTTCTACAAGGTCAAGGCGATCAACGTCGTCGTAGCAGGCGTCGTTTATGCCGATTGACGCGGTGACAGGTACGGTTTTATGAGCAGAAGAACGGCAAGAGATCACGCCTACAAACTCATCTTTCAATCACTTTTTCACGAACAATGCCAAGCGGACGAGCAAGAGGAAAAAGAACTCCTCGCCGACGCGTCCCTCACCGACGACGACAGAGACTATGTACGCAAACTCGTCGACGGCGTCGCCGAACACAGGGAAGAACTCAAAGCGTGCATTGCGCGCAATCTCAAAAACTTTTCTTACGACAGAGTGTTCAAGCCCGATCTCGCGGCGCTTTTGCTTGCGACCTACGAGATGAAGTACGGCGGGATCCCGGCGGCGGTCGCGATCAGCGAAGTCGTCGACCTCGTCAAGGTCTACGGCTCGGAGTCGAGCGGCAAGTTCGTCAACGGCGTGCTCGCGGGCGTGTTCAAAGAAACGGAGGGCAATTGATATGTTGATCCTGGGCAAACAGGTCGCGGCGGACACGCGCGAAAAACTCGCGCTTGACGTCGCCGCTTTCGAGAAAAAATTCGGTCGCAAGCCATGTCTTGCGGTCATCATCGTCGGCGAAGACCCGGCGTCGCAGACATATGTGCGCAACAAGATCAAAGGGTGCGCCGAGGTCGGCATGGCGTCGCTGTCTTACGAATACGGCGACACGACGCCGCAAGAGGAGATCGCCGCAAAACTTCGCGAACTCGCTGCGGACGACAATGTCGACGGCATCCTCGTACAGCTGCCGCTGCCCGAGGGATATGACGAGAGATATCTGCTTTCGCTCATTCCCGACAGCAAGGACGTCGACGGGTTCAGCCCGACGAATATGGGACTTCTCGCGATGAACAAGCCGCGCACGATCTCTTGCACGCCCTACGGCGTGATGAAATTGATCGAGAGCACCGGCACTTCGCTCAAAGGAAAGCGCGCAGTCGTCATCGGGCGCAGCAACACCGTCGGCAAGCCGATGGCGATGCTCCTGCTCAACGCAGATTGCACGGTCACCGTCTGCCACAGCAAGACCGCAGACCTTGCAAAGGTCGCGTCCGAGGCGGACATCCTTGTCGCCGCGATCGGCAAGCCGCGCTTCGTCACAGCCGACATGGTCAAAGAGGGCGCGATCGTCATCGACGTCGGTATCAATCGCGTGGACGGCAAGCTGGTCGGCGACGTCGACTTCGACGCGGTCAAGGATAAGGCGTCTTTCATCACTCCGGTGCCGGGCGGCGTCGGTCCGATGACCATCACGATGTTGCTCGCCAACACTTTGCAGGCGGCTGAAAAGGCGGAAGAGTCAAGATAGCGTCATGCAGGACAAGTTCATTAGCGTGACCGTACTCAACCAATATATCCACGACGTTTTCGTCGCGGAGGAGATGCTTCGCGGCATCACTCTTTGCGGAGAAGTCAGCGGATTGAGGACGAGCGGCGGACACGCTTATTTTGTTATGAAGGACGCTAACGCGCAGGTGCAGTGCTGCTGCTTCCGCTACGCGAAGACCTACCTCCCGAAAGAGGGAGAGACGGTGCTCGCCAAGGGCAGCGTAGACTACTACGCCAAAGGCGGCAGACTGTCCTTCAATATCGACGAGATCAAGCCGTTCGGAGAGGGGCTCGCGGCGCTGAAACTCGCTCAACTCAAACAAAGATTGCTCGAAGAGGGCTATTTCGACGACTCGCACAAAGTCGCGATCCCGGAATTTTGCTCAAAGATCTGCGTGCTGACGTCGGCGAGCGGCGCGGTCATACGCGACATCGTCACAACGGTGAGAAAGGTCAACAGCGTAATCGACATCGTCGTCAGAGACATTCCGGTGCAGGGAGCCGCATGCGCGGATGCTGTCGTCAGAGAGCTCGCCGTGGTCGACAAGCTGGGCTTTGACGCGATCGTCATCGCAAGGGGAGGCGGCTCCGCGGAAGACTTGATGCCGCTCAACGAAGAAAAAGTCGTCAAGGCAGTCTATGCGGCAAAGACTCCGATCATCTCCGCGGTGGGGCACGAGACCGACTTCACGCTTTGCGACTTTGCCGCGGACGTCAGGGCGGCGACGCCGACAGCTGCGGCTCAGCTCGTCGCATATGACGTCAAAGATCTGCTCGCGAGGATAGAGGAGTATTTGAGGTCGATGTACGTCTCGGCGGTGCGCAAACAGCAAGACGCAACAAATGCGTTGAGTGTTTACGGCAGCAAGATTTCATCACAGATATTGATGAATTGTTCTAAATTAGAGCGAAAAATAGAAGTATTGAGCCAAAATATGTCTAATTTGACTCAAAACGCGGTCAACGACGCTATGGCGGCGCTCAAAGCTGCCGTGACCAGACTTTCGGATGTAAACCCGGCGAACATTCTCGCCAAGGGATATTTCGCCGTCTCAAAGAACGGCAAAAGATTGTCGGGGGTTGCCGAACTCGTCCCCGGCGACGAGATCGAAGTGAGGGGCGCGGACGGACAAGCCCTCGCCAAGATCGAGGAGGTCAAAAAGATATGAGCGAAAAGTTTCAATTGGAAAAGGCTCTGTCCGAGCTCGAAGCCATCGTGCGTAAACTCGAGAGCAAGGACGTCACCCTCGACGACAGCGTCGCGCTGTTTCAAAAGGGGGTCGAGTTGTCGCGCAAGTGCACCGAAAAGCTGACCGAGATCAAGGGCAGCGTGACAAAACTTAAAGGCGAACTCGATTCGCTCACGGTCGAAAAGTTCGATCCGGACGAACAATGAAAGAGTTTTTGGCGCGCTACGTCGACGCGGAGGCGTTCGACAAATTGCTTTCGGGCTATTTGAGAGGCGTGGACATCCCCGACGCGCTCAAATTGCCGATCGACAATGCGCTTTTGTCTGTCGGCAAGAGGCTTCGCCCCGCGCTTTGCTATCTCGGTTCGGACTTGGCGGGCGGCGACAGAAGAGACGCCGATCCCTTTGCGGCGGCTATCGAGTGCATTCATTGTTATTCGCTCGTACACGACGATCTGGAATGCATGGACAACGACGCTTATCGTCACGGAAAACCTGCCATCCACGCCCAATTCGGCGAAGATATCGCCGTGCTGTGCGGCGACGCGCTGCTCAACCTCGCGTTTGAGATCCTCATCTCCGACGCCGTAACTCCCGCGAAACGCCGTGCTGCCGAGATCATAGCGCGCAAGGCGGGCGTTTCGGGCATGATCGGCGGTCAGGCGGCAGACGTGTCGGGCAGCGCGCGCGACCTTGCTTCGCTCGAAGAGATGTACCGCAAGAAGACGGGCGCTTTGCTCGCCGCGGCTTTGATGTCGGGCGCGGCGGTCGGAGGCACGGACGATCTGACGCTCAAAAGATTGGAGATCTATGCCTACGACATCGGCGTTGCATACCAATTCCGCGACGACGTGCTCGACGTCACTTCGACGAGAGAGGAGCTCGGCAAGGACATCGGCAGCGACAGCGACGAGGGCAAGGTGACCGCGGTAACTTTGCTTGGCGTGGACGGAGCGAACAATAAGGCGAAGGAATATTTTGAGGACGCGCTGGACGCGGTAGCGCCTCTCGGCGAGCGTTCAAAGCCGCTTTTTGAGCTTGCAGACCTTCTCGGGGCGAGAACTTTTTGACAAAATCAGTTTGCGCAAGAGCTTGATTTTTGCCGAAACATTCTTTCTCACGGCTCGATTTGCGCGATGTAGGACATTTATATCCGTGTGCAATATGCGTTTATTTTCGCCATTGTTGTTGATTTTCGCTACGATTGAAAGTATAATTTAGTTAGCGGCACACACGCCGCAAAGGAGCGCAATGAAGATCATCGATCGCGTCGGATCTCCTTCCGACGTCAAAAAATTGGATAGAGCACAGCTGGACGAACTCGCCGCGGAACTTCGCGAAGAGATCGTCTCCGTCGTGCTTTCCAACGGCGGGCATCTGTCTTCCAATCTCGGCGTTGTCGAGATCGTTGTCGCGATGCACCGCGTCTTCGATTGCCCCAAAGACAAATTCATCTTTGACGTCGGTCATCAATGCTATGCCCACAAGCTCCTCACCGGCAGGCGTGAGGCGTTCGCGTCGCTGCGCCGTCTGGGCGGACTTTCCGGCTTTCCGCAAAGGGAAGAGAGCGTATATGACTGTGCAGACACCGGTCATGCGTCGACGTCCGTCTCGCTGCTTTGCGGCATCGCGCGCGCTTGCCCCGACAGTCAAGTCGTCGCGCTCATCGGCGACGGCGCGCTGACCGGAGGACTTGCATACGAAGGACTGAACGACCTTGTAGGTCTCGGCTCCAACGCGATCTTGATCGTCAATGACAACGGCATGTCCATCTCGCGCAACGTGGGGCTTGTGCCCGGCGTCTTGAACGGGCTCAAAGCGGATGTAAAAAGCGCGAAGGCGTCGCTCGGCGCGCTCGGACTCGACTATATACGCGTTGCGGACGGACACAACATCGACGCGCTGTGCGCGGCGTTCGAAAAGGCAAAACGCGCCAAGCGTCCCTGTATCGTCCACGTCGACACCGTCAAGGGCAAGGGTTATGCCCCGGCGGAAGAGGACAGCGAACGATATCACGGCTACTCAAAGCCTCAGTCGGACGTCGTCGCGTTTTCGGACGTGCTCGGCGAGACGCTCGCAGACCTCGCGGACAAAAATGCGGATATCTATGCCGTGACCGCCGCGATGAAGGGCGGCACAGGACTTTCGGCGTTTGCCGACAGACACCCCGACCGCTTTTTCGACGTCGGCATCGCCGAGGCGCATGCGGTGTGCATGAGCTCCGGGCTTGCGCTCGGCGGCAAAAAGCCCTATGTCGCGATCTATTCGACCTTTTTGCAGCGCGCCTACGACCAAGTGATACACGACGTGTGCATCAACGATCTGCCCGTGACCTTCTGTGTGGACAGAGCGGGCGTAGTCTCGGGCGACGGACCGACGCATCAGGGAGTCTACGACATCTCGTTTTTGCGCGAGCTGCCCAACATCGCCATCTGCTGTCCCAAGGACACCGAAGAGCTCAGAGCAGCGCTCGAATGGTCGGTCGGCTTCGATCATCCGCTCGAGATCCGCTACCCCAAGGGCGGTGCGCCCGCAGCATATGACAGACATACGCCGATCGAACTCGGCAAGTGGGATTTCGATCCCGACGAGGTCCTGCTTGCGGACAAAGTCGTGCTCGCGTGCGGCGCTCAAAGCTGCGCCGAGGCTGTCAAAGCCGTCCGCAAAGCGAAAGATATGGGCATCAAGACAGCGTTTGTCAATGCGCGCTTTGCCAAGCCGCTCGACGTCGAGTTGCTCGATCTGATCGACGACAGAGAGGTGATCGCGATCGAGGACGGAGTCATTGACGGCGGGTTCGGCGAGGCGGTCCGCAATCACTATGCGCGCCGCGACAGCGACATCTTCCCCAAAGTCAAAGTGCTGGGCTATGCCGACGGGCTCTATCCGATGGGCGAAGTCTCGGAGGTGCAACGCCTTTGCAAGACCGACTGCGCGGCGATACTCCGCGCTCTCGAAGAATGAGACTCGACGCGCTCGTCGCCTCCAAGACAGGCGTAAGCAGGACAAAAGCCGCCCGCTTCATCGAAGAGGGGCGCGTTTTTTATCGCGGCGTCTGCGTCGACAAGCCGTCCAAGGACGTCCCCGACGACGCCGAGATAGAGTTGCGCGAGGCGCAAGACTTCGCGTCGGTCGGCGGCGACAAGCTGGAAAAGGCGTTGACCGATTTCGGCGCAAGCGTCGAGGGGGCGATATGCGCGGACATCGGCGCGTCCAACGGCGGCTTCACCGACTGCCTTTTGAAACGCGGCGCGGCGAAGGTGTTTGCGGTCGACGTCGGCGAGTGCGCGCTGCCCGAAAGATTGAAAGACGACCCTCGCGTCGTCGTCAAGGACAGGCTCAACGCACGCTACATCACGCCAAGCGACCTCGGCGAGCCCTGCGACGTCGTGACGATCGACGTCAGCTTCATCTCACTCAAATTGATCCTTCCACCCGTAAAAGAGCTGCTCAAAGTGGGCGGGCGCGTCTTTGCGCTCATCAAGCCGCAATTCGAAGCGGGGCGGGCGGCGCTGTCAAAGCGCGGGATAGTAACGTCGCAAAAGACGCGAGATCTCGTCGTCAAAGACATACGCGGCTTTGCCGAAAGCATTGGCTTGAACGCGTTCGCGCTCACCGAAGCGCCTATCAAAAAGGACAAGAACGTAGAGTACGTTATCGGGCTGGTCAAAATTTGATTTTATTCATTTATGCAAAAATCGTTGAATAATTTTGCGCGGTATTATATAATACCTTTGTATGAAAATAGGCGTTTACACCAACTATAACAAAGATCCGCACGGCATGATCGCCAAGCGTTTTTGCGGCATTCTCGCCAAGCGCGGCGTCGAGTGCGGCTACTTTTACGGCGACGGCGGCTCGGACGCGTCGCGCGATCTCGCCAAGGCGGGCAAGATAGGCGACGTGCTCGTCGCGTTCGGCGGCGACGGCACGATGCTCAACGTCGTCGGCTACTGCGCGCAGAACGAGATCCCTATCCTCGGTGTCAACCTCGGCAGGATAGGCTTTTTGTCCGAAGCGTCAAAGGACGAACTCGAAAAGGTCGTCGACGCGCTCGTTTCGGGCGGATGCACTGTCGAACGCAGAGCGATGCTTTGCGCCGATACGGGCAGCGAAAAGATACTCGCGCTCAACGAGATCGTGCTCGGCACGGACAGCAATTCGCGCGTGTGCACGATCGACGTCTCCGTCAACGGTCATCACGCCGATTCGGTCAGAGGAGACGGCGTCATCGTCGCGACCGCGACCGGCTCGACAGCCTATTCGCTGTCCTGCAACGGTCCCGTGCTCGCTCCCGACGTCAACGCGTTCATAATCAACGCGATTTGCCCGCATTCGCTGCATTTTTGCCCCATAGTCGTCAATTCGGACAGCCGCATAAAGCTGGTCTGCGGCGGCTCAGGCATGCGCCTCACCGCGGACGGACGCATCTTTGCGCTCGGCGACGGCAATTGCGCGATCGACATCGCGCGCAGCCCAAAAGACGCGCTCTTTATCCGCTTCGGCAAACAGAGCTTTTACGAAAAACTCGTGACAAAACTTTCGTATTGGGGGGAGTGACATGGTCAGATCCAAAAGACAACAGATCATACTCGACATCATCGACAAACACGAGGTCGGCACTCAGGGCGAACTCGTCGAATTGCTCCGCAAACAGGGCTTCGACGCGACTCAGGCGACCGTCTCGCGCGACATCAAAGAGCTTGGACTGGTCAAGGTTTCGGGCACGGAGCGAAAATACAAGTATGTCAAAGCGGACGGCGGCGCCCACAAGATCTCCGCAAAGTTCGGCAACATCTTCAAAGAATGCGTGCTCTCGGTGCGCAGCGCGGCGAACATCATCGTCATCAAGACTGTCATCGGCGGCGCGAACAGTGCGTGCGCGTTCATCGATCATCTCAATCTGCCTCAGGTCATCGGCACTCTCGCCGGTGACGACACCATCTTCACCGTCATCGCCGACGGAGAGGACGTCAAAGAGACGGTGAAATTGCTCGAATCCTATCTCGTTTGAGGTGCGCCAATGCTGGTCTCACTCGACATCAAAAACATAGCGCTCATCGACAATCTCGAGGCGGAGTTCGCTGACGGGCTCAACATCCTCACCGGCGAGACGGGCGCGGGCAAGTCCATCATCATCGACAGCCTCGAATTTGTGCTGGGCGAGAGGGCGGACAAGTCGCTCATCCGCTACGGGTGCGATTCCGCTTCCGTCACCGCGCTTTTCCAAACAAGTCAAAATTCCCCCGCCGCGGCGCTTCTCGAAGAGAACGGCATAGAGCTTGACGGCGGGGAGATATTGCTCGCACGCACGATGTCCGTCGACGGCAAGAACGTCTGCCGCATCAACGGCTCGCGCGTCACTCTCGGCGTGCTCAGATCGATCGCGCATGCGCTCGCGGACATCTACGGTCAGCACGAGGCGACGGGCTTGCTCAGTGAAGAAAATCACATCAAGGTGCTCGACAAGTTCGCCGGAGAGGCTTTGGCGCAGGCGACTGCCGAACGATCGACGCTCTGCGCCGAATATTATACGACCAAGCGCGAGATCGCCGAGTACGGCTCGCTGACCGACGTCGAGGCAAAGACCGAAGAGGTCAAAGACGCGATCAAAGAACTGCAAGACGCCGCGCTCGAGCCGGGCGAAGAGGACGCGTTGATCGCCGCACGAAAGAAGTTCAACAACGCCGAACGCATACGAGACGCGCTCGCCGACGCTCAAAACAGTCTGGACGGCGACTCCGCAAGCGCACTTTCACAGATCGTCTCCGCGCGCAGGTCGATGAGTTCTGTCGCCGATTACGACGAGGCATATGCCGAGATCGAGCGCAGGCTCGAGTCGCTCAAATTGGAGGCAGAGGACGTCGCCGCGACTTTGAGCGACCTCATCGCTTCGGACGATTTCGATCCCTACGCCGCCGAGAGGTGTGAGGAGAGGCTTGCGCTCGTACGCAAGATCAAGCGCAAATATTCGATCACCGAAGAGGAATGCGAACAAAAACTCGAACAGCTTCAAGCCGAGCTTGATTTCCTCGCGGGCGGTGAGGCGGCGCTCGAGCGACTGAACGACAGACTCGACACCCTCAAGACCAAGCTGGCTAAAAATGCCGACACTCTGCACTCGCTCAGGCAAAAGGCAGCGAAAGAACTCGGCGAATTGCTGGTCAAACAGCTCAAAGAGCTCGGGATGAACAATGCGTCTTTCGCCGCAGATATAGAGCGTACGTCGGGCGAACCCGATCCGTCGGGCGAGGACAAAGTCGTCTTCCTTTTCTCCGCCAATGCGGGTCAGCCGCTGCGCGAACTCGTCAAGGTCATCTCGGGCGGCGAACTCTCGCGCTTTATGTTGGCGGTCAAGAACATCATCTCCGACATCGACGGCGTAGAGACGATGGTCTTTGACGAGGTAGACACCGGCATCAGCGGCAAGACCTCGCAAGTCGTCGCCGAAAAACTTTATACGATCGCCAAGGGCAGGCAGGTGCTCGCAGTCACGCATTTGCCGCAGCTTGCGTCGATGGCGGACAAGCACTTCCTCATCAACAAGTTCACGGACAAAGACGGCGCTCACACCGCTTTGACCGCGTTGGACGAAAAGGGGATGCTCGGCGAGATCGCACGGCTCATCGGCGGGAGCGAGTACAGCTCGCACGCGCTGCCGCACGCCGAAGAGATGAAACGATACGCCGACGAATTCAAGAAAAGATAGATCGAGCCGCCTTCGGGCGGCTTTTTCATAATATCTTTCAAGCCGTGCAAACTAACTGCGTGAGGACGGCAATGAAGAGATTTTTGTGCGTGATGATGCTGCTGTTCGTCGCGGTCGCGGCGGTCGGCTATTTCGGCTTGCAACCCGAAGGAGAAGTTTGGGCTGCGACCGCTCTGTGCGACAGCGATCCGGGCGAAGCGCCCTGCGTGACGAGGGATTACGACGACGCAACATGCGAGACCACGGGCAAGTTGTTCGGCATTTTCGAACTCGAACGCAAAGAGGCGCGCCCCGTCGTCGAACACAGCGTACTGCTGGGCGGAACTCCGCTTGGGATCTCGCTCAAACTCGACGGATTGATGATCACCGCAAAGAGCGGAGTCGTCACCGAGGACGGGACCGCGTCGCCTATGGACAACGCCGACGTCACTTTCGGAGACGTCTTGACAACGGTCAACGGCGTAAAGGTCGACAGCGCGGACAGCATCTCCGAGATCTTGGAGATGTCGGACGGAGAGGCGACTCTCGAGATCGCGCGCGGCGCACAAATGCGCACTTTCCGCGTTCAGGCGGTCAAGGACACGCTCACGTCAAAATATAAATTGGGATTGATGTTGCAAGAAAAGATAGACGGCATCGGCACTTTGACCTTTGTCGACCCGGCTAACGCGCGCTTCGGCTGTCTCGGTCACCCGATCGCCGTATACGAAAACGTACCCGTCGATTGCGCCTACGGCACTGCATACCCCGCGTATATCACGGGCGCGGTCAAGGGTAAGATCGGCAAGGCGGGACAGCTCGAAGGCTCGTTCACCCGCGCGGACGGTCCCGTCGCCGTCATCGACACAAACAACAAATTCGGCAATTTCGGGTACTACACCGGCGACGCGGACGGCTTGACAGAGATCGCTGCCGCGTCGCGCGAAGAGGTCTCGCCCGGCAAAGCGCAGATCTATTCGACAGTCATCGGCAACGAACCGGAATTGTATGACATAGAGATCATCAAAGTCGAGCGTCAGGACAGCCCCGACGACAAGAGCATGGTCATCCGCGTGACCGACAAAGATCTGCTCGCTCGGACAGGCGGTATAGTGCAGGGAATGAGCGGAAGCCCCATCATCCAAGACGGCAAACTCGTCGGAGCGGTCACGCATGTGTTCACGTCAGACCCGACAAAGGGCTTCGGCATCTTTATCGATTGGATGCTTATGCAATGAAAAAGGGACCCCGAAGGGTCCCGAAATTTTTTTCTTAACATCAAACGGACACGACGCCCTTTTGACCGAGCAGATCGGCGTGCTTTGCAAGTATCGGATCGATCTCCGCAGAGATGAACTCGACGACTTGCTGAGGCGCTCTGCCGACAAAGTTCTTGGCGTCGAGGACGCTGTCAAGCCTGTCTTTGACCGCCGCGAACATCGCGTCCGCCTTGATCAGTTCGATCAAATTGTTGTCCTTGCCCTCGACCTTGACGTTGCGCGACGCCTCCATCGACAGCACGCGTATGCGCTCGTGCAATTCCTGACGATTGCCACCCGCTTTGACGCATTCCATCATGATGTTTTCGGTCGCCATGAAGGGGAGCTCGGCGTCGATGTGCTTTTTGATCACCTTGTCATAGACAACGAGATTTTCGGACACGTTCAGATAGATGTTGAGGATCGCGTCGACGGCGAGGAACGCCTGAGCGATCACTATGCGCTTGTTCGCGCTGTCGTCGAGCGTGCGCTCGAACCATTGCGTCGCCGCGGTGAACGCGCAATTGGTCGGCAACGACAGAACATATCTCGCGATCGAACCGATGCGCTCGCTGCGCATGGGATTGCGCTTGTAAGCCATCGCGGACGAGCCGATCTGAGTCTTTTCGAACGGCTCTTCGACCTCTTTCATGTGCTGCAAAAGCCTGATGTCGTTCGAGAAGCGGTAGCAGCTTTGCGCGATCTGCGACAGCACGCAAAGCACGTTGTAGTCGAACTTGCGCGGATAGGTCTGTCCGGTCACGCCGTAAAAGGACGAATAGCCCATCTTGGAGACGACCTTGCGTTCCAGCTCCTTGACCTTTTCGCCGTCGCCCTCGAACAAATCGAGGAAGCTCGCCTGCGTGCCCGTCGTGCCCTTGACGCCGCGCAATTTCACGCTGTTTTTGAGATTGATCAGCGAGACATAGTCCATCTCCAGATCTTCGAGCCAAAGCGTCGCACGCTTGCCAACGGTCGTCAGCTGCGCGGGTTGAAGGTGAGTGAAGCCCAGCGTCGGCGCATCTTTGTATTTGAGCGCGAATGCCTTCAACTTGTCCATCACGTTGACCAGCTTTGCCAGCACGAGATCGAGCGCGCGGTCGATGACGATCACCTCCGCATTGTCGGTCACAAAGCACGACGTCGCGCCCAGATGAATGATCGGCATCGCCTTGGGCGCCAATTTGCCGAACGCCTTGACGTGCGCCATGACGTCGTGACGCACCTCTTTCTCGAACTTCGCGGCGTCTTCGTAGTTGATGTCGTCCTTGTACTTTTCCATCTCGGCGATCTGCTCGTCGGTGATGTTCAGTCCGAGTTCTTGTTCCGATCGGGCAAGCGCGATCCAAAGCCGTCTCCAAAGACGGAACTTCGCGTCGTCCGAAAAGTTTGCCGCCATCTCTTTGCCGGCATATCTTGTGATCAGGGGATTGACGTAAATATCGGTCTGCATAGTTATCTCCGTGTTTTGATAGAATCATTATACAATATTTCGCTGCGAAACTCTACTGTTTTGAGCGTTGTTTGAGCAATTTGACGACGACGGATCTATTTTGAGGAAAACCGATAAAATCATTTGACTTTTGATTGTACGCATAGTAAAATAAATGGGCAATTTAGGGGAGTGGCTCAACGGTAGAGTAGTGGTCTCCAAAACCATTGGTTGCGTGTTCGAATCGCGTCTCCCCTGCCACAGAAAAAAAGAACGGTGGACCCGTTCTTTTTTTCTGTGGCAGGGGAGACACGATTCGAAATATGCAAGTTTGCATACAATGCAAGTTGCGTGTGACGCTCGCAGTTGTTGCAATTTGTAACTTGTTTCGTCCTAAGTTTCTTGATACTTTTCGCTCGCTATTCCGTCGTTCGCTTCGCTCACTCCTTACGAATCGCGTCTTGTCCTACGCCAGCAAAGCGGGTCGTCCGTTCTTTTTTTTGTGGCAGGGGAAACGCGATTGCATTCGCAGTTTTGGCGAATGCAAAAGTTGCGTGTGACGCTCGCAGTCGTTACGATATGCGGCTCGCTTCAACTGCACTTGATGCACCTTTGTCGCTCGCATTGCTCGCTCCTTACGAATCGCGTCTTGTCCTACGACAGCAAAGCGGGTCGTCCGTTCTTTTTTTGTGGCAGGGGAGACGCGATTGCATTCGCAAGTTTTTGCGAATGCAAAAGTTGCGTGTGACGCTCGCATTTGTTACAGCTCGCGACCTGCATCGACCAAAGCCTCTTGATACTTCTCGCTCGTCGTTGCAGGCTCTTGACAAATTATTGAAATAAGTTGTCTTTTGTGTATTTTGTTTGGTATAATCGAAGTAAAGAGCGGTCGACCGTGCATACGCGATCACAAGAGGGAAATATGGCATATATTCTTAAACAATTCGACAAGCCTTTGATGCGTTTTGAAATGGAGCGAGATATTGACGGAGTGTTCGTACGCGATCTTGAGTTGACAGAGGGCGCGTCCGGTCTTTTGCCGTTGGATATGGAGTGTTCCGAACAGGGCGTTGCGAAGTGGCTAAAGCGTCGAACAATTCCTTCAAATCGCGCCTATGTTCAAAATTTTCTTTCAAAGCTCGGTCTAAACGAAAAAGATACCAAGGGCATCATAGACTTTTGCAAAGGACTTTCCCTCAACGATTGCTATTGGGTCGTAGACGAACGATTTGACGGCAAATTTGCCGATTATAATCTTTTCGACAATAGGTTCAGCAACACATTGTCCCTCATCGCATTTACCGGATACGGCAGCAATGTACGTTCTGCGTTGAGATCTTCGCCGGAATTCACCACCGGAGGTATGCTCGCAAAGTGTTGGCGCAGAGTAGACGGCAAAATTTTGTTGTTCAAATCAGGCACGGAAGGTTTCGCAAACTCGGGGAACGAGCCCTATTGCGAATACTATGCCGCACAGGTCGCGGAATGCATGAACATTGACGCTGTCAAATACAATCTTTCCAAATGGAAGGGAAGACTTTGTTCTACTTGCGAGATCTTTACAAACAAGAATTTGTCGTATATTTCTGCCGGCAGTCTTGTCAAGGGAAATATTGACGACGTAGCAAAGTATTATCGTGAACTCGGAGACGAATATTATCAAAGTTTTGCGGATATGATCGTCTTTGACGCCGTCGTTTTGAACACGGATCGTCACCTCGGGAACTTTGGGTTGTTGATCGACAACGACAGCAACCGCATATGCGCACCTGCGCCTCTGTTCGATCACGGGCTTTCGTTGCTCACATACGCAATGGAAGACGACCTTTCGTCGTGGGAGAGCTATGCGGCTACTCGTACGCCTGCGGCATATGCGGATTTTTTGCAATACGCCGTCGCAGTCGCAGGTCAAGCGCAAAAAGAAAAGCTGCGCCGATTGTTCGATTTCGAATTCAAAAAGCATGCGCGCTACAATTGGTCGGACAGCAGGCTCAAAGTCGTCAAAACCTGTATTTTGCGTCAAGCAGAAAAACTCCTTGAACGTCTCTGATTTTTTTATAAAAAATTTTGAAGAACTTTGAAATATTCCGCACTCCTCATTCGACTATAAAGTAGGAGCACTTGATGGAAGAAGATACAGTCAACACAGCCGAGCTACTCGTCGATAAATATGCCGACACGCTGTTCAGGATCGCGATCCAAAACACCGGCGTAACGCAAGAAGCGGAGGACATCGTTCAAGATGTCTTTTTGGCGATGCTCAATAATCTCCCTTTCGAGAGCGAGGAACACGCGAAGCGTTGGCTGATCAGAGTGACCGTCAACAAGTGCCGCGACTATTTGAGGGCGGCGAGAAGGAAAAATCTGCCACTCGAAGAGAATATCGCCGGTACATATTGCCATCAAGACTCGTACGTTTTGCAGCAATTGCAAAAGTTACAGCCTCTCGACAGGACGATCGTCTATCTGTTCTATTTCGAGGGCTACAACGCAAAAGAGATCGCAAAAATGGTAGGGAAAACTCGCAACGCCGTAGCGATCCGCCTGATGAGGGCGAGAGAGGCGTTGAAAGAATTGTTAGAGGAGGAGTGACGATGGACGAAAACAAATACCGCGAAGAGATGTCAAAAGTGCAGATGTCCGACCAAAAAAAAGCGGAGATCAAGCGCAATATTTACTTTTCGACCCGCAAAGAAAAAGCCGCCGTGCGCGCTCCGCGCAAAAAAATGTCACGCGGCAAGAAGGCGGCGATTGCCGTCACGCTTTCTGTTTTTGTAGTCGTTGCGATCGGCGTAGGACTGCTGTCGCCAAATCTCTTTGATTTATTCGATATAAATTCGCCGATGTCGGCTCAAGAACACGCATATATTTCCAATAGGGTTGAGAACGCGCAATATCTGCCCAACACCGAGATTTTGGCGGGGATCACGGGTGAGACTTCGTCAGAACTTTCGCTGGCGAGCCAAGATCATGACTATGGCGAACATCCCGACGCCGATTCGGCATACCATGAAGCGTATATCGTTGACGATGATGTTTTGAATTTCGATTTGGACGGATATAACGCCCTCAACGATCAGCTCGCATTCATCAGCTCGACATCGTACCTCAGTGATACCGACATTTATGAGATCAAAAATCAAATCGAGGTCGTCATGACAATCATTCCTGGGTACGATCAATGGTTTATGTTTGATCTGGATCTTACAAGAAATTATAAACCATACAACGAGTTGACACATTCTTACTATAGACTGTCATACGATGAAGAATCGTCGTATATCCACATGCAAATGCTGTCCGGATTTTCGACGTCGGATATTTATTCAAAAAAACTAAATATGTTGATCAGCGGAAGCTCGGCTTTCACCAATATCAGAAACTTCTTCGACGTAAAATACTATTACAATGAAGAGGGCAAAGAGGTGGTCGACTGCACCGTGATAACATATCTCAAGCTCGGGATGACCTACTATCCTCTCATGTATCAGCGCATGACGAATGTCAAAGACACTTCGCTGACAAAGTATGCTGTCTGTTATATGAGGGAGTACGAGTTGGTCGATACGGTCGAGCAACAAGAATCTAACAATGCGTACGGCTCAGACAGTGCATATGATACCGACGCGGTCTATCCTCGCGGGATCAATCATTTGTATATCCAGCTCAATTACGACTCGGCGGATAATATAACTTTGTTGAAAACCGAACATTCGGTGGGCGACATTCATAACGGCGACCCGGACCTCACATCTCTTACTTTTTATCAAAAAAGCGTCGATGAACTAAACTATATCAATATGGGCTGGGACAACTCCGGTAAACGTGACTCTTGGTCTCTTCATCCATACAACGATCTGAATTATGATTATGAGATCGAGCGTGAAGATATATTTGATACGTTCACCAAAGTCATGCCGCTTAGAAAATCATATTGTTGCGATGATTGTCTGCGGAACCGCATTTCCGCGGATGGGGTGTTTGTCGATTGCAAACACGTCGGATTTATTTATGACGAGACTTATCGCAATGACAACATCGTCGCTGCCAACGATCCTAACAACGGTATGTTCAAAGATATCGACTTGGCGTATGCTTCGATCGGCGATACCTACAACAGATTTGCCGACGCACTTGCGTCGGAGACAAATTACGCTCTGACCGAACACGAAAAGTTCTCATTTGAAAATTCGGTAAACGAATTCATCTACGCGATAGCCGGGGAGATGTATGACGAAGCGCTCGAATTCGATTACCGCAAGCTTGAATACGACACCAATTATTGGAACAGGACATGGGTAAAGCTGCCGAATGCGATCAATATTTTGCGCGAGCATTATCTCGTCATAGACGATCTCGAGAACACTACAACGTACTCTCCCGATCTCGTCGAATACAGCGCAAGCGGCATCGTCGACGGCACACCGTACGATCCCGACAAGCAATATTACGTTTCGCTTGCCGCGGTCGATCACATGGACATTGAAGAGTATGTCATTCTCGATTCCGCTCCGGTAGATCCGTCCACGCGAACCTTTGTGCTGAACGGCGCGATCGCATCGCAAGATATCATGACGGCGATCATAGACGCTTTCGGTCCAAGTTTGAAAAAAGATGACGTCTATGAAATTTGCTTGCTTGTAACAGAGCCGGATGAAGACGGCAATTTGATCTCGTGCGGAACAGTTCAAAATTTGCTTGTTTCAAATCCTCCCGACTTCAGTTTGTATATCGGCGAGACGCATCACTTGAAGATGGACGACGGCGGTTATTACGGCTACTATATGAGTGTTTCGACATTCAGCGATATCGGCATAGTGATCACAAGAGCATAGTCTATATTTAGAGGGGTAAAAGCGCGGTCGTCGAAGCAAAAGCGGCGGCTGAGCTTTTGTCTTGGCGATATCCGTTGCCAAACATCGTGAGGTGTGATACAATAGTCGGCGAGGTAGTTTATGAGCGATTTCAAATTCAAATTGGGTTTTGTGGGTTCGGGCAATATGGCTCAGGCGATCGTGCACGGCGTATTGTCGTTCGGCATGCTCGCAAAGAGCGATATCGTCATGTCCAACACTTCGGGCAATTCTCCGATCGACGGCGTCGAATGCACTGTCGACAACGGCTATGTCACGGCAAACAGCGAATATCTCGTGCTTGCGGTCAAGCCGCAAGTCTTCAAGAGCATTGCCGCTTCGCTCCGTCCGGTAAACTCGGCGGCGGTCGTCAGCATCATGGCGGGCTTGAAGTCCGAGGTCGTCGCAAGCGCGCTCGGCATTTGCGGCAACATCATCAGGGTCATGCCGAATACGCCTTCAAAGGTCGGTATGGGCGCGACCGCGATCGCCGAAAATCATTGCTCGTGCGAGAGCAACGCATTCTGCCGCAAGATGTTCGAGAGCGTAGGCTCGACGGTCTATGTCCCCGAAAAGGACTTCGACGCGGTGACCTGCGTCAGCGGCAGCGGACCCGCATACGTCTTTTACTTCATCAAAGCGATGACCGAGGGCGGCATAGCAAACGGGCTTTCGCCCGAGGTCGCGAAAAGCCTCACTCTCGCGACCGTCGCCGGCGCGTGCAAACTCGCCGAAATGTCCGACGACAGCCTTGACACCCTGATCGACAAGGTCTGCTCAAAGGGCGGTACGACCATTCAGGCGATAGACGCGTTCCGCAACGCAAATATGGACAAGATCGTCATCGACGGGATGACCGCGTGCCGCAGGCGCAGCGAGGAGCTGGGCAAGGCATGAAAAGGGTAGATATCTATACGGACGGCGCTTGCTCGGGCAATCCCGGCGCAGGCGGATGGGCGGCGATACTCATCTATAACGGCGTAGAAAAGGAGATCAGCGGCTACAACCGCGAGACGACCAACAACCGCATGGAACTGTTTGCTGTCATCCAAGGACTCAAACAGCTCAATCAACAATGCGATGTGACCGTCTATTCCGACTCCGCATACGTCTGCAACGCCTTTCTCGAAGGCTGGATCGACGATTGGATCGCCGCCGATTGGAAGCTCAAAGGCGGTAAAGGACAGGTCAAAAACGCCGATCTTTGGAAGATGTTACTGCTCGAATGCGGCCGCCACAAAGTCAAATTTGTCAAGGTCAAAGGGCACGCCGACAACGTGCACAACAACAGGTGTGACAAGCTGGCGACCGGAGAGATCGCCAAGGCGTCCAAAAATATCGATACCATTTGAAGATCGCCGCCTTCGGGCGGCTTTTTTGTAGTATTTTGAACGCTCCGCGCAAATACTATATTGCGAGGGAATATGTCTAAGATCGCAAAAACGGGCGGAGCAGTTGTCGTAGCGGCGGCATGTCTTGTCGCCGTGCATTTTTTGTCGGCTCTGTATCGCTCGCCGCAAGTGGAGACGTGGCAAGTCTATGTCGGATTTGCTCTGATCGCGGCTGTCGTCATAGCCGAGATAGTCGGCTTGATCGCAGGCGCAGACTTTTTACGCAAGGCGGCGCTCGTCGGCTCGTTGGCGGTTGCGGCGATAGCAGCCGCGTACGTCGCCGCGATCGAATACGGCTGGATAAAATATTTCGAAGACACCGACTCTTTGCTCGAATTGATACGGCGATACGACTCGTACGCCGTCCTCATCTTTGTCGCCGTCCAATTTGCGCAGGTCACGATCCTGCCGCTGCCGGCAACGCTGACTACGATCGCGGGCTTTACCGTTTTCGGAGTGGGCGAAACGCTGTTGTATTCTTCGGCGGCTATCATCGCAGGCTCGATGGTGGCTTTCGCGGCAGGCAGAACGTTCGGAGTGCGCCTTGCAGTGTGGCTTTGCGGAGCTAAATCGGTCGCCAAATACAGAGAATTGCTCAAAGGCAGAGAGACATTGTTGCTCTATGCGATGTTTTTGCTGCCCATCTTCCCGGACGACCTGCTTTGCGTGATCGCCGGGCTCGGCTCGATGTCTTATCGCTCGTTCGGCGTCATGATGTTGATCACGCGCCCGGTCGGCGTGCTGTGGACCGCCGCGGTATATAAGGGCGCGGTCAATATTCCCGCAAATGCCGCAGGCATTGCGGTGTGGGCGGCGATCGCGCTCGTAACTGTTGCCGTGTTCGCTGTTCTTTACAAATACGGTGAAAAGATAAGCGAAAAACTCGCGAATGTAGCGGCAATAGTGCAATCAAAGCTGCCGCACAAACCGACAAAACCGCGCAACGGCGTATTGCGTGACGATCAGATCGCCGAAAGCATTTCCGCCGTGGACGCGTCTGCCAAACGCCTCATCGTCGACGTGACAGCAAAACAAAAGCCGCCCGAAGGCGGCGATGTTTAGCTGACGTGATAGCGCCGAGTCCTGTACAGCACGTTGTATATGAGCAATGCCGCAGGGATGTCGAGCAAGAACAATATCGGAATGACGATCGGCTTGACCGAGGTGATCGGGGAGTCGATCTGCGCGCCGAACACAAAGAAGCCCAAACAAATTATCAATATCAATGCGTTGAGCATGAATATCAACGAGTTGATCAAAGACGAACGCAAACTGAAATTCGCCTTGGAGCGTTTGAGCGGGTCGACAAGCCAATTGACCAGACCGAACACCGGGAAGAGAAGTCCTATCCCGAGAAACAGGAAGAGATAGCCCACCGATGTCGACGGAGAAGTCATGCGGAATGTCGCAAAATACGCGATCAAGACCTCGACCGCATAGAGAGCATACGCAAACAGCGAGCAATCGCGCAGCAATCTGCCCGAATAGTAGTAGTTGTTGATGTAGAACTCGCTTGTGTTCTTCTTGATGTAAGGGCGGATCGTGTAGCCCTCCGCAGCGTAGCGTGTGCGCAGCTCGTTGAGTGAAACAAAACCGAATTGATCGGCAGACACGTCATATTTGCTGCGGTCAGCCGAGCCTGTATATTCGCGAACATCGTTTTTCGGAGCGCTGTAAATGCTGTCAAAGCTGGTGATGTAATTTACGCCCGCCTCTTCGTCGCGCATGTCAAACACGGGCGCAGCCTGCTTCGTCGGGCGTTCCTGCTCGGGCTGACGGTACGAATCGCGCGAGGGAGCGGTTTGGGCAGGTCTCTCGGGCGCAGGTTGCACGTCTTCGCGCGGCTCTTCCTGCTTGGGTCTGAATATGTCGAGGATGCTGCCGTAACTCGACGAACTTTCTGTGCGGACGGGCTCTTGACGAGCCTCTTCGACAGGTTCGGGGCTGGGCTGCTCCTCTGTCGGCTCTATAGCAGGTGAGTCGTCGATCTCCGGCTGAGGCTCGGGCTGAGAGTAATATTCCGCCGATCGAGCGTCGGCAAGATCGTCTTGTACAGGCTGAGAGACGTCATCCGGCTCGGACAACGAAGCCAAATACTCCGCGTAAGAGTGCGGATTGCGCTGACGCTTAGTCATCGGACGATAGGCGGTAGGATCGAACGGGGGAATGCTGTTCGGATCAAATTCTTTGTCCGACAGCAAATTGTCGATTATCGTGCGGCTGAACTCCCATTGCACCTGATCGCTTTCGAGGAAAGCTCTGCCTTCGGGCTGCAGGGAATAGTAGACGCGTTGCGCGCCGTTTGAAACGTCGCCTTTGTAGGAGCGGATGTAGCCGAGCTTTTCCAACCTTTTGAGACAGCTGTAAAGAGTGGGCTGTTTGAGCATATACAGCCCCTTGCTCTTTTCCTTGATCTCGTTCAAAATTTCATAGCCGTACTTATCCTCGTCGCAAAGCGATCTAAGGATGATGGTGTCCACATGGGAACGTATCAGGTCTATGTTTACGTTGGAAGCGTCCATATCTTCTCCTTGTATCTATGATACAACACTTTGGAGATATAGTCAAACAATAGCGCATATTTACAAAATAATTATTTTGAAAAGCGCACAAAATTATTATCGATTAAGATGATTTCCATAACAATATCGCAAAATTGAGTAACAAAAGAGTATTATCTCGATATAAGGTGAAAATTCAAAAAATGCGAGATCAACTTTGCGGATAATAATCGATAAGGGGTCTGAAGAATGGAAGACGAAGAAAGTGTTAGGAGCGCGAAGTGCAAAATACCATCAAAAGATATGTCCATATGCAGTGACCGAGAGAAGATGTAAGACCGGCATGAGCGCTCACATTGCAGGTCGAAAACAGACCGATCCACATTCGCAATGCGGTTGTATTGCAGAGCAATGATCGCAGACAAATAATCATACTGTAAGCCTGTACGCGTATGCGCAATAAGTGCTCCTTCGATTCAACGCCTTTTGTACGCAATAAACTGTAAAGCGGGCGGTGTAACATATTGTTAAAAATGTCTGCACAAACCGTTGATTTTGCTATTATTGACCGTTTCAAGAGCATAATATTGTTTATTATATATAGAAGGATCGCGGGGGAGTACACGAAATGCAAAGATAAGATCATATCGGACATATCCGCTGTCGGTACGGCACGAGCGGCAGTAGATCGGTATAATTGACTTCAAAGAGCACGAAACATTGACGGGGAGCGCTGTCAAACACATGTTCGCATTTACATAACGTCGCCAATCTGCGCAAATTAACATCGCGAACTATTCCTGCGCCGATCGAAGTCGATATTTTCGCAACACTCCGATCGCTCTTGCAGTTGTTTGTGATGAAAATCTGACAAAATTCGCGGGTGGAGATGTGTTTTTGTACCTTGCTTATTTATTCGCAAAACGATAGCTTTGCGAATAAATAGCGCAAAATAATTTCAAATAAGGTTAATTTTTGAAATAATTTGCCGAATTTTAGCCATATAAAGTCTCATGAATGATTTCGTCGTGTTTGAGATCTTTGCATGCGGCTTCGATTTGTATCGACGTACTTTGCATGTATCCATGATCGATCATTTTTTGAGTTAGACCGACGCGCTTATAACCGATCGAAGTCTGCCGTCGTATTTGTCGCGATCATATGATGATTTCGTCATTTTAGCATCGACGCGAAATCCTTGCTCGAAAAATCGTATTTCGCTATGCGCAAGATCTCGTTACGTTCGTATTCCGAGCGTTTCAACATGGTTTTTGCTCATTACCACGTCCTATGAGGTTTAGTTTCTTGCGATCATGATGTCACTTAGATCTTGCCGCTTGATTTGCAAAATTCCATTGCATTTCAGTCAGTCGCACGGCATCTGTCTGTTTGTTTGACATTGCTTATGAGCTTCGCTTGTTCGACTTGTAGACCTTTCTGCGTTTTGAACAAATATTTACCTATCGGATGCGCCTTGCAACGGATCCGGCGTCTTATTTATCTGTTGATTGCATTTTAAGTATATAAAGCCTTTTCTTGACGTTGATGGTCAGCGACAATGACTTGACGCACCGCCCAATATCAAATGAGCGCGTTCGCTGCCTGATCGTTTATCGTTTTTGCAGCTTTCGATTGCATTTTGCATCGAAAATCGATCGATGGCGCTTTGACAACTCAATTTGCACACCTTTGGACATAATTCGTGTCCGTAAACGCATGAATTATTGTTCGCAATGCTCTTTTCTTCAAAAATTTTCAAAAAATGGCTCTGCGCATAAACACGCTTGCGTGAAATTTGTGTTTGTAAACGCACGAATTAATGTTCGGCTTGTTTTGCTTGTAAAATAGTGAGACGATCACGCAAAAAACGGCAACTATTAGCAACTCAAACACTCATGTGCATATTATGTGTCTGTTATTCGCCGAATTTTTGTTCGCATCGGAAAATGCGCGCCTATTTCGATTTTGTGATGTTTTGCGAATGTTTGTTCAAAATTTCAGTGAATCTTTTCGCAAAATACAAAAATACTTGCCATATTTTGCAGTGCGTGTTATCATTGAATTATGAAAAAGACCGACTATTTTGAACAACGAAACATCGACAATACGCTCAAATTGCGTGAGATCAGGCGCGATTTGCCCAAGTTTTGCGACGAATTTTTTATCGGTATCGAAAATCGAACGACGCCGCTGACGAGGCTGGAATATGCGTACGATCTCAGGATATTTTTCTACTATCTTTTCACCGAAACCCGCGAATTTCAAAGCTATGACGTGTCGAATTTCGGAGTCAAACAACTTGACGAAGTCACGACTTCGCAAATAGAATCCTTTCTCGAATTCCTCAATTACTACGAGTTCGAAGGCACGACCTATTCGAACACCGTCAAGACAAAGGCGCGAAAATTGTCGACGATCAAATCGTTTTTCAAATATTTTTACAACAAAGACGCTATCGACTCCGATCCCGCGTCAAAGGTGCTTACGCCGAAATTGCACGAAAAACCGATAATCCGCCTCGAAGTCGACGAGGTCACGCGCCTCTTGGACAGCGTGGACAGCGGCGAAGGACTCGGTACGCGCCAAGCGGCGTTCCACGAAAAGACGAGATTGCGCGATCTTGCGATCATGACGCTCTTTCTCGGCACGGGCATCCGTATCAGCGAGCTGGTCGGACTTGACGTGGACGATCTCGATTTCAACGTCAACGGATTCAAGATCACGCGCAAAGGCGGCTCGCAGACGATCCTGTATTTTTCGGATGAAGTCGCGGACGCTCTGCTCGCCTGGCTGGACGAGCGCGCAAAGTACGAAGAACTCGACGAAGTGCCGGCGCTGTTCGTGTCGCTCCAAAAAAAGCGCATGTCGGTGCGCAGCGTCGAGCTTTTGGTCAAAAAATACGCGCAAATCGTGACGCCGCTCAAAAAGATCACCCCGCACAAGCTGCGCAGCACTTACGGCACCGAACTTTATCGCGAGACAGGCGACATCTATGTCGTCGCCGAAGTGCTCGGACACAAGGACATCAACACTACAAAACGGCATTACGCCGCGATCAGCGACGATATAAAACGCGACGCCGCCCGAAAAGTCATCTTGCGCGACCCCAAAAATTGAACGATTGCCGTCCTTAGTGACGGCAATATCATTTTTTGCGGCAAGCCTGTGTCTCGTCTTGCGGTAAAATTGCTGTCAAGCGACCCGCTCCATATTTTTTATCATTATTATATACTTCGCCGCAAAAGCGTTTTGAGAGGCAATTTCTATCGTTTCGAGTTAAAAGTTTTGTCAAGTGTTTGAGCCGATTTTTTGAATAAGATCGTATAGTTTGCATCGTTAGGTCTGCAAAAACAATAAAAAACATCGACAAAATTGTATATTATTTTCGGCAAAAGTATTGCAAAATGCGAACATATGTGCTAAAATGTGAACGTATAGGAGAGAGATTTGCATATGGCATCGGCAAAAATGCAGGAAAATTTGGACAAGACGATGGCTTGCATCCGCAAGTTCGTCGCAGAACACAACTATTCGCCCAGCGTTCGCGACATCTGTCAAGCCGGCGGCTTCAAATCGACCGCCTCGGTTCAATATTATCTCGAAAAACTTGTCGCCGCCGGGCTGATCAAGCGCGAGACCTCAAAGAATCGCACGATCGAGCTTGTCGAAAGCGACGAGGAATTTACCGATTTCGCAAGCGTGCCGATGCTCGGCAACATCGCCGCGGGTCAACCTTTGCTCGCGGCAGTCGAAAACGACGTAAAATTGCACTTCCCCGCCGACTTCTTCAAGCTGGTCGGCGACAACTTCTGCTTGACCGTCAAAGGTGAAAGTATGCGTGAGATCGGCATCATGAACGGCGACATCGTCCTCATCCACGCGACTCCCACCGCCTCAGACGGCGAGATCGTCGCCGCACAGATAGACGGCGGCGAAGTGACGCTCAAGCGTTTTTTCCGCAGGGATAACGAGATCGTTCTCCACCCCGAAAATTCTGAAATGGACGACATCATCGTCCCCGACGGCACGGAGTTCCGCATACTCGGCACCGCAGTCGGACTTATGCGCAATTCCTTTGCGGACAGATGACGATACGCATCACCGTCATGCGCACCGCGCGCTATGACGACTTGATCGACAAATACGAGTTGCCGCAAACGTCGCCATGCGACATGCGCGAAGGTCAAGTTTTCGAGACAAGTGGCTCGCGCCCCGAAGGCTTTTGTCAAAGCGCTTGGGAGACGCTCTTCCCTTTTGTCAAAGGTCTGCTCGAAGGTAAGTCGAGGTTTTACGGCGATTGGATGAAAGACCCGCGCTCGGCGATGATCTCGTGCAACGACGGCTTCCGTCCGGTGACGTTTTTGGTCGAAGTCAAAGAATAACTTTGCCGGCATTTAGCCGGCTTTTTGATTTTTGTAAAAACATCTTACAGTTCAAAGATCGCCCATGATTTAGGCATATTCCAATGCCTCATACGTCTTCTCTGTCATCCGTGTACTCGGTCAAAACAGTAAGCGATGCACATTATTCGATGTCATTGCGCCGTGCGCGGCGAAAGCAATCCGCTCCCCTCGCTCACTTGATCAAACCGAGGCTTTGCAGACATCCGGCAAGCGCGATCTTGCCGTGTTCATAGGTCAATCCGCCTTGGAGATAGGCGATGTAGGGCTTGCGTATCGGCGAGTCGGCGGAAAGCTCGATCGACGCCCCGGCGACGAACGTCCCGGCAGCCATGATCACTTGATCTTCATAGCCCGGCATGTCCCAAGCGAACGGAGTGACATTGCCATCGACGGGCGATGCGTATTGTATCGCGCGCACGAACTCGGTCAACTCCTCTTCGGTGTTGAATTTGATCGATCTGATGATGTCGCGGCAGACCGCTCCCGGTTTGGGCATTGTGTCATATCCGAGCATATCGAACGCCGCGCCGAAGAGCATACTCGTCTTGATCGCCTGAGCGGTGACGTGCGGCGCAAGGAAAAAGCCTTGATAGAACTCGCGATAGCCGTATGCGTACGAGCCAACTTCACAGCCGATCGACGGAGAAGTCAGTCGATAGGTCGCCTGTTCGACGAGCGACTTTTTGCCGCAGATATAACCGCCCGTGGGCGCGATGCCTCCGCCCGGATTTTTGATGAGCGAACCCGCCATGAGGTCGACCCCGACCGCGACCGGCTCGACGGTGTCAACAAATTCGCCGTAACAATTGTCGCACATCACTATCGTGTCGGGAGCGATAGATTTGACAAAGTCACTGAGCTGCCCTATCTCTTGCACGGACAGCGCGTCGCGCCATTCGTAACCGCGAGACCTGCCGACAAAGACGACCTTTATGCGGCGATTCACGAACACCTGCTTGATAGCGTCAAAATCGAGTTTGCCGTCTTTGAGCGGAACGCTGTCGTAAATCACGCCGTAATCGGCAAGCGAGCCGGTGCCTTTGCCTGTGATCGCCTCTTTGAGCGTGTCGTACGGCTCGCCGCTGACCGACAACAGCACGTCGCCCGGACGCAAAAGCCCGAACAGCGCGGCGGTCAACGCATGCGTGCCCGAGACGATCTGCGGCGACACGACCGCGCTCTCCGCCCCGAAAGCGTACGCAAACACGCTCGCGAGAGTATCTCGTCCTATGTCGTCATAGCCGTATCCGTTTGTCTGCGCAAAATGACGCTGCCCGACATTGAACTCGTGGAAAGCGTTCAGCACCTTGGCTTGATTGGCAAGCGCGACCGCGTCAACGCGCGCAAGGTCGCCGGCTATCTTCTTCTCCGCTTCCTCAACAAAAGCGTAAACCTTTTCATCGATCTTCTGCATTTTCTTCTCCGTTAAAATATCCGTCGTCGGACAGCGCGAGCGCAGCAAGCTCGTCCGTCGCGAGAGCAAACGGATCCGCCTGCACCGCAAACTTATAGCGTGAAAACCACGTCTCCTGCCGTTTTGCGTATCTGCGCGTGTCCTTTTTGATCTCTTCTTTCAATTGCGGAAGCGAGATCTCTCCAGACAGATAGGGCGCGAACTCGCGATACCCTATCGCCTGCATGCTCTGCATCCCGAAGTCGAGCCCTCTTTCGCCGACGAGCCGTCCCACTTCCTCTTCAAGCCCCGCTTCGAACATGCGCTCGACCCTGTCGTCGATCGCCGCATAGAGCGCGTTGCGCGGCGGTTTGAGAAAGATCATCTTGACCGCAAAGCGCGGTTTGAGGCTTTCGCCCTTAGGCTTCGTCTCACCGCTCACCCGTGCGATCTCGAGTGCGCGCAACAGACGTTTGACATTGTTGGGGTGTATCTTCGCCGCGTCATCGGGATCGAGCAAAGCAAGCTCTTCCCACATCGCCTGCGCTCCCCGCCGTGCAAGCTCGCTTTCAAGCTCCGCGCGCACGTTTTCGTCCTTCGCCGCCCCAAATGTCAGCGGAAAGATCGTCGAGTGCGCATAAAGTCCCGTTCCGCCCGCAAAGATGGGCAACTTGCCTTGACTGTCAAGCGTCTCCGCGACTTCGAGCGCGCGTTCGGCATATTCGAACGCGCTGAATTCGGCGTTCGGTTCGACGATGTCGACCATATGCACGGGCACCCCGCACTCCGCCTCGGTAGTCTTGGCGGTGCCTATGTCCATGTGGCGGTATATCTGCATGCTGTCGCACGAAATGATCTCGCTGCCTGTGCGGCGAGCGCATTCCGTAGCGAGCGCAGACTTGCCGCATGCAGTCGGTCCGACAATAAACAATGCGCGCATCAGACGATCCTCTTGAACAATTTGTCGAGATCTTTGCGCGTAAAGGCAAACGTCGTCGGTCTGCCGTGCGGACATTGAAGCGGCACGCCGTCTTTCATCGAATCAAGGAGCGACGTGATCTGCGCCTCGGTCAGTCTGTCACCGCCCTTGATCGCCGCCTTGCACGCGCGGCTTGCAAGCGCATCGGTGATCATGTCGCCGTTTTTGTAGCCGTCTATCTTGCCTCTCTCTTCGAAAAGTTTGGCAAAAAACGCGCCGATATTGATGTCGGTCAAAATGTCGGGCACTGCGTTCACCTTGAAGCAGTCCGCGCCGAACGGCTCTATCTCAAAGCCGAGTTCGCCAAGTTTGCCGACGTGTTTGGACACGAACTCGCTCTGAGCGCCGTCGCATTCCAAAATGTACGGCACGAGAAGTGGCTGAGACGCAGTCCGCTTTGCATTGATCTTGGCGATCAATTCGTCGTATAGCATGCGTTCGTGCACCGCGTGTTGATCGATCAAATATGCCTTTTCGCCCTGCTCGACGATCAAAAACGTGTTGAACAGCTGTCCGACGACCTTATATCCAATCCTCAGCATGCCGTCGATCTCGCGGAACGCGTCGCTTTCCTCCTGCGGCGCAGAGCTCGTCATCTTGAAAGCGGCGGGCGCGGCGACCTTGGTCTGCGGTTTGTATATGCTGTGCGTGAACACCGAGCTCTGTTCGACCCTCTCGCGCTGTCTGTCGAGCGCCTTGCGCCATTTGTCCTCGTCCTCTGCTTTGACCTGCGGCGGTTCGGGAATGGCGACAGCCTCTTTTGCTGCGGGTAATGTATCCTTCTCTGCCGTGCTTCCGCCTTTGACATCGAATGGGACGGAAGACCGCTCTTCCTGCCCCAAAAACATCGAACGCGCCTGTGTGGCGAGCGCCTTCTCGATCGCGCGGTAGACCGCCGAGAAAACTTTGTTGGGTTGACGGAAGCGCACCTCGTTTTTGGACGGATGCACGTTGACGTCCACCTCGTCGAAAGGCACTATCAGATTGATGACGAACACCGGATAACACCTCTTCATCAGCGAGCCGCCGTATGCCTGCGTCGCCGCCGTTTCGATAGTCTTGTCCGAGACGGTGCGCCCGTTGACTATGATCGTCTGCAAGCTCCTGTTGTGTCTGGTGAGTTCACGCGTGCCCGTATAGCCGTAGACGCGATAACCGTCCTCGCGCGTCTCGTCGAACCAGATCAGCTTGTTGGCGACTTCGGTGGAATAGACGGTATATACCGCATTTTCAAAGCCGCCCGAAGTGCCGAACACCGGCTTGCCGTCGACGGTATAGGTGACGGATATGTCGGGATTGGCGAGTATCAAAGCGGCGACTTTGTCGGTGACAGCCTTCTCTTCCTGCGCCGGTTTTTTGAGAAATCGGGCGCGCACGGGCGTGTTGAAAAAGAGGTCGGACACGGTGACCGTCGTCCCTTCCGCCGCTCCGCATTGCTCGACGGCGGAGATCGCGCCTCCGTCCGAGGAGATCTTTGCGCCTCTTGCCGCGCCCTGCGGACGACTGACGATCTCCGTCTTGGAGACCGCGGCGATCGACGCGAGCGCCTCGCCTCTGAAACCCAAAGTCGAGATGTTGTCGAGGTCGGAAGCGGTCGCGAGTTTTGACGTCGCATGGGGCAAGAACGCCTTCTTCAAGTTGTCCGCATCCATGCCGCAGCCGTTGTCGGTGACGACGATCTTGCGAATGCCGCCCTCTTCGATCGCGACCGTTATGCGGTCGGCGCCCGAATCGATAGCGTTTTCGAACAGTTCTTTGACCACGGACGCGGGACGTTCGATTACTTCGCCCGCCGAGATCAGATTGTATACGCTGCTGTCAAGGATATTGATCTTGGGCATCAGTTCTCCTCCCTCGCCTTTTTGGCGAGATCGCCGAGTTTCATCCACGCCTGTATCGGCGTGAGTTCGTCGACATTGCAACCTCGAAGCTCGTCAAGTATCTCGTTGGTGTTCATCATTGACACGAGATCGGGCTCTTTTGTCGCCGCCTTTTCGCTGCGCTTGTCGAGAGCCTCTTTTTCGAGCTCTTGCGAAATGCGTTTTGCACGCGCGATCACGTCCTTGGGCACGCCCGCGAGTTTTGCGACCTCAATGCCGAAACTCTTATTTGTGCCGCCGCGCATGATCTTGTGCAAAAACACGATGCCGTTGTCGCGCTCGGAAGCGACGATCTTGTAATTTTTCACGCCCTCGAGTTTGCTTTCGAGCGAGGTGAGTTCGTGATAGTGAGTCGAAAAGAGGGTCTTGCACCTGATCTTGTCCGTCACCGCTTCGAGCACCGCCTTGGCGATCGAAAGCCCGTCGAACGTCGACGTGCCTCTTCCTATCTCGTCGAGAATGAGCAGACTGCGCATCGTTGCGTTCTGCAAAATTGTCGCGACTTCGACCATTTCGACCATGAACGTGCTCTGTCCGTACGCGACGTCGTCCGACGCGCCGATGCGAGTGAAGATACGGTCGGTGATCGCTATCTTGGCGGACGCCGCCGGCACAAAGCAGCCGATATGCGCCATCAAAGTGATCAACGCGACTTGGCGCATATATGTGCTCTTGCCCGCCATGTTTGGCCCCGTGATGACCATCGTGCGGTTTTGACCGCAGTCAAGTTCGGTGTCGTTGGGAACGAATGCGCCGCTCGGCAAAAGCGACTCGACGACGGGATGTCTGCCGCCGACGATCTCGATGACCTCGGTGTTGTCGTTGATGACCGGCTTGCAATAATTGCTGTCGCCCGCAAGTTTGGCAAACGCCAAAAGCGTGTCCGCCGCGGCGACCGCCCTCGCTGTCGATTGAAGCCCGGGTATCGCCTGCAACATCTCGTATTTGAGCTGCTCGTAGAGAGCGATCTCGATCTCTGTCGCGCGGCTTTCGGAATTGAGGATCTTGTCCTCGATCTGTTTGAGTTCCTCGGTGATGAACCTCTCGCCCGTCGTCAAGGTCTGCTTGCGCACATACCTTATCGGCACTTTGTCCAGCGCGCCCTTGCTGACCTCTATGTAGTAGCCGAAGACCTTGTTGAACCCGACTTTGAGCGTCTTTATGCCCGTCTCGGCACGCTCGTCGCTCTCCAATTTGGCGAGCCAGTTTTTGCCGTCGGTCTTTGCGCTGCGGCAGGCATCGAGCTCTTCGCTGAATCCCTTGCGCACAAAGCCGCCGTCCTTGGTCGTCGCGGGCGGATTTTCGTCCAAGATGTCGAGTATCCGCGCCCTTTCCTCCGTAAGCGGAAAGATGTTATCGGCAATCTCGACGAGATAGCTCTCCCCGGTCGACGCCAAAAAGTTCTTGATCTCGGGCATGGGCGCAAGAGACTGTGCGATCGCGATGAAGTCGCGGGGCGACGGATTGCCGTAGACCACTTTTGACGCGAGTCGTTCGAGATCTTTCACGAGCGCAAAGAGCTCGTCGAGATTGCTCCTGACGCGTGCCCCCTTGACCAACGCCTCGACGGCGTCGAGCCTTTTATTGATCTCTTTTGAATCGCGCAAAGGCTGTTCCAGCCAACGGCGCAGATTGCGCGCGCCCATCGACGTGCGCGTGCGGTCGAGCACTTTGAGAAGCGTGCCGCGGCGCGTGCCGTCGCGAAGATTTGCGGTCAATTCGAGATTGCGGCGCGTGTTCGCGTCGAGGATCATGTAACGGCTGCTCCTCACCAGCTTGACGTCTTTGATGTGCGTGAGCGCGCGCTTTTGTGTCTCTTCGAGATAGAGACACAGCGCGCCGGCAGACTGATAGCACAATTTTTGCGCGCCGAATTCGTATTTTTGAAGGTTGTCTACGCCGAACTGCTTTTTCATCGCGGCGGCGCCGTTGCTCTCGGTGAAGATCCAATCATGATAGCGCTGAACGGGCGCAAAGCGCGACTTGCGCATATCGGGCAATTCACGCACCTTTTCGACGGCGAACTCGTTGGCGATGATCTCCGCCGGAGCGACGGTCGTCAACATGTCCTCTATCGCAGCAAAGTCGCCGTACTCGCTCTGCATGACGTTAAACTCGCCGGTGGACACGTCCACCCACGCAAGCGAAAATTCCTTTTCGCTCATCACAAGACATGCGAGATAGTTATTCTTTTTGTCGTCGAGGATGTCGTCCTCGATCACCGTGCCGGGCGTGATCACCCTTACGACGTCGCGCTCGACAAGTCCCCTTGCCTGCGGCGCGGAAAGCTGCTCGCAGATCGCGACCTTGTAACCCGCGCCGATCAGCTTTGAGATGTAGCCGTCGACCGCGTGATAGGGCACGCCGCACATCGGCGCGCGCTCTTCAAGCCCGCAGTCTCTGCCCGTCAAAGTGAGGTCGAGCACCTCACTGCACAGCTTGGCGTCCTCAAAAAACATCTCGTAAAAGTCGCCGAGACGGAACATCAGGATCGCGTCCTTGTACTTCTCCTTGACCTCGAGATAGTATTTCATCATCGGTGAAAGAGCCATATTTCCTCCTATACCCTCGTCCCGAAAAGCGACGCAGACTGAGAGCGCGTCACCTTTATGTCGCAAAATTCGCCGACAAGCCCCTCGGGACCGTCGAACGTCACCATCCTGCCGCTGTCCGTCCTGCCGCACAGCAAGCGTTTGCCGTCCTTTTCGACGACGTCTTCGCACAGCACCTTGAACACCCCGCCGACATAGCCGTCGGACAGACGGCGCGTGACCGCATTCTGTTCGGCGATCAGCTTCATGATCCTGCGCTTGGACACCTCGGCGGGGACCTGCGGCATAGACGCCGCCGGCGTACCGCGGCGCGGCGAATAGACAAACGTAAACGCGTTGGACCAGCCGACGCGGCGCACCATGTCCAAAGTGTCCTCAAAGTCCTCTTCCTCTTCGTACGGGAAGCCGACCATCAGGTCGGTCGTGATCCCGCAATCGGGCATCTTTGCGCGTATCTTGTCGATGATCGAAAGATAGTCGTCGCGCGTGTAGCGTCTGTTCATCAATTTGAGTATTTTGTCCGATCCCGATTGCAGCGGCAAGTGGATGTTGTTGCAGATGTTCGGACTTTGGGCGACGATGTCGATCACACGCTCGTCCATGTCCTTGGGGTGAGACGTCATGAAGCGTATGCGGTGGTCGCCCGAATACTTCGCGAGGTCTTCGAGCAATGCGGCAAAACCGTAACCGTCTGCCCTGTCGTTGCCGTACGAATTGACGTTTTGTCCGAGCAGCGTCACCTCTTTGTAACCGTCCGAAAGCGCCTTTTCAAACTCGGCGAGTATGTCTTCGCGTCTGCGGCTGCGCTCCCTGCCGCGAACGTACGGCACGACGCAGTAGGTGCAAAAATTGTTGCATCCGTACATGATGTTGATCCAAGCGTTTGTGCCGCTCGTGCGATAGTACGGCACATCCTCGACGATCGCGGGGCGCGGATCGTCATCTATCTCGACGTGTTTGGAATGCGTGGTAAGGGCGTCGGCAACAAGGTCGCCTATCTTTTCGATGTTGCTCGTGCCGAGCACAATGTCAATAAACGGAAACTTTTTGCGCAAAGCAAGCCCTGCGCCGTCCTGCTGTGTCATGCAACCGACGACGGCGATCACCGCGCCGGGATTGTCTTTTTTGAGTTGCTTGAACCGCCCTATCTGACCGATCGCCTTGCGCTCGGCATTGTCGCGGATGCAGCAGGTGTTGAATACGACGACGTCGGGGACGCCCTCTGTGCACTCGGTGATCCCGCGCGCTTCCAAAAGCCCGGCGACCTTTTCCGATTCGTGGACGTTCATCTGACAGCCGTATGTGATGATCTTGTAAGTCGACATGGCTATATTATAGCGTATGCGCGCGCAAAAAACAAACGCTTTGCCGCGCATTGCAACTATTTTGTGCTTGCCGCACACAATATCCGTATGAGTAAGAACGGCAAAACAAAGACAAGCATCGTCACGCGGCTGTTTTTCGCTGTCGCACTGACGGGACTGATCGCGATCTTGACGGTCGCGGCAATGGGCTTGTGGTACCTCAATTCGGGCGAAGACGTGGACTTCGACAAACTCAAAACTGCGGCAGCTGCGCCCAAGATCTATGCGGCGAACGGAGAACTTGCACGCTATTGCTCCCTTCAAGACGGCTATGCGACATCGGACGAGATCCCAAGACTTGTCAAAGACGCGTTCATCGCAGTCGAGGACAAGAGATTTTACTCTCACAACGGCATAGACTATATTCGGCTCGCAGGGGCAGCGATAGGCAACATCAAGAGCGGTTCGTTTGCGGAAGGCGGCTCGACGATTACACAGCAACTCGCAAAGAATATTTATCTTTCTTCCGAAAAGAGTTTGGAGCGCAAACTCCGTGAAGCAAAGATCGCGGTATCGCTCGAAAAAAACTTCTCAAAGGAACAACTCCTCGAATACTATCTCAATATGCTCTATTTCGGCAACGGCGAATACGGCGTGAAGAACGCGGCGCGCCGCTATTTCGGCAAAGCCCTCGACGAACTTGACGTACTCGAAGCCGCGGCGCTGGCAGCGACCGTAAAGGCGCCGTCAAAGGTCAATCCTCTGTCCGATCCCGACGCCCTTGAAACTCGCGCAAGACTTGTTGTGAATTTGATGTACGAGCAAGGGTTGATCGATGATAACAGCCGCGTTGAGGCTGAAAACAATCAAATTATTATAAAAAACGTGCTAAATGAGAATACTTTGGACCAAATTTATCTCGCAAACGCGCTTGCCGAAGCGGCTGACATCCTCGGCGTAGACGAAAAGGAACTCGTCGCAAAGGGCTACTCCGTCTACACTTACCTCGATTACGACAGCCTTCAAGCGCTGGCAGGATGTTCGGACTTGAAGGATGAGAACGGACTGTTCGCGGCGATGACGGCAAACGTCGAGCAGCGCGCGATCGACGCGATCTTCGCCGACTTCACGCTCGATATCGACTCGTTCGCGCGACAAAGCGGTTCGACGCTCAAACCTCTCGTCGCCTATGCCGCCGCATTCGACTGCGGACTTTTGTCCCCCGCAAGCGTGCTTGATGATTCGCCGACCGACTTCGGCGGCTATGCTCCGTCAAATTACGGCAACGCTTACAACGGCAGCGTATCGGCGCGATATGCTCTTTCGCACTCATTGAATGTACCTGCGGTGAGCGTCTTACAAAGCATAGGCGTGTCCGAAGGCGCAGCCGCATTGGCAAAAATGGATATCGATTGCGGCGAGCCTACTCTCGCTCTCGCGCTCGGTTCAACCGAAAGCGGAATTACGTTTGACAAATTGCTCGGCGGCTATGTCACGCTCGCTTGCGACGGCGAATATGCGCCTCTCTCGCTCGTTTCCGCCATCTCGGACGCCGACGGCAACGTCGTATATAGGCGCAGCGTCTCCGCAAAGCACGTCTATTCTCCCGAAAGCTGCTATCTCGTCACCGACTGCCTGCGCGACTGCGCAAAAAACGGCACTGCTAAAAAGCTGTCCCCTCTTTCGTTCCCGATCGCCGCAAAAACGGGCACTGTCGGCGACGACAGCGGCAACAACGACGCCTATTGCCTTGCCTACACTCCGTCTCGCGCGGCGCTCTTTTGGACGGGAAGCACCGACTATTCTTCTTATATTTCGCAGCCCGGCGGAGGCGTGCCGACGATGGCGGCGCGGGAGTTTTTCGACTCTGTCGGTCCTGGCGGCGATTTTGCGATCCCGCAAGGAATAGCGCAAATTCGTCTCGACACGCACGACCTCGCGCTCGGCAAGCTGACCGCCGCGTCGCAACGCGCGCCGGAATATGCGTGCACGGAAGACATCTTCGACAAGAGGTTTTTGCCGACAGAGATCAATCTCTCCTTTGATTCTCCTCGCGCCGAACACGCCGCGATAGAGACGTCGGACGGAGCGACGACGATATCGTTTGACGCCGACCCTCGATTGAACTATCGCGTGATCAAAAAGGGATTTTTGACAAGTGATTCGGTACTCGCGGACATCTGCGACCGCGACGGCAAAGTTACGCTCTCGGACGCCGCGCGTTCGATGTTCCCAACGTCTTACGCGATCGTGCCTTACTATCTCGACGACCGCGGAAGCGAGATCATCGGCGAAGTCTCTGTTTTGCGGCAATGAAAAAGCCCGGCTTGCGCCGGGCGCGAGATCAATATCTTCCTATCTCGATCTTTTCGATGTTTTCGATCGCCCTGTCGATCAACTCGGGAAGATCTTCTATCAAAGCCTGCTCCTTTCGCGCGGTCGCGACGGAGGGCTTGATCACCGGATTGCGCGGCAAAAACACCGTACAGCAGTCTTGGAACGGAAGTTCGCTCAGCTTGTATGTGCCGATCTGCGCCGCGGTGTCCATGATCTCGTACTTGTCCATGCCGATCAGCGGACGGAACACCGGCAGCGACTCTACCGCATCCTCCGTCACCGTGAGACTTTCGAGCGTCTGCGACGCGACCTGCCCCAGACTCTCGCCCGTGATCATTGCCCCGCATCCGCTCTCCTTTGCGACGCGCTCGGCGATCATGACCATGATGCGGCGCATTATCGTGATCATATAGTCGGGTCGGCACTTTTCGTGGATCGCAAATTGAATGTCGGTGAACGGCACGACATAGAGGTCGATCGGACCGGCATAGCCGGTCAAAACATGCGCGAGATCAACGACTTTTTGCTTTGCTTGCTCGCTCGTGTAGGGGAAGGAATGGTAGTGGATCGCCTTGATCCTCATACCCCTTCTCGCCATACGATAGCCGGCAACCGGCGAATCAAAACCGCCCGACAGCAGCAACATCCCGCAGCCCGAGCAGCCGACGGGCATGCCCTGCGCACAGTCCTCTACCGTCGCGAAGACATACGAAAAGCCGTTTTCGCGAATATCGACCTTGATGTTGAGCTCGGGATGCGACAGGTCGACCTTGTATTCGGGGCGCCTCTCGAGCACATATCCGCCGAGATCGGCGCCTATCTGCGCCGAATTCTTCTCCAAAGACTTGTCCGCACGGTTGACGGTGACGCGGAAGGTCGTTTTACCCGCAGGCGCGAACATCATCATCGCCTCGCCGATCGCATCATAGTCGGTGCGCACTTTGAACGCCTCGCTGAGCGAGTGAAGTCCGAACACCCTTTTCAAGCGTTTTTTGAACTCCTCTGTCTCGCCCTCGTCGAAGTCCTCGACATAGTAGCGGTTGTGCGTTTTGGCGAACGTATAATTCATGCCGCCGAGCGCCGCTTTTATGTTTTCGATGAGCAGCTTTTCGAAATAGCTGCGATTCTTGCCTTTGAGAAAGATCTCTCCGAAACGTAACAACAATACCTTTTGCATTTTATATCCTCGCATATTTTTCCAAAACTTTGCGACAGTCCGCAAGCGCGTCGCAGAACGCCGCGATGTCCTCTTCGCTCTCGGTGCCGTCGAGACTGACGCGGATAGCCCCCTCGGCATAGCCGCCCTTCAAGCCGAGCGCGTCGGGGATGCGTTTTTGCGCCTTTTTGGACGAACAAGCGCTGCCCGTACCGACCAAGATCCCCTTCTTTTCGAGCGAATGCACCATCACTTCGCCGCGCACGTCCGCAAACGCAAAGTGAAAAATGCCGCCCGCGCTGCGCTCTATATCGGTAGTTATCCGCACCTTTTCCCCGAAATTTGCACGCAAAAATGCGTCAATGGCGCACTTGTGAGCCGCGCAGACTTCCGCCTTTTGAGCGCGAAGTCCTTTGCCTTTTTCGACCGCGGTTGCAAATGCGGCGATCCCGGGCACGTTTTCGGTGCCGGAACGCAGATTGGATTCCTGCCCTCCGCCGTAGACGAACGTCGACGGATTGACGCCCGGCGCAAGGTAGAGCGCGCCTACGCCCTTGGGTCCGTGCACCTTGTGAGCACTGACCGTATAGAGATCGATCGCACTGCCCGCAAGCGTCATCGGAACTTTGAGGAACGCCTGCACACCGTCGCTGTGGAATACGCAGCGCGGACAGCGCCTTTTGACCTCGGCGGCGATCCTTTTGACATCGTTGAGCGCACCCGTCTCGTTGCAGACATGCATCACCGAAACAAGCACGGTATCCTCGTCGATAAGGTCGTAAAGTCTGTCCTCGATCACCGCGCCGCTCCTGTCGCACTCGGCGACTTTGAGCGCATACCCTTCCGCTTCGAGCGCCTTTGCAGTGTTGAACACCGCGGCGTGTTCGAGCGCAGACACTATCACCGTCCCCTTCTTACGCTTCAAACAGCAGCGCAGCGCGATGTTGTCGCTCTCGCTGCCCGACGCGGTGAACAGCAAATTCGCGCCGTCGGGCGCTCCCAGCGCGGAAAGGATCGTCTTGCGCGCGGCGGCGACGACGTGGGCGTTCACTCCTGCCGGCGCATAGTAAGCCGACGGGTTGAAGAAGTCGTCCACTCCGTATTTGCGGAAGTCGTCAAGACATTCGGGATACATCGCCGTTGTCGCGGCATTGTCCAGATAGATCATTTCACTCCTTTGACGAAAGCGCGTCGACGAGCGCAAGCATATAGTCGTTGAGCGCAAGCGCATACTTCCGTCCGTCCGATAATTTTACCATATAAAACTCGCAGTCGCAAGGATCGGGCGCCAATTTAGGACAATTTTCGACCACGTTCACACACAATTCAAACTCGCCGCGCCAAAGCTCGAGCGTTTTCACGCTCTTGTGCGGATATTTGAGCGTGATCGTGACGCCGTCTCGGCAAAACTCGTAGACCCATGTCCTGCCGAACCGCAGAGAAAGAAGCCTAAGCGCGATCGAGACCGCGAGCGACGCCGCGACGCCCGCAAAATAGAGATATGCGCCGGCGCACGCCCTGATCAGAAAGACGACAGTCAACACGTCGCAAAACAGCGCCGCCGCAAGCAATATCGTGCGGCAACGGGACGCGGCGTAATCGACATATTCGCGCCTGTAATCGCCTGTCATTTGAACTCCGCGATCGTCACGCCGCTGTCACCTTCGCCGTATGCCGCCGACCGATAGCCCTTGATGTAGGACAGTCTGTCGAGATATCTGCGTATCCCCGCGCGCAGCGCTCCGCTCCCTTTGCCGTGAACTATGCTCACCTCGGAATAGTTGCACATCATCGCGCGGTCGAAATACTTTTCAAGTTCGGCGATCGCCTCGTCCACCGTCTTGCCGATCAAATTTATCTCCTTTGGACAGCCTTCGTATGCGGTCGCCGGCGTGGTGTAATGCGCCTTTCCCCGCTCCTCAGGCTCCGCCGCCGCGACGCGCTCGATGTCTTTGCGCTTGACCTCGGTGCGTATCACGCCCGCCGAGACGGCGTATCTGTCGCGATCTCGATCTATCGAGACTACCTTCGCTTCGCACTTCAAGCGCGGGATGTACACCTTGTCCCCGACCTCGATGTCACCGCCGATCCTCCTGCGCTTTTTGGGCACTTCGGGGGTCGCCTCTCGATCCAGCCCCGTCAATTGACGTTTGAGCCGTCTCGCCTCGAAAAGCGCCTGTTCGTCGCCCTTTGCGACTTGCTCTTTGATCTTGTCGATCAATTCGTCCGCCTTTTCGGTGTAGTCGGACAGCAATTCGCGCGCATGTTTTGACGCCTTGGTCTCCAGCTTTTGCCGCGCCTCTTCCGCCTTTTTGCGTTCCGCCTCGGCGGATCGCAGTTCCTCGCGAGCTTCGGCGTAGAGCGCTTGCGCCTCCTCTTTGAGTTTTTCGGCGTCGCGGCGGCTGCTCTCCGCGGACGCGACGATGTGATCGAAACTGCGCTTTTCGTCGCCTATCAAACTCTCCGCCCTTGCGGCGATCTCCTCTTTCAAGCCGAGCGACCTCGCTATCTTGATAGCGTTTGAAGATCCGGACACGCCGATCATCAGCCGATATACCGGTGCGAATGTCTCGGGATCGAAGTCCATCGACGCGTTCTCTATGCCGTCGTGGGTGTAGCTGTACTCTTTGAGTTCGCCGTAATGAGTGGTCACGATGCAGCGGCACCGCTTGGAGCGCAGATACTCTATCGCCGCGATCGCAAGCGCGCTGCCCTCGGCAGGATCGGTGCCCGCTCCGAGTTCGTCCAGCAAGACGAGCGAATTTTCGTCGACCGCGCAAGTGATGTCTATCAAATTCTTCATGTGCGACGAAAAGGTCGAGAGACTTTGCTCAATGCTCTGTTCATCGCCGATGTCGCAATATATCCCGTCATACACGGACAGTTCGCTGTCCTCGGCGCACGGCACGAAAAAGCCGCTTGCCGCCATCACCGACGTCAAGCCGACCAGTTTGAGAGTGACCGTCTTGCCGCCCGTGTTGGGTCCGGTTATCAGCAAAATGTCAAAGTCCCTGCCCAGCCTCACATCGATCGGCACGACCTTGGACGGATCGATGAGCGCATGTCTGCCGCGTTTGATGTCCGTGACACCCCTGTCGTTGAGCTTCGGCAGCGTGGAGCGCGTGGCTCGCGCATACTTGGCGAGCGCGAACGCCATGTCCGCCTCGGCGAGCACGTCCGCGTCTTTTGCAAGCCCTTCGACGCACTCGGACGCACGGAAAGAGAGCGCGGTCAGGATCGCCTCTATCTCGTTTTGTTCGTCCGCCTGCAAAGCACGCATATCGTTGTTCATCTCGACGACTGAAAACGGCTCGATAAACAATGTCGCGCCGCTTGCCGAGCGGTCGTGGATGAGCCCCGGCACCTGCACGCGGTATTCCGACCTGACAGGCAGCACAAACCTGCCCGCGCGCACGGTTATCACGTTGTCTTGCAGATATTTGGAGTTCGCGCCGGACACATAAGAATTGAGTTTGGCGCGAATGCGTGCGTTGGTGTCGCGTATCTCGCGGCGGATGTCGCGCAATTTTGCGCTTGCGCCGTCCGCTATCTCGTTCTCGCCTACGATCGCCGCCTCGATGTCTTCGCGGAGCGCACCGTTGAGATAGAGGGACGCCGCCGCCTCTTCTATTTTGCCGAACCCTTCTTTCGGCAATTTTTGTTGCGCGGAGACAAACCCGGACGCACAACGCAAAAGCGCTGCGACTTTGAGCAGATCGGCAGGCGAAAGCACCGCCTGTTTGCTCAGTGCCGACACTATCTCGCCGACGTCATCGACCGCCATAGACGGCGTGACCAAGACGTCATACATCGCAGTGTAAGCCTGCCGCGTGTATTCCAGCTTTTCGAGCGCCTCGTCAAGGCGCGCAGACGGAACGCATGCTTTGACCGCCGCAGCACCGCGGGGGCTGTCCGCATATGCCGCCGCCGCGACGCGTATCTTGTCGAATTCCAATGTCTTCAAAGTCTTTTCGCTTGTCATTTGACACCTCTTGCGAGCAGTCCCGCAGTCTTGTTGCACCCGTGCGCATACGGATCGGCGAGATATTGAGACAATTTGAGTCTCGTCCCGGCAAGAGAGACGAACTCCCTTGCGCCCTCTCTCAGCTTGGGCGGCGCGCACACGAGCGACGGATTGTGCAGATCGAACGTACAATGCGCGAGTTTTGTCCGCGATATGCGGTATTCCGCCGCCTTGTCGCGATAGTAGAAGTCGCCCGTGTATTTGCAATCGCCGCAATTGCATCCCGTGCACAGCTGCACCGGGCAATGCGTCAAAGTCATCAATGTCAGCTCGCCGAACACATAGCACAGCGCGTCAAAGCCGAGCGCGCGATATTCTTGATGCGACAATTCCGCCGACGCTATCGCCGCATTCGCTCCGCAGGCAAAAAACGCGTCGTCCGAGGCGATGTTCAGCTTCTGTCCTGCGATCGAGATCTTGCCGTGTTCCCTCGCAAGCTCGAGACCATACCAATTGTCGCAGATGTAGCCCTTGACGACCTCGTCGACCTCGTCCAAATAGCTGCGCAGCACCTGCATATCCGCGCCGCGTACCACCATGGGCAGACGGAGATATACTCTTTTGCCTTGTTCAAGACAACGCGCTTTCAACCGCTTTGCGTCTTCATGAGAGAACGAGTCGGGCGCGACCGCAAGATCTTGCACCTCTGCGTCCGCGTCGTCGATGTCGCCGACCTCGAAGAGCGTTTCGAGCGCGATCTTCTCGGCATTATAGGGAACGCATATGCGGGCGCGACGCTGCTTGCCGCGATAATTTGACAAGATCGCGTCTTTGAGTTTTGCGCACGCTTCGCGGCGCACCGCATTGATCTCACTTGCGGGAACAAATACGCCCTCGCCGCATTCGGCGTCTATCTTCTCTGCGGCAAAACCGCTTGCGCCGAATTTGTCGACCGCCGCGACAAGCGACTCTCTGTCGAGCGGACGCGATACGGCGCTTTGAACTTCGCCTCCGACTGCTCTCACCGAGATCTCTCCCGACGTCAACCCTATCTCGAACGGCTGCCCTTCGACCGCTTTGACGTTGACCGATATTTTTACCGGCACGGGAGCGGCGACTGCCTTTGCCGCCTGAACTACATCAAACGTCTTTGCGATGACATCCCCCTTTTCGGCAACAGGCGACTTGGGGACGGTCAGTTTTGCGACTGTACCCGAGAAGTCCTCTCGCGCCTCAAATCCGCCCCTCTCCGTCCCGCCTTTGGTCAAAAGTTTGAGACCGTCACCCTTGCGTATGGGCTCGGTCAGTTTGACCTTGACAAAGTCTTTGGACGCGGCGACGACTTCGCCCACGTTCACTCCGATGTTGTTTTGTACCTTGGGATACATGATCGCGCGCGTGTCCGCAAAGTTGTAGCCCTCGGAGAAGTTGCCGCGGTTGAACGCGCGTTGAAGCTCGTCTATATCCTTGCGTGCGACAGCCCTGCCGCTCAGCGCGGAGCGATATTCGGCGACCGCTGTATAGACGTAGTGCGGCTGTTTGAGCCTGCCCTCTATTTTGAGGCTGTCCACCCCGGCGGCTTTGAGCTCGCAAAGTCTTGCGATCAAGCATTGGTCGGACGGAGAAAGCAGATAGCCCGACTTGCCGAAAGAGCTTTGATAGTGCATGCGGCAAGGTTGCAGACACCTGCCGCGGTTGCCGCTGTCGCCGCTGCGCACCGCAGACATCAGACACGCGCCGCTGAACGCGACGCACAGCGCGCCGTGCACAAAATATTCGACCTCGAGCGAGGTGTTTTGCTTGATCTTGCGCACGTCTTCGAGCAAGGTCTCGCGCGCGACAACCACTCGTGTGAAGCCGTACCGCTCGAGATACTTTGCGCCTTCGAGATTGTGGACACCCATTTGCGTGCTCGCGTGCAACGGCACATCGAGATGCGACAGCGCCCTCGCTACTCCGATGTCGGCGACGATGAATGCATCCGCTCCCGCCGCAGCCGCGGCGTTCGCAAGCCTGACGAGAGAGCCCTTCTCCCCGTTTTTGAGCATGGTGTTGAGAGTGATGTAGCATTTTACGCCGTGCAGATGGCAATAGTCGATCAGGTCCTTGACGTTGTTTTCGTCAAAGCCCTGCGCCTTTGCCCGAGCGTTGAGTTCTCCAAGCCCGAAATATACCGCGTCCGAGCCTGCCGCGACCGCGGCGTAAAGCGACGACGGCGTACCTGCCGGTGCCAACAATTCCATATCACGATTATATCCTTTTTTACGCGTGCGCGCAAGTCAATCGCATAAAAATACGCGCCCCCGAAGGGGCGCGCACGCATTTTTCGTCAACGGAGCACCGCGCCGACGTCCTTTGCCAGCTTTTGAAGCACCGCGTCCATTGCCGCCTGCGCCTCTTCGTCCGTCAAAGTGCGGTCGGGCAAACGGAACTCGAGTTTGACCGCGACGCTCTTTTTGCCCTTGCCGAGCGCGTCCGAACGATAGATGTCGAATATCTTCGCCTCTCTCAGCGCCTTGCCCGCAGCTTTTGTAGCGCATTCCAATATCTTCGCCGCCTCGACGCCCTCGTCAACGACGACCGCGATGTCGCGCTCGATCGGCGGATATTTGCCCGTCTCGACAAACTTGTAGCCGCGCGCACGATATCTGAGCAGGCTCTCGACGTCGAGTTCGGCGACGTACATGCGCTGCTTGACGTCCAGCGCCTTGGCGACGTCGGGATGAACTTCACCGAGACTGCCGATCGCAAACTTGCCGACAAACAGATCCGCGCCCCTGCCGGCGTGCAGCCACGGTGCCGCCGAACGGCGCACGATCGGCGAAATGCCGAACTTGTACAAGATTTTGTCGACCATCTCTTTGAGCGCGTAGTAGTCGTACTTTTCGCCGTATGCGGCGACGACCAGCTTGTCTCTCTCTTCGGGCAGTTCGGTGACCGGAGTCTCCTTGGGCAGATAGACCGCAGAGACCTCGAACAACTTCGCCTCTTTGATGTTTTTGAGCGCGTTGGAAGCGAGCGCGTTCAGCGCAGAATAGACCAGCGTGGTGCGCATCACCGAGGTGTCCTCGCCGAGAGGATTGAGCAATTTGACGCACTTGCGCAAAGGATCGTCTTCGGCGAGCCTCAGCACGTCAAAGCCCTTTTCGCTCGTGAACGAATAGGTCAGCGTCTCGCTGTATCCTGCATTGACGCAGATGTCTTTGATCGTATCTTCCGCTTTGAGCAGTTCGGGCTTGCCGCCGAGCGTCTGCTCCTTGTCGCCGATCAACGTCTCCTCGATGTGGTCGTAACCGTACATGCGGATGATCTCTTCGGCGATGTCGTTGGCGTTCTCGATGTCGTCGCGGAAAAGCGGCGGGTCGACGGTGAGCACGCCGTCCTCTATCGTCGGCGCAAGCCCCAGCCCCGTCAAGATGTTCAAGATGTTCTCTTCGGGGACGACGATGCCGAGAATGTCGGCGATCTTGGTCAAGGGCACGCTCACCTTTTCGCGCTTGGGCGGATTTGCGAACGCGTCGACAACGCCCGTTGCGATCTTGCCGTAGCCGTATTTGTCGATCAGCGTCAGCGCGCGCATCAAGCCGAGGCGCTGGCTGTCCGTGTCGATTCCTCTCTCGTAGCGGAACGACGAATCGCTGCGAAGATTGAGCTTGCGTGAAGTGCGGCGGATGTTGTCGCGCATGAACTTCGCGCTCTCAAAGACGATGTCCTTTGTGTTTTCGTCGATACAGCTGTTGTTGCCGCCCATAACACCGCCGATCGCGCACGGCTTGGACTCGTCGCAGATCGCGACCATCGTCGGATCGAGCGTATATTCCTTGTTGTCGAGCGCTACGATCTTTTCGCCCTCATTTGCGGTGCGCACGACGATCTTGCCGCCGTCGAGCTTGTGCGCGTCAAATGCGTGCATCGGCTGCCCTATCTCGATCAGCACATAGTTGGTGATGTCGACGATGCTGTTGATCGGGCGCAATCCCACGCTGCGCAGCCTCTTTGCGATCGCGTCGTCGGAAGGAACGATCTTGACGTCGCTGACCGCAGCAGCCATATATCTCGGGCACAATTCCGGAATCTCGACCTTGACGGAGATCTTGTCTTCGACCTTGTCGTCGCAGCACTTGAAGCCTATCTCGGGCATGCGCAAAGGTTTGCCAAGCACCGCAGATACCTCGCGCGCTATGCCGAGCACACTGTTGCAGTCGCTGCGATTTGCGGTCACGCCGATGTCGAGGATGATGTCGTCGTTGCCGAGCACCTCGTTGATGTCGGTGCCGAGAGGCGCGGTCTCCTTGTTCATCACGAGGATGCCGTACACTCCCGCGCCCTTGTAGTCGCTCTCGGTCAAGCCGAGCTCTTCGCCCGAGCACAGCATGCCGCACGAATCCACGCCGCGCAGCTTGCCCGTCTTGATGTGCTTGCCGCCGGGCAGATAGGAGTCGTCGAGCGCCGCGGGCACAAGGTCGCCTTCGGTGAGATTTTGCGCGCCGGTCACGATCTGGACGGGCGCTTCTTCTCCGATGTCGACCGAACATATCCACAGCTTGTCCGCGTCGGGATGGTGCGTCATCTTGACGATCTTGCCGAGCACCACGTTGCGGATCTCCGCGCTCTTGTCTATTATCTCTTCCACCTCAAAGCCGGCGGAGACCAGCCTGTCGGCAAGCTCCTGCACCGGTACGTCGATGTCGACGAAATCTTTGAGCCAACTCATCGAAACTTTCATATCTCACCTCACCTGAAACTTCTCAAGAAACGCGCGTCGTTCTCGAACAAAATGCGCATGTCGGGGATGCCGTATTTGATCATCGTGATCCTTTCGATGCCCATGCCGAACGCGTAGCCGCTGTATACGGACGAGTCTATGCCGCAATTTTCGAGTACCTTGGGGTTGACCACGCCGGCGCCCAAGACCTCTATCCAACCCGTACCGTGGCACAATCTGCACCCCTTGCCGTGGCACTGCGAGCAGGTGACGTCGACCTCGACGCTCGGCTCGGTGAACGGGAAATAGGACGGACGGAAACGCGTCTTTGTGTTCTTGTCGAACAATTCCTTTGCAAACAGCGTCAACGTGCCTTTGAGGTCGCAAAGCGTGATGTGCTTGTCGACGACAAGTCCTTCGATCTGCTGGAACATCGGGCTGTGCGTCGCGTCGTCGTCAGGACGATAGACCTTGCCGGGAACGACGATCGCGATCGGCGGCTTTTCGTTCATCATCGTGCGCGCCTGCACCGGCGAGGTGTGCGTGCGCAACAATATGTCGTCGCCGATATAGAATGTGTCCTGCATGTCCCTTGCCGGGTGATCCTTGGGAATGTTGAGCGATTGGAAGTTAAAAAAGTCGAGTTCGATCTCCGGTCCCCTCGCCACCTTGAAGCCGAGCGAGGTGAAGATGTCCACGATCTCGTTCTTGACGAGAGTGCACGGATGCAGACTGCCCAAAGAACCGTCTCTTTGCGCATAGGTCACGTCGATGCTCTCTTCGCGCATGCGGTTTTCGGTATTGAGCGCCTCGAGCACGCGCTGTTTGTCGTCGGTCAATGCGGTGATGAGGTCGCGTGCCTCATTGACATATTTGCCGATCTGCGGCTTTTGCTCCGCCGGCACGTCCTTCATTCCGCGAAGGAGCGCGGTCAATTCGCCGCTCTTGCCCAGATACTTGACCTTGACCGCCGCAATGTCCGCAGGCGAAGCGCAAGCCTCGATGTCGGACTTCGCCGCCGCGATCAAGTTGTCGATCTTTTCTTTCATAATACCTCCAAAAAAATGCGCCCCATACTTTCGTATAGGGCGTTGTCACGCTGTACCACCTAAATTCATCCGCGATTATTGCGGACCTCTTGAGACTGTAACGGGTCGTATACCGCGATCGCTTACTGCACTTTCGGCGATCGAGCTCGGGAGCGAATTCCCCGCCGCGTTGCCGTAGCGCCCTTCCAGCCGATGAGGCGCATTCTCTGTCGGAACGTACTTGCGAGCATGTTCTCCGTCATAGCTTTTACACTATTTTAGCGCATTTTTGCCGTCAAGGCAACTCTTTTATCGTGGAAAAATCGATACTTCCCGCATTTTGGATGATAAATTCGGGCACATCGCCGACGATCACGTTCTCGGCAAGCAAAAGCGACGAACTGCACTCGACGTTGCTGCTCTCCAAAGGAAGTATGACCTGAGCGTACGCGGTGATGTCTATGTAGAGGCTGTGAAGCACTTGATTGATCCCGACGCTTTCAAACTCGGTACGGAAACTGCACTCGGCAAGCCCCACCGTCATTATTTCCAAATTGACGTCGAGACCGTGTTCGCCAAGCAAAACTATGCCGGAAAACGCGCCGAGCGGCACATTTACGCCGTCAAACAACAGCGAGGTCATCTCGTTTTGTATGATCGTGCTGATGTTGCTCATCACCTTGTTGACAAAGAGCATGTTCACCGACAGCATTTCCACATTTCCTGCGTCATCGCGTACGATCGTGACAAAATTTTGATAGTTTGCCGCGTCCATATCCTCGGTCGCGACCTCGTATGCAGTGTTGAGAGCCTCCACGGTCTTGCTCCAAACGGTGTTATAGGCGGTATCGGTCACGAGCGGCACGACGTTGCCGCGAAAATAGAACAACCCACCTATCACGACCGTCAAGACAACGATCACGACAATGCATATCTTCGCCTTTTTGCGCGCCCTCATATCTATAATGATATTCTCACGCGTCCGAAATGTTCACCAATGCCGCTCAAAGCAAGTCTCATCTCCCGCCTCATAGACATAGACTCTCGTCGCAAACAGCAACTTTGCGAGCCGAAACCTCGCGCTCGATGTCATTAATAATACATCCGGCGAATAAGACTTAGTGATAATTTATTCTAAATTAGCCCAATTATTATAATAATTTGACGAATTTAACGGACAAAACAGCCGATATTCACCAAATGAGTATCAATCGCACATTGCCCTCTATGCTCCGCTCTATGCGGTCTTAGACTTGGACCTGAACAGTAACGCAAACACAAATCCGAACACTATCGCTGCGGTCAATCCGCCTGCAACAGAGCGCATGCCGTATGTGCACGCCTCGAACAATCCAAGTCTCGCCCCTTCTATCGCCCCGGCAGCAAGGGACTTACCGAATCCGATAATCGGGATAGTCACGCCGGCGAGAGCAAACTCTTCTATATACTCAAACACGCCAACCGCTTCGAGTACTACGCCCGTCAGCAAAAACGTAACCAATATTCGCGCAGACGTCATCTTTGTCTTGTTGATCAGCAATTGCCCGATCAGACACACGATCCCGCCGCAGAGAAACACCCTTCCGTATCTGCTCAATATCTCCAAAAACATACACTCACCTGCATTCTATCGCCACGGCATATGCAATGCCGGGAATACTCTCGCCTTGCAGCGACGAATCTTTTGACAAAAGCGCGCCTGTCGGGACGAGCAAAAGCCTGTCTATCTGCCCCGCAACGAGCAATTTGTGCAAATATGCGCAATACACCAAGCTGCTGCACCCCGCACCCGAACCGCCCAAGCCGCATTTTTGCCCGGGAGCAAAGATCATACAGCCGCAATCGTTAAGATTTTTGCTCTCATTAACGCCTTCTCTTTTCATCAATTGCGCAAGCAATTCTCTGCCGAGCCTGCCGAGATCTCCCGTCACGATAAGGTCATAATAATCCGCTTTTCTGCCCGTCTCGCGCAAATGTGCCGAAATAGTATCAAACGCCGCCGGCGCCATCGCCGCCCCCATATTGTTTGCGTCCGTACAGCCGAGATCTATGACTCGACCAAATGTATAGGCTGTGACCTCGGGACAGCGCCATAAAGGCGCTTTTCCGGTCAACAGCACCGCGCCCGCGCCGGTAACAGTTCTTTGAGAAGTCGGCGTCGGCTGAGTGCCGAGCTCGAGCGGAAAGCGATATTGCCGCTCTGCCGTCGCAAAATGTGAACTCGTACAACATATCGCGCTGCCAATTCCTTCATCTATCGCCATGGACGCATGCGCGATCGCCTGCCCGAAAGTCGCGCAAGCGCAATACAGCCCCGAAAACGGAATATCAAAACTTCGCGCCGAAAACGCGCTGGGAACGATCTGATTGACAAGGTCGCCGCCAAGCATCAAATCGACGTCGCACTCGGACAATTCCGCTTTTTCCAACAGCGATCTTATCGCCTCTTCGCGCATTCTCGTCTCGGCTTTTTCGTGCGAATCACAGCCCCATTCTCCGCAATCGAGGACTTGATCGATATATCCTCTCAAATTGCCGCAAGCCTCGTCGCTGCCGGCAATGTCGGCGACATGCGAGATATAGACGCACTTTTCGGGTGCATATGTCTGCCTGCCGAGCTTCATGCGACTGCCCCCGCAATGTAATATATAACGCCGACCGCTACGCTTGAGCATACGCCCGAGACAATGATCGGACCGGCAACGCCGAACATCCTCGCCATCATACCGAATATGATCCCTTCGCTGTGAAATTCCATCGCGGGCGAAACTATCGAGTTTGCAAAACCGGTGATCGGTACGATCGAACCGGCGCCGGCATAGTATCCTATCTTATCATATACACCAAGCCCCGTCAACAGTGCGCCCAAAAAGATCATGGTCATCCCTACAAGCGCACTGATCGACTTTTCGTCAAGCGGCACAAATTCGGCGTATACATCCGAAAATGCCTGACCGATCATACATATCACGCCGCCGACGCAAAACGCCGCAAACAACGTCTTTGCCTCGTTCGTCTTTGGGGACGCCTGCTTGACCAAGGCGGCATATTCTTTTTCGCCGATCAATTCTTCTCCTCAGAGCGCACGGTATCGCCGAATACAAGCTCTTTGTCCTCGCGATTGCGCCTCACGATCAAATCTTCATGCTTTGCCATATCGCTATTATGGGCAATGCGCTAAAAATTAGCCCGCCCCGGCAGAGGCGGACTTTGCGAAAATGTTGCAGTCAAGCTTCGTTTTGGAACGCTTTTCTCAAAATTCCTATCACTTTGCTTTCGATGCGCGATACCTGAACTTGCGAAACTCCGAGAATTTTTGCGATCTCGCTCTGCGTCTTATCTCGATAATATCGCAAAATCAACACTTTTTTCTCTCGTTCCGGCAGTGTAGAAATCACTTCTTTCAGCAAAATTTTGTCATCGATATTGTCTCCGTTTTCATCCGAAGGCAACTTGTCGATCACGCTTTGATTGTTTTCGTCGTCGAATTTCTCGTAGAGCGACACCGGATATTTGCTGCTGTCGAGCGCAAAGACGACCTCTTGCGGAGTGATCCCGAACTTGCCCGCCAACATCTCGGCGCTCGGCGCCTCGCCGCATGCGAGACGGTGCGATTCGATCTCCTTTTTGAGCGACATCGACAGCGTTTTGAGCGCGCGGCTGACCTTGATCGCGCCGTCGTCACGGATAAATCTCTTGATCTCGCCCGCGATCATCGGCACCGCATATGTCGAAAATCTCACGTTGTAGTTGGTATCAAAGTTGTTGATCGCCTTGACAAGCCCCATGCTGCCGAGCTGTATCAAGTCCTCATACTCCGTCGCGTTGCCTCGATAGCGCGCGACGATCGATTTGATCAACGGCATATTGTGCACGATCAATTGCTCTTTTGCGTACTCGTCGCCGCGCTGAGCCGCCTTGATATATTCGAGAGTGGTCTCTCCGTCAAGCATCTTTACCCTCAGAAATCTTTTTGGTCATCACGACGCTCGTGCCCTTGCCGACAGCGGAAGTCACCTGCATATCGTCCATAAACGTGCCCATCAACGTGAAGCCCATTCCGCTCCGCTCCTGCTCGGGCTTGGTCGTGAAGAAAGGCTGGATCGCCTTCTCGACGTCCGCGATCCCGCAGCCGTCGTCCTTGACGATTATCTCCAATTTACCGTCCTCCAAACTCACGCGCACTTCGACAAATTTGCTCTTGTCGCCGTCATATCCGTGGATCACACTGTTAGTGAATGCCTCGGACACTACGGTTTTTATGTCTTCAAGCCCGTCTATCGACGGCTCGAGCGGCAAACAAAACGCCGCCACACTGCTGCGAACAAACGCGTCGTTTGCAATATCCGCGCTGATCGTCATCTTCAATTCGTTTTTCATACTCACCTCTCAACTCGTCTTTTTTATGATCGAATATATGCCCGCCATCTGCAATATCTTGTCCACTTGTCGATTGGGCGAATAGATCTTAGGCTCAATGCCGAGCGCCCTGAGCTTTTTGTATCTACCCAAAAGCATCCCGATGCCCGTACTGTCCATAAACGACAATTTCGAAAAGTCGAACACAAACACGCGCTGTCTGCACATATCGATCGCCATATCCACCGCCTGCCTCACCTGTGCGGCTGTATGTTCGTCCAGCTCGCCGTCCAGTCTGACAACCGTCGCATCGGCATATTCAGCAAATTTTATCTGCATATCCATCCTCCGTATCCCCGAAGGGCAAGCACAAGTATAGCGCCTTGAAAGGCTCGAAAAACAGGATAAAATGTACTGCGTGCGCCGATATTGACGAATTGATCTCAAACCGATATCTATGCGCAGAGCACAGCGATCCAACCGTAAATTTCAAAATGCCGATGCCGATTGATGTTTTTGGGTTATAATCTACTTTTGTTTATTTATAGACAAACTGCAATATATTTTACATATTGTACGATAGTATTATTTATTATACATCAAGTTGCGATATAACAAATCATTAGATAAATATATTTATTATAATAGATAGTAAAGTCAAAAATTTAAGTCAAAATCGCCACCCTATCCCGCAAAAATAGTTTCACGATCGTCGCTTGAAAATATTCAATGTGATTGCTGTATATTTTTATAATATTTAAGTTTTGAGCATTGATTTTTAATACTGCAAAATATTGTTTCACACAACAATTTTTGAACTCTTCTACATATGTGTAATATTTTCTCGTCATGATACACCGCATAGCCTTATATTGAGCGGCGAAAAATTCGACTTTTTTTGTTTATGAATGCCTATCGATCATGCTTTTTTATTCTGCTTCACTAACCGTATTCATTGCATATGCATTGGAGGACAAGGCATATCATACGCCATTCATTGCAACTTAATAAATTTTTCAGGGGCGATCATATTTTCGCAAGAGGCACGCTGTATTGCGCCATTTCGGTAGTTCTGCGAACTTACATGAGCGCTCAAATGCTCTATTTCTGCACAGGCGGTCCTCATCTTTATCGGTTTTGTGTGGGCATTCCGCGCTATCTTTTCCGCTCGGACTCGTATGTCTTTTTACTCCTCCGCATTATTTGCTCTATCGCGCGTTTTGTTGCGCTTTCGATGATGTCGCATGGTTGACGATCATCATTTTGTTCATCTTTTTCTACGTTTTGATCAAGATCGCAAAGTGATGATATGCGAGAACTGTCTGCTTTTCGCTCTATCGACTATGACGATCCGCGATCCGTGATGTAATTTTTCTGCGTAATGACAGCCGTCTTGCGCATTGCTACCGCTCTCGATCAGCGGCATTTTATGTCATTGTTTACAGTTTTGATTTTATAATGTTTTCAAAAATATCTCCTCAATACAAAAAATGCGTCTCCGCTTTTGACTGCGGAGACGATCTTCACTCCGAAAATATTATACGATATCTCCTGCCGCGTCCTCTTCGTCGGGCATTTTGAGGCTCTCTTCGGCGAGTTTGCGCGAGAACGCCTCACGCGCAAGAATGCGCAGCCACATCTTTTTGCCCTCCGCCTTGGCGTTACCTATCCAAATGATGCAGAACGCTTTGCGGCGCCTGTTGAGTTCCTTTTGGTCGGCGCGCAATTTGTCAAACATCTCCTTTCTTGCAGCCGCCTTTTGACGTTTTGCCTCGTTGCGAATCTCTTTGACGCCTTTTGCGATATCCTTTTCGGACACGCCTTTTGCTCGCGATTCCTGTTCGAAAGCGACTATTTTCGCTTCGAATGCCGCAATCTTTGCATCGCGCTCCTCGTTCTTTTTCCGCAGCTCTTCTTTTTCGCGCTCGGCGATTGCCTTGTTGCGCTCCTCTTCCTTCTCTTTTTCTTCGAGATAGGCGTCATAAGCGGCTTGTTGCTCCTCTTCGGGCGCATCCTTCAAGCCGGCATCTGCAATTACCTTTTTACGCGTGAGCGACTCACGAATGACCGCCATCTTCTTACGGTCGAGCCTGACCAACAAATACGGCACCGCCGCGAAGAAACTTGCAGCCATCGCGATCAAAATGACCGTCGAAATGATCGGTTCGCGGACCGCCGCATCCTTCAAGATTTCGTAATCCGTCTCGCCGGTTGTCGGATCGGCGACAAGTCCGTTCGACTCGTAGACCCAAGTGAACAGGAATGTGGACAGTACGCCGCCGATCGTCGTGACCATCGTCTGGAAGTTTTGAGCAAAGCCCTCTATCCTCTCGCCGGTGATGTCCTGCTGGGCGTCGAGACCGTCCGACATGATCGTCGTCTGAATTATATATTGCGGTCCGTCTGCGAAGTTGAAGATGAACAGCGATATGACAAAGAACACGAAACCCTGCTTGAACGTAAAATACATTATGAGCGCGGCGATGCAATTTGCAAGACAGAAAGTGAGCCCTGCCTTGCGCGTGCCGAGTTTTGATATGAGAAGCGGCGCCAAGATTATGCCCGGAGTAAAGCCGACGGACACGATCGTCTGCGTAATGCCGAGCAAACTGCTCTTACCCAATTGATAGGTGCAAACCCACGGCAGAAGCGCGACGAGCGAGGTTTTGAAAGTATCAAAAAAGCGAGTGGTCGTTACAGCCCAAAATTCACGGTTTTTGGACAATATCCTCATTCCCTCGGAAAATTTGATCTTGTTGACTTTGAGCCTCGGCACAACGGCGCGTTCTTGCGCGAAATAGAGTGCAAACAGGCTCATTACAAGCGAACCGATGCCGAAAATCGGGATGAGGATGCGGTATGTCCAAATGTTGGTCATCGCGTCGTCGCCATAGATGATGCCGCCGATCGACGGCAGCAAAAGCTGAATGATGCTTGGACCGAGGTTGCCCAAAAGCTCCGAAAAGCCCAATATCCTCGAACGCTCCGCCGAGTTGGAACTTATGACCTGCGAAAGTCCCACCTGAGCATTTGCGGCGAGCGGCTGTGCGATGCTGAGCAAATTGTAGAAAATGCCTATGAGCACAGCCTTGACGATCGGAGACGCGTCGAGTGGCACGCCCCATGTCAAGCCGACAAGCGCCAATACGCTCGGAATACCTGCCCAAATGACGTACGGTCTGAACTTGCCGATCGGCGTGTTGGTGTTGTCGATCAACATGCTGACGAACGGGGTCTTGATGACGCCGACGACGTTTGTGATGATGTAGAGGATCATTATGTACGTCGGGCTGAGTCCGTAGACGGTGCCGGTGAGAAGGCACGTCGCCGCCATTTGAATATAGTTGGTCATCAACGAGCCGTAGCCTTTGAGCCCCATCGAGCCGATGCTGAACGCGGCGATCTCTTTGTAAGCGACCTCGTCGCCGCGCTTGGGACGCTGCCAATAGCGGCGCACGGTAAGCCACAGATCCTGAACTTTTTCTCTCATAATTTCCCGTAAAAACGGCGACCGTCAGCAGTCAGTCGCCATAAAGATCACTTTTTGTCGTTGCCGTGCTTATGCTTGACGATCTCGTTTATCTCGCTGAGCCAGCTGTTGATGTCCTTGAACTGCCTGTGAACGGCGGCAAAACGAACGTATGCGACGTCGTCGATATCCTTCAAGCCCTCCATGACGAGGTCGCCGATCAATGTCGACGTGACCTCTTGTTCGAGCCTGTTGGCAAGTTGTTTTTCGATGTCGGAGACCAATTTGTCGATCTGCTGCATGGAGACAGGACGCTTGTCGCACGCCTTTACGATGCCGTTTTTTAGCTTCTGAGGTGAAAAAATCTGTCGGCAACCCGACTTTTTGATGACCATGATGGGCGCGGTTTCGATCGTCTCATAGGTCGTAAACCTCTTGCCGCAATTCATGCATTCGCGTCTGCGCCTGATCGAGGTGCCGTCCTCATTGACCCTGCTGTCGATGACTTTGCTGTCCATACAGCCGCAATAGATACACTTCATAGTTCCTCCTTTGCTTCAATTATACTACATCTTGGACGCGTTTGCAAAGCTATATTGCAAAAACCGCAATATTTTGCGGTTTTTGCTTCGAAGCGATCAAGCCGAACGCCGTACACAAAAAAATTGCGGCAAATGCCGCAATTTTCAAAATTTATTTTTGATCTTGGCGAGCGCCGACTTTTCCAATCGACTGACCTGAGCCTGCGATATGCCCGTTTCGCGCGAGATCTCCGTCTGCGTCTTGCCGAGGAAGTATCGCAATTTAATGACATTTCGCTCGCGGTCGGGCAATTCCCTTATCGCCTCTTTGAGGCAGATGTTGTCGTTCCAATTGTCGGCGGTGTTCTTGTCGTCGCCTATCCTGTCTTCGAGCGAAAGTCCGTCGTCGCTGTCGCCGAACACATTGTCTTGCAGATATACCGGCTCGCTGACCGCGTCAAGCGCGCACACGACCTCTTTGAGAGGAATATCGATCTCGGCGGCGATCTCCGTTTCGGTGGGGACCCTGCCGCGCTCCCCCTCCAAGATCTCCTTTGCGTGCAGCGCCTTGTACGCGATGTCGCGCATACTTCGACTGACCTTGATGCCCGAAGAATCCTTCAAAAAGCGCTTGATCTCACCTATGATCATCGGCACCGCATAGGTCGAAAACGCGACGTTGAAGCGAGTGTCGAAGTTTTCGACCGCCTTCATCAACCCGACCATCCCCACTTGAAAGAGATCGTCGCTGTTGTTGCGGTTGCGGAATCGCTGAACGAGCGACAGCACGAGCCGCACATTGCCCATCGCCAATCTTTCGCGCGCAGCCTCGTCGCCCGCTTTGCTGAGTTCGAGCAGCCGCCTCGTCTCCTCGCGCCCGAGCTTTGGCAAAGAGCCCGTGTCCACTCCGCATATCGTCACTTTGTGGTTCATAAGCACCTCCTATGTAACGAGCGGACTTACCGATATTGTGGACTTAAATCAAAAATATATACAAAAAGCGGACCCTTTCGGATCCGCCTTTGCATTTTGATATTGCGTCAAACCGGCTGAATGCCGTTCTTGACGTCGCCGACGAGAGTGTCGACCTTGCGCTCGTTCGCCTGTCTGTACTTGAAGTAGTTGAGCGCGACTTGGGGGAACAGCGCGTAGGACAGCACGTCCTCCTCCTGCTCGATGTATTGCTTGATCTCTTCGCGATACTTGGCAAGCTCGGGCTTGATGAGGTCGGCGGGACGGCAAGTGATGGGCTTTTCGTCGCCGAGCACCTTTTTGACGACATCCGCATTGGGCTTCGCCGGGAGTCTGCCGTACTCGCCGCGGAGCACGCCCTTTGTCTCGGCGGAGACCATCTTGTATCTCTCGCCGCTGACGACGTTGAACACCGCCTGCGTGCCGACTATCTGGCTGGTCGGGGTGACGAGCGGCGGATAGCCGAGATCCTTGCGCACATTGGGCACTTCGGCAAGCACTTCTTCGTACTTGTCGAGCGCGCCGAGCGATTTGAGCTGTCCGACGAGGTTGGAGAGCATGCCGCCCGGGACTTGGTAGATGAGCGCCTTGACGTCCGTCTTGAGCGATTTGTCCGTGAGCCAACCGTCCTTTTTGAGGCGATCGGCGACGTCGACGAAGTGCTTGTTGATGTCGCTGAGCAGTTTGAGGTCGAGTCCGGTGTCGTACTCAGTGCCCTGCAAGGTCGCAACCATCGGTTCGGTCGCGGGCTGAGAGGTGCCGTTGCCGAGCGCGGACAGCGCGCAGTCGATGATGTCTACGCCCGCCTCGATCGCCTTGAGATAGGTCATGCTGCCGACGCCCGAGGTCTGGTGGGTATGCAGGTGGATGGGGACCTTTACGACCTTCTTGATGCCCTTGACGAGCTCATATGCGACGTACGGGACCAAGATGCCAGCCATATCCTTGATGCAGATGACGTCGGCGCCCATGTCTTCAAGCTCCTTGGCGAGCTTGATGAAGTACTCGGTCGTATGTACGGGGCTGGTCGTATAGCAGATCGTCGCCTCGCAGATGCCCTTGTACTTTTTGCAGCTCTCCATAGCCTTGCGCATATTGCGGGTGTCGTTGAGCGCGTCGAAAATGCGGATGATATCGATGCCGTTCTCGATGGACTTCTTGACGAATTCCTCGACGACGTCGTCGGCGTAGTGCTTGTAGCCGAGAATGTTCTGCCCTCTCAAAAGCATTTGCAGTTTGGTGTTGGGCATCGCTTTGCGCAATTTGCGCAGCCTCTCCCACGGATCCTCATTGAGGAAGCGCAGGCAGGAGTCGAACGTCGCGCCGCCCCAGCACTCGATCGAATAGTAACCGACCTTGTCGAGTTTGTCGGCGACGGGGAGCATCTCGTCCAATCTCATGCGCGTAGCCGCCTGAGATTGGTGAGCGTCTCTCAAAATTGTTTCGGTAATTTGAACTTTTGCCATGATTTATACCTCGTATGTTATGCGACGCCGAACACGGACAGCAATACGCCTGCCGCGACGGCACTGCCGATGACGCCTGCGACGTTGGGGCCCATAGCGTGCATGAGCAGATAGTTTTGCGGATTCTCTTCTTGACCGACGTTGTGCGAGATCCTCGCCGCCATCGGGACTGCGGAGACGCCCGCCGAACCGATGAGAGGATTGACCTTGCCCTTGCTGGTCAGATACATCAGCTTGCCGATCAACAGACCGCCGAGCGTGCCGAACGAGAACGCGACGATGCCTATGACCAAGATCTTGAGCGTCTGCAAATTGAGGAAGACGTCCGCAGTCGCCTTGGTGCCGACGAGCACGCCAAGCAAGATCGTGATGATGTTGATGAGCTCGTTCTTTGCGGTGTTGGTCAATCTCGGGACGACCTCGGACTCCTTGAACAGGTTACCGAGCATCAACATGCCGAGAAGCGGGACCGCGCTGGGCAGGATGACGCCGACAATGAGCGTGACCGCGAGCGGGAACACGACCTTTTCCGTCTTGGAGACGGGGCGGAGCTGCTCCATGACGACAGCCCTCTCCTTCTTGGTCGTGACCAGCTTCATGATGGGCGGCTGGATCAGCTTGATCAAAGCCATGTACGAATATGCCGCGACGGCTATCGAAGGCAGCAGGTGCGCCGCAAGTTTGACGGTGACATAGATCGCCGTAGGTCCGTCCGCGCCGCCGATGATCGCGATCGCCGCAGCCTCTTCGCCGGTGAAACCGATGTTGATCGCAACGATGAACGTGATGAAGATGCCCAGCTGTGCCGCCGCGCCCATGAGCAAGCTCTTGGGGTTGGCGATGAGCGGACCGAAGTCTGTCATTGCGCCGATGCCGAGGAAGATGAGCGGCGGATAGATGACCCAATCGACGCCCTTGTACAAGTAGTAGAACAGACCGTAGTCCGCGACGACCTCCTTGCTGTATGCATAATTGGGGCTGATCTCTGCGACCTTCGCGCAGATCGCCGCCAACTTGTCGGGCAGACTGACCATGTCGACTTCGCCGGCGGTCTGATAGACGATGCCGAACATTTGATTGAGCTCGTTGATCGTGCCGGAGATGGGCGACGCATACGCGTATTGATAGGTCTCCGCGATCTTGGCTGTCACCGCCTGCAATTGCTGCGAAACGGTCATTTCGTCCGCAAGCACTATACCCAGCTTTTCGGCAAGCTGCGGCAAAGTGCCGGCAAACAGTTCTTCGCCGGTGTTGAAGAACATGTACATTTGATCGCCGTCGACCGTGAAGTTGTAGCCGTATGTTCCGTACAGAATGTTGTAGGTGCCAGGAATGTTGATGATGAACATACCGAAACCTATCGCGAGCAGCAGGTTGGGCTCAAACTCCTTGTACACCGCCAGGTAGATGAGCACGCACGCGATGACGAGCATGATCAAGTTCTGCCAAAGCGGAGTCAGCGAGGTCATGAAGCCCGTGCTGTTCCACAAATTCTGTAAGGAATCTACAAAGTCGAGCGACAATATTGTAGATGAAAATCCCAACATTATGCCACCTCTTTATGCGATCGTGCAGAGGACGGTACCGGTATCGATGTTAGCGCCTTCGTTGACGCTGTATGTGATCACGCCGTCTTTGGGGGCGACGATCGGGGTGTCCATCTTCATAGCCTCGAGGATGACGACCGTGTCGTTCTTCTTGACGGTTGCGCCGTTGGAGAAGCACAGCTTCTTGACGAGTCCGGGCATCTGAGTCTTGACCGGGTCGCCTGCGCCTGCCGCCTTGGGAGCAGCCGGAGCTGCGGGAGCCGCGGGAGCGGGAGCCGCTTTGGGTGCGGCGACGGGCGCCGGAGCGGGAGCCGCGGGGGCTGCGGGCGCTTCATAGACGGGAGCGCCGATCTCCTCTACTTCTACGGCATAGGTCTTGCCGTTGACATTGACATTGAATTTACGCATGATCTTTTCCTCTCATTTGATTTCTTTTATGGAGCGCACCCTGAACGGGAGATCGCTCATTTCGACGGGTTGACCGCCGCAGTAATACGCCATCAGCGCCGCGGTGATGACCGCGACAACCTCGTCTTCTTCCTCTTCCGCGCGCTGCTGCTCCGGGGCGGCGACGGCGGCTTGTTCCGCCTCGCGCTTTTCGGTCTCGATGTGCTCGACCGCCTTCTTCTTGGCGACCTTTTCGGGCAAAGCGATCAGATATTCGACGAGCTTGATGCACCCTATCAACAGGAACAGCACGATGAACACCATCGCAAGCCCCAGGATGAACACCTGTATGCCCGTCCACAATCTCTCGCCCGTACCCATGCCGGCGATGCCCAGCTTGTCGGGGTTCGGATCCTCGACATCGCAGGCGGTCGCGAATGCAAGCACGAAGATGACCGACAGCAGCGTCAGAAGTATCAACGCAACTCTCTTTTTCATATCCTCTCCGTCAGATGCCCTTGAGCATCAAAAGCGCCGAAGCGATGTAGGGTCTGAGGTTCTTCGCCTCGACGACGTTGTCGACATAGCCCTCCTGCGCGGCGATCATGGGATCGGCGGCGAGTTTTGCATAGCTGTCGGCAAGTTTCGCCCTCGCCTTGTAGAGGTCTTTGCCCTTTTCGGCGGAGAGTTGATCCGCCATCAAAACGTCTACCGCGGCGTCGGGAGCGATGGGGCTGACGCACGCCTTGTCGGTCGCCAACGTGTAGTCGAAACCGATACCCTTGCTCATCAAAGCCGAGTAGGCAGCGCCGACAGCTTTGCCTGTCGCAACGCCGATCTTGTCGATCGAACTCGACGCGATCGCAGCGAACAATTCCGCGGCGACCTTTGCCGCGCCCGCCTTCTCCTGCTCGACGGTGGTGTTGAAACCGAGACTGTCGACCAATGTGATCAAAGGCATGTCGTACGCCTCGAGCTTGTCGACGAAAGCGGCGATCTTGCGCGCGCCGTCGAGGGAGATGTAGCCCTTTCCGACCGAAGAGTCGGTCGCGACCACGCCGACCGCGATGCCGTTGACCGACGCGAGCGCGCAAACGACGTCCTTCGCCCAATCGGAGCAATATTCGACGACCTTGCCGTCATCGACGATCGCCTTGACGGCGTCAGACGCGGGCAAGCCCTTGTCGAGAGCGGAAGCGACCCTGTTGGGATCGTCCTTTGTTTCGACCTCGCCCAAAAGCAGATCGGTCAAAGCGGTCAATTGCTTTTTGAGATCGGCTTCGCTCTTGTAGCTGAATTGCGCGATGTCCGCGCCGCCCTTGTGAGCGTCATACCCGAGCAGCTTGTTGAGCGCGGGGAATTCCTTTTGAGTGGACGCCAAATACATCGGCGAATCGAGCGACAGCACCGCGTCCTTGGACATGAACGCAAAGTCCGCCATCGCGACGAAAGCCGACATCATGCCGACCGCGTTGCCCTTGACGACGCAGAAGTGCGGGACCTGTCCCGAAACGATCGCCGCCTCGGCGAGCACCTCGGCATAGCCTTCGAGCACTCCTACTCCCTCGCCGACCCTCGCGCCTCCGCAATCGATGACGGAAATGAGCGGCGTGCCCGTCTTGACGGCGCGTCTCATGCACTTGACGATCTTGTCCGCATGAGCCTTGCCCAAGCTGCCTTTGAGCACTTCCGCATTCTGCGCGAAGATATGGACGGGCTTGCCGCCGAGCGTTGCATAGCCGGTGACCACGCCTTCTCCCAAAGCTGCGGCGGCGTCTTCGAAAGTCTTGCCTGTGACGAACGCGTCCGTCTCGACGAAACTCGACTTGTCGCAGATCGAATCGATGAATTTCTTCACCGACGCGGTCGCTTTGCCGATCGCTTCGGAGCTGACAATGAGTTTGCCTATCTCCATATAAATCCTCCGTGTGCGCCCGCGGGCGCACTAAAATTATCTTATTTTACACCAATAGCATTATAGCTTAATAAGGCTACACTTTGCAAGCGAAAAGCACCAAAATTCGGCGAAGATTGATTATTTTTTAACGATCGAAAAGCATGCCTGTCTCAAATACCGATCGCGACCGATTCCGAGGTCTTCCGGCACTCGACGCAGGAAAAGAACGGACTCAAACAAATATGTCGGCGTCCGCAACGGGCGATACGCCGACTTTCAAATGTGAAACAGTCATAATGTGTCAAAATACGCGTTTTTGCGACATTTTGCACTACTCCTCAGCGGGCGGGGCGAGCATGATGTCAAGCCGCGCGAGCACCGCGTCCAATCCCGTCTTTGCAGAGGATGACGTGGGCGTGATGTCCGCCCTTCCCATCGCGAACGCATTGGCGATCACGGACAGCTGTCTGTTCAGCTGCGCGCGAGACAATTTGTCCGCCTTTGTCGCGACGACAAAGAACGGGATGCGGTTATGATGCAGATACGCGACCATCTGCCTGTCGAGCGCGGTCGGTGTGTGACGGCAGTCGACGAGCACCAACACGCATTTGAGCAGCTCGTCGGAAGACAGATAGCCGTCTATCATTCCCGCCCATCTCGCCTTTTCGGCGTCGCTCGCCTTGGCAAAACCGTAACCGGGCAAGTCGACGAGATAGAACTCGCCGCCGTTGACCTCGAAGAAATTGAGCAATTTGGTCTTGCCCGGCGTAGACGACGTCTTGGCAAGCCCGCCTCTGTTGGCAAAATAGTTGATGAACGAGCTCTTCCCCACGTTCGACCTGCCGGCGACGGCTACCCTCGGTATCGCCTTGATCGCCTCGGGCGAAAAAGTCGCCATCGACGTAGTGAACTCTGTACGCGCGATCTTCATGTCAATCTCCGAACACGAGGGCGAACACCTCGTCAACTTTTTCGACCGGAACTATCCTCAGTGCGTCCTTGACGCTGTCCGGGATGTCGGCAAGCTGCGGTTCGTTATCCTTTGGGATGAGCACTGTCTTGACCCCGGCGCGGCAAGCGGCAAGCAGCTTTTCTTTGAGCCCGCCTATTTTGAGCACCTTGCCCGTCAATGTCAATTCTCCCGTCATCGCGATCGCGTCGCGCGGTTTGAGCGACTTGAACGCGGACATCAGCGCGCAAGCCATCGTGATGCCGGCAGACGGTCCGTCTTTGGGCGTAGCGCCCTCGGGCACATGGATATGTATGTCCGTCTTGTCGTCCCGAGTCGCGCCGTGAGCTCGGACGACGGACAGCGCGATCTCGGCGGACTCTTTCATCACGTCACCGAGGCTGCCTGTCATGATCGTCTCGCCCTTGCCGCCGGGCACCAACCTCACCTCGATCGGCAGCGTTACTCCGCCCGCGGCAGTCCATGCAAGCCCCGTCACACAGCCGATCTCGCCCGCTGTGTCTCTGTCTGCCTTGCCGAACGGCGGCACGCCGAGAAGGTCTTCGACGACTCCTCTGTCGACGCGCGTGATCGCATTGCCGCCCTCGAGCATCTGCTTTTTGACGATCTTGCGGCAGACGGAACCGATCTTGCGTTCGAGCTCTCTGACGCCCGACTCACGAGTGTAGCCCTCGACGACGAACATGATCGCGTCGTCGTCGAACGCTATTTCACCTTCCGCAAGTCCGCATTCCTTCAATTGTTTACGGACGAGGTAGCGCTGCGCTATCGCCAGCTTTTCGTCCTGCGTGTAGCCCGAGATCTCAATGATCTCCATGCGGTCGAGCAGCGGCTTGGGGATGTCGGACAGCGAGTTCGCCGTCGCCAAAAAGAACACCTTGGACAAGTCGTACGGCAATTCGAGGTAGTGGTCGCGGAACGAGTTGTTCTGTTCGGGATCGAGCACTTCGAGCAGCGCGCTTTGAATGTTGCCGCGAGCCGCCGACGGCGCGAGCTTGTCGATCTCGTCCAGCAGCATCAGCGGATCGGATGTCTTGACCTTGGACATCGAGTAGACGATGCGCCCGGGCGCCGAACCGACGTACGTCCTGCGGAACCCGCGTATATCCGCCTCGTCGCTCAACCCACCGAGGCTCATGCGCACATATTCTCTGCCGACGGCGCGCGCAATGGAACGCGCGATCGACGACTTGCCCACGCCGGGGGCGCCGACAAGACACAGTATCGGCGCCTTGCCGTCGGGATTCTTGATGCGCACCGCTATGTATTCGAGCACGCGCTCCTTGACTTCTTTCAGTCCGTAATGGTCCTCGTCGAGGATGCGCGCGACGTCGCCGAGCCGAATGTCGGCGTTGCCATAGTTGAGCCACGGCAGTCCGAGCACCGTTTCGAGATAGTTGGCGATGCTGTGCTTGTCGATCGCCATCGGAGGCAGCGCCGAAAACTTTTTGAGCTCGACGTTGAGTTTTTGCTTGACTTCGTCGGGCGCATTGAGCTCCTCTATCCTGCGCCTGTACTCGGCGACCTCCTCGTCCTCTTCCTTCTCTTCTCTTTCTCCGCGCTTGGAAGACGCCTTTTTGCGCTCGTTTTCCGAAGTGATGACGAGACCGGTCAGCATATTCTTTGCGATCCTCATCCTGTCTTCCGCGCGATCGGCGGCAAGCAGCTGCGGCACTCCGATCCTAAATCTGTTCGCTATGTAAGCGATCAAGCCGTCTACATCGTGCGCGGCGACCAAACCCTTGCGCAGATCAGCGTCGTCGTCGGGAGGCAAAGGCAGCCTTTCGTAAAGCGAATCGAGCAGTTTGCATCCGAGCGTGAGCGGACGCGTATCCTCATTGTCGGCAATGGGCGGATAGGGTTTTGCGGTCAGCTCGCCGTATACGATCTCATCGACGGGATCGGGCAAGATCTTTTCGATCAAAGCCCTCTCCTCGACGTCCACGATCAAATTGCTGCCGTCGCTCTTGTCCGAGACCTTGGCGATCGTGCAATACTTCTCGCAGGTCACCCCTATCTCCGGGATGCCCTTCGACTTGTCCGAAGTCACGGTGACAAGCCCCAGCTGCGCCCCCGGCTTGCCGAGAACGTCGCGTATCTTGTCCTTCTTCCTGTATCCCGCGGGGGTGACGTCGGCTTGCTGCCCCGGCAAAAGGGTGCGGTATTGCATGAACAGAATGGGTATCTTCATATTTTTATCCTATAAATAGAATTGCGGACGGCGTCGCGCCGTCCGCTCACCGTCACGCGCTCTTGCGTATCACGGTGGGTTTCTCTTTCATTTCGGCGCAATCTTTTGTGATCACGATCTTTTGTATCGTCTTGTCGCCGGGTGCGTCGAACATGACGTCCAGCATGATGTTTTCCACGATGGATTTGAGCCCTCTCGCGCCCGTCTTCATCTTGACCGCCTGCGAAGCTATCTCGTGCAGCGCCTCGTCGGTGAACTCGACGTCCACGCCCTCGCGCGCAAACAGCGCCTTGTACTGCTTGACAAGCGCGTTCTTGGGCTTGACCAAGATGTTGATCAGCGCCTTCTCGTCGAGAGAATCGACGGAGACAACGACCGGGACTCTGCCCACAAACTCGGGGATCAGACCGAATTTGATCAGATCGTCGGGCTTGATGTCGCTGCAGATCTCGCCGTAAGTCTGCTCTGCCGCGCCCTTGACGTCGGCGCCGAAGCCGAGTGCGGACCCCTGCTTGCGCTTGGCGACGATCTTGTCGAGACCCACGAACGCACCGCCGCAGATGAACAGGATGTTGGTTGTATCGATCTGAATGCACTCCTGCTGGGGATGCTTACGCCCGCCCTGCGGGGGTACGCTGGCGACGGTGCTCTCGAGGATCTTGAGCAGCGCCTGCTGAACTCCTTCGCCCGAAACGTCGCGCGTGATCGACATGTTCTCGCCCTTTTTGGCGAGCTTGTCCACCTCGTCGATGTAGATGATGCCGACTTGCGCCTTCTCGATGTCGTAGTCCGCCTTTTGGATGAGCTTGAGCAAGATGTTCTCGACGTCTTCGCCGACATAGCCCGCCTCTGTCAAAGAAGTCGCGTCGACGACGACGAACGGCACGTCGAGGATCTTTGCCATCGTGCTGGCGAGCATCGTCTTGCCGCAGCCGGTCGGCCCGAGAAGCAGCACGTTGCTCTTCTCCATCTCGACGTCTTTGCCCGAGCATCCGATGCGCTTATAGTGGTTGTAGACCGCGACGGAGAGCACCTTTTTGGCTTGCTCCTGCCCGACGATGTATTCGTCGAGCTTTTGCTTGATCTCTCTCGGCGTGGGGACGCTGATCGCAACGGACGAATGCTTTTCCGTCTTGCGCTCGGACAATCTCGCGTGGCACTCCTCTATGCACCTGTCGCAAATGAACACGTTGCCGTCGGAGGTGTAGAGCTGATCGACCTCGTCCTCGGTCCTGCCGCAAAATGAGCAATGTGCCTTTTTGTTTTCTGCCATCACTGCCTCATCTCTTGTAGAAGATCTTGTCGATCAATCCGTATTGCAACGCCTCTTCGGCGGACATATAGTTGTCCCTGTCCGTATCCGCCATGACCGTCTCGAAGGGCTGACCGCAGTTCTCGGAAAGGATGCGGGCGAGCTTTTCCTTGGTCTTTTGGATGTGGTTGGCGACGATGACGATGTCCGACGCCTGACCCTGCGCGCCGCCGAGCGGCTGATGGATCATGATCTCGCTGTTGGGCAGAGCAAACCTCTTGCCCTTTGCGCCCGACGAGAGCAAAAACGCACCCATGCTCGCCGCCATGCCGACACAGATGGTGTTGACGTCGCACTTGACGTAGTTCATCGTATCGTAGATCGCGAGCCCCGCGCTGACGCTGCCGCCCGGGCTGTTGATGTAGAGGCTGATGTCCTTGTCCGCGTCCTTTGCCTCGAGGAAGATCAGCTGAGCGACCACGCTGTCGGCGGTCTGATCGTTGATCTCGCCCGTCAAAAAGATGATCCTGTCCTCGAGCAGGCGCGAATAGATGTCATACGCCCTCTCCCCCGACTCCGTCTTGTCGATGACGGTGGGGATGAGCATATTACGCGGTTTGATGTCCTTCATTCTTACTCCTTGTCCGCTTTCTTGGCGGTCTTCTTGGCTTTGGGAGCGCCCTCGGCGTCGTCCGCCTTCTTGGTCGCCTTCTTAGCCGTCTTTTTCGCCTTGGAGGCGTCTGCAACGGCATCTTCGACGGTGTTCATCTCTCTGAGCAGCGAGAAGACTTTCTTGGTCGTCTCAACGCTTCTGGCATAGTTGACATACTCGTCGGGGACGTCGGCGATCTTCTCATAGCGATCGCCCATCGCGCCCATCTGCTCCTTGATGAATGCGAGCACCTGCTCGTCGGTCACGTCTATGGGACCGACCTGCTTGATCAGCTCCTGCATCACGAGCCTGTACTTGACCGATTTGAGCGAAGAGTCGTGATATCTCTTCATCAAGTCCTCTTCGGTGGAGCCGGTGAACTTGTAGTAGTCGTCAATGTTCAGCCCCTGGTATTGCAGCTGGTAGGCGAACTCTTCGATCTTGTGCTTGCTCTCCTCTTCGACCATGCACTCGGGGATGTCGACCTCGGACGCGTCCGCGATCGCGTCGACCATCGCGTTTTCGAGCTCTTGGTCGGCGGAGTCGGCGTGCTCCTTCTCGATCTCGGCGCGAACGAACGCGCGGTATTCCTCGACGGTGTTGCAGGTGTCGGAGATATCCTTGACGCTCTCGTCGTCAAGCTCGGGCACGACCTTGTGCGTCGCCTCGTGAACGGTCACGGCAAACACCGCCTCTTTGCCCGCAAGGCTCTTTTCGTGATAGTCCTCGGGGAAGGTGACGGTGATGTCCTTGGACTCCCCGACTTTCATGCCGGCGACCTGCTCCTCGAAACCGGGGATGAAGGTGTGGCTGCCGATCGTCAGGTTTTGCTTTTCGGCTGTGCCGCCGTCAAACTTGACGCCGTCGACGCTGCCGCTGTAATCGATGACCGTCCTGTCGCCGTCCGCAACGGCTCTGTCGCCGATAGGCTCCCAGCTGCCGGCGTTGTCGAGAGCCGACTTGATGCGCTCTTCGACCTCTTCGTCGGTGACCGCCTTGACCGTACGGGTGAACTTCAAGCCCTTGAACGCGCCGAGTTTGACGTCGGGCTTGAGCTGAACGGTCGCGGTGTACTTGAACGTGCTGTCGCTGATCGCGTCGATGTCGATCTCGGGCGAATCGACCGGGAAGAGCTCGCTCTCCTTGTCGAGGATCTCGCCGTAAGTTTTCGGCAAAATTATATCCATCGCGTCTTCGTAAAATACGCCGACGCCGTACACGCTCTCGATGACCTTGCGGGGCGCCTTGCCCTTGCGGAAGCCCTCGATCTGGAATTTGCCCTTGTTCTTGTTGTATGCCTCGTCGATCGCGGCGCGCCACTCGTCCGCGCTCACTTCGACGGTGAATTTGACTCTGTTTTTCTCCAAAAGTTCTTTGGTGTAGTTCATAAAATGACCTCTCAAAATTTATTTGCAAATAGCATTTTAACACAATCGCCCGATTTATGCAATATAATTGCAATTGAAAAATTTATAATTTATAATATATTCGTCGAAGGCGAGCGGCGATCGTCGCGCCCCGCCCGACTCGGAGGATAAATGCCCAACGATTACGTCACACTCAACGCCCTCTGCGGCGAACTGAACGGCGCGCTCGCCGGAGGCAAGATCGACAAGATCTATATGCCCGAAGAGGACGAGATCACCCTCGCGGTGCGCTCGGGAGGCGTCAACCGCGTGCTTGCGATCTCGGCAAACGCGCAAAATCCGCGCGTGCACTTCACATGCCGCAAAAAACAAAACCCCGTCAACGCGCCGTCTTTTTGCATGCTTTTGCGCAAGTTTTTGAGCGGAGCGGTCGTCGACGGCTGCCGCATGCTGGGCGAAGACCGCATCTTTTGCTTTGACATCACCGCGCGCAACGAACTGCGCGATGCGGTCAAATTCATGCTGGTCGCCGAGATGATGGGCAGATACAGCAACATCATGCTGGTCGACGGCGCAAACATGACCGTCAAAGACGCGCTCAAACAGGCGTCTTTCGACACGGCGACCAAGCGGTGTCTGCTCCCCGGAGCGAAATACGAACTGCCGCCGCAAACCAAGCTCAAATTGACCGACCGCGACGCCGTATTGTCGCACGTCATGGCTTTCGGCGGAGGCAGACTCGTCGACCATCTGCTCTCGGCGGTCGGCGGACTGTCGCGTCAAACGGCGGAAGAGGCGGTCTATCTCGCCGGGCTGAACGGCAAAATCGACGCTCTGAGCTTGGACGAGGCGGCAAAACTGACCGAGACTTTGTCCAAACTCGCGGACGTATATTCCACCCCCATCTACTCGCCCTGCGTGTCGATCAAGAACGGCGCGCCCGACGACTTCTTTGCGTTTGCCTATGCGAGCATGGGCGCGGAATTTCGTGCTGCCGGCACTTTGAGCGAAGCGGTAGACGTCTGCGTCGGCGAGCGGGACGCGATCGAGCGCAAGCGGCTGCATTCAAGACACTTGGTCAAGGCTTGCCGCGGGCTTATCGGCAAAACGCGCAAAAAAATGGAAAAATGCATTGCGCGCAAACAGGACGCCGAGGGCGCGGAGCGCAACCGCATTTTCGGCGAATTGCTGATGTCCTCCCTTCACTCGATCGAGCGCGGAAGCAAGTCGGCTCGCGTGCCCGACTACTACGAAGAGGGCTGTCCCCTCGTCGACATTCCCCTCGACCCTGCGCTGTCTCCGCAGCAGAACGCCGCCCAATACTTCAAAAAATACGCCAAGCAAAAACGCACCGCAAAGCTGATCGACGACCAGATCGCGGAATGCGAGGATATGCTCGAATATCTGCGCGGCGTCGAGGTGTCGATCGGAGCATGCGAAAGCGCCGAAGACATCGCCGAGATAGAACGCGAACTGCAAGAAGCGGGCGCGCCGGGCATGCGCAAAGCGGTCAAAGGCGCGCGCAGACCCAAGCCCACCGAACCTCTGCTCTACGACATCGACGGCTTCACCGTCGCCGCCGGCAAAAACAATACTCAAAACGAAAAATTGACCTTCAAGACCGCCAACGGCAACGACATTTGGCTGCATGCAAAGGACTCGCACGGCTCGCATGTCATCATCTTCGCCGAGGGCGAAACCGTGCCCGAAACGGTCATTTCCAAGGCTGCGGCGATCGCCGCATACTACTCCGAAGCGGGGACGTCAGACAAGGCGGTAGTCGACTACACCGCGCGCAAAAATGTCAAGAGACATCCTTCGGGCAAGCCGGGTCTCGTGCTCTACACCGTCTACAATTCCGTCGCGGTCAAACCGGACGCGATGACGGCTTTCGAGATCAAAAAGTGATGCGGTTCAATGTTCGAAAATCAAAAAGACGCGTCCTTCGGGGCGCGTCAAAGTTTTGTCACGTCGATGACGTCTCCGCCGTACTTGGCGTCGAGCAGGTCGATCACAGCCTTGAAATGCTCGGGAAGCGGCGAGCGGAACGTCATCTCCTCTCCCGTTCGAGGGTGCGTGATCGTCAGCTTGCACGCATGCAGCAATTGCCCGTCGAGCCCGAATGCGTTCGAGCCGCCGTAAAGCGGGTCGCCGACCACCGGATGACCGAGATATTTTGCGTGCACCCTGATCTGATGAGTGCGCCCGGTCTGCAAGTCGAAGCGAGCGAAAGTGTATTGCGGATAGCGTTTTAGCACGCTGTAATCGGTGATCGCGAGTCTGCCGGTGTTCGCGCGCGAGACGGCGTACCGCTTGCGGTCTTTGGGGCTGCGGTCGAGGTAGTTTTCGATGCGGCCGCTGTCTTTTTTGACCACTCCGTCGAGCAGCGCGACATAGGTGCGCCGCGCCTCTTTTTCGGCTATCTGACTTTGCAGCGCAAGGTGCGCCCTGTCGTTTTTTGCGACGACCAAAAGCCCCGAGGTGTCCTTGTCCAGCCGGTGAACTATGCCGGGGCGCACGATGCCGTTGATGCCGCTCAACGAGTCGAGCTGACCCAACAGCGAGTTGACGAGCGTCTCGCCGTAACTGCCGGGAGCGGGATGCACGACCATGCCCTGCGGCTTGTCGACGATCGCGATGTCCTCGTCCTGATAGACGATGGGCACCTTGTGATCCGACGGCGAAAGATCGAGTTTTTTTGGCGGCGGAGCTATCACGGTAACGTTGTCGCCGCTCCTGATCATATATCCCGCCTTGACGACCTCTTTGTCGCAGACGGTCACGCAGCCGTCGAGGATGAGATTGCGCGCCCTCGACCGCGTGAACGACGTGATGTCGGACACAAACTCGTCCAACCTCTTCGGCGACGCGCCGCAATAGCGCGCAGAAAAGACGAGCTCGCCGCCCTTCATTGCGTCTCCTCTCGAGCGCCGCTCTCTTCGACAGTTTCGTCCGCGGCTTCTTCGCTCTTCTCTTCGACGACATCCGCCTCGACTTGCTCGCCTCTTTCTTCCGCGGCGGTGACCGCCTGAGGCGCGAGGCGACCGCCCTTGGAAAGATCTCCCTCTTTGTAGCCGAAAATCATGTAGACGATCAGCATCCCCATCGCGATCATCACGAAGATGTCGGCAATGTTTCCGATCGCGAAATCTATGCCGAAAAAGGTCTCCAAAAACGTGTAGTCGATGAAGTCGCGCACATAGCCGAACGCGATCCTGTCGACGAGATTGCCGAGTCCTCCGGCAAAGATCGTGATCAGCGAATATCTGAGGATCTTGGGCGCCTTGGGGCGCACGATCAGCACGACGAGCACAAGCGCGATCCCTATCCCGGTGATTGCGGACAAAAGCGTCGTCTTGCCGCTGAAAACGCCGAAAGACGCGCCGTAATTGCGCGTCATGGTCAGCGAAAAGATGCCCTCCGCGACCGCGATGCTGCCGCCCGGCACGTCCTCAAGAATGTCAAAAGCGGCGGCCTTGGAGACAAGGTCGACCGCGATCGCCGCAACGGCGAAAAGTATTTCAAAGACATAGACGCGGTATTTGCGCAAAAAGTCAAGCATATCAGTCGTATCTGCGTTTGAGCGACAGCGGTCCCTGGATCGTGACCCCTTCGGGCGTGAACAAAAACATCCCGTCGCCTATCCTCTCCTGCGAACCACCGAGCGCATACAGCGCGCCGCTGAGGAAGTCGAGCACTCGCTGCGTGTCCTTTGCGGCGACGCGGCGGAAGTCGACAATGATCGCCTGTCGCGAGCGCAGCGAATCGATGATGCCGCTCACATCCTCGTAAGAACGAGGGTATGTGATGATGACGTTGCGTACGTTGGCGTCCTCTTTTTTGCCGAAGCCGAAAAGCCCCTTCTTCTTTTTGTCGTCGGTCTGAGTGTACCGAGACGGCTCGGTGTCATATCTCGACCGCGGCGGCTCGTGCATCTCGTCCGCCCTGTCGCGCGGGTCGTAGTCGTCGCGCGGGCGGTAATCTCTGTCCGAGCGGTAGCCGTCCCTGTCGGGGCGATAAGCCTCCCTTTCGGGGCGATAGTTCTCCCTTTCGGAACGATAGCCGTCGCGATCGTACGGCGGGCGACGATCGTCGGCGGAATATCCGCGCCCCGACGAACGATAGTCGCGAGGATCTCCCCTTCGCGGATCGCGATCGACGCGGTCGTTGTTGGTGTAATAGTCGCGCTCGTTGTCGTTGTAGCGCCTTCTGTCCCTCTCGTCCATTGTGCCTCCTAATTTCTTTGACCGAAAAGCACTCTTCCCGGGCGGATCATGTTGGAACCGCCGTATTCGAGCGCGATCTCGTAGTCGTTTGTCATGCCGCAAGAACAATACTTTGCGTGAATGTTGCCGCCCTCCGACCTCTTCAACTGCTCGAACATCGCGGCAAATTTGCGGTAATATCCGATCAGCGGAGCTGTCTCCACGTTGGGCATCACCGACATGATGCCGTCGACCTCGATCGCGGAATATCCCCTGACCGAATCGACAAAAGACATCAACTCTTCGGGCTCTACGCCGCCCTTCGACAGCTCGCTGCCCATGTTGACCTCGATCAGACAGTGCGCGGTTACGCCGTGTTTGACCGCCTGCTTTTGTATCTCGTCGGCAAGCGACGATCTGTCAAGGGAGTGTATGAGCACGACCTTGTCGATGATGTACTTGACCTTGTTTGTTTGAAGCTGACCTATCAGATGCCAATTGAGCGTGCTGTCCGGGGTATACTTTGTCAAAAGCTCCTGCACTCTGTTCTCGCCCACGTCGGAGAGCAGCTTGTTTTGCTCGATGAAGTCGATCAGCTCTTTGGGCTGGGTCTTGGTTGCGGCGACGATCGCGATCTCGTCCGATCTTCCGCACTTTGCGACGACGTCGGACACCCTTCTTTTGAGCGTCTCGATGTTTGCTTTGATCTGTTCGTATGCCAACATATTTCGCCTTGGATTTGTCCTTGGCTCTATTCTATCACATAGCAAAGTCAAAGTAAACCTCCGCGCGGTACTTTTTCGCGCTTTCGACACAAAAATATGCCCTCGGCTTATAAAAAGGGCATATTTGCTATGAATTTGTCGCTAATTTAGAATAATTTTACGAAAAATTTACGCCACCGTTGATCGAATACGAGCCGTCGACCCTCTCTTCGACCCTAAATCGATTGACGCTGAACTCGTACGCAGTCCTCTCTTCGATCTCACCGTCGGGCATCGTTTTGGTGTATTTTCGGCTTTGCACCCTCCCCTTCATCGACACCTTTGTGCCGACCCCGAGTTCCTTCGCATACCTTGCGCTCCTGCCCCACAATATACACGGAATATAGTCCGACTTGTTGTAAGCTCGGTTGACCGCAAGCAATACGTCGCATATCTCTCGGTTGAACGGCGTCACTCTGTATATCGGCGGCTTGCAGATATAGCCGCACACTTCGAGGCTGTTGGGATCGACTCCGACAAGCGCAGGTCTGATCACATCCCTTGCAAACGCCGTCAAAAGCAATTTCGACTTGTCGCCGACCGTCTTGTTATGGCTGCGAAACTGCCCTTCCACCGTCACCTCTTCCCCTTCGGCGAGCGGCGCGTCGCACATCAGTCTGTCCGAAATCGTCAAAGGTATGACGTCTGTCATACCGGACAATCTTTTGACCTCGATCGTCGTCTCGAAAAAGCTCTCGCCGAGCACTTCGTGAGTGAACGTGACCGGCGACGAGATCGTCCCGGTCAGGCTCAACCTGTTGTTGTTCATCATGTCGTAATTCATTTTGCCTCCTATATCGCGTGTAATTCTCCGTTTGCGTCCGTCTCGCCTTGATATATCAGTTCGGACAGAGTAACGGGTTCGTATCCGGCGTTTATCAGTCGCGCCAACACCTCGGGCAAGGCGTCGAGGATATGGTCGCTGTTGTTATGAAAGAGCACTATCGACCCTTCCCTTACCTTCGGACACACTCTTTGGACGATCTCAGTGCCCGAAAGCCCCTTCCAATCGAGAGAATCGACATCCCACTGCACCGCCTCCATACCCATGGCGCGCGCTCCGAGCACGACATCGTTGTCGTAGTCGCCGAACGGCGGTCTGAAATACTTTGGCTTCTGCCCGGTCAGCTCAAATATCTTGTCATTGACGGAAGTCAGCTCCTTTGCGATCTCCTCGGCGGACAGCTTTGACATCTCGAGGTGGTTTTCGCTGTGATTGCCTATCTCGCAGCCGCTTTCTGCGATCGCCTTCACCTCTTCGGGATATTCGTCCACCCAAAAGCCGACAAGAAAGAACGTCCCTTTGACGCCGAAGCGATCCAAGACCTCCAAGATAGATCTCGTCTTGTCCGCACCCCACGCCGCGTCGAACGTCAACGCTATCTTCTTATCTTCGCGCGCAACGCGATATATCGGTATCTCCCGCGTCGAAGCGTTCGCATACACGACCGCAAAGTCGTCTCCAAACAGACACCCGAACGCAGCGACAGCCGCAACTGCCAGCGCGACGGCGGCGATCACTGTTCTCTTACGCAGACACAATATCATCGTTACCTCTCAATAATAACTTGCTCGGCGCAAGATATTTTGCCGCATTTTGACGCATTGTGTCTTGTTGCGACGCATATCTCGCCGTCACTATGATATTGCCGCCAATCCGCAGATATGACTGCACAATGCCGCTGAAGCAGCCGCCTCACAAACGCTTAGAAAAGCATCCCGACCGCTATGATCGTTCCGGACAGCCTCAAACTTACGGCTTTTTGCACGCATTCGACCGCAACATTGCATTTTCGTCATCTTTTGTATTGACATCTTGCGTCAAATGTAATAAACTAATATAGCCGTGCTAAGTGGGGAGATAGCGGTGCCCTGTACCTGCAATCCGCTACAGCAGGACTGAATACCGACCCCGGCTTGGAGTATGGGAGGTCTGCCTTGGGCAAGTACCGTTGATACTAAGGTCTTGTGCAAGTCTGCACTGTGAACCATGTCAGGGCTTGACCGCAGCAGCATTAAGCAGCCCGTGGATTGTGCCACGAGGTAGCTTTAGAGGAGGCAACTGTCCCTGTTACGCTCCGGTGCTTCTTGTCAAAGTCGGTTGCACGGTTTTTGGAAATTTCGGCGCGAAAGCGTCGTTTTTTCTTGCCGTTTTTGAGTCTTTGCATGTCGTTGATAAGCGCGCCTTACCGATCGCCGCCGTCCTTCAAGACGACTTTCAGCCGCTTTGCCGCGTTTGCGCTTTGTCCTTCGACGACCGCCTCTTGCCCGCATATCCATGCTCATATGACCTTGCCTTTCAACATATCTTTTGATATGGACTATTCCAAGTACTATCTGCGCAATTACCGCCCCGAAGAGGACGGATCGCGCACTTTTGACGAAGCATCGCCCTATCCCGAACTCCCGGACAGACCGCATATGCCGGAGATAGTGTACATCAATCCCGACGGAGAGGAATTCGTTCCCGAACCGCAGATCGTCCGAACGCCTTCGTCCGAAAAGGCGAAAAAGCCGTTCTTTACCCGCTTTGTGATCAACACGCTGATCGTGCTCGTTGTTATATTATCGCTGTTCGTGTCCGTCGACTTTATCACCGACGGCGCGCTCGTCGAAGAAGTGACAAGGCTGATATATGACGAAAAACCGTATTACGCTGTGCTGGAATTGCCTGCGGACACGCCCGAAGAGGCGATCGTCAACGCCGAGACGCTGCGCATGGGCGGCAGCGCGGGATACCCGATAAGTTACGACGGCAAATACTATTGCGTCGCCGACCTGTACGACAACCGCAAAGACGCCGAAAACTCCGCCCCGCCGTCCAACGCCGTAATTTACGAATTGACCGTCACTCCGCCCGAACTTCCCGACGAATACGCCCCATATCTCGAACGCCCGCATCGCCTGTACGACGCACTCAAAGAGCTGGAGGCGCAGCTTCTGTCGGGCGAGATCGGCACCGGAGAGGCGGTCTTGCAGGCAAAACAGCTCTACGAGACGGTGTTGATCGAGACGGACGAGCTCAAATCGATGTCCGAAGACCGAGCCACACGGCAGGTGCTCGAATTTGTCTCCGACTACTCTGTCGCACTCGCCGCGCTCGAAAGCGTCTGCGACGAGAGCGCATTGCGCCAAAGCTATGTCGGAGACCTCAAATATGCACGCTGTCAGATCATGTTCGCGTTCGCGCTCTGATCTGCCGAACCGCCTGCGATCAATATTTGACGCCTAAAACCGCCAAATACTTATTCCGTCTTCAAGACAAATCGGACGGGAAACCTCCCGTCCGACATATCGATATCGTCAGCTCATCATATCCTTTATCCTGTCCCAAAGCGTAGCTTTTTGGATGTCGACGGGCGACACAAGATCAAATTCTTCTCTTTTGTCGCCGTTCGACAAGATTATCTTGCCGACAACGTCGCCCGCTTTGAGCGGAGCTTTCACTTCGAAAATTTGATATTCAACGCTTGCCTTTTCGCCCCTCATCACGGTGATAGCAGCTTGCTTAGACGCCACCGGTACGACGCTCTTGATCTTGCCGCCCTTGACTTCTGCCGTCGCGTCCGCTTCTTCACCCTTTTCGAGCGCTACTTGGCGCGTAAGGTTGGCGAACGCATGGTTGAAAAGCCTGCTGCATTCGGCAAATCTCGTCTTGCCGTCCGCTGCGCCGATCACGGTCGCGACGACCTCTATGCCGCCCCTTTCGGCACACGCCGAAAGACAAAATCCCGCATCTTCGGTGAAACCCGTCTTGCCGCCCTTGCAACCGGCGTATTGACGTATCAACTTGTTGGTGTTCGTCAATGTCGTGATCCTGCCCGACGGATGGACATAGTCTTCCGTCCAAATTCCGGCATAGTCAAAATAGAGATCGTGATTCATCAATTCACGAGTCATGATGTTGACATCGCGCGCACTCGAATATTGCTCACTGTCGCTAGGAAGCCCGGTACAATTGGCAAACAGAGTGTTGCGAAGTCCAAGCGACGCGGCTTTTTCGTTCATATCCGCAACAAATGCGGTCGCACTGCCCGAAATCCTTTCGGCAAGCGCATAGGATGCGTCGTTTGCGGACGCAACGATCACGCCTTTGAGCAGATCGGAGACTGTATATTCAGCCCCGGCGTCAAGAAACATCTGACTGCCGCCCATACCCGCCGCTTCGGCAGAGACAGTCACCTTTTCGTCGACGGAAAGCTCGCCGCTCTCGATGCTCTCAAATACGAGATCGGCGGTCATGATCTTGACCATGCTGGCTATCTGATGTCTCTCATCGGCATTTACCGAATAGATCTCCCTGCCGTCCTCATCCGCAAGATAGGCGGAAAAAGAAGTGATGGCAAGGTCTCCCTCCTCGGCACAAGCGTACTGAAAAGTACATATAGACAACACCGTCATTATGAGCATGACGAGCAAAAATGACTTTTTCATATCACACCTCACGCCGATAGTATGCGATGATACGACAAAAAGTTGCAAAATCGATTTTAGAAATGTTTCGGCTTATTTTGCGTATATAATTCTAATTTTCACTTTAATTTAGAATAATTTATAAGTAATATTTATCCAAAACAAATCTGCCGAGCATGCCCCATACCTCTCCGCCCGCCGTAAAAATAACAACGGCGCCACACCCATCTTGACCAAAACAAGTTTTCTTTATTTGCAAATGCGCCGTTTTGTGCATATCGTTTTGCCATGGTATTATTTCGTGTACAACGTCAATATATTTTATCGGAGGAGCATATGAAATTAATTTTGACCGGAGGCGGGAGCGCCGGGCATGTCATGCCTTGCATCGCGTTGCTGCCCTGTTTGAGAGAATATTTTTCCGACATCTGCTATTTGGGACGCGCGGACGGCATCGAACGCCGCCTTGCCGAGATGAACGGGATAAAGTTTCATCCCGTCAATGCGGTCAAGTTCGACCGCTCGTCAAAGCTGTCCGTACTCAAAATTCCCTACTCGCTTTCTCGTGCGGTCTCGCAAACAAAAAAATTGCTCAAAGAATTGCGCCCCGACGTCCTGTTCGCAAAGGGCGGCTATGTCTCCCTGCCGGGCGCACTTGCCGCATGCTCGCTCAAAATACCGGTCGTGTGTCACGAGTCCGACTTTTCGCTCGGGCTTGCCAACAAGGTAATATCACGTTTTGCCGAATGCACATTGACCTCATTTGAGGCTACGGCGGCAAAGCGAAGTCTCTTTGTCGGCAACCCGGTACGAGCCGAGCTGACTCAAGCCGACCCGCAAAAGGCGAGGCGAACTTGCGCTTTTTCGCGCACGGCGCGCGTTGTGCTCTTTGTGGGCGGCTCGGGAGGCGCAGAGGCGATCAACCGCGCCGTTGACGACGCTCTCTCCACTCTCGTGCGCGACTTCAACGTCGTTCACATCTGCGGACAGGGCAATTTGCGCCCATCGGCGCCCGGCTATCGTTGTTTTGAGTTCGTAGATGACATCTTCGACTTTTTTGCGCTCGCGGACATCGTGGTCACGCGCGCCGGCGCAAACGCAGGCTTCGAGCTCGCCGCAATGGGCAAGCGCACGATATTTATCCCTTTGCCGACAGGCTCATCGCGCGGCGACCAGATCGAAAACGCAAAGGCGTTTGCGTCCGTCTCGGGCGCAAAGATCCTTGAACAGTCTCGCCTTGACACCTATGAGCTCGTCTGCGCGATCACGGACAGCCTGTCGCGCCCGTCGCCCGAGCCCGATCTGCGTCCGCTCAAAGCGGCGCCCAAGATCGCCGAGATCTTAAATAAAGTCGCAAGGCGCGAAAAATTTGCATAAAATATCGCCCGAAGCGTGACACTTCGGGCGATAGACCTCTTTGTCAGTCTATGTTGTGCCGTTTGACGGATACGGCGACCATATCGAGGTTGCTGCCGTTGTTCTTGCACGCGTCTTTGAGCACGTTTACGCCCTTCTTCGTCCTGTCGACAATGGGCACGTCCTCGGTGTTGACGGGCACACAGCTGCCGTCCACAAGCTCTATCGCAAAGTCGTACGGCATCGTGACCATGTCGACGAACACGATCGCGCCGCTCTTCGACACATCCGAAAGCTGTACGCCCTTGCGGTAACGCATCGTCGGCTCGATCGAAGAAACGACCACTCTCTTTGCGACTCCGCCCTCGTTCATCACGACGATCTCGCCGACATTGGAGTGGCTCGCCGCATAGATGACTTTGTCGCCCTCCGCCAGTTGAATGCCGCGCACGCCGGACGCCTTGCGCCCCTGCTGCGGAATGTCCGACTCGGCGTTGAGCACCATACCCTGCTCGGTGACAAACAGCAAAAATTCGTTTTCGGGATCGACGATCTCGACATTGACGACCTCGTCACCGTCATTTTTGAACACGAGCGCGGGATAAACGGACTTCTTTTCCATACCGTACTCGGACGCTTCGCTCTTTTTGACCATGCCGTCGCGGGTGAAGAAACAAAGTTCTTTGCCTTCGAGCATCGCGGGGGTCGCGACGAACAAGACCCTGTCGTCGCTGTCCGCCTTGGCGATCTTGGAGATGGGCAGTCCTTTGGACTTCCACTTGTCGTCGCCGAGCGAGTCGACGCTGAACACGACCGCGAGCCCCTTGCGCGTAAAGCCTATGAGGTTGGCGGAGTTGTCGCATTTGAGCACCTGTCTGACCAAGTCGGCGGACGAACAGTTGACCACGCTCTTCGACGCGAGTCGATAGTTTTTCTCGCCCATGAATTTGAGGTAGCCGCCCTGCGTGAGCACGAGCACACCCGAACGCTCGATCTTGGCGTTGGGATCGATCGTAGCGATCGCGACCTTGTCCGGAGACACTATCTCCGAGCGGCGCTTGTCCGAATACTTGCGCTTGATCTCGAGCAGCTCTTTCTTGACGACGGAGAGCTGCCTGCGCTTGGACGACAGCACCGATTCGAGTTCCGCGATCCTTTTGCCGAGCTCGGCGATCTCCTCTTCGAGCTTACGCGCGTCGACTTTTTTGAGTTGTTTGAGCTTCATTTCAAGGATCGCGACCGCCTGCCTTTCGGTCAGCGAGAATTCGCGCTTGATCTGCTCTTTTGCCTCGTTGTCCGTCTCGGCGTTGAGGATGATGTCGACGACGCGGCGGATGTTGTTGACCGCGATCAGCTTACCTTGCTGGATATGCTCCTGTCTCTTCGCCTGGTTGAGCTCGAATTGCGAACGGCGATAGATGATCTGTCTTTGATATTCGGTATAGTGCGCGATGATCTCGAGCAAGCCCATCTGACGCGGCTTGCCGCCTGCGATCGCGACCATATTGACCGAGAACACGTCCTCAAGCCCGGTCGTCTTGAACAGCGCGGCGAGCGTCTTTTCGCCGTCCACGCCCTTGCGCAATTTGATGACGGAACGCTGACCGTTGCGGTCGGATTCGTCCACGATGTCGGTAATGCCGCCGAAAACTTCCTTTTTCTTTTCGCGCAGTTCGTTGATCTTTTGAAGAAGCTGCGCCTTGTTCTTTTGATACGGAAGCTCGGTGATGACGATCATCTCCTTGTCGCCGTCTTTTTCGACATACGCGCGCGCCCTGACGACGATCCTGCCCTTGCCGGTAGCATATGCCTGCTCGATGCCCTCGCCGTCAATGATCACGCCGCCCGTCGGAAAGTCGGGTGCGGGGATGTACTTCATCATCTCTTTCAGAGTGATGCGGCTGTTCTCGATGTATGCGACTATGCCGTCGATGACTTCGCCGAGGTTGTGCGGAGGGATGTTTGTCGTAAGACCGACCGCGATGCCCATCGCGCCGTTGACGAGCAAGTTGGGGAACTTGCACGGCAGCATATCCGGCTCTTGCAGCGTGTCGTCGAAGTTGAGCGAAAAGCTGACCGTCTCCTTGTCTATGTCGCGGAGCATCTCCATCGCGAGCGGAGTCAGTCTCGCCTCTGTATAACGCATCGCCGCGGCGCTGTCGCCGTCGACGCTGCCGAAGTTGCCGTGTCCGTCAATGAGCAGCATGCGCGTATTGAACGGCTGCGCAAGCCTGACCATCGCGTCGTAGACGCTGCTGTCGCCGTGCGGATGATATTTGCCGAGGCACTCGCCGACGATCCTTGCCGACTTCTTGTGCGGCTTGTCGGGAGTGTTGCCGAGCTCGCTCATCGCAAAGAGGATGCGGCGCTGGACGGGTTTGAGACCGTCTTCGACGCGCGGCAGCGCTCTGTCGAGGATGACATGCTCGGAATAGGGCATCATCGAAGCGTGCATTATGTCTTCGATGCTGTCCTCGATGATGATCGACTTGTCTTCGAATTTTTCTTCTTTCTTTGCCATGTCAGTCCTTCAGCTCCTTGAACCCGTCGACCTTGTTGAAGTTGGCGTTTTCATAGATATATTCTCTTCTTGCTTCGACGTTGTCGCCCATCAGCACCGCAATGCGGCTCTCCGCCTCGGACGCGTCCTCGATCGTCACGCGCATCAGCGTACGCTTGGACGGATCCATCGTCGTCTCCCACAGCTGTTCGGGATTCATCTCGCCGAGTCCCTTATATCTTTGCAGCGTGTACCCGCGCGCCGCGCCCTCGAGCATGGTCTTGAGTTCGGCGTCGTCATAGGCGTAACGCGTGCCGTTCTTGTCGCTTATGCGGTAGAGCGGCGGCATGCCGATGTAGACGTGCCCGTCCATGATCAGATCCTTCATATAGCGGTAGAAGAACGTGAGCAAGATCGCGCGGATGTGCGCGCCGTCTTGGTCTGCGTCTGCGAGAATGATGACTTTATTGTATTTGAGATCTTCGACATTGAAATCGCGTCCCAAGCCCGCGCCGAGCGCGTTGATGATCGACGCCATCTCCTCGTTGTCGAGAATTTGATTGATACGCTTCTTTTCGGCGTTGAGCGGCTTGCCTTTGAGCGGCAATATCGCCTGAAAGCGCCTGTCGCGCCCCTGCTTTGCGCTGCCGCCCGCGGAGTCGCCCTCGACGATGAACAGTTCGTTGAACTCCGGCTTCCTTCCGGTGCAATTGGACAGCTTGCCGACGAGCGCGCTTGACGTCATCTTGTTGAGACGGCGCATCGTCTCCTTGTCGTTGGACGTCTTGAGCCTGACCGCCGCGGCGTCCTGCGCCTTTTTGAAGATGGCGTCGACGGTCTCCTTTTTCGCCTTGTTGAGCCAATCGCCGAGCAATTCCACAAGCGCGTTTTCGACTGCCGGTCTGACCTCGGGATTGCCGAGTTTTGTCTTGGTCTGCCCTTCGAACTGAACTTCGCGCAGCTTGATCGCAAGCACCGCGGTCATACCCTCGCGATAGTCTTCGCCGAGCAGATTCGCCTGCTTGTCTTTGAGGATGTTATGCGCCCTCGCATACTCGTTGAACGCCTTGGTATAGCCCGACTTGAAACCAGCCTCATGCGTGCCGCCCTCTGTGGTCGGGATGTTGTTGACAAAGCTGAACACGCTCTCGGCATAGTCCTCTGTATGGATGACCGCGAGCATCATCTCGAGGTCGTCCGTCTTGCGCTCGACATAGATTGGATCGGGATAGACGAGCGTCTTGCCGCCCTCGGCGACGTTGCCGAGCACGAAATCGCGAAGTCCTCCCTCAAAATGATAGGTCACCGAAAGCGGAGCTCCGCTGTCGTCGGTCGCGCGAAGGTCTGTGACCGAGATCGTCAGGTTACTGTTGAGATAGGCAAGTTCGCGGCATCTGCGCGCGATAATGTCGAACGAGAACTTTTCGTCGTTGAACACTCTCGCGTCGGGCAAAAACGTGACCAGCGTGCCGCATTCCTTTTTGGAACAAGGCTCGGTGGTCATCTCGCCCTTTTTGATGCCGCTCCTGATCTCGCCGCCTATCTCTGGCGAGTAAAATTCCTGCGTGTACTCCACGCCCTTTTTATAGACCTTGACGGTCAGCCATTCGGACAGCGCGTTTGCTACGCTCGCGCCCACGCCGTGCAGACCGCCCGACGTCTTGTATTCCCTGTTGTCGAACTTGCCGCCGGCGTGCAGCTTGGTGAACACCATCTCCACGCCCGTCATTCCGTATTGGGTGTTTACATCGACGGGGATTCCTCTGCCGTCGTCTCTGACGCTCGCGCTGTTGTCGGGGTAGAGAGTGATGTCGATGTGGGAACCGTGCCCGTTGGTTATCTCGTCGATACTGTTGTCGATGATCTCCCAAAGGATGTGATGCATTCCCCTGCTGCCCGTGCCGCCGATATACATACCGGGGCGCTTGCGTACCGCCTCGAGCCCTTCGAGGACTTTGAGTGAATTTGCGTCGTAATCGTCTTCGATCGCGACATTGAGTTTTTCTTTTGCCATTTATCCTCCGAACTATTCCGCCGAAGATCCGAGACAAGACTCGAAGAAATCGGCAACGTCGGAATAGACCTCTTCCTTGTTGAGTTCGTTGAGAATTTCGTGTCTCGCGTCGCGATAGAGCTTCATCGAGACGTTCGTCATGCCGACGGAGACATATTTGTCATAGAGCTTTGCGACCAGCTTGCCCATGCCTCCGACGGGATCTTTGTCGCCGCTGATGATGAACAGCGGCAGATCCTTGCGGATGCTGCTGAGCGCAGAGTTCTTATAGAGCTTTGACAGCCCGCTGAAAAAAGACTTGTAAAACCCCGCCGACATCGTAAAATCGCAAAGATCGTCGGCAAGATACTTTTCTCTTTCCGCATCGTCGCGATTGCCCCACGCAAAAGGTTTGCGCTCGGACTTGAACTTGGCGTCGTAAGCGCCGAACGTCAACTTTCGTATGAGCTCGGAGGGCTTGTCCTTGCCCTGCAATGCGACCTGGGCGGACGCGACGAATTTGCCCAATGCAACAGGAATGCCCGACTGGCACGCGCTGCCGCAAAGCACCGCGCCTATGATGTCGCCGCTCGCTCGCTGTATGTAACCTTGCGCGAGGAAAGATCCGTAACTATGCCCGAAAACTATAAGAGGCAAGCCGTACTCGTGCTTGACATATTCCGAGATGACGATCTCGTCTTGGATCGTGTCGGCAAAGCAATCGCCGTCCGGTACGGTGCCGAGCTTGCCCTCGCCCGCCGTTCTGCCGTGCGCTCTATGATCGTCGCCGACCACTATGTAACCCAAAGAATTGAGATATTCCGCAAAGTGCGCATACCTGCCGATATGCTCCGCCATACCGTGAAAAATCTGTACGACCGCCTTGGGCGATTCAACATCGTCCCAAACCGTGAGCCACAGGTCGTACCCTCTGTAGCCCTCGAGAATGAATTGTTTCATCTGTATACCCCACGCCCTCATCAAGCAAAAACCACAAGATGTTGACGATTCAGTTTATTTTGCAATTTAATTATACAATATATTGCGATATTTTGCAACCGCAAAATTAGCTATACCCGGTTTTGCGCGTAAACTCGTCTTCGAATGCTGCCGCACAGTAAATATGTGTATATTTATGCATATGATAATTTTATGTATTTTATAGTATTATCAATTACTTTTAAGATATTATAAGATATATTTATTTGAAGTTTGATACAAAATATTTATATTTATACATAAGATCATTTGCTTGATTTCAATTGAAAGTCGCGCCTTTTTCGTCCAAAATATTGAGCACGAGCCTCGAAACATTGTCAAAACCGTGCAGCTCGCCTATATACCCCGGCTCCACTCTGCTGCCATAGACGAGCAGCGGCACAGCTTCGCGCGAGTGATCGGTGCTCGGTGTCGACGGATCGCAACCGTGATCGGCTGTGACTATGATCACATCTTCATAGTCGAGCCTGCTTATCAATTCGCCGAGACGTTCGTCAAAAGCATTGAGACAGTCGGCATAACCTTTGACGTCGTTACGGTGACCGTAAAGCATGTCCGTCTCCACGAAATTGGCAAAGACGAGTCCGTCGCGTTGCTCGCGATAGGCAAGCACCCTGTCCCACACTTCGGCATTCGTATGTCCGCCCAGGTTCATTGTGATGCCTCTGCCGCAGAAAATATCGTTGATCTTGCCGACGGCAGCCACCTCTCTGCCCTGCTCGCAAAGAATGTCGAGCAGCGTCTTGCCGAACGGCGCTACACCGTAATCCTTTCGGTCTGCGGTGCGATAGTAGCCGCCCTTGCCGTCGGGACGGAACGGGCGCGCGATGATCCTGCCCACGTTGTGCTCGCCGGTCATGATCTTCCGCGCCTTTTCGCAATATTCATAAAGTTTTTCAAGAGGGGTCTTGTCGACATTGCATGCGATCTGAAGCACGCTGTCGGCGGACGTATATACGATCGGCTTACCCGTAGCTGTCATCTCGTCGCCGAGACGTTTGACTATCTCGGTGCCGCTCTCCGCGCAATTGCCAAGCACTCCGTCCACGCCCCATGCCTCGCAGAGCTGCTTTATCACTTCGTCCGGGAAACCGTCGGGATAGGTCTTCCAAGGCTTTTCGACGACAAGACCCGCAAGCTCGTAGTGACCTGTGTTTGTATCCTTGCCCTTCGACTTTTCGGTCATTCTGCCGCACATGCCGACAAGCCCGCCGTCATAACTTTCGCCGGCGGCAAGTTTGAGCCCCATCTTGTCGAGAAAATAGGTGTTGAGATAGGGCGCTACGGCGCGATAGGTGTTGCTGCCTTCGTCACCGTAAGCGGCGGCGTCCGGTGCGCCTCCGACGCCGAACGCGTCGATAACAAGCAAGTAGACCGTCTTCATATTTTCATTATACCACTGCCGGGCAAATGTTTCAAGACTTATCGGCGATTTTCGCTCGCTTTGGCGCAAAGCTTTGCGATAAAGCGCGCAGATGTCGGCTTGCCCTTTCTCTCGTCGACAATGTCCCCGAACTTGCGATACATCTCTGTGTTTGCTCTTTTTGTCCACGCAGCCGAAATCGCGTTTTGTATCGCTTTGTCGACGCTCCTTTCGTCCGTGCCGAACATCTCGGCTACCGCGGGATAGCCAACTCGTTTGAGCGGAAAGACCTCTGTCATTTCGGCGAGCGCGCCGAGATAGACAAAAGCCTTATGCTTGGGGTTGATCCCGCTCTCGAGCAGCATCGCGCGTGTGTCGTTGTTCATACGCGTATTTTACCATTCGGCGTCGCGATGATACGCGCACTTCTGCGCATTCGCACGCAAATTTTGTCGAAAAACCCTCATATCACCGCACTCGCCGCAATAGATTGGTTGTATGAAGTTCAAGATAGATTTGAGATATATCGGCAATTGCGCTTGCGACCTCTTCAAAGAGAACGCAAAGACGCTCGCCGTCATAGCGGTTTGCTGGCTGATCGGGCTGGCGGTCGGCGTGGCTGTGTCGGTGAAAATAGAAGACTATGTCGCGCTCAACATCCTCGAAGCGCTCAAAGACGGCAGCTATTCGGCGTCAGGCACGTTTTTTCGCTGTTTAGCGCTCGGAGCGGTCGGCGCCGCGGCGGCGTATCTGACCGCGTTCAAACGACAGCTCGCCGCGATTTCGGCGGTATGGACTGTCTATCTCGGCTACCGTTTCGGAATGCTCGCCGTAGGCTCGTGCAATGTCGCTCTCGCGACCGGGATCGTTTCGTTAATACTGTTCTGCCTCCCATGCGCCATTGCGGCGATATTTCTCATCGCGTGCACGATCGGCGCTACGTCGGGATGCAGACTTGCCAAAAACGCCGCGATGACATGCCGCAAACCTCTCACGGACGCATTGATCAAGACGGCGATCTTGCTCGGCGCATATGCGCTCGTCCTGATCGTCTTTTGTGTGATTTTGCCAAAGCTGATCGCCCTTCTCTTCCTTTGAGCATACAAAAACGCCGCACACCCAAGTGTGCGGCGTTTTGCCGTTTTGTTACTTCGCGTATTCGACCCTGCGCAGCTCCCTTATGACGTTGACTTTGATCTGTCCGGGATAATCGAGTTCCGCCTCGAGTTTTTTCGCGATCTCCTTTGCCATGAACGTGGTCTGAGCGTCGTTGACCTCTTCGGGTTTGACGATGACGCGGATCTCGCGTCCCGCCTGAATGGCGTACGACTGTTCGACGCCGGCAAAGGAATTGGCAATGCCCTCCAACCTTTCGAGACGTTTGACATAGTTCTCGATCGACTCGCGCCTCGCGCCCGGCCTTGCGCCCGAGATCGCATCGGCAGCCTGCACGACGATCGCTTCGAGCGTCTTGGGCTCGACGTCGTTGTGGTGCGCCTCGATCGCGTGGATGACCGCTTTGCTCTCTTTGAATCTCTTGGCGATGTCGACGCCGATCGTGACGTGAGTGCCTTCGAATTCGTGGTCGACAGACTTGCCGATGTCATGGAGCAAGCCCGCCCTCTTGGCGACCTTGACGTCCGCGCCGAGCTCGGAAGCCATAAGACCCGCGAGATAGCTGACTTCAAGCGAGTGATTGAGCACGTTTTGACCGTAGCTGGTACGGAATTTCAACCTGCCGAGAAGTTTGATCATCTCGGGATGAAGCCCGAACACGCCTGCGTCGTATGCGGCGTTTTCGCCTGCCTGCCTGATCTGAACGTCGAGCTCTTTCTTGACCTTTTCGACCGTCTCTTCAATGCGCGCGGGATGTATCCTGCCGTCCGAGACGAGCTTTTCGATGGTCAATCTCGCGACCTCGCGCCTTACCGCGTCAAATCCCGAGATAGTGACCACATCCGGGGTGTCGTCGATGATCAGATCGACGCCGGTCGAGTTCTCGATCGCGCGAATGTTGCGGCCGACCCTGCCGATCAAACGCCCTTTCATCTCTTCGTTGGGGAGAGCGACTACCGATGTGCAGATCTCCGACGCATGGTCGACGGCGCACCTTTGGATCGCAAGTCCCACGATGTTCTTCGCCTTTTTGTCCGCCTCGTCCTTGGCTTGCTGTTCGATCTCTCTGACCTTTGTCTCGGCGTCCTTTTTGGCTTCGTCGACGAGTTCGTCGATGAGCATCTGTTTCGCCTCGCTCTGCGTCATACCTGCGACCTTTTCGAGTTCTTCGACGATCTTGGCATGCGCGCCTTCGAGTTCTTGTTGCAAGGAATCGAGTTTGGATTGCTTTTGCTCGATCTGCTTTTTGGCATCGTCCAAAGCGTCCGACTTTTTGTCGAGTGCCGCCTCCTTTTTGTCGAGCTGGTCCTCACGTTGGATGAGACGCTGCTCGGTACGGTTGAATTCCGCCTTGCGCTCCTTGGATTCGCGGTCGATTTCCGCGCGGAGTTTTTGCTGCTCTTCTTTGGCTTCTACCTTGGCTTCTTTGAGAATGGTCTTGGCTTCCGCTTTCGCTTCGTCCCTGATCTTTTCGCACTCCTGCTTTACGGAGCCGACCGATTTGCGTGCAACGTTTCTGTATATTAACCAGCCGACGACGATGCCCAAGGCGAGGGCAACAACCGCGGCGATAACGATCCACACTGCCGTAAGATCCGCACCAAGAAGGAAGGTCAAGCCCAAATTGTCGCTTAACATTTTTACCTCCTGTTATTCAATTATAAAGTTTCGGCGACCCTTATATAGGGGTCATACATTTATTATATACTACAATATGTGGTATGTCAAACAATAGCGGGACGCAAAAGTGCACAAATGCGGCAAAACGCCGCACATGCGCGCTTATGCCCGTCAAGAATCTTGTTTGACGCTCTCCTTGATCTTGGCGATCAACTCGTCGGCAAGTTCGGGATTGTCGGCGAGATACTGTACCGTGTTCTCTCTGCCCTGACCGATGTTGTCGTCGTTGTACTTGAAGAAGGAGCCCTTCTTGGTGATCAGTCCCTTTTCGACCGCAAGATCGAGCACGCAGCCGTATTGCGAAATGCCCTTGCCGAAGATGATATCGAACTCGGCAGTCTTGAACGGGGGCGCGAGTTTGTTTTTGACGATCTTTGCCTTGGTGCGGTTGCCGACAAACGCGGTGCCGTCCTTGATAGCGTCGCCCTTGCGGATATCCACGCGGACGCTCGCGCCGAATCTGAGCGCTCTGCCGCCCGGAGTGGTCTCGGGATTGCCAAACATCACGCCCACTTTCTCTCTGATCTGATTGATGAAGATGACGCAGGTGTTGGACTTGCTGATGATGCCGGTCAGCTTGCGCAGCGCCTGAGACATGAGTCTCGCCTGCACGCCGACCGAGCTTTGCCCCATCTCTCCGTCGAGTTCGGCGCGCGGAGTGAGCGCGGCGACCGAGTCGATGACGATGAGGTCGAGCGCGGCGCTCCTGACGAGTTCGTCGGCGATGTTGAGCGCCTGTTCGCCGTCGTCGGGCTGCGAAACATAGAGGTTGTTGATGTCCACGCCCAGCTTTTCGGCATAGATGGGATCGAGCGCGTGCTCGGCGTCGATGAACGCCGCTGCGCCGCCCGCCTGCTGACAGGAAGCGATCGCATGCAGCGCGACCGTCGTCTTGCCCGATGACTCGGGTCCGAATATCTCAACGATCCTGCCGCGCGGCCAACCGCCTATCCCGAGCGCAAGATCGAGTGTGAGACAGCCCGAGCTGATGACGTCGACAGGGACGATCTGTTTGTCCCCGAGCCTCATGATCGAGCCTTTGCCGTACAGCTTTTCGATCTTGGCGATCGTGTCTTGAATGAGCGCCGCCTTGTCGGCGTTCTTCTTTTCTTCGTTGTCTGATTTTGCCATGTGTATATTTCCCTTGTGTTTATTTTATGTTCTCCGCGAAGCGCAGCAGCATCCACAACGCGGTGTTTGCCGCGTGGCGGCGCAAACCGTTGCGCTCCTCGTCGAAATCGATCTCGCAAATTTCTTTTTTGTCGCGGTCGGCGACGCCTATGTAGCATCTTCCTACCGGAGTGCCGAACTCGTCGGTATCGGGACCGGCGCAGCCCGTCGTAGCGACGGCAAAGTCGCTCATGCGCGTCGAGACCAGCCCGTCCAGCATCTCGGCACAGACCTGCTTGCTGACCGCCCCGTAACTCTCCAAAGTGCCTGCTTTGACGTGCAGGCGGCGTATCTTTGCGTTCGCCGAATAGGTGACGGCGCCCTCATAGAGCACCGCGCTTGCGCCCGACACCTCGACGAGGCGCGAACAGATCAAGCCGCCGGTGAACGATTCGGCGACGCTGACCGTCTTGCCGGCGGCGGCGAGAGTCTCGACCACTTTTTCGGCGAGAGATTCGCCCGCATCGGAATAGAGTTTGTCGCCGCAAAGCGCAAAGATATCCTTGACTGCGTCGTTGAAGGCGACTTCGTCGCGCTCGGACGCGACGGTGATCGAACAATCGCCGTCTGCGAGTTTGATGTCCGCCCAAACTCCCCTGTCGTTTGCCGCTTTTTCGATCGCGGCGATCGTCTTTTCATCCGGCTCGAAAACTTTGAGCACACAGACGTTTTTGAACTCTTTCATTTTTCCTCCTTATCCGCCGACGACTCGTTGTCGTCGAGCGAGACCTCGTCCGCTCTGTCTTGGGACGAAGGCTTGTTCTCGGCAAAAAGCGCCTTGTTTGCCACGACGTAATGTACGCCCGACCAAACCGTCAAGACGGTCGCGACGATCAGCTCTGCCATGCCGAGCCACATGACCACGGCGCCGAACGTCCCTCCGCACGGCACGAACAGCAGCGTACCTATCGCGGTCATAGTCGTCGCTGTCTTTGCCTTGCCCAGCCCGTCGGCGGCAAGCACGAAGTTCTTGATCGCGGCGATCTGCCGCAAAAGCCCGATGATTAGTTCTCGCGCGACGATGATGACGCCGCAGATCATCGCGACATACGGCACGGTGATCATCCCGCCGTCCGCGATTATGAACACTCCGGTCAACACGACGACCTTGTCCGCGATTGGGTCGAGGAACTTGCCGAGGTCGGTGACCAAATTGTATTTGCGCGCGATATGTCCGTCCACGAAATCGGTCGCGGACGTGATGATATAAAGCAGCGCGGTGGCTATGCAGATGAGGTTGTGGACCTCACATTGAAGCACATAGAGCACCACTATCAGCGGTATGGCAAAGATGCGTGTGACCGTAATTTTGGTCGGCAAATTGAGTTTGCTCATATGCATTCTCCCGTCAACATTCCGTCTTTTGCGCCGGTGACTTTGACGCGGCAGATCTCGCCGACGTCCATCGGGCGCTCGGACGTAAAAAGTATCCGCGAATCGACGCCGGGGGCGTCGCCTCTCGTCCTTCCGACAAACATTTGACCGTCAAAGTCGATGTCCTCGTAGATGACCTCCTGAACGGTACCGATCTTTGCCGTCGCCTTTTGATCCATTATCCCCTCTTGCAGCGCATAGAGGCGCTCGAACCGCGCATGTTTGACCTCTTCGGGCACCTGTTCGGGCAGACGCGCCGCGGCTGTGCCGTCCTCTTTCGAATACTCGAAAAAGCCGCATCTGTCCAACTTAGCGCGAGTGAGGAACCTTTCAAGAAGCCCGACGTCCTCGTCCGTCTCGCCGGGAAAGCCGACGATGAACGTGCTGCGCACCGTGTAGCCGCCGCGGGCGGCGAGTTTTGCGACAAGTGTGTCAATACCTTTGCTGTCGATGCGCCTGTTCATCCTCTTCAACACCTTGTCGCTGTAATGTTGCAGCGGTATGTCGAGATAGCGGCAGATCTTGGGATGCGAGTCGATGAAATCGAGCAGCTCGTCCGTGATCTTTTCGGGATAGAGATAGAGCAATCTTATCCACTCGACAGGCAGCTCGCATAGCTTTTCGAGCAAATCGATCAGCCTGTTTTCACCGTAAAGATCTTCGCCGTAACGGCTGACGTCCTGCGCGACGACGATCAATTCTTTGATCGGATGCTCCGCCGTCAAAGTCTTTGCCTCTTCGACGACGCTCTCGATCGGGCGCGAAGTGTACCCGCCGCGTATCGACGGTATCGCGCAATATGTACATCTGTTGCCGCATCCTTCCGCAATTTTTAGGTAGGCATAATGCTCGGGTGTGGTGAGCATTCGCGGCGCGACCGGACAGCGGTCGTCCTTGTCGTTGGCAACGGCTATGCCTCTTTCGCCGCCATAGAGCCGACCGATCACGTCTGCGATCTTGTCATAGCCCGCTGTGCCCAGCCATGCGTCGACCTCGGGCATACCTTCGGAAAGCTCTTGCATATAGCGTTGAGGCAGACATCCCGTGGCGATCAAAAATTTGCACTTGCCGTCCTTTTTGTATTCCGCCATTTCGAGCAAAGTCGAGATCGCCTCTTCCTTTGCGCTGTCTATGAACGCGCAAGTGTTGACGATGATGACATCCGCTTGCGCGGCGTCCTGCGTAAAGCCGAACCCCTCGCCCGCGAGCCGACCGAGCATCTCTTCGGTGTCGATCCTGTTCTTGTCGCAGCCTAGCGAAACGACGCCGATCGCGAGATTATTCATCGCCGCCTCCGTCGCTGTCACCGTACAGTTCGTCAAACATCTCTTGTGTGAGATAGACATCGCGCGGCTTGTTGCCCTGCGCCATGCCCGAAACATAGCCGAGTTCTTCCATCTGATCGAGGATCTTCGCGGCTTTGGGGAAGCCGAGCGACAGCTTGCGCTGCAACATGGACACCGAGATCCCTCTGCCTATCGCCTTGTTTTCGAGCGCGAGCCTTAGCGCGCCGATGAACGCGGGATCCTGTTCGAGAGACGTCGAGCCTCCCGCTCCGCCCGAAGCGGACGAAGGAACTCTCTCCTCTTCTTCCGCCGGGACCGCGTCGATGACCTTTGCGATCTCGGGGTCGAAAATGCCCACGTTGTTCGCGACGACTTCGTCGACGACCGCGGCAACTTCGCGCATATCTACAAACGCGCCCTGCACACGCACGGGATGATTTTTGTCCACGAATTTGATGAGCATATCACCCTTGCCGAGCAGTCTCTCCGCGCCCGCCATGTCGAGGATCGTCTTGCTGTCGACCTGCTGAGTGACCGCAAACGCGATACGGGTGGGCAAATTCGCCTTGATAGTACCGGTGATGACGTCGACGGACGGTCTTTGAGTCGCAAGCACGAGGTGGATGCCCGACGCACGCGACTTTGCGGTCAAAGTCTTGACCAAACCTTCAAATTCCTTGCCCGCCTTGGACTGCATGATGTCCGCGACCTCGTCGATGATGATGACGATATAGGGCAATTTTTGAATGGTCTTGTCGCTGTCCGCGAGCTCGTTGTAGTCGTCGATCTTGGCGAGCTTGTAACGGCTCATCATCTCGTAGCGACGATTCATCTCCTCGATGCTCCATTTGAGCGCGTTGATCATCTTGGACGTCTCGCTGAGGATCTCGGGGACGACCAAATGAGGCAGCTCTTTGTAGATGTTGAACTCGACCATCTTGGGATCGATCAAGATCAACCTGAGCTGGTCGGGCGTGTACCTGTACAGCAAGCTGACGATCATGCAATTGAGGCAGACGCTCTTACCTGAACCGGTGCCGCCTGCGACAAGCGCATGCGGGAAGGACGTGAGATCGCTGACATAGCAATTGCCGTCGATGTCCTTGCCGAGGGCGAAATAGAGCCCCTTCTTCTTTTTTGTATTGAACTCGGGCGAATCGACGACCGACTTCAAACTGACGGTGCCGCGCCTCTCGTTGGGGATCTCGATGCCGCAGAATCTCTTCTTGGGGATCGGAGCCTCGATACGCAAACTCTCGACCGCAAGCGCCATCGCAAGGTCGTTGTAGTGCGCGGGGATCTTGTTGACGCTGATCCCGGGCGGCACGTCGAGTTCCAGCCTGCTGAAAGTCGGACCCTTGACGATGTTGACCACCTTTGCCGGGATGTTGAAATTCTCGAGACAGCGCTCTACGCTCTCCTTCTTTTCGTCATAGTCGAGTCCTCCGTCCACATTCTCGTCATAGTCGCGCAGGTCGGAAATTTGCGGCGGCTTGTACGGCGGACGCTTGACCGGTTTGGGCTCGGGTTTGGGCTCGGGCGCAGGCTCGGGTTTGGGCTCGGGCGCAACGGGTTTGATGACGCGCGGCACGATAGGCGCAGGTCTGACGACCGGCGGCTGAGGCGGAACGGGCGGCTCGGACTTTTTGTCTTTGTCGCCGTTGAGGAAGTCGACAAAACTCTCGAGCGGCTCGGGGTTGCGCGAACTCAGATCTTCGACGTCGTCCTTGACGTCGCCCTCTTTTTGCTCGTCCTTGACGTCATCTTCGTGTGTTTCCGAGCCGAAATCGATTGCGTTGTCGTTCGTCGAAATGTCGTCGACGTCGTCTTCGATTTCTGCCTCGGGCGTACGCAACAGATCGTTGAACGCGTCGATCACATCATCGCCGTCTTCGTCATGGCTTTCCATGCCTGCCGCTTCGAGCATGCGGCGTTGATTCTCTCTCATTATGCGCATGCGCTCGGTGCGGCTGTACGAACGATAGACATCGTCGTTGTCGGTCGAGCTCTTGCGATCGATACGAACTGGGTCGGTGTTTTCGCCGTAAAGCGCCTCCATTGCCCTCTTTGTCCTCTCCTCAGGGGTGAGATCTTCTTCGGGAACGGGCTTCGCCTCGGGGCGCGAAGAATAGAGCTCGCCCATCGCCTGCTCACGTCTGGTGCGGTAGACGTTGAGCGCGTTCTCCACAACGCTGTCGCTGATGGGATCGCCCACGCCGAGTTCCGCCGGACGCTCTTCTTCTCTCGCGTCCATCCTCTCTATCGGGGTGTATTCGGTTGCGCGGCTGCCGAACGTCCTCGACACCTTGCCGGGCAATTCTTTGCCGTCTACGGTGCCGTTGTACATCGGCGAGCGTTCTTCCTCGTCCGGCTCTTCTTCCATATAGGTCGGTTCGGACTTCGCGACGGTGCGGGTGCGCGTCTTGCGCAGCTTGAACGAAAACTCACGGTCGACCTGCGAGACGACCAAAAGCGCGATGAGCCCGATCAGCACGAGACCGATCAAGATCTCGGACGCGACATAGATCTTTGTCGGGAAATAGAGCAAGATCGCTCCGAACACGCCTGCCGCGGTGTCCGCACCGCTGTAACATGCAGAGATATATCCGCCCCATCCCTCCGACGCATAGCCGCGCGACGAGAACATGTGGATCATCGCAACGATCGCGGCGAGCGAGAGCGCATACAAAAAGCGGACGCCTCTCGAGACGGTGGGCTTTTTGCCCAGCATCAGAATAACTCCGTAACAAATTCCGATGACGATGTACGCATAGAAAACATAGCCGAATACGCCCAGCAAAAAGTCGGTGACGACCGCGCCGGCGCCGCCGAACGCGCCCAGCGTGATCAAAGCAAAAACTACGCATGCGCTCAGCAGAGCCAAGCCGTATGCGAAAGTGGACTTTTTCGCCGGTTCGGCAGCCTCTTGCCGAGCGTTGTTCTCTTTGCGTGGATCTTTCTTGGATTTGCGCATTTCCTTCTCCTTATTATACCGGCTTCCCAATCACTTCTCAATTATAGCACAAACGGCGCGCTTTTACAATGCTTTAATATAATAAATTTGCGCGCACATGCGCGTCGCCCTTTGACGTCGGATCGGCAGCCGTTCTTTCGCCGAAACCGCGCCGCGGAGACGATGCGGCATTCAGCCGGTGTGTCCTCTGTCGAACGGCTTGAATTCGGTCACGACCAATCCCTCGCACAGCTGAGCGTTCGCCAAAACGCTTGCCGAACGTATCGCCCGATAGCCGTATTTAGACCTGATCGCGTCGAGCGATTTTCCCAGCCTGTGTTGTTTATCCGACTCTTCGTCAAACATACTCGTCTGCGTCGCCGCGTCCGCCGGACTCAGATCGTAGACGGTGACGGACAGCGCTCTGATCGGCATATCCTCGCCGAAGGTATAGAGCGTGTCGACAGTTTTCATCGCCTCGCGCATGATCGTCGACGCGTTGTCGGTGTCGGCGATCACTCGTTGCTTGCCCTCGCCCGTGAGGTCGCTGTATTTGATCCCGACCGCTATCCCTCTGCCTACAAAGCCGTGTTTGCGCAGCCTTGTCGCGACCATCTCGGACAGCGCCGCGATCACGCTCTCGACCTCATCGCGCGTCGTGACGTCGCGCGGCAGCGTCGTACTGTTGCCTATGCTCTTGGGGTCGTCCGTCTCGTACGACAGTCTGACGTCGTCCGAACCTTCTCCCCTTGCCTCGGCGCGCAGCTTGTCGCCGTTGACGCCGAGCATTTGATGCAATATCCGCACGTCGGCATTCGCCAGATCGCCGATCGTGTGTATGCCCACTTTTGCGAGCTTCGCCGCGGTGCGCCGCCCGACCATCAACATCTCGGACGCGTCCAGCCCCCACACCTTGCGTTTGAAATTCTCGAGCGAGATCACCGTGACCGCGTCCGGTTTTTTCATATCCGACCCCAGCTTTGCGAACACCTTGGTGAACGACACGCCGATCGACACCGTGACCCCGACCTCGCGCTTTATGCGCTCGCGCAATTCCTCGGCGATCTTCTCCCCGCTCCCAAGCAATTTGAGACTGTCGGTGACGTCGAGCCAACATTCGTCGATGCCGAACGGCTCCACCCTCTGCGTATATTGAGTATAGATCGCAAAAATGCGCCTGCTGTACTCGACATACATGTCGAAGTGCGGCGGCACGCAGATCAGTTGCGGACACTTTTGCTTTGCCTGCCAAATGGTCTCCCCTGTCTTGACGCCGCACGCCTTAGCCGCGGTGTTTTTTGCCAAAATGATGCCGTGCCGCTTCTCGGGATCGCCCGACACGGCAACATATTTGTCCTTCAATCCGGGGTTGAGCGCACACTCGACCGACGCATAAAAATTGTTGGCATCGCAATGCAATATCGTCCTCATACGTCTGTATTATACACCGTTCGACTCAAAATTGCAAACATTTGTTCGCAATTTTGCGCAAAATTATCTTCACCGCATACTTCGTCTCTTCCGTCCGTATTCGAGCATTTTCAACGTCTTCTTTCAACGAAATTACGTCAGCCGACCGCTCGGCAAATTTTGTTCCGAGCGAGTTGAACAAGGCGCGCTCATTGACTCTGCCCTCGGACGCGGCGATACGCTTTGACGCAAATGCCGCCCGCAAACGCATTGTTTGCGGGCGGCGTTGTTTGCGGTACGAGCCGTACGGCTCCCCTCAAAGGAAATCCTTACTGCTCTTCGATGTAGCGCGTGCTCATGTCCTCGGGCTTCACTCTCGGGTTGAGGATGTTCGCCTGCGCCGCCGCAAGTCTTGCGATCGGAACGCGGAAGGGCGAGCACGAGACATAGGTCAAGCCGATGTTGTGGCAGAACTCGATGGTCGACGGATCGCCGCCGTGTTCGCCGCAGATGCCGAGTTTGATGTCGGGACGGGTCTCTTTGCCGCCCTCGATCGCGATCTTCATCAGCTTGCCGACGCCGATTTGGTCGAGCTTGGCGAACGGGTCGGACTCGAAGATCTTCTTGTCGTAGTACTCGTTGAGGAACTTGCCGGCGTCGTCGCGCGAGAAGCCGTAGGTCATCTGCGTAAGGTCGTTGGTACCGAAGGAGAAGAACTCCGCCTCTTTGGCGATCTCGTCTGCGGTGAGCGCCGCCCTCGGGATCTCGATCATCGTACCGATGTGGTATTCCATCTTGGTCTTGTTCTCGGCAAGGACAGCCTCGGCGGTCTTGACGATGACATCTTTGACGTATTTGAGCTCTTTGACGTCGCCGACGAGCGGGACCATGATCTCGGGAACGACCTTGATACCCTTCTTGCCGACGTTGATCGCCGCCTCGATGACCGCCCTTGTCTGCATCTCCGCGATCTCGGGATAGGTGATGGAAAGACGGCAGCCGCGGTGACCCATCATCGGGTTGAACTCGTGCAGGCTCTCGACGGTCGCCTTGACGTCCTCGAACTTGAGACCCATGGTCTTGGCAAGCTCGGCGATCTCATCGTCCTTGTGCGGCACGAACTCGTGGAGCGGCGGGTCGAGGAAGCGGATGGTGACGGGTCTGCCCTGCAACGCGGTGTACAGCCCTTCAAAGTCGCTTCTCTGCATAGGCAGGATCTTGGCGAGAGCCTTTTTGCGCTCTTCGACGGTCTTGGAGCAGATCATCTCTCTGACCGCGAGGATGCGATCCTCAGCGAAGAACATGTGCTCGGTACGGCAAAGTCCGATGCCCTCGGCGCCGAACTTGACCGCGACCTCTGCGTCGTGCGGAGTGTCGGCGTTGGTACGGACCTGCAAAGCCCTGTTCTTGTCAGCCCACTCCATGATCTTGGCGAAGTCGCCGGACACGGAAGCCTGCTCTGTCGGCAGCTCTTCGCCGTAGATAAATCCGGTGGAGCCGTCGAGGGAGATGTGGTCGTTTTGGGTGAACTTTTTGTCCTTGATCCAGAGGATCTTCTTCTCTTCGTCGATCTTGATGTCGGGGCAGCCGGCAACGCAGCAGGCGCCCATACCGCGGGCGACGACCGCCGCGTGAGAGGTCATACCGCCTCTTGCGGTGAGGATGCCTTCCGCCGCATACATGCCCTCGATGTCCTCGGGAGAGGTCTCGAGACGGACGAGGACGACCTTTTCGCCGCTCTTATGACGGGCGACCGCCTCTTCTGCGGAGAAGGCGACCTTGCCGCAAGCCGCGCCCGGAGAAGCCGGGAGCCCCTTGGACAATTCTTTGGTCTTTTTGAGCACCGCGGGGTTGAACGTCGGGTGCAAAAGCGCGTCAAGCTGTTTGGGCTCGATCTTGAGCAGAGCTTCCTGCTTTGTGATCATGCCCTCGCTGACGAGGTCGCAGGCGATCTTTATCGCCGCCCTTGCGGTGCGCTTGCCGTTGCGGGTCTGCAACATATAGAGTTTGCCCTCTTCGATGGTGAACTCCATATCCTGCATATCGCGGTTGGCTTGCTCGAGCCTGTTTGCGATCTCGACAAATTGCTTGTAGACCTCGGGGTTGGTCTCTTTAAGGTGATCGATCGTCATCGGGGTGCGGATGCCGGCAACGACGTCCTCGCCCTGAGCGTTCATCAAATACTCGCCGAACAGTCTCTTCTCGCCGGTCGCGGGATCGCGGGTGAACGCAACGCCGGTACCGGAAGTGTCGCCCATATTGCCGAACACCATCGACTGCACGTTGACGGCGGTGCCCCAGCTGGAGGGGATGTCGTTCATGCGGCGATAGACGATCGCGCGGGGGTTGTTCCAGCTGCGGAAGACAGCTTTGACCGCCTCGATCAGCTGCACCTTGGGATCTTGCGGGAAGTCCTGTCCCTGATCCTCTTTGTAGAACTTCTTGAACTTGGCAATGAGCTCTTGCAGATCTTCCGCAGTGAGCTCGGTGTCCATCTTGACGCCCTTCTCCTCTTTGAGTTCGTCGATGATCTTCTCAAACGAAGACTTGGACGAGCCCATGACGACGTCGGAGAACATCTGGATGAATCTGCGGTAGCAGTCATAGGCAAAGCGCGGATTGCCGGTCTTGCGTGCAAGCCCCTTGACCGACACGTCGTTGAGACCGAGATTGAGGATGGTGTCCATCATGCCGGGCATCGAGGCGCGTGCGCCCGAACGGACGGAGACGAGGAAGGGGTTCTCTTCGTCGCCGAACTTCTTGCCGGCATCCTTCTCCACCTTTGCGAGCGCGTCGAAGATCTGTTCGATGATCTCGCCCGAGATGGTCTCGCCGTCATCGTAATATTTCGTGCATGCCTCGGTGGTGATGGTAAAGCCTTCGGGAACGGGCATGCCCCACGAAGTCATCTTGGCGAGGTTAGCGCCTTTGCCGCCGAACTTCGCCTTGTCGTCGCCGTCTGCCTCTTTGAAAAGATAGACGTATTTTGCCATAATAAACCTCCTGAGAATTTGACTGTAGCTTACTACGTTTTTATTTTACAAGACAGAGATATGTTTTGGCAAGCGAAATGCCCAAAAAATGACGTTAATTTTAAGACGCTCTACATTTGCGCGCACATATCCGCGCAAACGCGCCCGCTTCCGCCCGTGAGGCAGGTCAAAGCGCGTTGAGTTCGCGCAGAGAATTGAGTTTGATCCCCAACCTGTTTTCGAAATATTGGCGATATTTGGGCAAGGACAGGTCCGTCTTTCCGAAACCGAGCGCTTCGAGCGCACCCGCGATGAAGTTTTTGAGTTCCGCCGTGGGCTCGCAGCTCTTGTGAGCGAGGGTGTTGAGAGTGGTCAAAGCGAGAGTAAAAAGTGCGGGATCGAAGTTGTTTTCAACAGCCGTTTTGTCCATTATTTCGAGCACCGTTCCCGCGCAATAGAAAATCACGATGTCCCGCGTCACCTCAAAAAATCCGTCATATTGTTCGCAGCCGGTGATCACCAAGCCGCCCTTGCCGGACGTCAATTGATAATTACCGAAACAAAAGGGAGAAGCGGCGAATTTGAGCTTCGCTTTGGGGCTTTTGCAGCCCTTGGCGACAGCGGTCAATCTGCCCTTCCCCGACGCATAGAGGGTGACAAGACGGTCGTTGTCTTTGTAGTCGATCGCTTTGAGACAAAGACAGTCCAAACTCACAATATCCATAAAACCTCACCGAGGTCACCGCTCTTTCAGCCGCTTGTAAAGCAGGTAGTAACCTATCTTCCCCGTGGAGCGGAACAACCTTTGCAAAATCTCTTCGGTATCGCGTGTTTCGTCACCCATATCTATGTTGTGAACAAAACGCGCGCGAATTATACTATATGTTCTTCTTGTCGTAGCCGAGGTCGCCGAGCACCGTGCCCGAATCGCGCCAATCGGGCTTGACTCGGACGTAGAGATTGAGGAAGACCTTGGCGTCGATCATGCGCTCGATGTCGCGGCGCGCCTCGGTGGAGATCTTCTTGATCTTTTCGCCGCCCTTGCCGATGACGATGGACTTGTGCGCCTGCTTTTCGCAGATGACGTCGCAGTCGATCTCGACCAGCCCGTCCTCCCTCTCCTCAAACTTGTTGACCGCGACGCCTATGCCGTACGGCACCTCGTCGCCGAGGAAGCGCAGCGCCTTTTCGCGGACTATCTCGGTGACCATAAAGCGCATGCTGCGGTCGGTGTAGAGGTCTTCGGAATAGTACCTCTCCCCTTCGGGCAACAGCTTTTTCAACACGTTCGCGACCTCGTCGACGCCCTTGCCTTTGAGCGCAGAGATTGGCACGATCGCGTCAATGCCCTTGACGTCTTTATACTTTGAAATGAGTTCGAAAATGCGCGCCTCGTCCACGCAGTCGCACTTGTTGACGACCAGCACGAACGGCGTCTTTGAGGCGGCGTACTTGGCGATGATCTCATCGTCGTGCGCGTCGGGACGCCTGTCGGCGGCGATGATGTAGAGTTCGATGTCAACGCCGTCGGTGGCGGCGTCGACGCTCTTCATCATAAACTCGGACAGCTTGTTGCGCGGCTTGTGTATGCCCGGCGTGTCCACCAAAACGGCTTGATAGTCCTCGCCGTTGACTATGCCTATGATGCGGTTGCGCGTAGTCTGCGGCTTTGCCGAAGTAATGCTGACCTTTTCGCCCACCAAGGCGTTGGTCAAAGTGGATTTACCTACGTTTGGCTTGCCTGTGACGGCAACGAATCCCGATCTCACTTTTTGTCCTCCGATAGTGTGAATGAATGCGGCAGCAATTCCGAGGCGGAAAACTCCTTGACCGCGCCACCTTTGCAGACGAAAATGCGGCAGTCCTTCGCCGCAAACTCGGCGACTACTTGACGGCACGCGCCGCACGGAACAGGCTCGACGTCATCGGAATATACCGCGATCGCGTCTATGCTTTTCGCGCCGTCCGCCACCGCCGAAAACACCGCGGCGCGCTCCGCGCATACGGTCAAGCCGAAAGACGCGTTCTCGACGTTGCAGCCGCTGTAATATTTGCCGTTTGCGTACGCCGCCGCGCCGATCTTTACGCCGCTGTACCGCGCATAGGCATTGACCGCGGCGCGCCTTGCGGCGTCGATGAGCTTTTCGCAATCCAAACTCATACTTCCCTCGTGACGCCGCACTCGGTGAGCGCCGCCTCTTCGACCGCCCTCATCTCCGCCTTTTGGTCGTCCGTCTCGTGATCGAAGCCGAACAGATGGCATAGCCCATGCACGAACAGATAGCAAAGCTCGCGTTCGAGCGAATGACCGTACTCCTCCGCCTGCTCCTCGGCGCGGCGGTGGCAGATGACGATGTCGCCCAGCATGAACAGCCCCGTCTCGGGGTCGCGGTCGTCCTCGTGCGCCGTCTCGTCGAACGGCAAAACTCCGTCCATGACCGGGAAACTGAGCACGTCGGTGACGCTGTCCACGCCTCTGTTCTCGGCGTTGAGCGTGTGGATCGTCTCTTCGTCGGTCAGCGTGACGTCGACCTCAAACACGTCTTCGACGCCCAATCTCGCGATCACCGCTCGATAGAGTTCCGAAAAACGCTTTTGCACGCCGCTGCCGGCAAGCCCGGTCTCATCGTAAAAGTTCGCGCTCATCTCCTCTCCTTCGCCTTTGCGTAGTCGATGCGCTTGTGCATCGTAAACGGCACAATGCGGCAGATGGTCTGCTTGATCGTCGTGAGATCCTTCATTGTCAGGCGGCAGTCGTTGAGCTGCCCCTCGAGAATCTTGTCGTTGATGACCTTGTCCACCTTCTCTTCCATCTCTTCGTAATCTGTCGGCGGCTTGGCGCGGAACATCGCCTCAAAGATGTCGCACAGCATGATCAGCGCGCTGTATTTCGTCGACGGGATGGGGCCGTCGTAACGATACTCCTTTTCGTCCACGCCCTTAGCGCGCTCGCCGGTGATGTATTTCGCCTTCATGAAGAAGTAGCCGACCGCGCCGTCGCCGTGGTGTTCGAGCGCCGCCTTGACTATCTCTTCGGGCATATGCATCTCTTTGAGCATCTCCGCGCCCGCCTTGGTGTGGCGGGTGATCATGCTCGCGCTGACCTCGGGGATGAGATCGTCGTGCGGATTGTAGCCGTCCGTCTGATTTTCGACGAAAAATTGCGGGTTTTTGAGCTTGCCGACGTCGTGATAATACGCGCACGCCCTCGCCATGAAGGGATTGACTCCGATCGCGATCGCGCAGCTTTCGGCGAGGTTTGCGACCGCCATGCAGTGACTGAGCGTGCCCGGCGCCTCTTCGCTGAGGCGTTTGAGCAACGGCTGGCGCAGCGAGATCAACTCTTCGAGGCTGAAATCCGTCCACACGTTGGCGATGCGCTCATAGAGCGGCAGACTTGCGGTCATGATCGCGATCGAGATGAGGTTGCCCACTCCCGAATAGAGCGCGTTCTGCAAGACTACGGACACGTCCGTGCTGTATATCAGCGACAGCAGCGCGCTGAACGGCGACATGATCAGCGCGACGATCACCGCGCCCCATGTCAATTTGAAGCGCGAATATCTGCGCCTGATCAGGAAGATCATCGCAAAGCCCGACACCGCCGCCGCAATGCATCCGAAGATCATCTCGGGCAATATGGTCACGCCCTCGGCGGCGTTGTTTGCCGCGCAGACGATCATCAGCGACGCGAACGCGGCAATGATCGTAGACATCAGACCCGTCCTGATCTTGATCAAGATGCCGACCGTAAGCGCGACGCACGCGAGCGGCATCGCGAACGAATTCAAAAATCCCGCCGCCAAACAGGACAAGATTATCCCGGCGGCGACGGTGAAGTAGACGATCGAAAGCAATTTCTGGAAAGGCAGCGAATCCACCTCTCCCGAATTGACTATGTAGCGCAGATAGACGTAAAGCACCGCGAACAGCACGAACACGCCCACCGAAGTGGCGGCGAGCGTCTCGGCATACGCGCCTATGTGCAGCGTCCTCAGCGACAGCATCAGCCCTCCGACCGCGAGCACGGCGGAGACGACCAGCAAAACCGCAAGCGTCAAAATCGTAAAGCCGATATTCTTTTTCGTTTGTTTGTCCATCAAGACTCCTTGCCCTTCGCCTCGGCGTCATACGCTTCTACTATTGCCTGTACCAGCGGATGCCTGACGACGTCGGACGACTTGAGCGTCACCGTTTCGATCCCCTCTATGCCGGAAAGCAGGCGCGATGCATGCACCAAGCCCGACTGCTTGTCCGACGGAAGGTCGACCTGAGTGACGTCTCCCGTCACCACTATTTTACTGCCTTCACCCATTCGGGTCAAGAACATTTTCATCTGTTCGCGCGTCGCGTTCTGCGCCTCGTCCAGAATTATGAACGAGTCGGACAGCGTCCTGCCGCGCATATACGCGAGCGGAGCGACCTCGACAACGCCCTTTTCCTGCGCACGGGCGAAGGAATCCGCGCCCATCATCTCGAGCAGAGCGTCGGTCAGCGGTTTGAGATAGGGGTCTACCTTCGCCTCGAGATCGCCCGGCAAAAAACCGAGCTTCTCGCCCGCCTCGACCGCGGGGCGCGCCAAGACTATCCTAGACACCTTTTTGTCACGCAGCGCGTTGCACGCGAGCGCGACAGCGAGATAGGTCTTTCCCGTACCGGCGGGGCCTATGCCGAACACGATCGTGTTGCGCTCAATGCTGCGCACATAGCAGGCTTGTCCGTACGTCTTGGCTCGGACGGGCTTGCCTGCGGCGGTGTAGGCGATCACGCGCGTCAACTCGTCGATCTTGTGCGCGCTGTCGTGCGCGACGCACTCGGCGGCGAGATCGATATACGCCTTGTCTATCGAATGAGTCGCGCTCTTTTCGAGCAGCAGCTCGATCGTCGCGGCGGCGAGCTCAACGGCGTTTTGATCGTCGCCCTTGACCTTGATGCCTCCGCCTGCGGCGGCGATCCCGACTCCGAACAACTTGCGCAAATATGCGACGTTGCAATCGAGATTGCCGAACAGCGCGATCATCGACGCGGCGTTCTTCACTTCTATCGTCTTTTCTATGTTATACCTCCGCGCGGCCTATCTGCCGCTCTGTCTCTATGTATATCTCGGCGTAAGCGTATCCGCCGTATTCTCCTCTGTTGACGCCCTCGGACAAGATCGTCCCCGTCGCGTTCATCATCAGCTCCGCCCTCTTGCGTTCGACCGCGTCGGCGATATATTCTTCGTCGGCGGTCATTTCGACAAGCTCCTTTTCTTCGTACACGGTGCGCGTTATCGTGACGGGAACTATGCCCCGAAGCGTCGTGACATCCGTCCTTGCCTCATACCTCGCGAAGCCGTGCTCCGCGCCCGAAGTCCATATTCTTCTGCCGCCGACCGCTATCTCGGTCGAGACGAATGTGCGCCCTGTGGAGACTTCCGCCCTGTATGTCGGCGGAAAGACAAGCCTCTCGCTCTCGAACACCCTCGCGTAGACGACGCCGTCCGCGCCCACTTGCACGAGCTGCGGCTCCTCTTCCGTCCCCACGTCGATCGTGCCCTCTATCAGCACGTCTCCGGGCGCGACCACATCGCCGGTTTTGACGACCGCCGTGCCCGAAAACACGACCACGCGCGTGATTATCGCCCTGACGTCCGCGACCACCGCGCTCCCCTTTTGCGCCGACGAAGGTCTCTCTTCGACGGGAACTGCGCCGATGACCAGCCTGCCGCCCTCGAAAAACGCCTCGACCGCAGTCACGCCGTGCGTTTGCCGCTCTATCTCGAGCGCGAGCGCGTCAACGTCAATTCTCGATTTGAGCGTCAGCCCGTCCACGCCTTCGCTCATCGCGATCGCCTTGATCATAGCCGATGCGGACGCGTCGACGCCTCTGACCTCGACATCTGTGACGAACAATTGCGACAGCATCAGACACAACACGACCGCCGCCGCCGCGACCACCGCTCCGAGCCGAGAAAACGCCGCTTTGAACGCGCCTCTCATGCGACGCGTCTCGCACGCATATCCGCGCGCAAAGCATATCCTCTCGACGCGTCCGACGTCGCTTGCCGAGCACTCGACGACGAGCTCGCCGCCGCTCACGGTGACGCTGTGCGCGACGCCGCGCAACGACCTAATCGCCTCGGCGACGTCGTCCGCCTCTATCAAAACAGTCACTTTGCGCGTCAATCGAGCACCTCGACCGCGCTCACCTTGCCGGTGACGAACAGCTGTCCGCCGCCCGACTCGGTCACGACCATGTCGCTGCCGCGCACCGCTATCACCGCGCCTTTGACTTGTACCGTCACGCAGTCGCGCGATATCTTCAACGGCTTGCCGCGATACTCCACCACAGCCGCCTCGCCGCCCATCAGCGTGACCGTATATCTCGGTCCGCGTATCGCGGGAAGCGCGCCCTTTATGTCTTGCAAAAACGCCATATCGCCTCCGCTCGATTATATGCGAAGGCGGCGCGGTTTAGGCTTATTCCTCTCCGCCCGTTCCGAAATCGGGGATGTCGCCCGACTTCAACTCGTCGAGATCGGGGTCGGAGAACCCCTCGGGCGGCGCGTCCTCGTCTCCGTATTGCGAAAGCTGAGGCTCCTCGTCTCCGCCGCCGTATTGCGGATACTCCTCCCCCATCGCCGCGCCTGCGGGCTTGGGCTCGTCGCTGTCCGTCTTGGGCTTAGGGACGTATTTGCCCGACGCCATACGGAACCTCAAAAGGCTCTTCTCAAACACGAAATATATGTCGCCTACCGCGCCGTTACGCTGTTTGGCTATCTTCAATTCGATGGGCTTGGCGTCCGCGTCCGAATCTTCGCTGCCGGCGTCGTTGAGGAACATGACCATATCCGCGTCCTGCTCTATCGCGCCCGATTCTCTCAAGTCGGACAGCTGAGGCGTCTTGACCTCTCTGTCGTCGATCTTACGCGACATCTGCGACAGCACGAGCACGGGCACTTCGAGATCTTTCGCCATCAGCTTGATCATACGCGACGTGTCCGAGACCTCTTGCTGGCGGTTGCCCTTGCGGTCCTTGGTCGGCTCCATCAATTGCAGATAGTCTATGATGATGAGATCCAGCCTGCCCAGCTTGTTTTTGAGCCTGCGGCACTTGGACATCACGACGTCGGCGCTGTTGCCGGTCGATTGGTCTATGTAGATGTTGCTCTTTGACAGCTTGTCGTGCGCGGCAAAGAGATTTTGCAGCTGCTCCGTCGACTCAGAGCCCTTGATCAGTACGTCCCTCGGCACGCGCGACTCCGAAACGAGCATTCTCTGTACGAGTTCGGTCGACGACATCTCGAGGTTGAACGTCGCGATCACCTTTTCCGGCTCCATGCGCGCGATGTTGGTCGCGATGCTCATCGCAAACGCCGTCTTGCCGCAGCCGGGACGCGCGGCGAGGACGATCATCTGCCCGGGCAAAAAGCCGTTGGTCATGTTGTCGAGGTTGTCGTAGTGGGTCAACAGTCCGAGGTCGGGCGTCTGCGTCTCATAGACTTTGAGCAGCTTGCCCATGACCTCGGTCGCCGGCTCGGACACCCTGACGAGCTCGCTGCCCTGAGTGTTCTTGCCCAGCTCGAAAATCGCCGCCTGTGCCGATGCGAGGCACTTATCCGCGTCTTCGAGCGTGTAGGCGTTGTCTATGATCTCGCCCGCCGTCTGAATGATCTTGCGCAGCATCGAGTCGCGCTTGACGATCTCGACATAGTATTCGCAGTTTGAAGCGGACGGGATCGCCTCGGTCAATTCTTCGAGCCGCTCTATGCCGCCCGCCCTCTCGAGCGCCGACCTGCCGTCGCGGTCAACCTCTTTGCCCATAGACACCGAAAGCGTGACGATGTCGGCGGGCATGCCCTTGGCGGCAAGATCTCTGATCGCGGCGAAAATTATGCGGTCGGACGCGATGTAGAAGTCCTCTTCGCGCAGCTTGGAGCCGAACTCGGTGAACAGTTCGCCGTTGGTCAAAAACGCGCCGATGACTGCGTCCTCAGCCTCTTGACTGTGCGGCATCGTCCTGTTGACGGGCAGTTTGGCGTTGTCGTTACTGCTTTTTGGCATATCTCCTCCTCAACCCTCGAGCCTCGCCAGGAAGTCGGCGAACACGCCCATCGCCTTGTCGAAAGGCTCGGACGAAGTGAGGTCGACCCCCGCGAGCTTGATGATCTCCACGGGAGGCATACTGCCGCCCGCGCTCAAAAATTTCTTGTAATCCTCGACCGCCGGCTTGCCCTCTTTGAGGATGCGGTCGGCGATGCAGACCGCGCTGATCAGCCCGGTCGCGTATTTGTAGACATAAAACGACGTATAGAAGTGCGGTATGCGGCTCCACTCATAGCGGATGAGCTCGTCGTTGACGACGTGTTCGCCGGCATAGTACTTGCGGTTGAGGTCGTAATAGAGGTCGCAGAATGTCTCCGCGGAAAGCGGCTCGTCCCTCTCGGCGAGTTCATGCGCTGCAAGTTCGAATTGCGCGAACTGCGTCTGCCGGAACACCGTCGTGCGGAACATGTCGAGCATATACGACAGCAGATACTCGCGCATCGCCTTGTCGCCGCCGTACTTTTCGAGCAGATGACAGAGCATCAGCGTCTCGTTGACGGTGGAAGCGATCTCGGCGACAAAGATCGTATATCCTGCTTTGGGATAGGGCTGCGCGCCGTCGGAGTGATAGGAGTGCATCGCGTGTCCCAGCTCGTGCGCGATCGTGAAGATCTCGCTCGTCGTCTTTTGGTAGTTGAGCAAGACGTACGGATGCGTGCCGTACGCGCCCCACGAATAGGCGCCGCTGCGCTTGCCCTCGTTCTCGCAGACGTCGATCCACCCCTCGTTGAACGCCCTGTCGAGCAGCTTGCCGTACTCTTCCCCGAGAGGCGCGAGCCCTTGCTTGACGAGTTTGCATGCGTCTTCGTATTCCAACTCGAGCTCCGCGTCCTCGACGATCGGCACATGCAGGTCGTACATATGCAATTCGTCCAAACCGAGCCTGTTGCGGCGCAGTTCGAGATAGCGCGACAGAAGAGGGATGTTCTTCTCAACGCACTCGACCAGCCTGTCGTAGACGGTGCGCGGCACGTCCTCTCGCGACGTCGCGCGGTCGAGGCAGCTCGCATATTTGCGCGCACGCGAATAGAACAGATCTTTTTTGACGTTGCCGCTATACAGCGCGGCGATCGTGTTGACGTTGTCCCTGAACGCTCCGTGCATGCACTCGAACGCCTTTTTGCGGTCTTCCCTGACGGGCGAATGCATCTTTACGCCGTAAATGCCGTGAGTGAGCCTGACCTCTTCGCCCGTGCTGTCGACGTAGGGAGCAAACTTGATGTCGGCGTTGTCGAGCATGCGGAACGCGTCCTGCGCAGTGTCGGCGAACGAGCCCGTCATCGCGAGCAGCTTCTCTTCGCTCGGCGACAGCGTATGCCTTGCCGTGCGAATGAGCGAACGCAGCATATAGTCATAGTCTTTGAAGTCGGGATCGGCTGCTAACTCGGCGAGTTTTGCCTCGCCCAACGCGATCAATTGCGGGGTGACGAACGACGTGCGTTCGGACAGCCTGACCATCGCGGTCTCCGCCCTGTCGCACCTCTTTTGTGCGGCGGGATCGCCGACGTTTTCGTCGCGGCGCATCGCCGAAAAGACATAGATCCTCTCGGCGCAGAGCGACGCCTCGTCGTCGAGTTTGAGACAACGAAGCACGCTGTCGCGGTCTTTGAGCGCGCCGTCGAACGCAGCGAGCTCGTCGCCGTATTTCGCCAGCTTGGCAAACTCCTCTTCCCAGACCTCATCCGACGGGATGATGTCCTCGAGACGCCATTTGTAACGTTGATCTATCTGTTCTCTCTTCATATCAATTGTCGTAGTTCAGCTTGAGATCGCCGAACTTGATCTTGCCCGTCTTGCGGAGCAGTTCGCACACGCCCCAGCTGATCAGCGCCGGGAGCACGAAGAACAGCACTATCACGCAGATGACGAACAGCCACCACTTCATATGCCCCTGCGACACGCTCGCTTCAAAGGCGTCGATGATGCCTACAAAGCCGCATGTGCCCATGCCTCCGCCCGACGCGCCGCAACGCAATTTGAACGCGCATGTCGCGATCGGTCCGACGACGACGCTCGCGACCGTAGGCGGCACCAACAGCCACGGGTTGCGCATGATGTTCGGGATCTGCAACATGCTCGTCCCCAAGCCCTGCGAGATGAGTCCGCTCACGCCGTTTTCCTTGAAACTCATCACCGCGAAGCCGACCATATGAGCCGCGCATCCGACGACCGCCGCTCCGCCCGCGATGTACATCGCCGTCTGCTGTTCGGCGGTTCCGCTCGCGAGAATGGTGCTTGACACGGACACCCAGATCGCCGCGCTCGACGTCGGCATCGTCAAGAGTATGCCCATCGCCGCCGCGACTATTATCCCCATAAAGAAGGGAGTGATCGCCGTCGCCGCCGCGATGCCCTTGCCGAGCATGTCTATGAGCCAAATGAACGGATAGGCGACATAGGCGAACGCGAACGACGTCAAAAGGCATGTGAGCGGCACGAGCAATATGTCGAGTTTTGTCTTGCCCGAGACCAGCATCCCGAGTTCCGCCGCCGCGAGCGATGTGACATACGCGCCGATCGGATTGCCGGGAGAGCCCTTGACTATCAGTGCGGCGATCGCGTCGAGCGAACCGCCCGTGAACGACTCGCCGAGAAATTGCGACGAGTACGCGCCTACGAATCCGGCGCACAGCGACGCGAACACGACCAGCTTCTTTGCGCCGAGATGGGACGCTATGCCGGCGCCTATGCCGGCGCCCATGAGCACGGACGCGATGTTGCCCAACATGACGAGCATGTTGCCGAACGCGTTGTCGCCGAAGAGTCCGCCGATCGTCTTGACGATCGTGCCGGCTATCAGGGTGACGAAAAGTCCTTGCGCCATGCCGGTGAACGCGTCGATGAACCAACGCTTCGCCAGCTTTTTGATGATGTCCCGAGCCTTTTGACCGGGAGTGCGAGGGGTGTTGACTACTACTGCTTCCTCTGAGGTGTTTTGCGCGTCTTCCGCAATCTTACGATCGTCTTGCTGCATAAATCACCTTTGATGTATGTTTCCGCCCTTTCGGACGGAATTATATTATAAATAAAGCGCGCGCGAATGTCAACTTTTCGCGCGTGCGTCAATATGCTTCCACTCCTTCGGCGTCTCCGAACACCACCGCCCTGCCCGACCTGATCAGATTGGGCAAGACCTCTGCGTTGGCGGTCTCGAACTCCATCGCGACGTCCAACCCCTTGAACGTGACGACATAGACCCTTTGCGGAGAATCGGTGTTGGCGTCCTTGACGCCGTAATAGACAAAGTCGACCGTCTCGCCGTCAAGCCCCAGCTCCTCGGGCGAAAGGTCGTAAGACGCATAGCCGAGCGCCGCGTACTTTTCGCGCACTTCGCCCTGCTCGCCGGTACAGGCGGTCAGACACAGACAAAGCGCCGCGACTATGACGACGGCGGCAAAAGCCCTCTTCATCAAAACACTTCCACCGCTTCGGGCGACCCCGACAGCACGAACGCGCCGTCCATCAAGACGGCAAATGTGCCCGCCTCGATCGCTTCGGCGTTGTCGGCGTTCTTGGCGTCATAATATTCCTGCGCCTTGTCCTCGTCGACGAAGAGCACGATCTCGATCTCCGCGGCGGCGACGGAGCCGTCCTCGGACGCATCGCGATGGGCGGCGAACACATATTCGACGTCCTCGGAACTTAGTCCCAAAGTGTTGGCGCTGATGTTGTCGTAGGCAAAGCCGGCAAGCTCGTACTTCTTCCTGACCGCGTCCTTGCCGGGCGTGCACGCGCAGAGCAGCAACGCGAGCGCAAGCACTATCAAAACGGTTGTGGTGATGACCTTGAACTTTTTCATAATTCCCCGATGACCTCTCTTTTCGGCGCCTTTCGACCGCCGTAACTATATTATAATACTTTCTGCGCGCGTTGGCAATGAAAATTTATCTCGTCAGCCAATCGGCGATGTCGATCACCCTCATGTCATCGAAAGCATGCGCTCGCCGGACACGTCTTGAAATGCTTTGCGTTGTTCGACGACGCCTTTTGGAGACATGCTTATTCCCCAAAATCAAGAATTTTTCGATTTTGGGGAATAAAACAAAAGATTGTTACGCATTTTGCTTAAAATCGCCGTTTTTGCGCTGTTTTTCGCAAACAAAAAGACGGACCGAAGTCCGTCGTTTTTGTTTGTTTTGTCCGTTATCAGAACAGAGCGAGAGCACCTTCGGTACCGACCGCGATCGCATTGCCCTTGGTCTTGTATGCGACCTCCGCTTCCTTGAGAGAATCGATGATGTCGGAGCGAACGTCCTTGTCGGTTATCGAAACGACGATGATGGTGTCGACGAGCTTGGTCGCCATAAACGCATATTCGACGGTAGCTTCGTCTACCTCAACGTCTTCGGCGCCCTCGAGCATGGAGTCGATGATGCCTTGGACGGGCAAGCTGGCGGCGAGATAGCCTTCCTCGGCGTACTTCTCTTTGAGAGAATCCACCGACGGGGTGCAAGCCGCGAACGCGAACACGCCGATAAGCGCGACGACCAAAATGGTGCTGACGATTGCAATTTGCTTCTTCATAATATCCTCCTATGGATAGTTTTATAGTTCAATTATAGCACCTGCCGCCGCGCTTGACAAGCGGCGGCGAACAATTTTAACACAATTTTAATTTTCGTCGTCGGTCAGGGCGTCCTCTGCGCCCTCTTCCGCCTTTTTTCGCGCGTCTTTGGTGTTGACGTATTCCTCGTCATAGACGCGGATCTCTTTGGCGGGCGGGATCTCCTTGTTGAGTTCGGCGGCGCGTTCGCGCTCCTTGATCACAAACTTTTTGGACCTGCGGAAGATGACGCAGATCGCGATCACCGCGACGACGAGCGCGGCGACGATGATATAGAACAGGATGTCGCCCGAATCGCCGATCCTCGTCGTCCCCTCCTCGACCTCTGCGACGCAGACGGTCAAAAGGGTCAGCGCGACGATGCAAAGCAGCACGAATGCGGCAAGCAGTTTGACCAAGATCCTCTCTCTTACGTTGTCTTTCATATTTCACCTTTACTATATTATCGCACACGGCTGCAAAATAAGCAAGAGCGGCTCTGTAAAATCGACGTAAAATCTCTCTCACTTTTTGCGCCGATACAATGGACAGCGCGCGCATTTCATAATATAATAGAATCAACAACCATACGGAGGAAAAATATGGACATTTCGCAACAACAACGCGAAGAAGGCGTGAAGTTCATCTGCGACGAGATCGAGCACGTCATCAAAGAGTTCGGCGACCGCGACCCCGGTTCCGAGGGCGAAAACAAGGCGCTCGACTACATGAGGAGCCAACTCGACGAGTTTTCGGACGAAACGCACCGCGAGTCCTACAAAGTCGCGCCGCACGCGTTCTTCGGCTGGACCTACATCACCGCGACCTGCGCGCTGATCGCGGTCATCACGCTGTTTTTTGCGCCCGTCGTCAGCGTAGTGCTGCTCGTGCTCGGGCTGCTGCCCATGATCGGCGAGTTCGTGTTCTACAAAGAGGCGATCGACTTTTTGTTCAAAAAGCGCACGTCCGGCAATGTGATGGGCACGATCAAGCCGACCGGAGAGGTCAAACGCCGCGTCGTCCTCAACGGACACTCGGACGCGGTCTATGAGTGGCATTGGCACTATGTCGGCGGCTACAAGCTGTTTTTGACCAGCATCATCATCCCCGTCATCGCGGTCATCTACATCGCGGTCACCGCGATCGTCGCGATGGCGATGAACGGAGTGGTCGGCACCCCGTCGGGCGCGCCGCTGTATATGGCGATCGCTTCGGTGATCTTTGTGCCCGCACTGCTCTGCTTCTACATGTTCGCCGACCACAAGACGGTCGTTCCCGGCGCGAACGACAACCTCACCGCATGCTATATGGCGATCGCGATGCTCAAACTCATGCACGACAACGACATCCGCTTTGAGCACACCGAGGTGGTCGCGCTCGTCACCGGTTCGGAGGAGGCGGGGCTTCGCGGCGCGAAGGCGTTCTGCAAACTCAACCCCGAATACGGCTTGGAACCGAACATCGAGACCATCTTCGTCACCTACGAGACGCTGCGCGAGCTCGAACACCTCGTCATCTATAACCGCGACCTCAACGGCACCGTCAAGGTGGACATGCCGACGTGCGAACTCGTCAAGCGCGCCGCGGCAAAGAACGGCATGGATCTCAAATACGGCTCCGTATTTGCCGGAGCGACGGACAGCGCGGCGTTTGCGCAGGCGGGCCGCAAGTCGACCTGCATCGCGGCGATGGCTCCCGAAGTCAAGGACTACTACCATACCCGCCGCGACAACTACGACAACCTCAGCCCCGAGTGCCTGTCCAAGGTGCTTGACATCACGATCGACTTCATCACCGAGTTTGACGAAAAGGGTCTCAACGGCTGAAAACCGCAAAAAAAATGTCGGCGCCCGATCGGGCGCCGAATTTTTATTTCTATTTGTCGTCTTTCTTCTTTTTCTTCGAGCTTTCTTCGACCTCTTTGACGTCTTTGCGGTATTGCTTGACCCTGTCGAGCACCTTGCCGCCCTTACCTGCCGCCTGTTTGACCGCGTCCACCTTTGCCGCCGCCTTTTTCTTGGTCTCGTCCAGCTTTGCGGCAAGTCCTTTTTTCGGTTTTTGCTCCGTCTGCGCGGGCGGCGCAGCGGTCGTCTGAGCCGCCGGGACTTGCGCAGCTCTCTGCTCGGGCTGAACTGCTGCCGCCGCCTCTTGCGCCGGCTCTTCATCGGTCAGGATGTTCTTGACGTCGCTCACCAGCCCCTTGCGCAGACCGCTCTTTTTCTCCTTGAGCTTTTCTTTGCGCTTGCGCTTGACGATCTTGCGGATCGACATGATGATCTGGATGATGACGTACGGAATGGACACCGCGGTCAATATGATCGAGAACAACGACCTGTCGTTGTAGACGGCGTTGAACACGACCGAGACCGTCAGCAGCAAGTTGAACAATTTGAGACACAGCTTCATGATCTTGAAACTGCTCTTGTAGTCCTTGACCGCCGAGCCGAGTTTTGCGTTGCTCCTGCCCATGCAGATCATCGCGACGAACGCGACGAAATACGCCGCCGTGAACGCGATCAACAGATAGGGCAGCCAAGTGATCTCTGCGTTCTTGCGGCTCATCGTGATGACGATGAACACCGAATACGCGACGATGTACAGCAGGTTCCAGAGTATGAACAGCGTCCTGTACGCTTTGCTCAGCTTGTCTGCGGCGTCCTGCACCTGTTCCGCCTTTTGGGCGAGTTTGCTCTTTTGGGGTTTGGTTTGATCTTCCATAGTTCTCCTCCCAAACTATAATAACCGAACTCCCCTTGTCCGCGCAAGCGTTTGTGACAAAAAAATGAGACGCTCTCGCGTCTCGGTGCGCCTTTCGGCGTTCGGCGTCATGCCTTTGTGAAAGTCGTGTTGTTGCAATTGGGGCACGGCGGCATCTTGTCGTCCGCGCCGAGTTTGAGACAGAAACCGCAATTGCAGCAGGTGTAGCTGCCTCTGCCCGGCTTGTCGCCCGTCTTGTATTGGCAAACTCTCGACATCTCGGTGTTACCTCCTGTGGTTTATGTACCGGACATCTCTATTGTTGCCCGCACGGCGCAAACGATACTACTTTTTTGTGACGTCGTATCCCTTTTTTTCGCTTCTGCCGTATTGGCGGTCGAAATTCTCCCTGTTTTTGTCGAGATAGCGGCGATAGAGTTCGTCCGCGTCCATCCCGGCGGTCAAGCACATGCTGACAAAAAAGTGAAGGATGTCGACAAGCTCGGACTTGACTCGGTCGTCGTCGACGGGCTTGGGGTTTTTCCACCACTTGAAGTTGACCTCATCGAGAAGTTCGGCAAGTTCGGACAGCATCGCGAGCGTCTTGCGCTGCATCCACTCGCACTCGTTGTCCCTGCTCGGCGCGTCAAGTCCGCGCCTCTCGACGATGTCGCCGTCAAGCTGCGCTTGAAGGTCGAATATCTTGTTCAGCTTGTCGGCGTCCGAACCGACGATCTTTGCTATCTTTTCTCTGTCCATAATACCTCACGCCCTCGAGAGAAATCTCTCCGAAAGGTCTTTGTCCACTTCGCGTCCGACATATGCGACGCACGCGGCGGACAGGTCGAGTTCGCCCTCGATCGCCCTGCTCACCCCGTCGTAGTCAAGCGCGTATATCCTCTTGATGCGCTCGTCGAAATCGAACAGTTCGTCCGCATAGAGCGCATGCTTGGCGAACAGCCGCATGATCGAGCCGCTGCTCTCCTGCCCGAGAAGATAGGCGCCGCGCAATTGCTGCACGCCCCTTTCGAACTCCTCGCGCGTCAAGCCGTTTTTGCGGATGTCGGCGATGACCTCCGCCGCGACGTCCGCCGCCTTTGCGACCGAATCGCGGTTTGTGCCGATGTAGACGTTGAGCGTGCCGTTGCCGACGTACGTCCCCTGATAGGAATAGACGTTGTAGGCAAGCCCCAGCTTTTCGCGGATCTCGAAGAACAGTCTGCTCGACATCCCTCCGCCGAGTATCTGATTGAGCAGCATCACCGCAAGGTCGTTGCCTGCGTTGTACTTGACGGACGGCATAGTGACGATGATGTGCGATTGCTCGATGTCCTTGAAGCGATAGTTTTGTACGGGCGCGCCTGCGCGCGGTGCGTCTTTCCATTCGCGCTCGCCCTTTGCGAATCTGCCGACAAAATGTCTCTCCGCAAGCGCTTTGGCTCGGTCGAAATCGATGTTGCCTGCGATCGCGATCACAGTCGTCGACGCGCGGTAGTTGGCGGCGATGTACGAGATCAGGTCTTCGCGCCCGAACTTTTTGACGTTGTCGCGCGTGCCGAGTATGGGCATCCCGAGCGGTGAAGAGCCGAAATAGCCCGCCGCGGCGATGTCCGAACACACGTCGCCGTAGTCGTCCTCGGACATCGAGATCTCTTCGAGCACGACCTTCTTTTCGCGCTCGAGCTCCTCGGTGTCGAACACCGACTCGAACAGCAGATCGGACAGTATCTCGCAGCACTTGTCGCTCGCCTCGTCAAGCCCTATCGTATAAAAACAGGTCGCCTGCTTGGTCGTGTAGGCGTTGATCTGCGCGCCGAGCGCGTCCACCTCTTTGACTATGTCGTACGAGGTGCGCGTCTTCGTCCCCTTGAACAGCATGTGTTCGATGAAGTGCGAAATGCCGTTGTTGTCCGCGCTCTCGTTGGCGCTGCCCGCGCCGGTCAATATGCCGATCGCGACCGACCTGACGCCCTCCATCTTGACGTGAACGAGCCTCAGCCCGTCTTGAAATGAAAAAAGTTTGGTCTTCATCGTTTCACCTTTCAATGATTATATTATATCGTGCGCGAAAAGTAAACTTTTTTGCCGCACATCCCTCCTGTCCGTCTTGTTTTGTACGTCATACGCATTGACGTGCGCGCATATCATTTAGCGATGAAAAAACCGGGCAAATTTTCTTCGATAAAGATCGCCGCCGCGGCGAATACGCTCATATTGGTGATGCTGGTGTCGCTGTCGCTGTTCACGCTCGTTCCCCTCGCGGACGAGACGACCGCGTCCGCGGACGGCGGGCCCGTCTATTCCGCCGCTTCGGACGACAAGATCTCGCTGATGTTCAATGTCTACCAAGGCGAAGAGTTTGTGCTCGACGCGCTCGACCTGCTCGACGGATACGGCGCAAAATGCACCTTCTTTGTCGGCGGATGCTGGGCGGACGACCACGTCGACGTGCTGCGCGAGATCTATGCGCGCGGTCACGAATTAGGCAATCACGGATACTTCCACAAGGACCATAAGGGAATGAGCCAAAAGGGCAACCTCGCCGAGATAGAGCCGACCAACGCGTTGATCGAGGCGGTCACCGGCGCCTCGCCCGCACTGTTCGCTCCCCCGTCCGGCAGCTGGGACGACGCGACCGTCGCGGCATGCGCGTCTATCGGGATGAAGACGATCATGTGGAGCCGAGACACGATCGATTGGCGCGACCAAAACGCAGCGGTCATCTTCACTCGCGCGACAAAGGAACTCAAGGGCGGCGAACTCATCCTCGCGCACCCGACAAAGGCGACCGTCGAGGCGCTGCCGGCGATATTGCAATACATAGACAGCGCGGGCTTGAGCGCGGTAACCGTCACCGAATTGCTCACGGAGTGACTGCCGCGCAGTGCGCTTGATCGCATTATAGATATTTTTATATTATGAGCCGACGGCGTGAATGCCGTCGGCTGCGCTTTTTATGCTCGCCCCAAAGTTGTGAAGACAAGCCGATAAAAAATCGACGGCGTGACCGCCGTCGAATTTTTTGTCATTCTCAATCGAGCTTCTTGATCAGGCTCAATGCGATGCCCTTGTCGGTGATGTCGAACACCTTGACCAGCACCTTGTCGCCGACGTTGACGACGTCCTCGACTTTCTCCACTCTCTTCTTGGAGAGCCTGGAGATGTGGATCATGCCGTCCTTGCCGGGAGCGATCTCGACGAACGCGCCGAAGCTGGTCGTGCGGACGACGACGCCCTCAAGCTCGCTGTCGACCTCGGGGTCGTTGGCGATGAGCTCGATGGTCTTGCGCGCCTTTGCGATCATGTCCTCGTTGGGGCTGGAGATGTAGACGTCGCCGAAGTCGTTGATGTCGATCTTGACGCCGGTCTCGTCGATGATCTTGTTGATCGTCTTGCCGCCGCTGCCGATGACCTCTCTGATCTTGTCGGGGTGGATCTGGAAGGAGACGATCTTGGGCGCATACTTGGACAGGTGCGCTCTCGGAGCCGGCAAAACGGCGAGCATCTTGCCGAGGATCTCCAACCTGCCGTCCTTTGCCTGAGCGAGCGCCTTGCGCAGGATAGCCTCGTTGATGCCCTTGATCTTGATGTCCATCTGGATCGCGGTGATACCCTCGGTGGTGCCTGCGACCTTGAAGTCCATGTCGCCGAGGAAGTCCTCAAGCCCTTGGATGTCGGTGAGCACCTGCACCTTGGACTTGTCTTCGTTGCTGATGAGTCCCATCGCGACGCCGGCGACCGGTCTCTTGAGCGGAACGCCTGCATCCATCAAAGCGAGCGTGGAGCCGCAGACGGATGCCTGCGAGGTGCTGCCGTTGCTGGACAGAACTTCGCTGACCGTGCGGATCGCGTACGGGAAGCTGTCCTCGGACGGGAGCATGGGCTCGAGCGCTCTTTCGGCGAGCGCGCCGTGACCGATCTCGCGCCTTCCCGGGCTCTTCATCGGCTTGGCTTCGCCGACGCTGTACGGCGGGAAGTTGTAGTGGTGGATGTATCTCTTGCAGACTTCGTCGTCGAGACCGTCGAGCTTTTGCACCTCGGAGATGCTGCCCAGCGTGCAGCAGGTCAAGACCTGGGTCTGTCCTCTGGTGAACACGCCGCTGCCGTGAACTCTCGGCAAGATGCCCGCTTCGCACCAAATGGGTCTGATCTCGGTCAGCTTTCTGCCGTCGGGACGGACGCCGTGGTCGAGGATCTTGGCGCGGACCTTCTCTTTCTTCATCGCGTAGAGAACTTCGCCGATGTCCTTCTTGCCCTCGGGGAACTGCTCTTCGAAATGTCCGTAGACATCCGCGTCGAGGTCTTCTTCCGCCTTCTCTCTCTCCTGTCTGTCAAAGTGCTCGAGCACCTCGTCCATCTTCTTGTCCGCATACGCTCTGACAGCCGCGTCGATCTCTTCGGCGGGATGATAGAGGTCGGGCTCGAACTTGGGCTTGCCCACCTGCTTTTGGATGTCCTCGATGAACGCGACGATCTTCTTGATCTCTTCGTGACCGAACAAGATCGCGCCGATCATCTCCTCTTCGGTCAGCTCGTTGGCGCCCGCTTCGACCATCAGGATCGCCTCTTTGGTGCCGCTGAGAGACAGGTGCAGTCTGCTCCTGTCACGCTGCTCGGAGTTGGGGTTGATCACATATTGACCGTCGACATAGCCGACGACGACCGAACCGGTCGGCCCCGCCCACGGAATGTCCGAAATGGTCAGCGCGACCGAGCTGCCGATCATCGCATACACTTCGGGCGGAATGTCGGTGTCCACCGAAAGGCAGGTCGCGACGACCGCGACGTCATTGTAGAAGCCCTTGGGGAACAGCGGACGGAGCGGTCTGTCGATCAGTCTCGACGTCAGGATCGCCTTGTCGCTGGGTCTGCCCTCGCGCTTTTTGAAACCGCCGGGGATCTTGCCGACGGAGTACATCTTCTCCTCAAAGTCTACGCCGAGAGGGAAAAAGTCGATGCCCTCGCGCGGAGCCTTCGCCATCGTCGCGTTGACCATGACGGCGGTGTCGCCGCATCTGACCAAGCAGCTGCCGTTGGCCTGTTCGCAGTAAGCGCCGATCTCTACGGTCACTTCCCTGCCGCCGATGACGGTGGAAAAAATCTTTCTTTCCATTACTAACCTCCAAATTAGTGCTTGTATATAACTTGTTTTGTGTTATCTCGTTTTGTGCGGCTCTCGCCGCTTTTCGCAAAAAAATCGGGTCGCCGAAATGACGACCCGAGCGCCTTACTTCCTCAATCCGAGCTTCGCGATCAGCGAACGATAGCGTTCGATGTCGTTCTCTTTGAGATAGTTGAGCAGGTTGCGTCTCTTGCCGACCATCTGTTTGAGACCTCTCATGCTGTGGAAGTCCTTTTTGTGGACGGCGAAGTGCTCGTTGAGCTGCTCGATCCTCGCGGTGAGCAAAGCGATCTGAACTTCGGGCGAACCGGTGTCGCCTTCGTGCTGTGCGTATTGAGCGATGATTTGCTCTTTTGTCAAACCTTTTTCCATTGTTTAGCCTCCGTTCGTTGGAAAATTTTTTGTCCGTCGTCTCAGTGCGCCGTCGGAGATTCGAGCGTCCGAGCCGCGGTTCGTGACATATATTACCATAATGCGCGCAAAATGGCAAACGTTTTGAAGGGCTTGCAAAAAATTATTTGTCCGCCCTCACCCCGCGCCTGCGCTCGCAGTCGTCAAAGAACTCGCGCCGCCTGCGCCATACCTCTTCGCCGCGCGCCAAGTAGACGTCCAGCCCCTTGGGGTCGGCATACCTCTCGACCCTGCCCGCCTCGCGGTCGACGAACTTCGAAATTCCGCCCGCGCCGCACGCTATGATGGTCGTAGTCTCTTCCATGATGTCGACGTTGTAGACGCACTGCTTGCCGGGCTTGCAATAGCCGACGTTCTCCAAATTGCCGCTCATGTACTTTTGGCGATACATATAGTACGGCACATACCCCGCACCCTTGATTGCGCCGTAGGCATAGTCGACCATCGCCGCGGCGTCGCTCTCGGACGTGTTGTCATAGCCGCCGAGTTTGAGCGCCGAGCCCTTTTTGAGCGCAAGAGTGTGCACGGTGACGTTTTCGGGATCGAGCGCGATCACGCCGTCAACGGATGCCGCAAACATCTCGGGAGTCTCGCCGGGAAGCATCGCGATGAGATCGACATTGACGTCAAAGTCAAACTTGCGCGCAAGCTCGTACTTGGCGAAAAACTCATCCACCGTGTGTCTGCGCCCTATCGCGTCGAGGGTGTTTTGATTGAGGGTCTGCGGATTGACCGAGATCCGAGTGACACCCGTTTTATCCATAATTTTAAGCTTTGGTAAAGTGATCGTGTCGGGTCGTCCCGCCTCGACGGTGAACTCTCTTGCCGGCAGCTTTGACAGCGCATCCATAACCTCTTCGAACTGCTCGTCGGGGAGAGACGTCGGCGTGCCTCCGCCTACATATATGCATCTCAATAAATAGCCCGACTCGCGTATCAGCCTTGCCGCGTCCTCTATCTCTTCGCGCAAAAGCGACGCGTACCTCGGCACCTGCTTTTGCACTCTGCTAAGCTCTGCCGAGATGAACGAACAATACGCGCACCTGCTCGTGCAGATGGGGATGTTGACGAACAGGTCGACCTCTTTTGCGCCGCTTTGATAGACGGGTTTTTGAGCGTCGACGATCTCCTTGATGAGCGCCCTCTTGGCGGGCGAGACAAACAGCGCCTCCATCTCTCTGTCCGCGTCTTTGCCCTTTGTCTCAAACTCGTGCCAAAGTTTGGTCGGACGTATACCGGTCAGCGATCCGTACGGCTCGTCGACGTTGAGCGCGTCGGACAGGAACTTGTAGACCGCAGACTTGGCGATCCGCTTGATTTGAGCAATTTTAGCTATATTATCTCTGAATTGCTCTAACTTTCGCACTATTTCATAAGACTTTGCGTCCAATAATACACATTTGACGACAACTTTGACAAAGCAGTTTTGGTCGTCGACATCGACTTCGACGTCGAATATCTCCCCGTCTTTGTCCAATTCGAGCCTGTCGCGGAAGAGTTTGATCTCGTCCTCGAACTCGGTGAAAAAGCGCTCCTCGTTTGTGCGGAGCGCGACTTTGAGCCTCTTTTGCGTCGCTTCGTTCATCTCTCGTCACCGTCCGTCGATATGGGATTGTACATGCGCTCGCGATCGAGCGAAGTCGCCTGTCCGTGACCCGGCAGCACCACTCTGTCGCCGTCCAAAGCGAACAGCTTCTCGATCGACTTTTTGAGCGTTTCGAAATCACCTCGATAGCCGTCGCATCTGCCGTAGCTGTCTCTCATCAAGGTGTCGCCGACAAAGAGAGTGTCGCCGAAGTCATAGCACACACCGCCCTCGCTGTGACCGGGCGTCCACAACACGTCGCACTCCCCCACCGACAGCGAAAGCCGCTCGCCGCCCTTCAATCTGACATCCGGTTCAAAGCCTCCCACTGCGTCCATACCGAACTCGGCGGAGAAGTTGAGGTGCGGATCGTCGATCATCACGACATCCGATTCGTGCATAAAAATTTGGGCGTTCGTCTCGCGCGCGAGGTCTGCCGCTCCGCAGATATGATCGAAGTGCCCGTGCGTGATCAAGATCTCTTTGAGCCTGTATCCCGACGCCTCGAGAGCGCCCGCGATCGCCAGACCTTCCGCGCCGGGGTCGACCGCCGCGGCAGCTTTTGTCTCCTCGTCCGTGAGGATATAACAATTGGTCCCGACGGGACCGACTACAAGCCTTGCTATCTTCATATCACTTCTCCACCACCATCGTAACCGGTCCGTCGAGCGACGTGTCGATGTGCATATGCTCGCCGAACGCTCCGGGCGCGACCTTGCCGAGGTGCTCTTCAAATCTCTTCAACGCATGTTCATACAGCGGCTTTGCGACGTCGTAATGCGCCGAATGCGAAAAGTCGGGGCGACGCCCGCTCGCCGGGTTGCCGTAAAGCGTAAAGTTGCTGACGCACATCACCTCACCGCCCACGTCTTTGAGCGAGAGATTGAGTTTGCCCGCGTCGTCGCGGAAGATACGCATGTTGACGATGCGGTCGACGACATAGTCGACCTTCGAGACGTCGTCGTCATTATTAAAGCCGACGAGCACGAGAAATCCCGTGCCTATCGATGAGACGTGCCGCCCGTCCACGGACAGCGACGCATGGTTTACCCTTTGAACTATCGCTCTCATATCATTGTGCGGTCCTGCGGACCGAAGTTACGTCCCTGAGCGCCTCTATCTTGGCGATGAGGTCGTCAAGGTCGTTGATGTTGCCTATCTCGACGCCGACGGAGATGCTCGCCGTGCCGTTCTTTTCCGACCTTGCGGCGATCGTGGTCATCGTGATCTTCATATTCGCGATCAGCGTCGCGACCTCGACGACAAGCCCCGGTCTGTCGATCGCGGTTATGCCGAGCGTGGCGACGAAGCGCTTGTTCTCGTTGCGGTCGATCGGCCACTCCGCCTCGATCAGCCTTTCGGGTTCGAGATACTTGACATTGGGGCAGTCGGCGCGATGTATCGTCACGCCGCGGCTGCGCGAGACGTAGCCGATGATCGCGTCGCCCGGAACGGGCGTACAGCAATGCGAAAAGCGTATCTTGAGGTCTGAATAGCCCTTGACGATGATGCCGGTGTCGCCCTTGCCGCGCTTCTTTTCCGGTCTTGTCTTGATCTCGAGCGGGTCTTTTTTGTCGACCTTGTTGAACTCGAGCAGCTTTTGCATGACCTGCGCGGTCGTCAATTCGCCGTAGCCGACCATCGCAAACACCTCGTCGATGTCGGCGATGTTGTACTTTTGGCAGACATAATCGCGCCATTGCTGGTTTGACGTCAGTTCCGCGGCGGACAAGCCCTTGTGCTTGGCGGCGACGTCGAGCATATCTTTGCCGCGCTTGATGTTGTCCTCGCGCATCTCCTTCTTGAAGAAGCTCTTGATCTTGCTCTTCGCCGAAGGCGTCTTGACGAATTTGAGCCAGTCTCTGGACGGTCCCTTTGAGGTCGACGATGTGATCGCCTCGACGACGTCGCCGTTTTGCAGCACGGTGTCGACGGGGACCATCTTTGAGTTGATCTTGATGCCTACGCACTTGTTGCCCACCTGCGAGTGGACGGCGTACGCGAAGTCGATGCCCGTCGAGCCTGCCGGCAGGTTGAACACGTCCCCCTTGGGGGTGAACACGAACACCTGATCGACATAGAGGTCGAGTTTGAGCATGTCGAGATATTCTTTGGAGTCGCTGACGTCGTTTTGCAGCTCCATCACGCTGCGTATCCACGCGAGTTTGTTCTCGTCGAGCGTGGTCGGTTCGCCGCCCGTCAAGCCCTGTTTGTACTTCCAATGCGCGGCGATACCGTACTCGGCGATGCGGTGCATCTCGTGCGTGCGGATCTGGATCTCGAACGGCGAGCCGTAGCTCGACAGCACCGTCGTGTGCAGCGATTGGTACATGTTCGTCTTGGGGACGGAGATGTAGTCCTTGAACCTGCCCGGAAGCGGCTTCCACATCGTGTGGATCGCGCCGAGCACCGCATAGCAGTCGCGGACGGTGTCGACGATGATGCGCACCGCGGTGAGGTCGTAGATCTCCTCAAAGCTCTTGCCCTTTTGCATCTTTCGCCAAATGCTGTAAAAATGCTTGGGTCTGCCGTTGATGTCGCCCTTTATGCCGAGTTCGTCGAGCATCTTGCGCAGGTCGGCGGAGATCGCGTCTACGATCTTTTGCCTCTCGACGCGGGTGGACGCGACCTTTTCGGCGATCATATAGTAGTCTTCGGGGTGAAGATAGCGCAGACAGAGGTCCTCGAGTTCGCCTTTGAGTCCGGCGATACCCAGCCGCGCCGCGATCGGCGCATAGATGTCGAGGGTCTCCGTCGCGATGCGTTTTTGGTCCGCCTCGTTGCGGAACGCCAGCGTACGCATGTTGTGCAGTCTGTCCGCCAGCTTGATGATGACGACGCGGATGTCGTTGCTCATCGCAAGGAACATGCGCCTCAGATATTCCGCCTGCTGATCTTCGCGGCTCTTGAAGTTGAGCTTGTTGAGCTTGGTCACGCCCTCGACGAGCAAGACGACGGAGTGCCCGAATTCCTGATCGAGCTCCTCTTCGGTGACGGCAGTGTCCTCGATCACGTCATGCAAAAGCGCGGCTATCACCGTATCGGTGTCAAGCCCGAGGTCGACGAGGATCTCGGCGACCGCGATCGGGTGGACGATGTAGTCGTCGCCCGACTTGCGCTTTTGACCCTCGTGCGCGCGCTTAGCGAAGTAGTACGCCCGCGTTATGCGGTCGTAGTTCTGTTCGCTGAAAGCGGCTTGGATCTTGGAGAGGAATTTTTCGTCATCCATTTTTGCCCGCCCTCGCAAGCGCACGGTAGAGCGCGCTCGCGTCCAAAGAGGTCTTTTCGACCTTCACACATTCTATTTTAGCACCTATTCGCAAAAATTTCAATGCCCAAAATATATAAAAACATATCTCGAACGCCGTCTCGTCGACCGCGCATTCGTCTTTGACCGCGTCAAAAAGCTGCGAGACCGTGCGGATGTCGCCCGAATAGCACGCCGACCTTATCGCCTTGTAAACGCCGGCGAACGCCGAGTCGCTCGGCATCTTCGCGGCTATGTCGGCGGCAAAGGCGCCGTCTTTTGCAAAATATATCTCCGCATTCGGCGTCAGCGCCGCCGCGGTCGCGCTCAAAATAGGCGGGTCGAGATAGATCGCCCTGCGGTAGTACGGCAACGGCTTGCGCGGACATACGACGACCGCGTCCTCGGGCATATATGTCGGCGGCTCGCCGTAATGGCACTCCAAGCCGTGCGCTTTCGCAAACTCTGTCGCCCTGTCGGGATCGAAAGCGACGTACACCGTGCCTATCCCCGGCGCGTACGCGTTGCCGTCCCACGGCTTTGCGTCGGCGTCTTTGCCTCCGTCGTCCAACGCGGAGCGGCGCAGCAGGTAGGACATGCACTCCGCCCGCGACGGCATGTCTTTTGGAAGGACTTTTCGCACGATCGCCTCGGCGCGCTTGACGTTGTTGAACTCCCCTGTTTGAATGTCGACGACGAGCCGCTTGGCGGCGGCGGAGTTGAGATAGCCTATATCGTCGGCGGCGAAGAAGTCGAGCGTCTCCATGCCGTGCAATTTCCCTTTGAGATGAGAGCCGTCCCCGATGGGCACAAAGCCGCACTCATTACAGTCGATGGCGAACACGGGCGCGGGATTTCCCTCTCCGAACGGCGCGAGCATATCTATCTGTTCGGCGATGTCCGGCGTGATGTTGCCCTCTATCAAAGCGTCGGCGTCGTCGCGGACGGCGAACGCCTCTTTGCCGTACTTTGAGGCGGCATATTCGTTGATCGCGATACGGAACGCGTCGAGGTCTTGCTCTTTCATCGAAAGCCCGCACGCGGCGGTATGCCCGCCGAACCCTTCCAGCCAGCGTGAGCACGCGCGCACGCAGTCGAGGATGTCTACGCCCGGGATGCTGCGTCCCGAGCCTTTGAGCTTGCCTCCCGAGCGCGTGAGCAGTATCGTCGGGCGGTTGAACTTGCCGACGATGCGCGCTGCGGCAATACCGAGCACGCCCTCGTCCCAAAGCCCGAACTCGACGATGACGGAGGCTTGCGAAAAGTCGTACTTTTTGAGTTTGTCAAGACAGTCGTCGGTGAGGTCGTCGGTCAATTGCTGACGATAGGCGTTCGCCTCTTCTATCTCCTTGACGAGCTGCCCGAGCAAAAAGGCGTCCGAACTCGTGAACAGTTCGACGACTTCGCGCGCGTTCTTGACCCTGCCCATCGCGTTGATGCGCGGCGCGAGCCTGAACGCGATGTCATACGCCCCGACCTTGCCCTTTACGCAATTTTCGGCGAGCATGGTCAAGCCCTTGCGGAAGCGCGAGTTGATGAGAATCAGTCCGAAATGGGCGAACAGGCGGTTGTCTCCGACGAGCGGAACGACGTCCGCGACCGTCGCGAGCGCGGCGATGTCATAAAACTTTTTGCTCGCCTGCAAACCGCCCATCTTCTCTACAAGCCTGAGCGCTACGCCCGCGCCGCACAGCGGCTTGAACGCGTCCTCTCTTTGCGTGAGATGTGGGTTGAAGACGGGGCAATCGGGCAATTTTCCGCCCGGCTGATGGTGGTCGGTGATCAGCACCTCGAAGCCGAGTTCGTTCTGCGCATAATCGACCTCGTCGACCGCTGTTATGCCGCAGTCAACGCTGATCAGGACGTGCGCGTCGCACTCCTCGGCGACCTTGTCGAGCGCGGCATAGGTGATGCCGTAGCCGTCCTCGCGGCGGTCGGGGATGAAGTAGGTGACGTCCGCGCCGCGCGATTTGAGATAGAGCAAGAGTATGGACGTAGCGCAAATACCGTCGCAGTCATAGTCTCCGAAGATGACGATGCCCTCTCCGTCCGCGATCGTGCTCTCCAGCCTGTCGGCGACCTCGGCAAGCCCGTCGTATGCGTCGAGCGGCGTGAGCGCGTCGAGCGACGGGTGCAAAAATGCGCGCGCTGACGCCTCGTCGTCAATGCCGCGTGCGATCAGCAGCTTTGCGACGAGCGGGTGTATGCCGAGTTTTTGAGAGAGCGTCTTGATGTCCATAAAAAAACAAAGGGGCTGCTTGAGCAGCCCCGTATCGTTTGACCGTCAGTCTTTTTGAGCCTGCGACTTCTGACCTACGAATGTGCCGGAAGCGCGCTTCTTTGCCTTGCGTCTGTCGGACGCGTTCTTCATCAACGAGTACAGCGCCGGCGAGATGAACACGGACGAATAGAAGCCCGCGAACAAGCCGAAGATGACCGGCAGTGCGAATTCTCTGACCGATGCCGCGCCGAGGATCGCGAAGATGACGATCGCAAACAGCGTGGTGACAGTCGTGTTGACGCAGCGCGTCATCGTCTGTTTGAGCGAACGGTCGCAGATCTCGAAGTTGTCGAGAGCGGCGTTGGGCTTGAGTTTGAGCTCCGCCTTGTTGTTCTCTCTGACGCGGTCGAAGATGACGATCGTGTTGTTGATCGAGTAGGCGACGATCGTGATCATAGCCGCGATGAACGAGCTGTTGATCTGAATGCGAAACATGATCGTGAACGCGAGCATGATGGCGACGTCGTGGCAAAGCGCGACGACCGCGGCGATGCCGCTCCACGGCTCAAACCTGATGACGACATAGACGAGGATGAGCGCGAGCGAGATGACGAGCGCGAGGATCGCGGACTTGACCATCTCTTGGCTTGCGGTCGCGCCGATGTTGGACATCGTGACCATCGAGGCGTTGTCCTCGGTGACCTCATACATCTCTTCGAGGCGAGCCTCGATCAATTCGTTGCGCAAGTTGGTGACGCTGTTGTCGGGATCGTAAGTGGACGAGATGTTGTCGTACTTGACGATGATTGACATATTCGCGCCGCTGTCCGACCTTTGGCTGTAACTGACGTCCGCCTTGACCGCTTCGATGGGCAGAGTGATCTCGTACTCTTCGAGCGCTCTGTCGACGACTTGCTGCGCGATCTCGTCGTCTTGAAGGACGGCGACTATCTTGTCGAGTTCGGCGCCCAGTCCGGCGTCAGTGCCAATGACGTCTTCACCGAGCACTATCGTGACGATCGAACCGCCGGCGAAGTCCGTGCCGATGTTCATGCCCGAGTTGATGTCCCTGTCCGCGATCGCGAAGCCGGCGAACACTATCATCGCCGCAAGGATGATCACCGCGGGGATCACGAACCATATCTTGTACATCTTGGCGATGTTCTTTTTGGTCATCTTGATCTTCATCAACGTGTACCTCCCTTGGTGCGCCTGGACTTATATTTGCGGCGGGGATTGTTCGGCTGCTGTTTTTGCTTTGCCGGAACGGGCTCGGCGGTGATAGTCGCGCCATTTTCGACAGCCTCTTCCTGCAACTCGAGGACGGCGTCCGCGTCGGGACCGACAGGCAGCGGGATCGCGTCTGCCTCTTCGGCTCTGCGAGCCTCGTCGACCGCCTCGGCATTCTCGATCGTATCGAAGCCGATGTCATCCGCCTCTCTTCTTCTCAGCATATAGAACTTGGCGTGTCTCTCGTCGTGGAAGGACATGATGCTCTTGAGCAGGACGCGGGTGACGACGAGCGAACTGAACAGCGACAGCACGATACCGATGAGGAGCGTGATGCCGAAGCCTCTGATCGTGGAAGTTCCTACGATCATGAGCACGATCGCGCCGATGATGGTCGTGACGTTGCCGTCGATGATCGCGCCGAGCGAACGCTTGAAGCCGATCGTCGTCGCGTTGATCATATTTCTGCCCGAACCGTACTCTTCCTTGATGCGCTCGAAGATGATGACGTTGGCGTCGACAGCCATACCGATGCTGAGCAGCACGCCCGCGATGCCCGCCAGAGTGAGCTGTACCCACGGGAAGACCGCGAGGAAGAACACATAGGTGCAGGCGTAATAGATGAGCGCCATGCTTGCCGACACACCCATCAGACCGTAGAACGCGCACATATAGACGACGATGAGCGCAAGACCGACAAGTCCGGCGATGATGCCCGCCTTCAAAGCGGAATCACCGAGCGTCGCGCTGATCGTGTTGGAGTTGGTCATTTTGAGGTCAAGGGGGAAGCTGCCCGCCTGGATCTGAACCGCGAGGTCGTAAGCCTCGTCATAGGTGAAATCGCCCTCGATCGTGCAGGTGCCGCCGCTGATCGCCTCGTTGACGTTGGGAGCCATCAAAAGCTCGCCGTTGACGTAGATGCCCAGCTTTTTGCCGACGAGATCCGCGGTGATGTCCGCGAACTTCTCCGCGCCTTCGCTCGTAAACTCGAGCGCGACGAGATATGCGCCGTTGTTGTAGACGACGCCGGCGTTTGCGATCTCTTCGCCCGTCATCAACGTCTCGTTGACGGTGTCTTCGCTCGTATACTCTTTGAATTCGAGAGAAGACGGTCTGCCGACAAGGTCGAAGATCCTCTCGGGATCGTCGATGTCGGGAACTTCCACTCTGATAGTATTGCCGTAGCTGCTGACCTGCGCCTCTGTGTAGCCCTTTCCGAACAAAAGGTCTTCCAAGCTGCGGCGCGTGCCCTCTATCGCGGCGTTGAATTCTTCGTCGGTCATATCCTCGGGCTGCTCGGCGGTATATTCGGCATAGGCGCCGCCGCTGAGATCGAGACCGAGCTTGATCAGCTTGGGGTAAGCGACATAGTTGCGTATGCCGAGCTGACCGTCGTCGAGACTGACGAACGCGAACACGCAACCGAGTACCACCACGATCGAAAAGATCGTGAGTACCGCGATCGACAGTGCCCGTGATTTCTTGTTAGTCACTTTTTGTGCCTCCTGCTTTGTCCTGCTTTTCTTATTATATATATATAATAATAATATGTCAAACAAAATTTTGACGGACGGCGCGATTTTTCTTGCAAAAACCGGCGCAGTCCGTGCTTTCGGCCCCAAAAGCCGTAAGTTGTTCCCTCAAACGCTCAAAGAGGCTTGCGATCGGCGAGCGCGCGCGACAGAGTCACCTCGTCCGCATACTCGATGTCGCTGCCTATCGAGACGCCGCTGGCGATCCTCGTGACCTTGATGCCCATCGGCTTGATCAGCCGCGCGAGATAGACCGCGGTCGCCTCGCCGTCCACGTCGGGATTGGTCGCCATTATCACCTCTTTGACGCCGTCAAGACGCGCCAAAAGCTCCTTGACGCGGATGTCGTCCGGTCCCTGCCCCAGCAGCGGATTGAGGGTGCCGTGAAGGACGTGATAGACGCCGTCGAAGTCCTTTGTCTTCTCGAAAGCGGCGATGTCCTTGGGGTCTTTGACCACGCAGATCACGCTCTTGTCTCGGCGCAGACACAGGTCGCAGACCTCCTTGTCCGAATAGCCGCCGCAGACGGTGCAATAGCCGACGTTGCGCTTTGCGTCGACGATCGCGGAAGCAAACTCCTCCGCCTCCGCCTCGGACATGTTGATCACGCGATAGGCAAAGCGCTGAGCGGTCTTTGCTCCCACTCCGGGCAGCTTGGTGAACTGCGCGACAAGCCTGTCGAGAGCCTTGATGTTGCTCACAGCCCCAGCCCCGAGAATGCGCCCATTCTCTTTTCGGTCTCCTCATCGGCGAGCTTTTGAGCCTCGTTGATCGCCGCGACGATCAGGTCTTCGAGCATCTCGACGTCATCGGGATCGACCGCTTCGGGTTTGATCTTGATCGAGACGATCTTCTTCTCGCATGTCATCGTCACTTCGACCATGCCTCCGCCCGAGACCGCGGTCACTTCGAGCGTCGCGAGCTCCTCTTTGGCTTTCGCCATTTCCTGCTGCATTTTCTGCGCTTGACGCATCAGCTGCTGCATGTTGCCCATGCCGCCTCCGAAACCTCCGAATTTACCCATTGTCGTCATCTCCTTTTTTTACGGTAACTTTTTCGCTGCCGAAAACCTCTTCGGCACGTTTGATCTTTGAATCCATCGGGTCTTCCGCCCTCTCTTTGACGTTGACCTCGAATCGCGCGATGAAGGGATACATCTCCCTCATCACCGCCTCAATGTCCGCGGTGCAAGCGCGCATAAGCGCCGCGTCGCCCTCGCCGTCCGCGTCGTAGGCGAGCACGTTGCCCCTGACGGCGAAATTGGCGGACTTGACGTGATTGATATATTCGTATTCGACAGGTCTTCCGCGCCGCAGCAATTCCGTCTGCACCGCGCCCACGATCGCCTTTGCGTCCACGTCGGGACGCGCGGTCTCCGCGCCGGATGCCGCGACGATCTTGACGCCGCCCATCATCGACTTTTCGAGCTTTTTGAGCCTGACGATCACGCCGGCAAGGTCGAGCGAAGCAAACTCGTCGCATGCCTTGGCGACCGCCGTCTCGATGACGAGTGCGGGATCGACGCCGTATCTCATGTCGTTGTCGACCGACGCAAAGATCTCGAGACATCTCGTCAATTTGGCGTTGTCGTAACTGCGCGCGACCTCGATCGTGCGCTCGAGCAGCTGCTCGGGCAAAGTGAGCATCTCGCCCGGGTTGCGGCAGTTGAGGCAATAGATCATGTTGGAGAAAACTCCGCACAGATCGGACGCGAGTATTCGCGCGCTCTTGCCCTCTCGCACCGTCTTTTTGACCGCAGTCAGCGCGTCGTCGATCCTGCCCGCCAAGATGTCTTCGGCAAGCCGCAGCACCGATTCGGGCGAACTTGCGCCAAGCACCTCGAGCACGTCGTCATAGGTGACCTCGTCCTCGCTGTACGACATGCACATCTCGGCGAGCGAGAGGCTGTCTCTCACGCAGCCGCCTCCCGCCTCGGCGATGAGACGAAGCGCCTCGATGCGATACGCCTTGCCCTCTTTGTCAAAGATCGCACTGAGGAGTTTGGCGATCTTGTCCGTCGGGACGAGGCGGAAATCAAACCTTTGGCAACGCGACAAAATGGTCGCAGGCACCTTTTGGATCTCCGTGGTGGCGAGGATGAACACGACGTGTTCGGGCGGCTCTTCAAGCGTTTTGAGAAGCGCGTTGAACGCCGGCATGGACAGCATGTGCACCTCGTCGACGATATAGACCTTGTACTTCCCCTGCGAGGGCGCGAACTTGACCTTTTCGAGCAAGTCCCTGATCTCGTCCACGCCGTTGTTGGACGCGGCGTCCATCTCGATCACGTCCATATTGGACGGCTGCAAAAGCGCCTTGCAGGTGTCGCACTTCCCGCACGGCGAACCGTCCGCGAGAGGATGTTCGCAATTGATCGCGCGGGCGAAGATCTTCGCCGTCGTCGTCTTGCCCGTACCTCGCGAGCCGGTGAAAAGATAGGCGTGCGAAACCGCACCCTTGCGAATTTGGTTGGCGAGAGTGCGGATGATGTGCTCCTGCCCGATCATCGTCGAAAACGAATCGGGGCGATATTTGCGATACAGCGAAATGTAAGCCATTATCTCCTTGTCCGAACACGCTCCCCTCGTCGGGGAGCGTTCGGTAACGGAATTGTCTGTCGATTATTCCTTTTTGTCGTCGTCGGACTTTTGCTCTTCGTCGTCCGATTTGACCTCGGTCACTTCGACTTCTTCTTTGACCTCGACTTCGTCGACGGTCCCGTCCTTTGTCTCGACTTGCTCGACGACCTCTTCTTCGACCTCGGTGGTCTCGATGACATCGCCGTAGATAGCAGCCTCTTTCTGTCTCTGCGCCTCTTCGAGAGCGGCGTCGGACACGTTCTTGAGCTCTTCGACCTTGACCATCAATTCTTCGACGGTGGACAGCCCGAAGATCTGAGCGACTTGGATGAGCGCCTCCTCTCTCTTGACCGGGTCGATCACCGCGACCGTCTCGACGAACTCATGGTAGACCGTCGGGTTGGGATCGCCGGCAACTATCTTGCGGGCGAGCACTCTGGCGACCGCCTCTTTTTGCTTCTTCTCGGTGAAGGTGTAGAAGAACAGCGGGATCGCGCAGGCGAGCATGGACACGCCGCAAAGCAGCGTCGTCGCCATCCAGTTGCCTTCGAGGACTCTTTGGAATTCAGGTGTTCCCCAGAGATCGTCGATCGCACCCGGCTCGGCAAAACTTGCGTCATAGCCGTATTTCCCGAGGACCATCAAAGTGACGAACGCGGTCATAGCCATACCGATCTTGGAGATGAAGGTCTGCAAGGAGAAGCAGAACGCCTCCGCTCTCTCGCCCGTCTTGTCTTCGAGATAGTCGATAGAGTCGGCGATCATCGAATAGGTCATAATGTTGCTGAATCCCGACGGAACGCCGGCAATGATGATTATGATGTAGAACGCGATCTGCGCGGCTAGACTTGTACCGGTGGGAAGTCCAATGATATACAGCAGGACGAGCAGAGCACCGCCGATGATATGCGACCATATAAAGATGGTCTTTTTGCCGAACCTCTTGGAGAGCACCGGCGTCAAAAGCGTCGCCGCAAGACCGCCGGGAACGACCAGCAGGAAGATGACGCCCGCGAGATCGAAGTCTTTCAGATTGTACTTCGCGTAATAGACCGCGGTGGTCATGTAGATGGTACGGAGCGAACCGAGCACGCCGACCAAAATGATGAGCAGCGCGGGCTTGTTTTTGCCCAGCAATTTGAGGTTCTTGATGAGGGTGAACTTGCCGTCCGTCTCAGCGTCGTAGAACCTCTCTTTGGTGCCCTTGTAGCCGACCCAGAACGTCGGGACCGCGATGAGAACGCAGACGAGAGCGACGATGGGATAGAGAATGCGCTGAGTCGCGATCGTGTTGTCGCCGATGATGATGGGAATAAAGACGGAGACGGCACCCGAACCGATCGTGCAGAAAAGACGCGCGACGGTCAAAATGGTGTTCCTCTTCTCGGTGTCGGAGGTCATCGAAGAAGCAAGCCCCCAATACGGAACGTCGACCGATGTATAGGCAATGCCCCACAGCAGATAGATGACCGTGCCGAATGCGAATTTACCCGTTTCGCCGACAGGCAGATTGACGAACAACAGCACCGTCAGGATCGCGATCGGGATGGGTGAGTATTTGAGGTATGGCCTCATCTTACCCTGTCTGGTGCGGGTCATTTCGACGATGGAGCCCATGACAGGGTCATTGAACGCGTCGAAAAGCCTTGCTGCAAGGAACATCCACGCGAGCCACGTCGCGGAGACGCCCGCAACGTCGGTCATGTACAACATGAAGAATGTAGTGACCAATTGGCAGATGATGTTTTGACCGAGACCTGCGACGGAGTACGCCAGCACTTCTTTTGACTGTACGTCGTCCTTCTTGGTCGGATCGGTGCCCAATGTCTTGTTGAGGAAATTGCCGACTTTTGTCTTGAAATTGCTTTCGGTCGAAGATGTCATAACTTTTCCGTCCTTTTAGTATTGCGTATTTCAGCTATTACAATAATAACACATAAAAAAACAATGTGCAACACACGTTGCTAAAAATTTTTAAATAATTATTAAAATATTATATCGATAGGCACTTGCAAACCGGTTATCGAACAAAACGTCCGATAACTCATCTCCGATCGTCAGATCGATTTAAGTTTGATGAAAGATTTGTCAAGCCGACGCGCCGATTTTTTTGAAAAAACTTTGCCGCTGCCGCATCAATAGATCGAGATCACTCCGAGGCTGATCATCAGCGCTTCGTCTATCCTCTTCATCACGTCCTGCGGAAGCGCGCCTATCCTGTCTTTGAGCCGGCGTTTGTCGAGGGTGCGGATCTGTTCGAGAAGGACGACCGAGTCCTTGACAAGCCCGTACTCTCTTCCGCCGAGCGCGATATGGGTGGGCAGCTTTGCCTTGTCTATGCGGCTGGTGACCGCGGCTGCGATGACCGTGGGACTGAACTTGTTGCCGACGTCGTTTTGGACGATGAGCACGGGGCGCACGCCGCCCTGCTCGCTCCCCACCACAGGGCTGAGATCGGCATAGTACAGTTCTCCTCTTCTTATCATCGCGGTACCTTCGTATGTTATTCCGATACAGTTTATGCCGTATCGTAGGGCAATGTTGATTGTTGCCCAAGCGAAGGCGATTATCCGCTATCTGCCGAGAATATTTTTGAGTTGTTTGGCGACGTCGGACGCGAGCACTCCCGTCTCGCCGTGATCGGCGGCGGCGCGCTTTGCCGCCTCTGCGCAGAGCCAAGTCGCGGCGCACGCCGAGTCAAAGAGCGAGTTGCCCTGCGCCGCGATGCCGAGGATCGCGCCCGACAGAGTGTCGCCGCTGCCGCCCTTGGACTGCGCGGGCGAGCCGTTGACGACGAGCGCGCCCCTTTTCCCGTCGGTGACGAAGGTCGACGCGCCTTTGAGCATCACCGTGCAGCGGTGAGCCCTCGCGAACTCCTCGGCGAGCGCGATCGGACTTGCGAGCACTTCGCCTATGCTCCTTCCCGTCAGCCGCGCAAACTCCCCGGGGTGCGGCGTGATCAGCACGTCCGCCGCAGCCGCGTCGAGAACGGTCACGTCCCGGGCGAGCGCGTTGAGCCCGTCCGCGTCGACGACGGTCTTGACGTTCTTTGCAAAAATGTGTTTGAGAATTTTGAGATTTTCTCCGCCGTTCGCGCCCATGCCCATGCCGACCGCGACCGCTTTGACTCCCGTCAACGCGTCGTCCAAAGCCGCCTCGTCAAACGCGAGCGCGCCGCCAAGGTCGGGCATCGGCGACAGGGTGCATTCGACGACGTCGGTCGAGATCGCCGCAAGTATAGACTTCGGCACGCACAGCGAGCACAGCCCCGCGCCCGAGCGCAGCGCCGCCTCTCCCATCGCCGCAAGTTTGACCGCGCCGACGTACTTTTCACAGCCGCCGACGATCGCGCACTTGCCGTAACTGCCCTTGTTGGTGTTGTTTTTGCGCTTGGGGAAAAGGGCTATGACGTCCTCTGCGCGCCAAATACCGTACTTTTCGCCGACGATCGGGATGCCGATATCCTCGGCGACGACCTTGCCCGAAAAGTCCTTGCCGTCGTTCAAAAAATGCCCCGTCTTGAACGTCTGCACCGCGACGGTGACGTTTGCTTTGACCGCTTTGACCGCGATGCCGTTCGTGCCGTCCAGACCGCTCGCGATGTCCGCGGCGACGACGAAGCCGCGCGCGGCGTTGAGCCTGTCGATGACCTCGGCATAGACGCCCTTGGGCTCGCCCTTGAACCCGGTGCCGAACAGACAGTCGAGCGCGGTGTCAAAGCGGTAGTCGCACTCGCCTATCGGGCGCACGCTGCCCGGGTATTCGCTTTCGAGCAGCTTGCGGTAGTGCGCACTGTCGGGCGAGATGTCGTCCGAGAGAGCGAACACGGTCGCGTCCTCGCCTCGCCCGAGCAATATCCGCGCACAGGCATAGCCGTCGCCGCCGTTGTTTCCCTTGCCGCAAAAGACGTATATCCTGCCGCCGCGCGGAACGTGTTTTGCGATGCCTTCCGCCGCCCTGCTCATGAGTTCCGGCGACGGCGTACCGCCCTCTATGCAAGCCCTGTCGCTCGCCGCCATCACGGCGGCTGTCACCGCAAATTCATTCATCCTCTCTCTCCTTTTTGAGCGCCGCGACGCAGCGCGAGACGTCCTCCCAGCCGTAGCCGCGGTACAGAAGATAGTTGCCCAATTTTGCAAGATAGCCCTGATCGTACAGATCTTTGCCGCGCGAGTGTCTGCGCGCGAGTTCGAGCGCCTTGTCGAAGCCGTCGAAGCCGTCCAGCGCCGCAGCGATATGCTCGGCGCTCACTCCCTTGCTTTTGAGTTCCGCCGCGAGGCGCCGCTCCCCCTTTGCCCTGCCGTTGACGGACACATACACCCTCGCGTACTCGGCGTCGTCGAGATAGCCGTACTTTTGCAATTTTTCGATCGTCAGTTCGACGACCGCGCGCCCAAACCCCCAATCGTACAGCTTGCCCGTCACCCCTTTGACGGTGGACGGATAGCGCGACAGATAGTCGAGCGCCTTGTCGAACGCGCGCTGGCGGTCGGACTCCCAAATGATCTTGTCGAGCGCCGCGCCGTCTATCTCCTTGCCGACGTACAGCGTGTGCTTTGCGGCGACGAGCGCGTCGATCGAGCAATAGTATTTGCCGTCGAGATGAAGGTTGAGCCTGTCGGGGTTTTTGGGCTTCGGTTCGAGGCGCGTGATCTCGCTCATCTTCCCCTCCTCTGCCGCTTGCCGTCAGAGCGGTTTTTCGCCCCGTGTCCTGCGCCGTCCGCATTGTGTTTCGCTGCGATCGCCTCCGCCCTTGTCGGGCGTATCAGACACTGCCTGCCGAACCCGATCAGATCCTCTCGCCCCGCAAGTCGCAACGCCTGTTTGACGAGTTCGTAGTTGCGCGGCGCGCGGTATTGCATCAGCGCGCGCTGCATCGCCTTTTCGTGCCGATCGCGCGGCACATAGACCTCTTCGCCGCTGTCCGGGTCGATGCCGGTGTAGTACATGCATGTCGACTTTGTCGACGGCGTGGGATAAAAGTCCTGCACCTGCTCGGGCATATATCCGATCGAGTGCAAATACTCGGCAAGGCGCACCGCGTCGACGAGCGTACAGCCGGGGTGCGACGAGATCAGATAGGGGACGAGATATTGCTTTTTGCCGAGCTTGGCGTTGAGTTCGTCGTACCTCTTTTTGAATTGAAGATAGACCTCGAAAGGCGGCTTGTTCATCCTCTTGAGCACGTCGTCCGAGACGTGTTCGGGCGCGACTTTGAGCTGACCGCTGACGTGGTGCTTGACAAGTTCGCGCAAAAACTCGTCGCTCTTGTCGTACATCACATAATCGAAGCGGATGCCGCTGCGGACGAACACCTTTTTGACGCCGTCGAGCTCGCGCAATTCGCGTAGCAGGTCGAGGTATTCTCGGTGAGAAACTTGCAGAGCGGGACACTTTTTCCAGCCTATGCACTGTCTGTCCGTACACGCGCCGACCTTGGTCTGCTTGGCGCACGCCGGGTCCCTGAAGTTTGCGGTCGGTCCGCCGACGTCGTGTATATAGCCCTTGAAGTCGGGCATCTCGATCAATTTTTTCGCCTCTTCGACGATGCTCTCACGGCTGCGTTTTTGGACGATCCGCCCTTGATGATAGGTCAGTGCGCAATAGTTGCACGACCCGAAACAGCCTCTGACCGACGTCAGCGAAAAACCTATCTCCTCCATCGCCGGCACTCCGCGTTTGTAGACGGGATGCGCGCGCCTCTCGTAAGGCAGCGCGTAGACCTCGTCCATCTCCTTGACCGACAGCGGACGCTGGGGCGCGTTTTGGACGAGCCATCTCTCCCCCTGCCTTTGCGCGATGGGCTTGCCGGCAAAGTCGGCGTTGCGCGACTGGATGTTGAACGCGTCGACGTATTTGTGCTTGTCGCCGCTCACCTCTTCGAGCGACGGGCAGACAAGCATATCGCCGCGCTCTATCGCCTTGGTCTGCCGCTCGGTGAGCGCGTCGGTCATATAGCAGGTGCCGCGCACGTCGCGGATGCGCCCGAGCGGAACTCCCCTGTCGAGCAGCGCGCAGATGTCCTTGATCGGTCTCTCGCCCATGCCGTATATGAGCAGATCCGCGCCCGACGACGCCAAAACGGACGGCAGTACGCGGTCGCTCCAATAGTCGTAGTGCGCGAAGCGGCGCAGCGACGCCTCTATGCCGCCGATGACGACGGGGACGTCCGGAAAGAGCCGTTTGAGCGCGCGGCAATAGACGTCGACGCAGCGGTCGGGACGTTTGCCGACGTCGCCGCCCTCGCTGTACACGTCGCGCTTGCGCCGTATCTTGGCGACGGTGTAGTTGTTGACCATGCTGTCGACGACGCCGCCGGTGACCAAAAAGCCCAGCCTCGGCGCGCCGAAGCGCATATAGTCCCCGTCGCACTGCGGCTGAGGCAGCATCGCGACCGTATAGCCGAGCGAGACGAACAGCCGCGAGACGATCGCGTGCCCGAACGACGGGTGGTCGCAATACGCCTCGCCGATCACATATACGAAATCGGGGGCGCCGTCAAGCTCTTTCGGCGAGATCGGAAGGAACAATTTTCACCTCTTGATACAGTTCGGGCGCCGACGAGCGGCGCCCCGTTTTTTACAGGAAGTACTTGACGCCGCTCTTGAACAACTGCATGTCGTAGTTGCCCTCGACGTTGCGGTAAAGGTTGTCGTCGAGACGTTCGGCGTGCCCCATCTTGCCCAGCACTCTGCCGTCCGGGGAGATGATGCCCTCTATTGCGCACATACTGCCGTTGGGGTTGAACGGCGAGACCATCGTCGCGTTGCCGTCCAAGTCGACGTATTGGGTCGCGACCTGTCCCGCGGCGATCAGCTTGTCGAGTTCCGCGTCGCCCGAGACGAACCTGCCCTCGCCGTGACTGACCGGCACCTTGAACACGTCGCCGACATTGACGGACGACAGCCAGGGCGACTTGTCGGTCGCGACGCGGATGTCGACCATCGTCGAGACGTGGCGCGAGATGTTGTTGAAGGTCAGCGTGGGCGCGTCCGCAAGCTGTTCGCGGATGTCGCCGTACGGCACGAGTCCCAGCTTGATCAACGCCTGGAAGCCGTTGCAGATGCCCAGCGCGAGCCCGTCGCGCTTGTAGAGCAACCTCATGACCGCCTCGGCGATCGCGGGATTGCGGAAGGTCGTCGCAATGAACTTGCCGCTGCCGTCCGGCTCGTCGCCGCCCGAGAAACCGCCGGGGAACGCGAGGATCTGCGACTTGTCAAGCTCTTTGACGAGCGCGTCGACGCTCTCCTGAATGTCCGCGGCGCTGCGGTTCTTGATGACGAACACCTTCGCCTTCGCGCCCGCTCTTTCGAACGCCCTCGCGGTGTCGTCCTCGCAATTGGTGCCCGGGAACGCCGGGATGAGCACTCTGGGGACGGCGACCGCCGGCGCGGTGCGCAGGCAATATCCCGCCCTTGCGGAGAAGTTCTCGGCGTCGCCGACTGCCGGAGCGGTGGTCGGATAGACCTTCTCGAGCGTGCCCTCGAACGCCGCGGCAGCGTCGTCAAACGTCACGCGCTTGCCGCCGAGGACGATGTCCCTGCCGCCCAAAACGGCGACCTGTTTCGCGCCGAGCTTGTCCAAGCCGCACGCGTCGTCGGCGACGAAGAAGATGTCGCCGAAACGGGGCGCGAACATGTCCGCGCTCACCTTGTCGAAAGTCACGCCGACGCGGTTGCCGAGACAGCTCTTGACCACGCCCGCGACGAGACCGCCCTCTTCGACGACGCCCGCCGCGCGGACCTTGCCGCCGTCGATCGCGTCGTGGAGCGCGGAATAGATCGCCAAGACCTTTTTGAAATCGGGCACGCCGTAGCCGTCGCGCGGCATCGTGAGCGCGAAGACTTTGCCCTCTCCGTCAAAGGTGTTGGAGATGAGTTTGCTCGCCCTGTAAATGCCCATGCCGAAGCAGATCAGCGTCGGGGGGACGTCGATGTGTTCGAACGTGCCGCTCATGCTGTCCTTGCCGCCGATCGCGCCCAGCCCCAAGCCTATCTGCGCGTACAGCGCGCCGAGAAGCGCCGAAAGGGGCTGTCCCCAGCGCTCGGGCTCCTTGTTGAGGCGCATGAAGAACTCTTGCAGCGACAGCCTGATTGTGTCGACAGACACGCCGCTTGCGACGAGTTTTGACGCCGCGGTCAAAATGGAGTGGATCGCGCCGACAAACGGCGAATCTTCGAGCAGCTGCGGCGAGCAGCCGAACGCGGACACGGTGACGGTGTCCGTCTCGCCCTTGACCGGAGGTTTCGCCGCCATCACGCTCGCGGGAGTCAATTGATATTTGCCGCCGAAGGGCATCAGCACGCTGCGCGCGCCTATCGTCGAGTCGAACATCTCGCCCATGCCCTTTTGCGAGCAGACGTTGAGCCGTTTGAGTTCGCCGAGCAGCGCCTTGTCGAGATCGCCGCTCTCGACCGCCTTTGCGGTCTCCTTTTGCGGCGCGTCGAGATAGCCCTTGGGGGCGTCGACGATGTGCGCGCTCTGACGCTGTTTTACGCCGTTGGTGTCGAGGAACGACCTCTTGAGGTCGACGATGACCTTGCCGGCGAAGTACATGCGCATGCTGCCGGTGTCGGTGACCTCGGCGACGACGGTCGCGTTGAGGTTTTCCTCTGCGGCGAGCTGTTTGAACCTCTCGACCGAAGACGCCGCGACGACGACCGCCATGCGTTCCTGCGACTCGGAGATCGCAAGCTCGGTGCCGCTCAGGCCGTCGTACTTTTTGGGCACTCTGTCGAGATAGATGTCCAGGCTGTCCGCAAGTTCGCCGATCGCGACGGACACGCCGCCAGCGCCGAAGTCGTTGCACTTCAAGATGAGTCTGCTCGCCTCGGGATTGCGGAAGAGCCTCTGCAACTTGCGCTCGGTGGGGGGATTGCCCTTTTGCACCTCCGCTCCGCAGACCTCGACCGACTTTTCGGTGTGCGCCTTGGACGAACCCGTCGCGCCGCCGCAGCCGTCTCTGCCTGTGTCGCCGCCGAGCAAGATGACGACGTCGCCCTTGACCGGTCTTTGACGGACGACATCCGCCTTTTTCACGCCGCCGATGACGTAGCCCGTCTCGAGGCGCTTTGCCTTGTATCCTTCGTCGTACATCTCGTGCACGAGCCCGGTCGCAAGCCCTATCTGGTTGCCGTAGCTGGAATAGCCCGCCGCTGCGGTCTTTGTGATGACGCGCTGGGGCAGCTTGCCCTTGAGCGTCTTGTCAATGCTCTCGTTGGGGTCGGCGCAGCCGGTGACGCGCATCGCCTGATAGACGTACGCTCTGCCCGAAAGCGGATCGCGGATCGCGCCGCCGAGGCAGGTCGCCGCGCCGCCGAACGGCTCGATCTCCGTCGGGTGGTTGTGCGTCTCGTTCTTGAACATGATCAGCCACTCCTCGGGCTTGCCGTCCACGTCGACGGTGACGTTGACCGAGCAGGCGTTGATCTCTTCGCTGACGTCGAGGTTGTCGAGCTTGCCCTGCGAGACGAGCTCCTTGACCGCGATCGTCGCGATGTCCATCAGACAGCGGTATTTGTCCTTGCGCTTGGAATTGAACTTGGCGAACAGGCTCGTATAGAGGTCGAACGCCGCCTTCAAATGCGGATTTTGCGAATCTATCCTGATGTCGGTCAGTTCGGTCGCGAACGTCGTGTGACGGCAGTGATCGGACCAATAGGTGTCGATGACTTTGAGTTCGGTCTCGGACGGGTCGCGCCCCTCGCCCTTGAAGTAATCGCGCACAAAGACGAGGTCGTCGACGCTCATCGCAAAGCCTATCTTCGCATGATAGGCGGCGACGTCCGAGTCGCTCATCGCGACAAAGCCGTCGATCGTCGGCACCGTGGTCTGCGCCTCCGTCTTTTGGACGAGAGTGTCGGGAAGTTCCGCACTTCCCTCGCGGCTCTCGACGGGGTTGATGATGTACTTCTTGATCGCGTCGATGTGCTCGTCGCAGCCCTTGACCGCATAGACGGTCGCGCACTTGATCAGCGGTCTTTCTCCGGCGGAGAGCAGCTGTACGCACTGCATCGCACTGTCCGCGCGCTGATCGTACTGACCGGGCAGATACTCGACGATGAACGTCGCATATCCGTCGAGCGCGGGCAGGCTGTCCTCGAACACGTCGTCGACGGGAGGCTCGCTGAAAATGGTCGCCTTTGCCTCGGCGAACAGTTCGGGATCGAGATCTTCGATGTCGTAGCGGATGAACTGTCTGACGTCCTCGCAAGCGAGCCCGAGCACTCCGGCGATGTCCGAACGGGTCTTTTGGGCGCCGACGTCCATGCCGCGCTTTTTCTCGACGAAAATTCTTTTGACCATGATTTCTCCTTACTTTTTGATGCCTATATCCGTGCGCCAGAATGCGCCGTCGAACTTGATCTTTTGTACGTTTGCGTACGCCTTGGCTCTCGCCGCGGCGATGTCCTTGCCGCGCGCGGTCACGCCTATGACCCTTCCGCCCGACGTGACGAGACGTCCGTCCTTGTCGAACGCGGTGCCGGCATGATACAAAGTGACGTCCTTGTCAATGTCGCCGATCTCGATCGGCACGCCCTTTTTGTAGCTGCCGGGATAGCCGCCCGACGCGAGGATCACGCAGACCGCCGCCATGTCGTCCCACTCGATCTCGACTTCGCAAAGCCTCTCGTCGATGATAGCGTCGAAGATCTCGAAAAGGTCGGTCTTGAGGCGCGGCAGCACGACTTGCGTCTCGGGGTCGCCGAAGCGCGCGTTGTATTCGAGCACCTTGACTCCGTCCGCGGTCAGCATCAATCCGAAATAGAGCACGCCCTTGAACGTGCGTCCCTCGGCGTTCATCGCCTTCATCGTCGGCAAAATGATGTTTGCCATCGTCTCGGCGGCGATGTCGTCCGTGTATGCCTGCGACGGCGAGAACGTGCCCATGCCGCCGGTGTTCGCGCCCTCGTCGTTGTCATAGGCGCGCTTGTGGTCCTGCGAGGACACCATAGGGACGATGGTCTTGCCGTCGGTGAACGCGAGCACGGACACCTCTTTGCCGGTCAAAAATTCCTCGATGACGACGACGTTGCCCGCCGCCTTGAACTTTTTGTCGACCATCATCTCTTCGAGGGCTTCGAGCGCCTCTTTTTTGTCGTTGCAGATGATGACGCCCTTGCCCAGCGCGAGCCCGTCCGCCTTGACGACGAGCGGATACTTCGCGCCCTCGGCATACTCGCACGCCGCCGCATAGTCGTCGAACTCGCGGTAGTCGGCGGTCGGGATGCCGTACTTTTTCATCAATTTTTTGGAGAACGCCTTGGACGCCTCGATGATCGCCGCATTCTTATGCGGACCGAACGCGCGGAAGCCGTTGCTCTCCAACATGTCGACCATGCCCATCGCGAGCGGATCGTCGGGCGCGACCACCGTCATCACGATGTCGTCGTGCGCCTTGACGAACCCGAGCACTCCTTCGAGGTCGGTCGCCGCGATCGGAGCGCACTCCGCGATCTCCGAAATGCCGGCGTTGCCGGGCAAACAATAGAGTTTGTCGACGTGTTTGCTCTTTGACAGCGCGAGACAGATCGCGTGTTCTCTGCCGCCGCCGCCCACTACGAGTACGCTTGCCATATGCCCTCCTCAGTGCTTGAAGTGGCGATCGCCGGTGAACACCATCGCGATGCCGTGTCTATTGCACGCGTCGATGCTGAGCTGATCTTTTACGCTTCCGCCCGGCTGCATGATCGAAGTGATGCCCGCCGCAGCCGCCGCCTCGACGCAGTCGTCAAAGGGGAAGAACGCGTCGGACGCGAGCGCCGCGCCATCTGTCGGGGTGAGCGAGTGCTCGATCGCCTGCTTGGTTGCCCAAATGCGGTTGACCTGTCCGCAGCCGATGCCCAGCGTGACCTTGTCCTTGGCGATGACGATCGCGTTGGACTTGGTGTGCTTGACGACCTTCATCGCGAACGTCATGTCTTCCATCTGCTTTGCGGTCGCCTTCTTTTCGGTGACGGCGGTGACTTTGCCCTCTTCGACGACCATCTTGTCGTACTCCTGCACGAGCAAGCCGCCGAGCACCTTCTTCATGTCGTAGCAGCCGTCCGCGATAGGCGCGTTGATGGTCGGCAGTTCGAGCAAGCGGATGTTCTTTTTCTGTTCGAGGATCTCGAGCGCCTCTTTGCTGAACGACGGCGCGACGACTATCTCGATGAAGATCTCGTGGATCTGCTCGGCGGTCGCCTTGTCGATCTCGCGGTTGGAGGCGATTATGCCGCCGAAAATGGACGTCGGGTCGGACGCGTAAGCCTTGCGGAACGCCTCGGAGATGCTCTCCGCGGACGCGACGCCGCACGGATTGGCGTGCTTGACCGCGACGATTGTCGGCTCGTCGAACTCGCGAAGCAGGTCGAGCGCGCCGTTGGTGTCGTTGATGTTGTTGTAGGACAGCTCTTTGCCGTGCAGCTGTTTCGCCGCCGCGAGCGAGCCCGCGACCGTGAACGGCTCCTTGTAGAAGACGGCGTTCTGTCTCGGATTTTCGCCGTATCTCATCTCCTGCGCCTTGTCGAACGCAAGAGTCAATTGCTCGGGGAACTCGATGCCCAGCTTGGAGCGCAGATAGTTGGCGATCAAGGTGTCATAGTAGGACGTGTGCTGATAGACCTTGTACATCAATCTGAACTTGGTCTCCTTGGTCACGCCGCCCGCTTTGAGCTCGTCCAGCACGACCGCATAGTCCGCCGGGTCGACGACGACCGCGACGTCCTGATAGTTCTTCGCCGCGCTTCTGATCATCGTGGGTCCGCCGATGTCGATGTTCTCGATCGCCTCTTGCAGCTCGACGCCCGGCTTGCTGACCGTCGCCTTGAACGGATAGAGATTGACCGCGACGACGTCGATCGGGACGATGTTCATCTTTTCGAGGAAAGCCATGTGTTCGGGGTTGCTCCTCATCGCGAGCAGTCCGGCGTGCACGTTGGGGTGCAGCGTCTTGACTCTGCCGTCGAGGCATTCGGGAAAGCCGGTGACCGACGAGATGTCGATCGCCTTTACGCCCGCGGCGTTGAGCGCCTTGAGCGTGCCGCCCGTCGAGACGACCTCAAAGCCGTTCTCTTCCAATCCCTTTGCGAATTCCACGATACCGGTCTTGTCCGATACGCTGATCAATGCTCTTTTCTTCATATCTCACTCCGTAAATTATTGTTCTTAGTTTACGCGCACGCAGGCGCGTGTATCATCTTGTATAAAAACGGGCAAGACGTCAGTCTTGCTCGCAGAGAAACTTCACCGCGTACGGCAAAAGTTTGTGTTCCACTTTGAGGATGCGCGCCTGAAGCGTCTCGGGCGTGTCGCCCTCCTCCACTCGCACGCGCTGCTGAACGATGATCTCGCCCGTGTCCGTGCCCTCGTCGACAAAGTGCACGGTCGCGCCGCTGACCTTGTCGCCGCTTTTGAGCACGTCCTCGTGGACGTGCAGCCCGTACATGCCCTTGCCGCAATGCAGCGGTATCAGCGAGGGGTGGATGTTGATCATCCTGCCTCGATACTTCGCGACCAGCTCCTTGGTGACGATGCCGAGATAGCCGGCAAGCACGACAAGATCGGGTTTGAAGCCGTCCAGCCACTCGATCACCGCCCTGTCGCGCGCCGCCGCGTCCTTGCCGTATTGCGACAGCGCGAACACGCGCGCCGGTATGCCGTGCTTTGCCGCCCTTTCGAGCGCGTATGCGCCCGGCTTGCTCGACACGACGCAGACGACCTTCGCGTCGACGAAACCGCTCTCGGTCGCGTCGATCACGCTCTGCATGTCCGAGCCCGAGCCGGAGACGAACACGGCGATCTTCTTCATAGTTCGACGCCCTCTTTGTCGGTGACCTTGCCGATCACATACGCCTTTTCGCCCATCTCTTCGAGCGCCTTGACGACGCCGTCCTTGACGGACGGATCGACGGCGAGCACGAGACCGATGCCCATATTGAAAGTGTTGTACATCTTGCGGTCGTCGATGCCGGCGAGCTGTTGCAGCGCCTTGAAGATGTCGGGAAGCGGATAGGACTTGCGGTCGATCGCGATGCCCATCCCCTTGGGGATGATGCGCGGAATGTTCTCGATGAAGCCTCCGCCTGTGATGTGCGCGATGCCCTTGATCTCGAACTTCTCGATCAGCGAAAGCACCGTCTTGACATATATCTTGGTCGGGGTCAAAACGACATCCTTGGGCGCGCAGCCGAGCGTTTCGTTGTACTTGCTCAACGTCTCGATGTCCTCGCCGAACAGCTTGCGCACGAGCGAATAGCCGTTGCTGTGCACGCCGCTTGACGCGACGCCGATCAATGCGTCGCCCGGCTTGATGGTCTTGCCGTTGATGATCTTGTTGCGCTTGACGATGCCGACCGCAAAGCCTGCGATGTCATACTCGTCCGCGGCATAAAATCCGGGCATCTCGGCGGTCTCGCCGCCGATCAACGCGCAGCCCGCCTGACGGCAGCCGTCCGCGACGCCCTTGACGATCTGCGACACCTTGACGGGGTCGAGATGCGACAGCGCGATGTAGTCGAGGAACAACAGCGGCTTCGCGCCTTGGCAGACGATGTCGTTGACGCACATCGCGACCGCGTCGATGCCGACGGTGTCGTGCTTGTCGAGGACAAACGCATATTTGAGCTTTGTGCCGACGCCGTCGGTGCCGGCGACGAGGCAGTCCCCGTCCTCTTTGTCGTCGAGCGCATAAAAGCCGCCGAAGCTGCCGAGGTCGCCCAAAACGCTGTCGTTGTAGGTGGTCTTGACGTATTGCTTCATGAGACGGACCGCCTCATAGCCTCTCTCTACGTCAACGCCCGCACTTTTGTAATCGATAGCCATATCTCTCCTTTTGCCGCGGCGCGGCGGGGACGGAACTCACTCCAATCCCATTCTCTTCTTGATCTCTCTGTAACCCTTGTCGACGTCGTCGAGGTCTCTTCTGAACCTGTCCTTGTCCAACTTCTCGCCCGTCTTGGCGTCCCAGAAGCGGCAGGTGTCGGGCGAAATTTCGTCCGCGAGGATGATGTCGCCGTGGAAACGGCCGAACTCCAGCTTGAAGTCGACCAAGATGATGCCGACCTCTTTGAAGTAGTCGGACAAAATGTCATTGACTTTGAGCGCCATCGCCTTGATCTTGTCGATCTCTTCGGGGGTCGCAAGACCGAGCGCAAGCACTTGGGAATCGTTGATCATCGGGTCGCCGAGGTCGTCGTTCTTGTAGCTGAACTCGAGCGACGGAGCTTTGAGCGCGGTGCCTTCTTTGACGCCGAACCTCTTGGAGAAGCTGCCGGCGGCGATGTTGCGGACGATGACCTCGAGGGGGACGATCTCCACCTTTCTGACAAAGGTCTCGCGCTCGTTGATCTGCTCGACGTAGTGCGTCTTTACGCCCTTGGATTCGAGCAGGCGGAACAGATGGTTGCTGCAGACGTTGTTGACCTCGCCCTTGCCCTTGATCGTGCCCTTTTTGAGCCCGTTGAACGCGGTCGCGTCATCCTTGTAGGAGACGAGCACGACGTCCGGATCGGTCGTGAGATAGACCTTTTTGGCTTTGCCTTCGTAAAGCTGGGTTGTCCTTTCCATAATCAATTCAACTCCTTTTGTAATTGTGCGTCGTCACGGCTGATCTTTTGCGCCATTTCGACCTTGTAATTTTTCATCTTTTCAAGCAATTCGGGATATTTGAGCGACAGCATCTGCACCGCCAGAAGCCCTGCGTTCTGCGCGCCGTTGATCGCGACGCACGCGACCGGGATGCCGCTCGGCATCTGCACCATCGAAAGCAAGCTGTCCAGCCCGTCCATCGTACTGCTCTTGATCGGCAGACCGATGACCGGCAGCGGCGTGTATGCCGCGATCACTCCGCCGAGATGCGCCGCCTTGCCCGCCGCGCAAATGAACACTTCGACGCCGTTTTGCTCCGCGCTCTTCGCATAGTCGTGCGCAAGGTCGGGCGTACGGTGTGCGGAGATGACCCTGACGTCCGTCTCCACTCCGAACGATTTGAGGACGTCGATCGCGGGTTTGACCGCTTCGAAGTCGCTTTTGCTTCCCATGATGACAGCAACTTTTGCCATAAAAACTCCTTAAAACTTTCGCGGGCGGTACCCGCCCGATTTCCGTTATGTAAATGATAGCACAACGGGCGCGGATTTTCAAGAATTTTGACCGTTATTTTGATATAAAAAATACGCGCAGACGACGCCGCCCGACAATAAGCGCGGAATACGCACACACAGCCCGAAAGTACGTTTTTGAGGCACTTATCCACATACTTATCCACACTATGCCCTGTTTATCCACACCGAAATACGCAAAAATACACTTTTTTACATCGACCGCGTTCCGCTCGAAAAAGCGTTTATCGCACACGGATGTACGGAAAAACGCGGCGGAGGAATTTTCCACATCCCGCCGCGCGGCGGCGTCAGAGCGCTCCCGCCGAGCGCAGAAAAGCGGCGGCGTCGGCAAAGACGCGTCTGCTCTCTTTGAGAAACGGCGCAAACAACATAAAGTCGTGGAAAAGTCCGTCCGCGACCATCAGCCGCACGGGAACTTTGCCGCGCTCCGCCGCCGCGGCGATCATCTCGGCGTCGCTCTCGGATGTCTCGTATCCCCCGGCATACACCGCGATAGGCGGAAGTCCCTTGAGATCGCCGAAGACGGGCGACAGGTATGGATCGGTCGGAGGCGTACCGCCGCAGTAGGCGGGCACGCGCCTCAGCCGCGCGCCGTGTACGGACGCGCTCATATGGTAAGGCAGCCCGTATATCGGGTCTTTGTGCGCGTTGCGGAGATAGGATTCTCCGCTTGCCGAAAGATCGCAAAACGGCGAAAAGGCGATCAATGCGTACGGCGCCGCTCTGCCCGCGTCGCGCAGTTTCATACACGAAGCAAACATAAGCGCGGCGCCCAAACTGTCGCCTATCGCGGCAAAACAGCCGAGAGGTTTGACTTCGGCTATCGCGTCGAGCGCGGCGAGGCAGTCGTCAAGCAGCGCAGGATGCACGAGATCGCCGCCTGTGCGGCAGTCTATCGACCACACCTCGGCGCACAGCCTGTCAGCGTACAGTTCGGCGACCGATCGGTAAAAACCTGCGAGAGGCTGCGTCCTGCCCCCGCCGTGGAAGTGTATCAAACTGACCGAAAACTTTTCGGGAGTCAGGATCTCGACCTTAGCGGCGCCGGCTTCGATCGTCGACAGCGTCATACCGTCGGGCGGTTCATAGGGACGGCGGCACTGTTTGACCGACTCGGACAGCGAACCGCATTTTTTCCTGCGGGGGTATGTTAAAAGCCTTATCGCGGCTCCGATCAGCCGCGCGCCCAAAGACCTCATCTCAGCTTCGACGCCAGCTCGTCCATTCGTTTGACCAGCGGTTTCATGATGGGCGGAATCACATACCCCACCTTGATTGAACACCATATCTCGTTGAAAAGCCCATAGAAAGCCAGCTTGTATTCTATTTTCTCTGATGCGCCGTATTTTGACACATAGCTGCCGACGAGCTTGAAACGCTCGCCCCAAAGGTTACGGAATTGGAAGAGATCGTATTCTCTGTCCGCATACATCGAGTTGAGCGGATCGATGAAGCCGCTGACTCGTCCCTTACTGTACATGATATTTGCTACGTTGAGGTCGCCGTGGATGAGGCAAGGCGCGCTCGCCTTCTCGGAGAATATGATGTCATAGACGTCCATCGCCCTCTTCATTGCGTCGATTATCTCGCGGCTAAAAATACGGTCTTGCCTTACGGCGGCAAAAATACTTTCCGCAAACGGGCGGTAGAACCCCTGCCAATCGTCGTACTTTGGCGACATGGTGTCGCCGTACTTGTCGGCGGTGAATGTGTGAATTGTGTGCAGCGCAGTCGTGACCTCGTCGGCAAACCTCTCCTTTTTGGCTTTCGAGCCAAGTTGCAGCGACAGCGACGTCAATGCGCTCTTGCCGTCTATCCTCTCCATGCCGTAGCATGCGACGGGCACACTTGCGTCCGCCTCGCGGCAAAACAAGATCTTTGGCATCGGCAGAGAACAAGCCGAGCCGAGCAACGACAAATCATGGGTCTCTTTGCGCATCATCGCACCGTCTACAAGCAGCTTTACGACCATTTCTCCGCCGTCAAAACTCACGCCGAAAGCGCGTCCGAACGACCCGCCGCCCAAATATTTAACTTTGCGCGGCTCAACCCCGAGCGCTTCTCTTGCCGCCGCCGACGCAAACTCCGCGCCGACTTTTTTGTCGATATCTATTGATCTTGCCCTGCCGATTTCCATAACTCACCTCAAAGACAATTATATCAAAGCGACACAAGTACGTCAACCGCCAAAATCGAATAAACGGCTCAATCCTTTATGGCTTGAGCCCCGGGCAAGACAAAGTACGCGCGCAAAAGGTACGTTTTTCTCCGCGGTCAGCATGGTCTGCGCAAGTGGAGTGAGGACAAGCCGAAAAACGTTGTTTGTCGGTGCGTAACCTTTTCAACGAACCAAGCACATAAATTGCTATCTCTGCGGTCAGCATGGACCGCGCCGCGTGTATGTGGACAAGCCGACATAAAAATATCCGACGGCGTTTTGCCGTCGGAATTTTTTGTCGGTGCTCGCAGTTGAGGCGAGCGTATTTTGCGCAGGGGCGAGTCATCGACCGCGCAGGTCAATACCCTTGGGTCTTAGCAAGCGGCGGGACGATGCCCCTGCGTAAAAGCCGCCGCCTCAACCTTGCCCACATGCGCGCGGCGCGGTCTCAACAAACACCCTGTACGGACATCGCGTTCGCGACCTTCTCGAAACCGGCGATGTTAGCGCCGACGATGTAGTTGCCGCTCATGCCGTATCTTTCGGCGGCGTCCTTGATGTTGTGGAAGATGTTGATCATGATGTGCTTGAGCTTCTCGTCGACCTCTTCGAACGACCAGAACGTCCTCATGCTGGACTGCGCCATCTCCAAAGCGGAGCATGCGACGCCGCCGGCGTTTGCCGCCTTCGCGGGAGCGAATTGGACGCCGTGGTTTTGGAAGTACTCCGCCGCCTCGATCGTGCAGGGCATGTTCGCGCCCTCTCCCACCGCCTTTACGCCGTTCTTGACCAAGGTCTCGGCGGAAGCGAGATCGAGCTCGTTCTGCGTAGCGCACGGAAGCGCGATGTCGCACGGAATGGTCCAGATGCCCTTGCAGCCGGCGACGAACTTCGCGGTCGGATGATACTTGACATACTCGGAGATACGTCCGCGGTTGCGCTCCTTGATGAGTTTGATCGTCTCGAGGACGATGCCGTTTTCGTCATAGATATAGCCGGAAGAATCGCTCATAGCAAGCACGGTCGCGCCCAGCTTGTTCGCCTTCTCGTGGGCGTAGATCGCGACGTTGCCGCTGCCGCTGATGACGACCTTTTTGCCGTCGAAGGTCGCGTTTTTCTCTTTGAGCATCTCTTCCATGAGGTAGATGAGACCGTATCCGGTCGCCTCGGTGCGGACGAGCGAACCGCCGTAGGTCAGACCTCTGCCGGTCAGCACGCCGACGTGCTCGTTGACGAGCTTCTTGTAGTAGCCGAACAAGTAGCCGATCTCTCTGCCGCCGACGCCGATGTCGCCCGCAGGGACGTCGGTATCCGCGCCGATGTGGCGATAGAGCTCGCTCATAAACGCCTGGCAGAAACGCATGACCTCAGCGTCGCTCTTGCCCTTGGGATCGAAGTCGGAACCGCCCTTGCCGCCGCCGATGGGAAGACCGGTCAGCGAGTTCTTGAAGATCTGCTCAAAGCCCAAGAACTTGATGATGGACAGGTTGACCGACGGATGGAAGCGCAAGCCGCCCTTGTAGGGGCCGATCGCGCTGTTGAATTGCACCCTGTAACCCTTGTTGACGTGCACGTTGCCGGCGTCGTCCACCCAGGGAACACGGAACATGATCACCCTCTCCGGCTCGACGAGCATCTCCAAAAGACCGAGCTTTTGATACTCGGGGTGCTTGTCGAAAACGAGCGAGATCGAAGAGAGGATCTCGGTCGCCGCCTGATGGAACTCGGGTTGACCGGGATTGCGCTCGATGAGATCATCGAGAACTTTTTGCACATAAGCGTTCATATATACACCTCAAAATTTGCGTTCGATTTTAATGACGATATTTTAGCGCAACGCCGTATTGATGTCAAAAAATTTTATACAAAAAATTGAGTTATCGGACACTTTTGCCGAATTTTGTAGTATAACTTGCCAAAAGTGTCGCTTTTGCCGTCCGAAACTCCCCAAATATGCAACATCTGTTACTCAATTTCGCTGCCTTTCTATACTCGTCAATTATTGACGTGCGGGCGCGTGCGTGATAAAATAGTGATGAAGGAGGACCTCTATGGTAGCCGATACTTTCATCATGTTGCTTGAGCTTCTCGCCCACGACAAACTCACTGCAAAACAGCTGTCCGAACGTCTCGAAGTGTCCGAACGCACGGTCTATCGCTACATCGACGTGCTTTCGGCGTCGGGCATCCCCGTCGTGTCCAACAAGGGCAAGGGCGGAGGCATCTCGATCGGCAGCGACTACCGCCTTACGAGCGCGCTCTTCGACAAGGCGGAGCTTCAATACATCGTCGCGGCGATCGAGGCTTTTTCCTCCCCGACCGTGTTCAGAGAAAAGGTGCTGCTCAAACTCAACTCGATGCGCCCGTCCGCGGGCACGAGCGGCTTTGCCAACGAAGACTTTGCGGTAGACTTTTCGGACGCTCCGCAGGGCGACGCTTTCGGCGCAAAGTTGGACGCGCTGTCCGCCGCCAAAAAGGCGCGCAAGGCGGTCGAGATCTGCTATCACAACCGCCGCGGCGACATCTCCGAGAGGGTGATCGAGCCGTACATCTTCGTCTACAACAACGGCAATTGGTATGTGTTCGCGCGGTGCCGCCGCGAGGACGCGATGCGCATGTTCAAGCTGTCGCGCGTCACGCACATCGTGCCGACAAATTCGGACTATGTGATACCGCCGCGATTCGAGCGCAGCTGGGACCTTGCCGACCCCACCAAAAAGCAAAAGATACACGTCGTGCTGCACGTCGGCGAAAAGGCGCGCTATGACGTAGAGGAATGGCTCGGGCTCGAAAACGTCCGCAAGACGGAAAAGGGCTATACCGCGCGCGGAGACGTATTTGACAACGAGACGACGTTTGCCAAGCTGCTCTCCTTCGGCGACGCGATCGAGATCGAATCGCCCAAATCGCTCGCCGAAAAAATACGCGCGGCTCACGAGAGCGCCGCGCGCAGATGATCTTTTGATCACAGGGCGCCCCGTTTCGGGGGCGCTTTTTTCATGTCGCAAGCGTCCAAGCGGAGCCGCTTTTGAAATATATCGGCGCTCCCTCGCACATCCGAGCCAACACGGCGGGCGGAGCGCCCCACACTTTGAGCGATATGCCGCAGCTCTTCCCCAGCCCTATCGGCGTGGAGACCGCCTGAGCGAATATGCCCGACGCGTCCAATCTCGCCTTGACTCTCAATGCCGCCGCGCGCGAAGAAAATACGATCAAGTACATGTCCACCTCACGATACTATGTATCGCGCGGCATTATCTAGAGCGCGCCTCAATACAATATATTGATCGACGACGATGTTTGTGAGGTGAAAGATGATCTATTTGGACAACGCGGCGACTTCGCGCTTCAAGCCGCAATGCATGTTCGAGGCGATGATGCGCGAGTGCTCGGAGAGCGCCAACCCGGGGCGCGGCACACACGCCGACGCGCTCGCCTGCGCGGCGAGAACGGACGCGGCGCGCGAAGGGATGCTGTCGCTTTTGGGCGCGGACGAAAACTACGCCGGGGTCTTCACCTCGGGATGTACCGAAGCGCTCGACCTCGCGCTGCTCGGACTCAAAGGCTATCTCGCGGGCGGCACGGTCGTGACCACGGTCACCGAGCACAACTCCGTACTTCGCCCTCTCGAAAAATTGCGCGGCGAAAACGACGTAAAGGTAGTGTACGCAACGCCCTCGCAGGGGCTTGCGATCACCGCAGACGACATCGCGCCTCTGCTTGACGGCAAGGTCAAACTCGTCGCGGTCAACGCGGTCTCAAACGTGACGGGACTTGCCAACGATGTTGAAAAAATTTGCGACCTGTGTGCGCAAAGAGGCATTTTCGTGCTCATAGACGGTGCGCAGGGAGCGGGACACGTCAAGCCGCCGCTCGCAGAAAGGCGGGGCGTGATGTATGCGCTCGCCGCGCACAAGGGACTGCACGGTCCGCAGGGCGTGGGGATGCTGATCTTTGACCGCGACATCCCCCTCGACCCGATACGCTTCGGCGGCACCGGCACGGACAGCCTCTCGCTCGTACAGCCGCGCGGCATACCCGAAGGCTTCGAGAGCGGCACCCTCAACGCATGCGGGATCGCCGGCATGTACGCGGCGGCGAGGTGGACGCAGCTCAACTTCGATCAGATCAACGCGCGCATCGCCGCTCTGTCCGAGAGCGCGTGCCGCGGCTTGTCGTCGATCAAGGGGCTCAAAGTGATCGCCGAGTCGCGCAGCGGCGTCATCTCGTTCACGCTGAACGGCTTCGACCCGTCCGAGATCGCCGACTATCTCAACGACAACAACATCGCCGTCCGCTCGGGACTGCATTGCGCGCCGCTGATGCACCGCTTCCTCGGCACCGAAGAGACGGGCGCGGTGCGCGTCGGGATAGGATTTTGCAACACCCCGTACCACATAGAAAAATTGGTCAGAGTGCTGCGGCTGCTTGTCGGGCGGTGATCACTCCCCCGTCTTGAGCTTGTCGATCATCGCGCGCAATCGTGCCGCCTGCACGTCGTCCAAAAACGGTCGGACTCGCGTGAAGAAGTCCTCGAGCGCGGCGTCGTCGAGTTTACCTTCCGCCCTCGCGCGCTCAGCTGCGGAGACGAGCGCCGGGTCGAGATCGTCGTAATATCTTTTCATATGCCCTCCTGCCTTCGCATTATATGCCGCGGACGGGCGAAGCGCGACAGCGCAAGGAGCAAAATGAACGAACAGATTTTGGCGGCTCTCGCCGCCCAAGACCCTTCCCTCAAACCTCTTCTCGCCGCGATGAACGGCGGGGGCGACATGAGCGCGCTGCTGCCGCTGTTGATGTCGATGAACTCGGGCGCGCACGCCGAAAAGAAGAGCGCCGCCGTCCCTCTGCCGGACGACGACGCGATCAATGCGACTTTGAAGAGATTGAACTAGCGCGACCGTCGCCGCGCGACGTGTTCACTCGGCAATCAGCGCGCGCTTGATCTCTTCCGTTTTGTGCGCCCTGTGCGCGATATCCGCCCTTTCGCCGCGCGGCTCGTCGATATTTGTTTCGTACAGTATACGGCACGGACTGCCGCCGAGGACGAGGATGCGGTCGGCAAGGTCGAAGCACTCGTCTATGCCGTGCGACACCATGAGCACGGTGCGCGGACGCGCTTTGAGCGCGGAGATCAAGTATTCGGTCAGCGACAATTTGAGCGCGACGTCGAGCGCGCCGAACGGCTCGTCCGTCAGCAGCACGTCGGACGGATGGCAGAGCGCCCTCGCGAGCGCGACTCTCGCCGCCTGTCCTCCGCTCATCTTGCCGGGCAGCCTGTTCTGCAAGCCGTCAATGCCGAGGCTGGAAAAGACGCGGTCGATCTCGGCGTTCAGCGCCGCCCTGTCCGCATAGAGGTGCCCGACCGCGAAGCGCACGTTTTCCGCCGCAGTCAGCGCGGGGATGAGGCGCGTCTCTTGGAACAGATATGCCACTCCCCTCTCCGTACCGTTGACCTCGCCGCCGTGGGCGAGCGCGCCGGCAATGCAATTGAGCAAGCTGGTCTTGCCGCACCCCGACCTGCCGAGAATGCAGACGACTTCGCCGTCCCCGACCTCGAGGTCGAAGCGGTCGAATATCTTTTTGTCGCCGTACGACAATTCAAGCCCTTTCACCGACAGCATAGAGCCTCCTTGCCGCCCATGCGGCGAACGTCACAAAAAGTTCGGCAAGCGCGCCCAAGACGATCGCGATCACCGTCCAGCCGAGGATTCGGTCGGTCTGCAAAAAACTCTGCGCCTGCATCATCCCCACGCCTATGCTGTCGCGCGTCTGCGCGAGCACTTCGGCGGCGATCGTCACTTTGAGCGTCAGCGACAGCGTAGAGCGCACGCCCTCGACGATCTGCGGCGCCATGCACGGCAAATACATTTTCAGCACCCTCTTCGCGGTCGGGACGCGGTATATCTTCGCCATCTCGACCAGCCGCGGATCTACCGCTTCCGACGCGGCGACCATCGCCGAATATTGAACGGGAAAGAGGGTCATGAAGGTGACGATCAGCGGCATTTGACCGCTCGTCACCCAAAGCAGCGCGAGCATGATGACCGACATCGTCGGCACAGAGCGCATCACCGACATCAGCGGCGCGAACAATTTTTTGACGGGTTTGAACAAGATCGCGAGCGCGGCGAACACCGCCGCCGCGACGAGAGCGAGCGCCCAGCCGGCGAGCGCGCGCCAAATCGTGCCGCCTATCGCCGCATAGGTCGCGCCCTCTGTGAGCATTTGCCAAAGACCGCGAAAAGTCGCGCCCACCGACGGGACGAGCAGCTCTTCGCCGACCGCCGCCGCGGTGATCGCCCAAAGCACGACGATGAACGCCGCCGCCCCGAGCGGATAGAGCGCGGACGACAGCCGCTTCAAGACCTTTTTCTTTTCGGCGGTCATCAGCCCTCGTAGTAGAACGCCGCGTCGGGCAGCTTGCCTCCGATCGCCTGACCGTTGATCGCCATGATCGCCTGCGCCATCGCCTCAAACTCCGCCTTGCACGCCGCGCCGGTCGTAAAGGCGCAATTGCATCTTTCGAGCGTCTCGGCGGTGAAAGTCTGCGCCGCGAACGAGCTTTGCGGATAGACCTTCGCGATGATGCCGGCGACCTCGCCGCTGTGCTCGGTGACGAACGCGCCGTTGCCCTCGAGCGCGGCGATCAGCCTGTCCATAAACGCTTTGTCCTTTGCTACGTCGCCCTTGACGATGAGCACCGCCTGCGCATATCCGGTCGCGTCCGCGCCGGTGCGCGTCTGCCAAAGGCTCTGCAAGTCGAACAACTCGACCATACCCTTCGCCTTGGCGTTGGTGACCGCCGGTTCGGCGAGCACGCCGACGACGTCTTTGCCCTCTTTCTTGGCGGCGACGAGCTGCTGCATCACCTCGGAGCCGTCGTTTTTGTAGTTGACAGTGACCTTGCCCTCTTGCGCGGCGTCGCCCTGCACGACGTCAAGCCCCGCCTCTTTGATCAGAGTTCGGAACACATAGTCGGGCACGCTGTTCTGCCCTATCGAATAGACGAGCTTGCCCTCGAGGTCTGAAAGCGTCTTCACCGAATCCGACGTGCCCAGCACGAAAAGATTGCCGTGCGTGACGGTGCCGACCAACTTGACGTCCTGTCCCTTGTTGTAGAGGTTGGCGGCGAGGTTGGCGGGAACGATCGCGATGTCCGACTGCACCGCCCTTTGAGAGATGGTGTTGGACGGGACGATCTCGACCGACTTTATGCCGTCCGGCACGTCGTTCAAGACGCTCACCGCGCCGAGCGCGGGCGCGCCGTCGGGGATGACGAAGGTGTAGCCTTCTTGCGGCTGTTCGGGATCGTCGCAGCCGACAAGCGCGAGTGCGGTGACTGCAAGAGCCGCCACAAGCAAGATTGACAAAAACTTTTTCATATCTTCACCTCAAAATAGATTTCATTCTTCGGATGCGTCTGCGGCGACGATCGCCGACTTGACGCGCACGCTGTCCACACGTCCCAGCTTGCCGCAAAGCGCGGAGATGCGCTCGTTTTCGCCGCGGACGATGACCGATATCGTGTTGATGCCGCTCTCGCGGTCGGGCACGCCCATCCTGCCGACGATGATGTCGGCGAACTCCGAAAGCAGCGCGTTGACCGCCTTGACATTGTCTCCGCCCGGGCGGATGACGATGCCGACCACTCCTATTCTTGCCATAATAACTCCTCTTCCCGAAAAAAATCTCCGCAATTGCGGAGAAAAGCGAAACGAATGACCGCCTCACCCTTCTCTCCGAGATCCATCGATCGGGAATGCGTGTTTGATGATGCCGCAGTTGCGGGAATAAATCCCCGCGCTTGCACAGATATTATATCGCCGCGGCGCACGCTTTGTCAAGCGCACGCCGCAATGTTTCAATTGCTTGCCAGCACCGACGCCGCCCGCAGGATGACGAGGTCTTGCGAGTAGTCCCTGACCTCGGTCGTCTCGACGACGTTGACCGGCGCGGGCGAAATGCCCACCTCGTGTATCGACGTCTCCCAAGCTGTCTCGCCGCCGACGTCGAGGGGCACATAGTACTTGCCGTTGGTGATGTAGAGCTCATAATTGCCTCCTGCGAGCGAGATGACCGTCTGCGCGACGCCCTTGCCGTAGGTGGTCGTGCCGACCGTAGGCGCGCCGCTCGGGCTGTAAAAGTCGATCGTCCACGTCAGCAATTCCGAACTCGAAGCGGTGCCGCCGTCCGTCAGGATCGCGACCTCAAAGCCCTCGACCGCTTCGTAGAAGTTGAACGAGGTCAACGTCTTGCCGCTCTCCTTGCTGCTCTCGACGGTGCGCGAGGTGTAGAACCACGTCTCCGCTTGCATGCCGCCTTTGTTGTAGACATAGCGCGCCATCGGCGCCTTGTCTCTGCCGTCCGAGACGAAATAGGACGCGATGAAGCCGAGGATGGTACTGCTGCCGCCGCCATTGCCTCTGAGGTCGAGCAGCAGCATCGTCGGCGACGACGGATCGTCGACAAACGCCTGCGCAGCCGCGGCAAAATCGTCGACCGCGGTGTCGCCGAACTCGGTCAGCGAGATGTAGCCGAAGCCGTCTCCGAGCCCGATGTCGTTCCCGTCGATATAGCGCGCGGTCGGGGTGTGGAAAACTTTCTTCTCGACGCTGAAATACAGTTCGTACGCGATCTCGCGGTCGCCGTTTTCGTCATAGCGGTAGCGATAGACGCGCATGTCGACGGTGTCGAGATCGGAAATGAGCTGACTGAACGTGCTTTGCGCGAGATTTTGAACGCGCGTCCATTGTTCGGACTCCTCGCTACTCTTGACCGCAAAGATCTCGTCGCCGCGTTTCAGCCCGACGGTGCCCATCTTCTCCTCGGCGTCAGCCGCTTCGTAGTAGCCGGCGAACTGCCCGTCCTCGTACACGAGCACATGATAGGGCACCGCCGTCTCGGCGTTTGAGCCGGGGACGACGCGCGAAACATAATGTTCGTTGTATTGGTTGGAACTGAGCGATATGCCCAATTGCGACGACGACGCGTTGATCGGACTTGTCACGGTCAAGCCCGTGAACTTGTCGACGCTGCCGGCGATCGCCGCGCCCAAGTTGTATTGAAAGACATCCCAATCGATGTCTTCATAGTAGTATGTGTCGATGTAGTCGAGCACCTGCTGCGCAAACGGAGCGTCCGTCGCGAGATCGGCTCCGCCCGTACCTATCCAAATGCATGCGCTCATCGACAGCGCCGCCGCGACGACCAATATCACCGATACGGCGATCAAAAACCTTTTCTTCATTGTTCCCTCTCTTTGTTGATCTTAAATTCGCTGATGCGGTCGAACATGTTGCCCACGCCGAACACGCGCACGCTCGCCCTCGCGCCGAGCGCGATGTCCGCGTTCTTGACATAGACTATGCCGTCGTCGCGGATGAATCGCACGAGCCGACCGCTCTTTGTGCTGATCGACCTGTCGGCGGTCCACTCCCCTTCGGGGTCGGCGGTCGCGACCGCAAACTCGGGATAGACACAGCAAAGCACGCGCTTGTTGGCATAGGTGTCCGAGATGGGCTCGGGCGCCTTGACGTCGTGCCCGAACGCGTTCACCGTCCAGCCGTTTTCGCCCGTTTTGAGCGTCGCGCCGATCACGCCGACATAATCGTCGATGCTGCGCACGACGGACAGCGAGCCGGGATCGCTGTACAATTTGTAATACTCGTCTATCTGCTGCGGAATGCCGCCGTAGACGACCGCGATCTTGCCGCCGAACATCCGCGCCTCGTACATGCGGTCGGTCGCATAGATGACCGTCGCGTCCGTCCTGCCGACAGCCGTTACGAACGCGTCGAACGCCTCGCGCCGCGATGTGTAGCCCATGCCCGAAAAGACGTCGTCGACAAGATACAGCTCGCACTCGCGGACGAATATGCGCGCCAAAAGCACCTTCGCGCACTGCGCCGGGGTCAGATCTTTGACCTTTGCGTTGAGCAAGTCCTCGATGTCGAAGAGCCGCGTCACATACGCAAGCCGCGTGCGCACATATCCCTCGTCCGCCTTGCGCAATTCGAGCGGCCGCACGATGTTTTGAAGCGCGGTCTTGCGCGGTATAAGACTGCCGAAATCAAAGCTGAACGCGATCGGCGTCTCCTTGACGGGGATGTCGCGCACCTCTTTGCCGCCCACGCGAATGCTGCCGCGATACTCCTCAAGCCCGGCGAGCGCGCGCAAAAGTGCGGTCTTCCCTTGATTGTGCATCCCGAAAATGCAAAGCCTGCCGCTGCGCGGCAATTCAAAGCTCCAATGCTGCACCGACGGCGCCGAGCCGAAATAGCTCATCTCCAAGCCGTCAACTTTGACGCCCGAGGCGTCGATGTCCTGCTTTTCCATACGTTCATTATAATGCATACGCGCGATGATTGCAATAATTTAGTATTGACGACTTTCGCAAGACAATGCTGTGCTCGCGGTGGAATGTCTGCGCTGTCGCGCAAACGTGAAATACGGCTGTCGTTTGACCGCCGCGTGAAATGACCGCTTTCCGCGATCGCAAAATGGGAATTGTCCAAGACGGAGCCGGTCGCGTCGATGATCGTCAAACTCGCGAAATACTTCGCCGTGGACAGCGACTTTTTGCTCGGTTTGAGGGACGAAAACGGCAACCCCGTCGATTGATGCCGCCCTCTTTGAAATTCCATAAATTTTGCAACGCGCTTTGCTCATCAAATGCCTCGATTATGTCTCCCACCATTGCTTTCCGAAACGTCCGACTTCGCATGCGGCGGCTCTTTCCTGTTTGAATTAGTATTGAGTATTATTAATTATTATCAATTATTTTGACGCATTTTGACATCAATAAACACTTCGCCCGTTCTTTTGACTTTTCAAAGTCTCTTATATATTTCTCTCCAAAGCCGAGTTTGTCCACCGATTTTGAAAAAATTTTTTATTTTTGCGGTGGACATTCGGCAAAACTCCGTATAGCTTTCAAAACAAGTTTTGTCCGCCGCGCTATGTGATATTTTGATTTAATGTGCGCGCTTGCGTTGCGTATGGGCACGGGGATATGTTATAATCGAATTGTCCAAGTCTTTGGCATCACAACAGGAGGAACTTTATGGACACTCAGGACACGACAAAGAGCGTCGCTCCCGATCGATCGCAGGACACCTGCCGCCCCGAGGACGTCATTCCCAAAAAGGAAAAGATCATCTATGGCGCAGCCGACTTGTTCGGCGGTGGGCAGGCGGCGTTCATCAGCGTCATTCTTCTCGCCTTCTTCACCGACATCATCGGCATCGACGCCGCGGTCGCAGGCACCGTGATCATGGTCTCAAAGATCTGGGACGCGATCATCGACCCGTCGATGGGCATCATCTCGGACAACACCCGTTGGTCCAAATTGGGCAGGCGTAAGCCGTACATGATCATAGGCGGCGCGTTGATCCCTTTCGGATTGGCGTTCTTGTTCGCCCCGATCGCCGGCTTTGGCGCGACATCCAAAGTGGTGTGGATGGTCTTTGCCTACATCGTCTACACTTCCATCTCGTCGCTGTCGCAAGTGCCGTACATGGCGATGAGTTCGGACATCTCGATGGACTACAAGCAGCGCAATAGCGCCAACACCTACAAGCTGTTCTTCGACGTCGTCGCGGCGGGCATCTTCTATCTCGCGCCGTCGCTGCTGTGGACGGAAGTGACCTCGGGCGACATGCCGTACCTGTACTTCTACTTCATCATCGTGTTCGGCTTCGGTTTGATCTTTGCGGTGCCGCTCGTCGTCGCGGGTTTCCTCATCAAGGAGCGCGCGCCGTTCGACCTCGACAAAAAGGAAAAGCTCAACTTCAAGGACTTCTTCCGCTGCCTCACCGTCAAGTCGTACGTTTGGCACCTGTTGATGTATGTCACCGCGTTCCTCACGCTCGACATGGTCAGCGCGCTCGCGATCTACTACACCAACTATATCGGCGGCGCTGCGCGCGGAGTCGTCGTAGACCTCGGCTTTATGCAAATCGATATGGGCTCGATCATGATCATCGGTCCGATGATGGTCAGCGCGGCGATCGGCATCCTCATCGCCTATGTCATCAAGGCGAAGTTCTCCAAGCAAGCCGCATTCCGCGCGGGACTTCCGCTCTACATCATCGGCGCGATCTTGCTGGCGTGCTATCAACCCGAATGGAACCCCATCCTCATCCCCGTCTTTGCGATGATCATGGGCTTCGGCTTCGCCGGCGCGCAATCGATGCCGTGGCTCGTCTTTGCGGACACCGTCGACGTCGCCGAACTCAAATTCGGCTATCGCCCCACCGCCAATATGTCCGGCGTCATGACCTTCATGCGCACGATCGCGACCGCGTTCGGCACGGGTATGGTCGGCTGGGTGCTCGGCGCGGCGAACTACATCGAACCGGCAAGCCCCGACGGACCTCTCCCCGAACAGCCCGACAGCGTACTAACCGCGATCCGCGTCTTGCTCGCGGTCGCCGTCACCGTGCTGCTCACGATCGGCTTCGTCTCGTCGCTCCTCTACCGCGTCACCGACAAGCGCCTCGCTCGCATCCGCTACTTCAACGACAAGCGCAAAGAAGTCGGCGAAGAGGGCTTCACCCCCGAAGAAAAGGAAGAGTACGACAAGCTGCGCAAGATGTTGTGTTGATTTGAATTTCAATTGACAAAAGATACGACCGAACTCGCGTTCGGTCGTATCTTTATTTCAAGGTCAAAAAGCCTCGCTCAAAGGCGTCGTTGGCAAAGAGTTTTTCGCCGTCTTCAAATACGACGTGAATATATTTTTTATATTTGTCAATCTTGACGATTGTGCCTTCGCCAAATTTTTCGTGAAGTACTTTGCTTCCAACTTTTTCTTCTCCTAGCTTTGGTTTTTGCGACACGTCCTCTTCTTTATTGACTAAGATTGCTGTTACTATATCATCCGATTTCATCTCGGATGCTCCCGTCGAGGCTTCTCCCTCCAATGACGCCTGTTGATTGAAGAAGAGTCTCTCGTACTCCTCTCTTCTGATAGTAGTATCCCAACCGCCGATTTCGTCCGAGACATGTTTTTCAATGCCTGTATATGCCAAGCTTGCATCCTCATATCTCTTAAATTTAAAGATTGCATCGTTCATGAGACTTGCGTTGAAAACACCGATATTACACAGCAATTCAAAGTCATTTACATTGAGACCGGTGACTTTTTTAAACAGACCCGGCTCCAATTGCGTAATTACGTCTTTGAGTGAGCGCTCACGGTAGTCGGTAAGGTACATAAATACCGGAACTCGCGTTGCAAATTTTATGAGTTTCTTTCGGATTTCGTCTCGCTTTGTCTTATATTCTTTTTCATCATCAGACAATTCTTTCTTTTCTTTCGGTGTAAGCTTATCCTTTTTCGACTTTACACTTTTGACCTTATCAGACTTGTTGATGATTGTTGCGATATCTTGATTGAGCGAACGGAAGCCCTCGATATGCTCCAATGCCTCGAGCGCATCTTTGTTCGCAAGTAATCTTCCCAGAGTATCGTTGTCCACATTGACAAGCAAGGCGGACTCCCATCTCTTCGCAAGTAATGTCGCAGACGTGCCTGCATACGCTATGTCGAGAATATCTTGCGCATTAACTTGCCTCATCGTACTACCGTCATAGGCAAGCACGGGCAAAAAGTGAATGAAGTCAGCGACTTTCTTTTCGGGATTGCTCTCGTTGATGTCAAGTCTGCATGAGTAATCCGAGATCTTTCTCAGCGCACGGTCGAGCGCAAAGTCAAAGAGAAAGCACTCGTGCTTGAGGATATTGCTTTTCCCAAACTCGTCTTTGATTGTCCAAGGGCTTTGCACCCTGAACGCCGCTTGGAAGTATGTCTCGGGCGACTTGAGATTGCGGAGCATGAATATCCCCGACCATGGTCGCACGGTGACGCCGGTGGTGAGTTTGCCGCATGTAAGTGTGATTGACTTTGACTGAAGCGGATTTCGCATTGACTCGATAACAGGCTTGAGCGCGTCCAACCCGACTCCGGCTTCCACGCCGGCGCAGACGTTGATTTTATAGTCATGATAAAAGGTGTTTTGTCTTTGCTTGAGCAAATTCGCCATCGCTTGACAAGACGCGACATTTGGCAAAAACCATAACGTATGAGTAAGTACACCAAGCAATCTAACATCTGAATATGGCATCGGCGGACGTTTGTCCTGTCCAAGCTTGAGATCGTCTATGCTTGACGGCAAATAGGCACCACGAATGAGGTCGAGCCATTTTTGCACTTCACTTTCATGCACAAAATGCGCATCGTTTCCTTTACCTTTCGCCGCAAAGAAGACATTGAGGTCAAACTCGTTAAACTCTCCTTGTTCGGCAATCTTACGGATGCTTTCGGGGATACGATAGGTCATCATGACCATACGCGGAAGAGCCTCATACGGGTTGCCGGGCCCTTTCCACTTTTCTTTTGCGCGCTGTTCGTCCGAATATGTCCAATTGTATATCTGTTCCTCTATAAACTCTCCGGAATTGAGCGCGCGGAAAGGCGTACCGGAAAGAAAGAGATAATAGTCTGTCGTGATTGGCAAAAAGGTCTCGTTGTATGCATTGTCTGCTTCTTTTTCTTTGTATTTTTCAAAGTCAAAGTCGCTGTCCTCTTCTTCGTCCGAATCTTCGAATAATTTTCTTGCATTGTCACGCCATGCGCCAAAGTGGTATTCGTCAAAAATAACAAGATCCCAATTGACCGCATGTATAAATGTATTTTTTGCCTTTATGCCGCCTGCTTCGTTTGTGCCGAGCAAATCTTGAAAGGAACCGAACGCGACAATCGGCCTCGACTTGTCCGTCTTTTCGTATTGTTCATCGATGTTGATATTGTTATTGTGCGCATCCTTGTTGGATATGAATTGCCACCCCTCGAAATCGACATGAGAGACTATATCCTCTCTCCACGCCGACTCGACAGCCGGCTTAAACGTGAGCACAAGCACGCGCTTCAATCCCATTTTCTTGACAAGTTGATATGCGGCGAACGTCTTGCCAAAGCGCATTTTTGCGTTCCAAAGGAACTTTGGCGCTCTGGTCTCATCGTCCTTTTTTGCGGTGTTGAAATACTTGATTGTCTTTTCTATCGCATCTTGTTGTTCGGGACGCATTTTGAAGACCTGCGAGCGATTTTCTTGCGTGACGATGCCGTCACGCACCTCATTGATTGCTACCTGCACATCATCCGCCGAGCAAGCGAACCACTCGTTTCTGTCGTCTCCTTGATTGAGTTGCTTGAACCCTTTGCGTCTCAACACCGCATGCACTTCGTGATCTGTAAAGCACGTCCCGTCGTCGCGCATAGCCGATTGCACTGTGATTATGCGATACGGCACCGCACTGGTATGCATTTGCTCATTGATACGAGTCACGGCATCCCTGTCCGTATATCCGACTTTGATATATCCCTTGTGAGACTCCACGCCAATCAATTCATAAGTATAAATCTGCGGCGTGACCTTTGGGCGCTGCTCGAAAGTAACCTGCGTCATGCTCGTTTATCGCTCCTTTGCTTGTTTAATGCTTCTTTGCTTATAGATAAATTTTATCAAGTCTTCTCTTGTTCTGTCCTGATTCTCAAACACGGTCTTTCTATTCAACCAATTCGGATAACGAGTATTGTCAATCAATGAAACGAAGATCATTGGCTGATGTGTTGCAAAATAGACTTTACTTTCCACCCACTTTATATAATTATCTGAGCTGTTGAATAACGTTAGGCACTTGCCGCTTTCTGACGTGGGACTTAAATACTTCAAGCCGTCATATCCGTTCTTTCTCACCATATCTGCGACGTATTGAGTGATTTTTCTCACCCCCGGCTCACCGAATTTATACATAAGTTCTGTCATTTGCTTGTTGCCCGTGGTACGCTCTTGTTCAAAAATTTTTTCAAATTCCGCAACTCTGTCGTTTTCAGTAAAATCGACTACTTTCAAATCTCTACAAACTTCAAATTTTGCCACGGAAATCAACGTCTTTGCTTCCGGTCTGATTTCGTAACACGCTGTTTCGATATTGTCTGCCAAATAGAGATACGAGGAGCCATAATTACACCTTCCCGGTTGCGCCAGAAAGATGTTTGGCTCACGCGAATTCATGGCGTCATATCCACTAATTTCTGCATCTTTGATTTCAAATCCTTTTTGATATAATGCCTCGTCAAACAAATCAACTTCTCTTGCACGATAAAATATTGAGCCTTCTTCTATGGTTGTGCAAAAATTTCCGCTATTCGACCACAATATCTTTTGGATTACCTTGAATGCATGCACATTATCTACGGACATGTTTTCTTTGTTCCGCTCAAACTTGTTAAGGTTCGCAATATCGAAGTGCGCCACCATCATCGAAACATATTTTTCTTCTTCTGTCATGATTATTACTCCATCGGCTTGATCATGGTTTCAATAAAGTCGATCTCATCTTGCGTTAAGCCGTATTTAGCGTACAACTCCTTATCCGTCCAAGGCTTGGAAAAGTCTTGAATGGGAACCAACTGATAGACCTTTTGCGAAGTACTTTGTGTATTCTTTAACATTAACACCATAAACCTAAAAAACTTCGTTGAAATATAACTGACAATGTTTTCTGCGGTCTTCTTGTCTTTTATAGGACCTATTACTGTATAAGTTTCAGTGCAACAACTATTAGGCTCCACTATAAACGGTTTATTGATTACTTGAGTTGGCATTACCCCCATTCCATAAGCTCGTGATATAAATATTTTCCAGCAATCAATCAATTCGTGTCCTTTCCTTATCTCACCCTTATTTACGTACCCTACTCCTTCTTTTCTCCAACCAAAATAATAAAACTTTACAGCGCCATCAAACTCCTTTAAACTATACTTAGGTTTAATTCTTAACATCGTATTTTGAACTCTTACATCGTAACCAAATGCATCATTTGGATGCACAATCTCAACAAAACTCCTCTCATTTTTGCTATTTACTTTTTTCAACACAGAAACTTGTTGAGAATATCTTATAATTGTTCCACTATTATTTTCCAAAAGTTCTCTCGATTCTTGTTTTGTAACTTTCCCTTGAAAATGTGTATATATCTGACACTCTCCGGCATTATCTCTGTCCCATAAAAAGAAACATGTTCCGCCCTCCAGTTTTATTCCGGGAAAACATTCTGCGGCTATTACATAATCATGCAATACTCTTATTTTTCTATCTTCAAGCATGCTTTTTCTAAACTCATCAAGTCCTCTACCGCCAGAATACCAGCGCGCCGGAATAATCATGCTCAAATATCTTGGCTGTAATTTTTTTGCCTGATTTACAAAATATTGATAAATAGGCATTGCGCTAGCCCCATGTCCTCCATCGCTCATTTGATACGGCGGATTGCCGATAATTACATCGAATTTCATATTGAATATCTTCTCCGGTTGGGTAGTATGAATAAAGATATACGCATAGCTCTCCAACTCGTCGCCTCTGTCGTACTCTTTTTGATTGGAGCTGCAAAAGACGCACTTGCCATCCTGCCAAGTGTGCTTCGTGTGCCTGTACATAATGTTACCTTCGGGATTGTCGAACCGTGTAACAGAAAAATTCCCGTCGGGATACTTACTGCAATATACTCCTCGCCTTGACAGCAAACTTGTCAACTCAGTGATTGCGATCCCGAACAATTGCTTATGGAAGATGTGATCAACGCGCTTTTGCAAGTCGGGGATCTTGCCTTCCAGTCCCTTGATCAATCGCTTGGCGATTTCGCGCAAAAACACGCCCGTCTTGCAAGCCGGGTCGAGGAATGTCGTGCCCGGGTCCTCGAACAGCTCTTGAGGAAGCATGTCGAGCATTGCGTTGACTACATCGGGCGGCGTGAACACTTCGTCATTGCTCAAATTGGCAAGGCATGAAAGTACGTCTGGGTTGTATACACCTTCAAACAGCTTCGCCATTTTGCTGCACCCTCCTGTAATCGCTGATATATCTTTTGAGAAAAGTTCCCCCTTCGTCTTGATCAAACAATGAGATCTGAGCTCTATCTCTAACAACTTCACCGGCAAGCAAATCGGCAAAGGTGTAGTCGCACCTCTGCATCAAATCCCCCGTGATAAATGCCCATTCCGAAAATACGATTGGTTCAGATGTTTCAACGCCGTTTTCGTCGACGCATTTGAGTGTGAGCGCATTGCCGCACACGATATTGCGCGACAAAATAAACTTGACAGCCTCTCTCGCCTCATCGTTACATTCTTTTTTGCATACTTCTCGATATTTTTTGTCCCAAATGTTGAACATCCTCTCTCGGCAGGCATTCACATTGTCCGCCAAAATGTCAACCCCATAAATGCTGCTTGCAGCTAGAATAGAGTTTTTCTCAAAATCGTGTGGGCTTTTGCCATACTTTTTCTTGACAATATTGAGCTTTCGCGAAAAAATCTCCGCCAGAAAATTCCCGTCGCCGCATGCCGGCTCGAGGAAGCGGCTGTCTATGCGGTCGCACTCGTCTTTGACGAGGTCGCACATCGCCTTGACTTCGCGCTCCGCCGTGAATACCTCTCCATGATCGCGTATCCTTGCCTTTGATTTTGTCTGCGATTTCATACCTCTCCTTGCAATGTCGAAAACGTACATTGATTGTCATGCAATATGGCAGCATCGCAAAAATTTGACCGATGCGACATAAGTGTCACATCGGTCAAGATCCTTGAAAAATAAGGAAAAATTCTATTGCGCTATGCGCGCCTTTTTGGTATAATGATTGTGAAAAGGTGCAGCGAACATGACATTCGCTGTACATTTATTTTTGCAACATTTTCCCTAATTTGTTCATCATCGCCCTCTTGTGTTCGAGCATGGAATGCGCGTAGCGGTTGAGCGTGATCGTCGGGTTTTTGTGCCCGAGGATCTCCGAGAGCGTCTTGACGTCCATGCCGCACTCGAGGGCGCGCGTAGCGAAGGTGTGGCGAAGCGAATGAAAGCCCTTGTGCGGAATGTTCAATCTCTTGAGCAACAGCGCAAAAGTCCTTTGGTAGGACCTGACCGAGATGTGTCTGCCGCATCCCGAGACGACGAACTCGCAATTGCTGCGCCTCTTCACCTCTTTGAGCAAGGGCATGATCTGCTTGGGCAACGGGATGACCCTCACCGACGACGCGCTTTTGGGCGACTCAAACACCACGCCGCCCTTGGCGTCGTGACACGACTTGCTGACGTCCAACAAGCCGCGCTTGAAGTCGATGTCGCTCCATTTGAGCGCGATCAACTCGCCGATCCGCAAACCGCTGTACAGGCACAAAAGCACGCCCGTCAACCTGTCTTTGCGCTTTGCCGCGGCTTCGATGCGCCTCTGTTCGGCTTGCGTAAAGCATTGCACGCGCCTCTCTTCCGCCCTCGGACGGACGATCTTGTCGCCGATGTACTCGTCGATCACTCCGAGCAAGTACGCTCTTTTGAGCGCGCCTTGCATCACGCTGATGATGTTGTTGACGGTGCCGGGCGACAGCGTCCTCTCTCTCGTCGTCAACGCCGCGACAAAATTTTGCAATTTGATCGCGGACAGCTCTTGCAACTCCTCGTCGCCCAAAATGCGCGCGATGTGCGTCCTCACCGCGACGAGATATCTCTTGTATGTCCTAAATTTCATAGACGGGCGCACGAAGTCCTCGAGCCAAACATCGAGCCATTGCTTGAATTTCATAAAATTCCTCCTTTGCGTATTTACTTACATCATACGCCGTGCGCCCACAATAGTCCGCAAAAAAAACATGCCGGCAAGGGTACTCCCCTGCCGACATGAGTCGTTGATGACAGCTCGTCTTGTTCTATTTCTTAGATTATCAATAGGTCATATACATTTTACACAGTTATTGCCGATCAGGTCTTTGATTTGCTTTTTTGCCGTTTGCATTGTGTTTTGACGTTTTGCTTTGCGGCTCTCACTGCTTTGCTCGATCGTTCAGATCATGCTATATCATTCGTTTTCATTGTCTCTATATTTTGCTTCAGCGGTATTCTTTTCAATGGTAGTCTTTGATGTCGTCTTTGCAAGCTGCCTGTGTGGTAGTGCGTTCATTCCTTGATCACTCCGTATTTCTTCAATACGTCGAATCTGACCCTTTCGATGAAAACGCGATACCCGGCAAAAAACTCGAGGTCAAGCTCCAGATCTTTTGCCAACTTGGCGAATTTCTTCAATTGCTCTTGCCCGCTCAAATACGCAATTTCTCTTGCCAAATAATGCGTCCAAAAATTGCGCCTGCAATTGACCGCGTACAGCACATCGTAGTCATGCGCGCTAAAATACGGCGCATTGTCCTCGTTGTCGAGAGCTTGAAGCATACTCACCGTTTGACCGAGCGTCGCCTCTTCGACCTCGCCAAGATTGATTTGAAAGTCTCCGTTCGCCATGCCGGCGTAGATCTTCTTCAAATCGCACTCGATGCATTGACTGTATAACGCGATCAAGCCAAGATTTTGAAAAAATGTTTTCAAGTCGTTCGATTGCATTGTCACACCTCCTTGCGCCGACCGAATTTGATCGTTTGACCTAGCCGACCGCAATGTCAATATAGCACACTTCGGGGCGGAATGCAATACATTTTCTTTTATTTCTCAAAAAAATATTTTTCGGGGGTCAATTTTCCTTTATTTGCGTATATTTTACCAAAATTTCCTTGATATATTTGATGTATTTATTTATATCAAATATTTTTGCGTAATTTTGACACTATTTCTTATCAAAAATAAATTGCGATTTTTTGCACTTTTATGATGTGTATTTCTTGCCAAAATGAGACGCGTATTTTTCGTTGATAATTTGACGAAAAATTTTATTGTTATTTTGTGAGCATATTTTCGATGTGGTTTCGAGTGCATTTTCAAGCATTGTGACGAGCGCAATTTTGCCCATTCTCATCGTTCAATTTTTACGCGTTTTCCGCACGAAAAAGCGCGCCGATCGGCGCGCTTGCGAGTGCTGTTTTGTGTTTTGGCTCTATGCGTTTATCTCTTTGCGGTGAAAAGCATAAATCCCAGCGAAAAGAAGAAGCTCTCTTCGTGGAAGGCGTCCTCGAGGTCGTTGTAGTTTTGGTCGATCCACTTTTGCGCGAGGCGGTAGCTGTCGTTGTCCGGCTGCGTGGTCGAGAGGATGCGGTAATCTTGCTTTATGATGGAAAAATAGGTGTCGAACAGCGCTTGGCGGTCGTCGTAATCCATGCCGAGCGTGTCGAGCCCGCATTTGACGAGATCGACGTCGCGGTAGCCTGCTCTTTTGAGCAAATAGGGCACTTGCCTGCCGCTTTGACGGAAGCCCGACCACGGGCTCGCCGCGCAAAGGCGCATCGCCTCGGCGAAGGCGCCGCTCTCGTCGGGATATGCCAAATTCAGCCCGTCGTCGATGTCCTTGACGATGACTGCGGCGTCCTTTGCGGCGAACTTGCGCGCCGTTTTGAGCACTTTGAGCGGGTCTTTGAGGTGCAACAAGATCATGGACAGGTTGATCAAATCGAACTTGACGCATCTCTTCGAGCAAAAGTCTTCGAGCACGCCGCAAAGGTCATCGCTCTCAAGGTCGCAATGACAAAACTCGACGTTGTCCGCGCCGAAGTTGGCAATCGCGCTTTGGATCGCGCCCTCGTTGCAATCGACGCCGAGCATGCAACCCACCTCCTTCCCCGCAAGGCGCGAAGCGGCAAAGCTGCCGTTGCCGCACCCGAGGTCGAGCACGTTGAGCGCGCCCTTTGACGCGCATACGGCGTCGTAGACGGGCTTGTCGAACCTTTCGAGCAATTGTCGCTGAGTTTTGAGCCGTTTGCGCTCGTCCGCGTCGCCCTCGTCGTAGTAGTGATTCGACGTGCGCTTCGCCGACTGCGACCGCCCGGGGCGCACGATCGCAGCGATCTTGGTCTTGAGCTCTTCGATCGCCCTGTCGATGCCTTGATCGCCCGCCTGTATCCAGTGAAGCCGCTTGATGTAGTATTCCATCGCCTTGGACAGCTGATCGTCGTTGAGCTTGAAAGGCAAGATCGCGAGCTCGTCCTGCGAGTCGAGTATGCGCTTGTAGGCGATCTCGACCTCGTTGAGGACGTGCGCCGACTGCGACGCCGCGCCGTTGAGCACGACGACGAATACGCGCGCGTTGTCGATCGCGTCGACGATGCTGGTCGCATAGTCGCCCATCACGTCGCGCGGCGCGTACCAACAGCTTATGCCGTCCGCCTCGAGCACCGAGCAAATGTGTTCGACGACGGTGCGCATACTGTGTTCGTAACTCAAAAATACATCGGCTTTTTTCATATTTTCACCTCTCGATTCAAGTATAGCATAACCGCCGAATATCCGCAAGCCGTAGGCAAAACACATTTTCGAAAAATTTCTGTCCTCGATCCTTGACAAAAATTACATCTGCCTTAACGCGCTTTGCGATAAGCAAAGTCGGCAAAACTTCTCGCCGAGAGCTGTCAAGAGATCGGGCGCATAATTTTCAAAATCACGAGCGCGCCGAAAATTCGACGCGCTCTTTCTTTGCTCCGGCGTTGCAAGTTTCGCTTTGCGAAGCGCTTACTTCTCCTCTCCCGTCTTGTAGTCAAACCTGAGCGTTTTCGCCTCGCCGTCCTCAACATATTTTACGGTCAATATATCGCCGTCGAGGTCGGCGCTTTGCACCTGCACGTCCTTGGGACGGACGGTGTCGGCAAAGACCGCGCGCTGTTCGTCGGTGTAGCGCGACACGGTGTCGGACACAAACAGCAACGACCCGAAAAGACCGTTGATCTTGGCGAGCAGCTTGCGCTTTTGCATGGACATCGAGATGTTGTTGTCGCGAAGCAAGAACACGTCGGGATCGTTGAAAAACGCCCTGCCGTCCAATCCTCGGCGGAAGATGGTGCAAAGCACGGTCTTGGCGGTGCCGACGTCCTCGCGCGTCTTGTGCGTGCTGTACGACCAATTGAGCGCGACGTCGGGACCTATGCGACAAAAGTCGACCTTGCCGAACGCAGGCATCAGCGGCACGCCGCACCCTATGATGAGCTTGTCTCCGACGCATTCGCGGATGAAGTCCATCGCCTCGCACATGATCCTGCCGCGGCTCTTGCCGTGCATCGGGACGACGCATGCGGCGTAGAGGAAGTCGAGTTTGACCAAGTCGTAGCCCCACTCGCGAAGCACGACGTCGAAGAACTTGCGTATGTATGCAGCGGCGTCCTTGTTGTAGAAGTCGATGGGATAGAACACGCCCCAATTTGGACCTGCCGGGTACGGCTTGCCGTCCTTGCCCTTGACGAGCCAATCGGGATGCTCCTTGTAGATGAACGAGCCGCGCGTCGCCGCGAACGGCGCGAGCCAAAGCCCTGCGAGCATGCCGGCTTCGTGGATCTTGTCCGCCGCCGCCTTCATCCCGGACGGGAACTTTTTGCGGTCGGTGTTGAGCCACTCACCTATGCACGCCTGGTGCCCGTCGTCGATCTGGAAGATGTCCACCTTTTGCGGCATCTCGGCAAGCGCTTTGAGGTCGCGCTCGACGATCGCCTGCGTGACTCCGCCGTAGTAGTTGTACCAAGTGGTGTAGCCGCTCTTGCGCCCGATCGTGCTGCACTTGACGCCCATCGCGTCGAACCAACGGTCGAACACCTCGTCGTGCGAACCGCTCAAAACGACAGCGTCAAGCACTTTGTGTCTGCCGCCGAAGGTCTCGCCCTCGAGATCTTTCTCAATGCGGACGACGCCGGCGGACACGTCGAAAGTGACGATCGTGTAGCCTTCTCTCTCGCTGAGCGAAGCGAACAGGTCGTACTTGTCCCCCTCGCGGACATAGCCATAGGAAAAACCGTAGAATACGCCCGTCTTGCGCGGATATTCGCGCCAAAACGTCTCGCCCGCTCTGCCCAGCCCCGTACGGCGCATAAAGACGCTCTTCACTCCCCACTCCGCAAGGCGCGAGAAGGTGTCCATATGCCCGTCGACCGCGTACTCTTTGCTGTCCGTCCACGATTGATAGCCGTTGACGAAACAGCGCTTGTTTGTGTTGTATGCGTAAGGGATGTCCACCCAAAATTTGTCGATTGTCACGCCCTCGGCGGCGTCGATCGACGCGGTCAGACGCTCGCCGTCAAAGACGACGTCGACTTTGAGCCCGTCGCAAGAGGGCGAAGTTGTCTCATAGGTCTTGCCGCCCAAGTTGTAGCGGACGAAAAACGATGTCATAAGTTCCTCCTTTGGTATCGTGTCAAGAATATTATAGCATAATAATGCGCAATGCACAATGTTAAATGCTCAATTGGTCGATCAAATTTACAATGCTAAATGCAACCGTGGCGTGTGCTTGTCTTTGATACGAGCGGGAATGACCTCATTCAAAGCAAGCGCAAAACTTACGAATTCTTGCAAGGTTCCGATATTCCAAGCCGCCCGTACGCATAGGCGGTAAGACGGATCGCGCCTTCGGATCGGGAATGTCGGCAGGGGCTTTCGCAGCCTTTTAACGATCGCAGTCACGCAGATCCGGCTTCCTGATAAAAGAGTCTTGACATTTTCGAACGGTCGGTACCTGAGTGAATATTGCTATCCGTACCGCAGACAAGCGCAATGCGCATATATGCTCCCAATATAATGCGCAGCGAAAACCTCTCGGGGAAGATCAGTCCCGCAATGCCGATAACGGATACCTTATCTGTTTTTCCACTCTACCGTTATCTCTGTACCCTGTCTGTAAGTATAAGACCAATCCGGATCCCAACCTTCGGGTCTTTCCGCTACTTCGCAAATGACCGTAAGATCGACCGTATTTTTGTTGAAAACCAGTTCGCCAACGGAAACCACGCTTTCGGGGATCGTTATTTCCGAGATCGCCGCCTCGGAAAACGCTTTTTCGCCTATGCTCTCCAACCCGGAACAATCGCCGAGATTTACGGTATTCAATGCCGAGCAACTCGCAAATGCGCCGTTGCCCAACGTCTGCAGCTCCGACGGCAGTCTCAGTTCCGTGATCCTAAGACGGGCAAAGCTCCGCGACCCGATATATCTTAACGACGAAGGCAACTCCAAAACGGTGATCTTCTGCGCTCTCGTCGGAAAAAGCGACGTATCTTTTCCGTCAGCCACGCCGACTGTCCCCTCCTGTACCGTGAACGAAGTCATGGCAACATTATTGACCGCCACCAGCCATTTTCCTATATACAATCCGCCGTTTATATAGTTCGTATCCGCGTCGTATCCCGTTCCGCTGAACGCTCCGTAACCGATGGAACGCACCGTATCGGGGATATTGATCTCGGTAAGCGAAAAGAGCTTTGAGAAAGCGTACTGCCCGATGCGATACAAGCCGGTCGGCAATGTCATCTTCTTCAGTTTCGACGAATAACCGACTCCGGAAAACGCATCGTCCGCGATCACTATCGTGCCGTCTTTTACCGTATATTCGGTCAGCGGAGCAAAATCCTTGCTAACCGCTATGAGATAGCCGTCCACATAGAGCACTCCTTTTTCCCAATTGGACGGTTCATTGTAATACGCCGTTCCGTTAAACACGGAAAACGATACGGCTATCGGATTGTCCGGCATATCGATATCCGCAAGCGACGAACATCCGTCGAATATATGATCGGACAGCTCCGTCATTTTATCCGATAAACGGATCGATCGCAAAGCCGTGCAGTTCCCGAAAGCGCCGTCTCCTACGCTGCGCACATTTTTCAGTTCGACCGCCGAGAGAGCGGCGCAATCCTTAAAAGCGTAGGACCACACGTTTGTGAGCGAATCCGGCGCGATAAACTCAGTCAGATCCGTGCCGCAGAAAGCGTCGGAACGGATCTCCTTCAAAGTATCGGGGAAGTTAACCGTTCGCAGCGACGAGCATCCGTCGAAAGCCTCGTCGGGTATCACCGTAAGTCCGGCAGGCAGGCGCACTTCGCTCAAAGCCGTACAGCCGGAGCACATCCGATAACCGAGTTTCGTCACGGAATCGGGAATGATAAGTCTGCCGATGTTCTTATTATCCTTGAAAACGTCCTTTCCTATCTCCGTGACCGTGATGCCGTTGACCTCGGACGGGATCTCTACCGTTATGTCGCTTCCCGACAGACCGCTCACTCCCGTCAGAACGCCGTTGGCGTCAACGGAGAAAACGATCTTTTCCGATCCGCTCTGCGTCCATTTCGCGTAAAGCGTCTGATCCTCCGTCACCTCGTACGGGAAAGAGATTTTGTTCGAGAAAGTTTTATCCGTATACCAGCCTTCGAACTCATATCCGTCTTTTGTCGTTTCCGGCGATCGGTCTATGACCGATACTATCATATCGCTTACATACGTTCCGTCGTCGGTATCGAAACGCACCGTGTATTTATTCTTCTCCCATTTCGCATAAAGCGTCTGATCCTCCGTCACCTCGTACGGGAAAGAGATTTTGTTCGAGAAAGTTTTATCCGTATACCAGCCTTCGAACTCATATCCGTCTTTTGTCGTTTCCGGCGATCGGTCTATGACCGATACTATCATATCGCTTACATACGTTCCGTCGTCGGTATCGAAACGCACCGTGTATTTATTCTTTTCCCATTTCGCGTAAAGCGTCTGATCCTCCGTCACCTCGTACGGGAAGACCGCTTTTTTGACGAATCCGCCGTCTTTATACCACCCCGCAAAAGTGTATCCGTCACGGGTCGTCTGCGGCTCTTCGTCTATCCGCGACGTTGTTATCGGGGCTATCGGAGTCCCGTGATCCACTTCGAAAATCACGGTATATTCCTGCGGTTGTTCGGGCTCCGATCCTCCGATCTTTTTGTAATACGCATACACGCTCACGTCTTCCGTAAGCGGAGTTTCTTCGTATGTGTTTGCCGTCAACCGTTCCTGCCATGTCCCGTTATCGAAAAACCAGCCTTCAAAAGTATGATCGTCCTTCTCCGGCGCGGCAGGCAACGTCAGGCGTTCGTTTCCCGAAGTTTCTATGCTATCGACCGCCTCCCCGTCTATATAAAATGTGATCGTGTATTCCGAAGCGACAGGCGTTTCGTTTTCGAGGTAATACGCATAGACGTTGACGTCTTCCGTCAATACCTGTCCGACAAAAGTATCCTTTGTCAATTCATCCTTCCATATACCCTTATCCGAAAACCAGCCCTTGAACGTAAATCCTTCTTTCTTGGGCGCTGCGGGCATCGATATTTCTTCGTTGCCGTAAGTTTCTATCGTATCAACGAGTTCATCGCCGTCATAAAAAGATATCGTGTATTTTTTCGGAACTTCCGTTTCGGTGTCGCAAGCGGTAAAAATACCGACGGACAGCACGAAGCACATCATCATGCTTAAAAGGGCAATAAAATGTTTTTTCATCAGTAACCTCACTGCGGTCAAACGTCTGCTTCGCATTGATAAAAGCAGCACCGGACGTTATTATATAGAGATCCGTAAACTATCACTTCTCAATTGATAGATATTATAACACATATTCCCCTTTTCCTCAACCGTTTGTCGAACAATGGGCATACCGACAGATAATGCTAAATTGAAATTTTTCTTGCAAAAAACGGCGCGGACTCTTGACAAAAATTACATGACCCTTAAACGCATTTTTGCGACCGATTGACAAAAAATTCTGCTCAAGAACCTGTCAAGTGTAAGCATCGATTTTTTTGTCAATTCATAATTGTGCACTCTACATTGTGCATTCATAATTGAGCATTGCGCAATGCGCATTGTCATATCAATTCCGCGATGATCGCGTTCGCGACCAGCGCATACTCGGGTTTGATCGCGACGCGGTCTTGGGAGATGTCGAGACAGGCGCTCAACTTTTTCAACCTCCCGCCGTAGCGCGCGGCGAAGTCGACGCCCGTCTTGCGTTCGAGGTCGGCGACGTCTATGCCGTCGTCGAGGCGGAGCGCGGTCATCACATACTCGTCCGCGGCGCTCTCGGGGGTCAGCAGCTCCTCGCGCTCGTAGACGAACTCTACCTTTTCCGCTCGGCGGATGTAGGCGTCGACGTCGGACGCGACGAAGTAGCGCTTCGATCCTATCTTGCCGTGCGCGGAGACGCCCAGCCCGAGGTAGTCGTCCATGCGCCAATATTTGAGATTGTGGCGGCAGCGCTTGCCCTCGCGCGCGAAGTTGGAGGTCTCGTAGCGCAGATATCCCCTCTTCGCCGCCGCGGCGACAAAAGCGTCGTAGAGGTCGGCGCAGCGTTCGTCGTCCGGGAGAACAAGCCCCTCTTTGACGCGCCTTGCAAGCTCAGTGCCGTCCTCGACTTTGAGAATGTACGAGCTGAGGTGCGCCGCGCCTACACAGTCGGCAAACGCGGCGAACTCTTCGAGCTGCGCCTCGGTCTGCCCGGGCAGTCCGAGCATTTGATCGAGCGAGAGGTCGAAGCGAGCGGCGGCGATATGCGCCGCCCTCTTCGCCGCTTCGAAGTCGTGCGCGCGCCCCAAAAAGCGCAATATCCCGTCGTCCGTGCTCTGCACGCCGAGGCTGACGCGCGTCACGCCGCTCCGCTCGTATTCGTCCGCCTTGCTCTCGTCGAAACTCTCGGGATTCGCCTCTGCGGTGAACTCGCTCACCTCGCAGTCAAAACATGAAAAGACCGCGCCCGCGAGCCTTGCAAACTCGCCGCGCGGCAGACATGACGGCGTACCGCCGCCGACATATACGGTGTCGATCTTGCCCTCGAATTTTGAGGACATGTATTCGATCTCATTGATCAAGGCGCGGACATAGGCGCGCTTGACGTCGTCGCCCGACGGGCGCGAACAAAAGTCGCAATACGCGCACTTGGACGCGCAAAACGGGATGTGCAGATACAGCCCCGCGCTCATTTGTCGAATTTGAGGATGGTCATGAACGCCTCGCTCGGCACCTCTACGCTGCCGACCTGGCGCATGCGCTTTTTGCCCTCTTTTTGTTTTTCGAGCAGCTTCTTTTTGCGCGTGATGTCGCCGCCGTAACACTTGGCGAGGACGTCCTTGCGCATCGCCTTGACCGTCTCGCGCGCAATGACCTTGCCGCCTATCGCCGCCTGTATCGGGATCTCGAACAGCTGGCGCGGGATCACCTCTTTGAGCTTTTCGGCGATGCCTCTGCCGCGCGCATACGCCTTGTCGCGGTGCACGATCAGGCTGAGCGCGTCGCAGATCTCGCCGTTGAGCAAGATGTCGAGCTTGACAAGGTCGCTCTCCTTGTAGCCGGCGACCTCATAGTCGAGGCTCGCATAGCCGCGCGTGCGCGATTTGAGCGAGTCGAAAAAGTCGTAGATGATCTCGTTGAGCGGCATCTCGTAATCTATCTTGACGCGCGTAGGCTCGAGGTAGGTCATGTTGACGAACGTGCCGCGCTTGTCCTGACACAGCTCCATGATCGAGCCGACATACTCGGGCGGCGTGTAGAGGAAGGCGTTGACGACCGGCTCTTCCATGTGGTCGATCTCGCCCGCCGGCGGAAGGTCGGACGGATTGGAGACGGTGACCACCTCGCCGCTCGTCTTGACGACGCGGTAGGACACGCCGGGAGCGGTCGTGATGAGGTCGAGATCGAACTCGCGCTCCAACCTCTCCTGGATGATCTCCATATGCAAAAGCCCGAGAAAACCGCAGCGGAACCCAAAGCCGAGCGCCTTGGACACGTCGGGCTCATATACAAGTGACGCGTCGTTGAGTTTGAGCTTTTCGAGCGCGTCTTTGAGGTCGTTGTAGCGCGCCCCGTCCGTCGGATAGATGCCGCAATAGACCATCGGGGACACCTCTTTGAAGCCTTCGAGCGGCTCCTTGACTCCGCCGACGGCAAAGGTGATCGTGTCGCCGACCTTGGTGTCCGCGACGTTCTTGACGCTGGCGCACAGATAGCCGACGTCGCCGGCGCTTAGGCTGTCGCACGGCGTAGCGCGCGGCGTGAACACGCCGACTTCGGTGACGTCGAACTCGCGCCCCGTTGAAAACATCTTGATGCGGTCGCCGACCTTGACCGCGCCGTCAAAGACGCGAATGAACGAGATCGCGCCCTTGTAGCTGTCATAGTAGCTGTCAAAGATGAGCGCTTTGAGCGGTTTGTCCGCGTCGCCGTGCGGCGGAGGCAGCATCTCGACGACCTGACGGAGCACGTCGTCGATGCCTATCCCCTCCTTTGCGGAGACGAGCGGCGCCTGCGACGCGTCCAGCCCGATGACGTCCTCGATCTCCTTGCGCACCTCTTCGGGACGCGCCGACGGCAGATCTATCTTGTTGATGACCGGGATGATCTCGAGGTCGTTGTCGAGCGCGAGATAGACGTTGGTCAGCGTCTGCGCCTCGATGCCCTGCGACGCGTCGACGATGAGGATCGCCCCTTCGCACGCTTTGAGCGAACGCGACACCTCGTAGGTGAAGTCGACGTGTCCCGGCGTGTCGATGAGATTGAGCTCGTATTGCTCGCCGTTGTAGGTATAGTTCATCCTGACCGGAGTCAGCTTGATCGTGATGCCGCGCTCGCGCTCCAGCTCCATGCTGTCGAGCAATTGCTCTTTGGCGTCGCGCTTGGCGACGGTGCCGGTCACGTCCATCAGCTTGTCGGCAAGAGTGCTCTTGCCGTGGTCGATGTGGGCGACTATACAAAAGTTCCGGATCTTTGTTTGGTCCTTTGGCATTGTTACTCCTTTGTGGCTTTTACAGACACGGGTACGTCAATTGTAGCTTGCGGCGAGCGCCTTGAACGCCTCGCGGCTGCCCTCGATCTTGGCAGGCGAAACGCAATAGGCGGCGCGCGCGTATCCCTTCACGCCGAAGCTCGTCGACGGCACGATCAATATGCCTCTCTCCTTGGCCCTAGCGCAGAACTTCGCCTCGTCGCCGTCCGGCGCCTTGACGAACAGATAGAACGCGCCCTGCGGCTTGACATATTCAAGCCCCGCCTCGTCCAGCACGCTCTCGAACAGCGCGCGGTTTCGATCGTAAAACTCGACGTCGGGCTTGACGTCGACGCACCTTGCGATCACGCGCTGCATCAGCGACGGCGCGTTGACAAAGCCGAGTATGCGAGTCGCGACGCCGCACGCAGCGCAAAGCTCGTCATATCCGTCCGCATCGGGACGTATCGCGATGTAGCCGATGCGCTCGCCGGCGAGCGACAGCGACTTGCTGTACGAATAGCAGGTCAGCGTGTTGCGGTAGTACGCGCCGACATAGGGCTGTACCGCTCCGCCGTAGACGAGCTCGCGGTAGGGCTCGTCCGAGATCAGGTAGACGGGACGTCCCGCCCTCTTCGACGCCCTTTCGAGCGCATGAGCGAGTTCTTTGAGCACGTCCGCGCCGTAGACCGCGCCGGTCGGGTTGTTGGGAGTGTTGACGATGACCGCCTTTGTCCTCTCGCCGACCGCCGCCTCGATCGCCGCGCAGTCCGGCATGAAGTCCGCAAGCGCCGGCACCTCGACGAGCTTGCCGCCGAAATTGGCTGCATAGCAGCGATATTCACCGAAATAGGGAGACACGACGATGACCTCGTCGCCGTCGTCCAACAGCGATTTGAGCACGACGTTGAGCCCGCCCGCCGCGCCGACCGTCATCACGACGCCGCCGCCTTCGTAATTCGTACCGAAACGCGCGTTGAGCGAAGAGGCGATCTTCGCCCTGACGTCGTCATAGCCGGCGTTGCTCATATATCCGTGCAAAAAGACGGGGTCGTCCGCCTGCAATTCCGCCCTCACCGCGTCCGCGACGGCGGCAGGGGGCGCTATGTTGGGGTTGCCCAGCGAGAAGTCGAACACCTTGTCTTCGCCCCAAAGCGAGGCGAGGCGTTTGCCCTCCTCGAACATCGCCCTGATCGCGGACGAAGAATTGACCATCGCTTGCATCTTCTTTGAGATCATAAGCACCTCCGCGCGATTGCGCCAAGCAATATTATAATATCTTTGCGCGCCTGCGCGCAAGCATTTTGCGACCGCGACGAAAAATAGCGCGATATTATGCAATTTGTTGACCTTTTCGCTCCGCGATAGTAAAATATAGAAGAGGTGAGATCGTGGACAAAATGATAGAACGCCTGTGCGCAAAGGCTAAATTGCGCGGCTTCATCCCGCACGTCGCCGAAAAAGAGCAGGTCAACGCCCTTGTCGAGAGCTTGATCGGCGCCGAGCCGAAAACGATCGGTTCGGGCGGCAGCATGACCTTGCACGACCTCGGCACCCTCTTCGGCCTCGCCGCAAAGGGACACAAGGTGTACAGCTACGACACCGTATCGGACGAAGAGAGACCTACGATGTACCAACGCGCCGCCAAGGCGGATTGGTTCGTCTCCTCCGCCAACGCGGTCACGACGTCGGGCGACATCGTCAACATCGACGGCACCGCCAACCGCGTCGCGCCGCTACTGTTCGGCGTGCCCAACATCATCTATGTGTTCGGCGTCAACAAGATCGTCGACACGTTGGACGAGGCGATCGACCGCGTCCGCAATCACGCCTGCCCTCTCAACGCGCGCAGGCTGAACAAGAACACCCCTTGCGCGATCACCGGCAAGTGCAGCATGTGCAACTCCGCCGACTGCATCTGCAACGTCACGACGATCGTCCACCACCCCACGCGCCTGCAAGCGCAGGTCCACCTGATCATAGTCCCCGAACAACTCGGGTATTGAGGAAAATATGAAAATCGCAAAAGACAGCCTTCTGACGACGCGGCGCATCGCGCACCGCGGTCTGCACGACAACAAGACCATCCCCGAAAACTCGCTCGCCGCATTCCGCAATGCGGTCGAACACGGCTACGGCGTCGAACTCGACGTCTATCTGACCGACGACGGCACGCTCATCGTGCACCACGACCCGTCCCTCAAACGCACTTGCGGCGTCAGGATACATCCCGAAAAGATAGACTCGTCACATCTCGAAAACTACCGCCTTATGAACACGGACGAGACAATTCCGCGTCTCAAAGACGTGCTTGAACTCGTCGACGGCAAGATAGGACTTGTCATAGAGATCAAGACCACGCGCAAAGTCGACGCCGTCTGCGCCGCCGTCCGCGACATGCTCAAAGACTACAAGGGCGAATATTGGATCGAATCGTTCGACCCCCGCATCGTCCGCTGGTGGCACGAGCATTGCCCCGACGTCGTCTTGGGACAGCTCTATGACATCTATGCGTTCCAGCGCCTCTATGCTCGCAGGCTGGGCACGCACAAATACATCGACTTCATCGCCGCTCAATGCGGGATCGTCACCAAGCCCTTCTTCAACAAGGTACGCGCCGAGCGCCCCGAGGTCGTCACCGTCGTATGGACGGTGCGCACCCCCGATCAGCTCGCCCGCGCGACAAAGGAAGCGGACAACTTCATCTTTGAGTCAAACCTCAAACGGGACGACTATATCCCCCTGCCCGACCCGGTGATAAAATGAGAGACGCGGCAAGGGCGCGCTTTTGAATATTGCCCCTCTGCTTGCGCACACTATCCCCCGAGGAGGTGGAAGATGAAATTGTCTACGTTTGTGGGCTTCGGCATGGGCGCTTTGACCGCGGCGATCGCGGCGAAAAAACTCGACGAAGCGAGCGGCGCAAAGAAGAGATCGCTCAAAAAGAAAATACTTAAAATTTTGGACTGATCGACAATGCGCGATGCGCAATGCACAATGCGCAATGCATAATGTACAATGCATAATGCTCAATGCACAATGAGCAATGATCGTGCGCAATTTAGGAAAATTCTGCTCCTCTCTGTTTGCGGAGCAGAATTTTGCTTTTTGACAAAGATGTTGTTTTCTCCGTCGGTAAAATTTAGCTCTTTGCACCAAAATTTTGATGCTTGCAACAGATGTTTTGTTGCTGCAAATTTTGTAGGACATGCAAACGCCCGCCGCTGCCGACCGCAACGACGGGCGTACCGTTTGACGTCAGACGTATTTCAGCTCTCCGTCGCCGTCCGGCTTCTTCTTGCCGGTGCGCTCGTAGTAGTTCTCGATCGCCGCCTTGATCGCCTCTTCGGCAAGCACGCTGCAATGTATCTTTTGCGGCGGCAGCCCTTCGAGATATTCGACGACCTTGGCGTTGGTCAATTTGAGTGCCTCCTCGACCGTCATGCCGATGACCATGCCCGTCGCGACCGAGCTGGTCGCGATCGCCGCCGCGCATCCGAACGTGCGGAATTTGGCGTCCGTGATCACGTCATCTTTGATCTTGAGCGAGATCTCCATGATGTCGCCGCAGGTCGCGTTACCCACCTTGCCGACGCCGTCGTTGTCCTCGATGAATCCCATATGCTGAGGGTTGGCAAACACCTCCATCACCTTTTGATTATACATATTTCTCTTCTCCTTTTACGTTTTTGAAAAGCGGCGACAGCTCGCGCAAGAACTCGACCGTCTTGCAAAGCTGTTCGACCGTGTAGTCCACTTCTTCCTGCGTGTTGCACTTGCCGAAGCTGAAACGTATCGACCCGTGCGCAAGCTCGATCGGCACGCCTATCGACAGCAAGACATAGCTGGGCTCGAGCGAACCGCTCGAACACGCCGAACCGCTCGACACCGCGATGCCTGCAAGGTCGAGACGCATGAGTATCGACTCGCCCTCGATATATTCAAAGCTGAAATTGGCGTTGCCGGGCAGCCTCTTGGTGAAGTCGCTCGCGCCGTTGAACCTGATTTGCGGTATGCGCTCCTTGACCTTGCTTACAAAGTCGTCGCGCAGCGCGCGGATGTGCGCGTTGTTGCTCTCCATGTCCGCGACCGCGAGCTCTATCGCCCTGCCGAGCCCCACTATGCCCGGCGTGTTGAGCGTGGACGCGCGCATATTGCGCTCCTGCTCGCCGCCGTCCATAAAGCGCTCGATCTTGACGCCGTTGCGCTTGTACAGCACGCCGACGCCCTTGGGCCCGTAAAACTTGTGCGCGCTCATCGACAGCATGTCGATGTTGTCGCGGACGACGTCGATGTCGACGTTGCCCACCGCCTGCACAGCGTCGGTGTGAAAGAGCACCTTGTGCGCCTTCGCGACCGCGCCGATCTCGCGTATCGGCTCGATCGTGCCGATCTCGTTGTTGGCGGTCATCACGCTGATCAACACGGTGTCCGGTCTGATCGCCGCCTCGACCGCCTCGGGCGTGACAAAGCCCTCGCCGTCCACGTCGAGATAGGTCACCTCGAAGCCCTCGCGCTCGAGCGCCTCGCAGGTCTTGATCACCGCCGGGTGCTCGATCTTGGTCGTGATGATGTGCCTGCCCTTTTTCGCCAGCGCGTGCGCGGTCCCCTTGATCGCCCAATTGTCGCTCTCGGTGCCGCCGGAAGTGAAATAGACTTCGCTCGGCTTGCAGCCTATCGCCGCCGCGACTTGCTCGCGCGCCCTGTCTATCGCCGCCAACGCCTCTCTGCCGAAAAAGTGCTGCGAAGAACCGTTGCCGTAGACCTCGCAAAAATAAGGCTTCATCGCCTCGAACACCTCGGGATCGGTGTGCGTCGTCGCCGAATTGTCCAAATATATCCTCATTGTTCCTCCGTAAGTTTGGCGAGCGTCATGCCGTCGAGACACTCGTTGATCGCCCTGTAAAGTTTTTCCCATACGCCGCGCGTCGAACAGCCTGCCGCGTTGCAGCACTCCCCGTCGATGCAATCGACGATCTTGAGCCCGTTTTCCAAACAGCGCAGCACGCTGCCCACCGTGATCTCGTCGGGCGGCGCGGTCAGGTAGTAGCCGCCGCTCGCTCCCCTCGACGCCTTGACAAGCCCGTCTTTGCGAAGCGCGGTCAGCAGTTGCTCCAAATATTTTTCGCTCAAGCCGGTCGAAGCCGCGATCTGCGGCAGCGACAGCGCACCCTCGCCGTAATGAGTCGCGAGTTCGCACATCGCCTTGAGCCCGTATCTTCCTTTCGATGACAGTTTCATATCAATCCCTATCAATTTACTATGGTATATCTTACTCTCATTTGTATGCGTTGTCAAACGATTGAACGGGGCTTTTGCGCAATTTGAAAAAATATGTCGCACGCGCGAATACTACGACATCCCCTACTACGGGCTCTACGTCGACAAGGCGGTCAACGTCATGGCAACAAACTTCAAAGTCACGCCGAGAAGCAGCAACACAAGAGCGGTGGCGAACATACCCGTTCAAGGATCGATATAACAATCCAACTCTGCTGCCTCCACGAGGCGAAAACCGAAAATAGCGAGATAGAAATGGGCGCACAGTTTGCAAGCAAACGCGCGCGTTTTGATTCGAAGCGTCAATTTTTGGGTTGCCCCTAAAAGCGGAGCGTGCCCTTATACGCGCGATTTGTACTCCTGCCCCAATGTGCGTATGGTTGACCGCGGAGAAGGGTGTAGATTTGCGCCGTAAAGGTTGCGAGCGGGGTGACCCAGTGTACTTGAAGGTACACGGTCGCCCCCGAGACGTTCTTTCAGGCGCAAAGATGCGCCCTTATACGCACGATTAGTACCCCTACCCCAATGAACGTATGGTTGACCGCGGAGAAGGGTGTAGATTTGCGCCGTAAAGGTTGCGAGTGGGGTGACCCAGTGTACTTGAAGG
>CALWGZ010000004.1 GCA_944380285.1 uncultured Christensenellaceae bacterium
GCACGGCGGTGAAATGTCTGCGCTGTCGCGCAAACATGAAATACGGCGGTCGTTTGACCGCCGCGTGAAATGCTTGCGCATCGCGCAAGCGTGAAATGTTGCCCTCGGCAACGTTACGGAAGCGCGCTGTCATTGCGCACTTATACTTGTTACGGCATAGAACCAAGCCCAAAAATAGACCGCGCAAGCAGGGTGAGGACAAGCCGGACACGCTGTGCCCCGCGGTGAAATGTCTGCGCTGTCGCGCAAACATGAAATACGGCGGTCGTTTGACCGCCGCGTGAAATGCTTGCCCATCGCGCAAGCGTGAAATGTTGCCTTTGGAACGTTACGGAAGCGCGCTATTACAGCGCGTTTATACTTGTAACGACATAGAACCACGCCCAAAAAAAAGACCGCGCAACGGGCAGGTGAGCAAGCCGACAAAAAACCGGCGGATGTTTTCCGTCGGTTTGTTTGTCGGTGCTCGCAGTTGAGGCGAGCGTATTTTGCGCAGGGGCGAACCATCGACCGCGAAGGTCAATACCCTTGGGTCTTAGCGAGCGGCGGGGTGAAGCCCCTGCGTAAAAGCCGCCGCATATCATCGGCAACGAACCAAGTGTCAAACTAGACCGCGCAAGCGGGGTGAGGACAAGCCGACAAAAAAACGACAGCATTTTTTTGCTGTCGTTTGTTTGTCGGTGCGTAGCAGTTTTGAGCGAGGAATTTTGCGCGCAGACGAGTCGCGTCCCCGAAGCTCAATACCCTCTGCGGTCTTAGCGAGGGGCAAGACGACGTATGCGCGCAAAAGGTCCGCTCAAAACCTTGCCCTCACCCCGCTTGCGCGGTCAAAACTCATACACAGCGGCTTCGAATGGGCGCAGGGTGCGGCTTTCGAGCGGTCTCGCCTCGTCGTAGTTGCAAAGTTTGCACACTGCCTGTTTGCCCTGCCACTCGCTCGGCAAGGTGAACGGCTGTTCCTTTTTGGTGAAGTTGCAGACGACGGCGACGGTGGTCTGCGGCGTCTTGCGCTCGTAGACATAGAGTTTGTTGCTGCGCGCGTAATACTCCTTGAAGTCGCCGTTCTTGATGCAGTCGCTGCCCTTGCGGTATTCGATCAATTTGCGGTAGTAGTTGAGCAAGCTGTCGCCGTCATGCTCTTCGGCGGCGACGTTGACGGTTTTGCAGTCGGGGTTGACGATCATCCACGGCTCGACGTCGTCGGGACAGAAACCGGCGTTAGGCGCGTCGCTCCATTGCATCGGCGTGCGCGCGTTGTCGCGAGCGACCTTTTTGAGCACCTTTTTGACGACGGGCATCAGGAAAGGCGCGCGCTTTTTGAACATCTTCATCGCGTTGACGGACAGGATGTCCTTGTAGACCTCTTCGGCGGTGAGCGTCGCCTTGACGGGCTTGCCGTCGCGCCATACCGTACCCTCTTTGCCGATCGGGATATCGCTCATGCCGAGTTCCTGCCCCTGGAAGATGAAGGGCACGCCGCGTTGCATATACAGCGCGACGGGGAGCATCTTCGCCGCCTTGTCGCGGTGCTCGCCGACGTCGTAGCCGACAAAGCGCGGCACGCTGCGCGGCTGGTCGTGATTCTCGAAAAACAGCGTGGGCGCGCACGTCTTGGGCAGAGCCTGCCATCTGGCGAAGATGGATTTGAGCTTGCGCACGCTCAGCTTGTGCGGCAAGATCTGTGTGTAGCGGTCGCAATTGGTATGCTCGAACGAGAACACGCAATCCAGCTCGCCGACGCTCTCGTCGATGTAGCCGGCGGCGTTTTTCGAGGTGATGCCCATCGCCTCGCCGACGATCGTCGTGTCGTAGCGGTTCCAAGACTTGTCGGCGACCTCCTTGATGAATTTGTGGTAGTTCTCGGTCAGGCAATATTGCTCAAAGCCGATGAGCGGCAATTTGATCTTGCCGTTGGGCAGTCCGTCGTTTTTGGAGATGTAGGTGATCACGTCGCAGCGGAAGCCGTCAACGCCCTTTTCAAACCAAAAATTGCAGATGTCGGCGACCTCTTGGCGCACCTTGGGATTGTTCCAATTGAGGTCGGGCTGCTTGTACGAAAAGAGGTGCAGATACCACTCGTCGGTGTTCTCTTCATACTTCCACGCAGGGCCCAAAAAGTTGGACATCCAATTGTTGGGCGGACGCTTGCCGTCCTTGCCCCTGCCCTTTTTCCAATAGTAGTAGTCGCGGTAGGGATTAGCCTTGGACGAGCGGCTCTCCTTGAACCACCAATGCTCGTCCGACGTGTGATTGACGACGAGGTCCATGATGAGCCGTATGCCGCGCTCGTGGAGCCCTGCGATCAATTCGTCGAAGTCATCCATCGTGCCGAACTCGTCCATGATGTCGCGATAGTCGCTGATGTCATAGCCGTTGTCGTCGTTGGGCGACTTGTAGCACGGCGACAGCCATACCGCGTTGACCCCGAGCGACTTGATGTAGTCGAGTTTGGAGATGATGCCGCGAAGATCGCCGATGCCGTCCCCGTTGCCGTCGCAGAAACTGCGCGGATAGATTTGATAAAAGAACGCGTCCTTATACCATCTCGTCTTCATAGAAGTCCTCCTCGTTGAGTATATTTTCGGACGGAGAGACGAACCGCGTCGAACAATAGGTCAACGCCTCCACACTCCGCGCCTTTGCCTTGTAAAGCACCCGCGACACCTCGCCCAGCGTCGCGCCGGTGGTCATCACGTCGTCGACGACGAGCACCCGCCTGCCCTTGAACGCCTCGGGCGAAGTGACCTCGTAGACGCCGCGCACGTTCTCTTCGCGCTCGCGCTTTGTCAATTTGGTCTGCGGCTTGTTCTCCTTCGTCTTGACCAGCGCGCCGTCGATCAGCGGAAGTTTGAGCCGACTCGACAGCTCCTCTGCGATGAGCTCGGATTGATTGTAGCCGCGCTTGCGTTTGCGCTTTGCCGACAGCGGCACCGCGACGACGCAGTCGCATTCGAAGTCGCAATCGAGATAGCGGTCGACCATCGCCTCGGCGATGAACGCAGCGAGATAGCGCCTGCCGCCGAATTTGAGCCTGTACACAAACTTCTTGGGCGCGCCCTCGTAGACGTAGCACGACCGCGCCCTGACGAACGCGCGCTCGTTGCGGATGCAGGTGTCGCAAAATTCCGCCTCGTTGGCGAGCACTCTGCCGCACTTGCCGCAGATGTCCGTACCCAATTTGACCGACGTCTTTTCGCACTCCGGGCACATGCCGCCGCGGATGTGCGAAAGAAGCTCTTTGCCGCACGCCGAACAGACGGGACCGTCCAAATACAATTTGCTGCGCCACTTGCGGAACAAAACTTTGAGCCTGTCCCCTTTGCGCGTGCCGAACACGCCTATCTCAATCGACGTCGAAGAGCGGCGTGGACACATATCTCTCCCCCGTATCGGGCAGCACGACGACTATCTTTTTGCCCGCGTTTTCGTCCGACTTTGCCAGCGATATCGCCGCCGCGAGCGCCGCGCCCGATGAGATGCCGACCAGCACTCCTTCCGTGCGCGCAAGCAGACGCGACGTCGCGTACGCGTCCTCGTCCGCAATGTCGATCACCCCGTCGACTACGCTCATATCGAGCACATCGGGCACGAAGTTCGCGCCGATGCCCTGAATGTTGTGCGGTCCCGCGTGCCCCTTTGTCAAAAGAGGGGAAGCCGCCGGCTCCACTCCGTACGCTTTGAGCGTCGGGATCTTCGCTTTGAGAGCGCGCGCATTCCCGGTGAGAGTACCGCCGGTGCCGATCGTCGCGACAAAGATGTCGACTACGCCGCCGGTATCTTCCAATATCTCGCGCGCGGTGGTGTCCTCGTGCGCCTTTGCGTTGGACGGATTGGCGAATTGGTCGGCGATGAACGCGCCGCTCTCCTTTGCGATGCGCTCCGCCTCTTCGACCGCGCCCTTCATCCCGAGAGCCGCGTCCGTCAAAACTATCTTTGCGCCGAGCATCTTCAAGATCTTGCGCCTCTCTACGCTCATGCTCGACGGCATCACCAAAACGACCTCATACCCCCTGACCGCGCCGACAAACGCCAGCCCTATGCCGGTGTTGCCCGACGTCGGCTCGACGATCGTGCCGCCCGGCTTGAGCGCGCCCGAAGCCTCGGCGTCGTCGATGATGCGCAGCGCCACTCTGTCCTTGACGCTGTAGGGATTGAAGCATTCCAATTTGGCGAAGATATCCGCCTTGAGCCCCAGCTTTTGTTTGAGCCTGTCCAATGCGAGCAGCGGCGTGCGTCCGACAAGCTGCGTCGCGTCATGAAAAATCGTCATAATCTCGACTCCTTTCTTCAATTATATAACAAAGCGCGCGCGTTTGCAATACGCTCGGCGCATTTCCGTCGCCGATTTTGTCAAAAAGGTTGAAACGCCGCCCGTTTTGCTTTATAATGAAAGCGGAGGACAGTTATGATCAAGACAATTTGGAGCGACAACGTCGACACCACCGCCTATCCCCGTCCGCAGATGGTCCGCGGAAGCTACGAGAACCTGGACGGCGAATGGGACTACAAGATCGTCGCCGGGGAGTATTCCCCCAAGGCGAACGACAGCTATGACGGCAAGATCCGCGTGCCGTTCGCACTCGAATCGCCGCTGTCGGGCGTAGGCAGACACCTGAAAGCGGACGAGACGCTGGTCATGCGCCGCACGTTCGCAGGGCGCGCCGAGGACAAATTCCTGCTGCACATAGGCGCGGCGGACTTCTTTTGTATCGTTTGGCTCAACGGCAAAGAGCTGACCCGTCACACGGGCGGCTATACCGCGTTTGAGGCGGAAGCCGTCGCCGAGGAACAAAACGAGCTCGTGCTCGTCGTCCGCGACCCGTCCGAACACGGAGTCGGCGCGCGCGGCAAACAGCGCGAACGGGGTGGCGGAATTTGGTACACTCCCCAATCGGGAGTGTGGCAGAGCGTGTGGCTCGAATATGTCCCCGACACCTATGTCACGCGCTTGAAGATCACCCCAAGCGTCAAAGACGACAGCGTCAACATCAAGGTGTTTACCAACACGGGCACCAAAAATTTCATCTTTGTCGACGAGGACGGCAAGCCGTTCGACTGCACCGACGGCGAGATCACCTACAAGGTCGCGTCGCCCGTCTATTGGACGCCCGAGACCCCCAAGCTCTACCACTTCGAGATCATAGTCGACGGCGACAAGGTCAAGTCGTATTTCGCCTTGCGCGAGTTCGCGATGGGCAAGCGCAAGGACGGCAAACCCTGCTTTTTGCTCAACGGCAAGCCCTACTTCATGACCGGACTTCTCGACCAAGGCTATTGGCCGGACGGCATCTACACTCCCCCCAACGACGAGGCGTACATCTATGACATCCGCCTTGCAAAGCGGATGGGCTTCAACACCTTGCGCAAACACATCAAGGTCGAGAGCATGCGCTTTTACTACCACTGCGACCGCCTGGGGATGATCGTCTGGCAGGACATCGTCAACGGCGGAGGCAAGTACAAGAGCTTTTGGACGATGGTCGCGCCGACGATCAAGATCAACATAAAAGACGGCGAAGCCAACTACCGCCGCCTCGCGAGAGAGGACGAGACGGGGCGCAAGCTTTTCGAAAAGGAGATGGCAGAGACGGTCGAACAGCTCTACAACTGCCCGTGCATCGCGCTTTGGACGGTGTTCAACGAGGCATGGGGACAGTTCGACAGCCAAAAGATGACCCAAAAATTGCTCGAGCTCGACGACACTCGTCTTGTCGACTCGACAAGCGGCTGGTACGACCAAGGCGCGCCCGTCCGCAGCATCCACCGCTACATCCTCCCCTTCCGCATGCCGAAACGCGACAGCCGCCACGTCGTATTGAGCGAGTACGGCGGATACAGCATGAAGGTGCCGGGGCACGTTTTCAACGAAAAAAAGACGTTCGGCTATCTCGTCTATTCGAACAAGGACAAGATGAACGCCGCGATCGAAAAGCTGCTTCGCAAACAGATCTTGCCGGCGGTCGAACAGGGACTTTGCGCGGCGATCTACACCCAGCTTTCGGACGTCGAAAACGAGCAAAACGGGCTGGTCACCTACGACCGCAAGGTCGTCAAGGCGGACGAAGAGGTGTTTGCGGTCGCCAACGCGCTGATGTGCTCTGCGGTCACGGACGAGGACTGAGCCTTTCAATCGATATTGAGCATGACAAAAGACCGCCGCGTTTGCGACGGTCCTTTGCTTTGTCTGTCTGTTGCGATCACTTGCTCTTTTTGGTCGCCTTCTTTGCAGCCGGCTTCTTTGCGGGCTTTTTCGCAGCCTTTGCCGCCTTCTCTTCGGCGGTCGCGCAGGGGAACTCGACCGACTTGTCGCAAGCGGAGCAATATGCATAGCTGCCGCAAGTGTCGTATCCCTTCGCAGCGCTGTCGTCCCACTTCTCGACGTCGAGCTGTTGCTGTCTTTGTTGCTTATTCATTGTTATAACCTCCGTGATAAATTTCTTTATCGACAACGTTATAGCACCAAACACGCGATAAGTCAAACGTTTTACGCTCCAAAATGAGATATTTTCAAAAATTTTGGTCTGCGCAAATTATTTAGCGAGCTTTGTCCTTAGACGCGACAGCACGGCTTTCAGTCCGCCGTAATTCTTTACGGTGAAGTCGGGCTTGACTCCGCCTATCTTTTCGTTGCGCCGATTGAACCACACGCTCGTGATCCCGGCATTGTTCGCGCCGGCGATGTCCGAAGTCTGCGAATCGCCGATCAACACCGCGCGCGCGGCGTCCCAATCTTGGACGTGCGCGGCGACATAGTCGAAAAATTCGCGATACGGTTTTGAAAATCCGATGCTTTCGGAATAGAATATGTCCTCGAAAAAGCCGTCTATCCCCGCCTTTTTGAGCCGTTTGAGCTGTGTTGGCTCGGCGCCGTTGGTGACGATGAACAGCCTGTCCGTCCGCGACAGTTCGGCAAGCAGCGCGCGGCAGCCGCGTATCACATAGCTCGCCTCGGACAATTCCTTGCGATAGCACGCGCCCATCGCGACGCTGTCCTTCCCCTCGATCGCAAAGCGCTCGTTCAAGATGTCGAACCGCATGCGGTCGAGTTGTTTGCGCGTGATCTTGTTGTCCTCGATCAGCTTCCAGCAAGCAAGGTTGATCTGAGAATAGGCGGAGATCAGCTCCTCTGTCGGCTCTATCCCGAACGTCTTCAAAGTGTGCGTGATCGCGCGCCGCTCCGACTTGGCGAAGTCGAGCAGCGTGTCGTCCACATCGAAAAGCAAGATCAATCCGTCACCCTTTGCCATAGCGATCGGGGTCGAACATGGGATAGCGGTCCCTGTCTTCTTCGGTGATGCGCCTCATCACGCGGCAGGGCACGCCCACCGCGACGACGCCGGACGGGATGTCCCCCGTCACGACGCTCCCTGCGCCGATGACGGTGTTGTCGCCGATCGTCACGCCTGCGAGCACGGTGACGTTGCTGCCTATCCAGACGTTGCTGCCCACCTTTATCGGTTTGGCGATCTCGAGACCTTTTTTGCGCTGTTCGGGGTCGAGAGGATGCTCGGCGGTCGTAAACACGCAGCCGGGCGCGATGAACACGTTGTCACCGAAGGTTATCCCTCCGCCGTCCTGCATCACCGTGTTGTGATTGGCATAAAAATTGTCGCCGACCTCGATGCGATAGCCGTAATCGCACCAAAACGGCGGCACGAACTCCGCGTCCTTGCCGAGCTTGCCGATGAGGCGCGTAAGGATCGCGCCCCTGCCCTCGCGGTCGTTCGGGCTGAGCGCGTTGTATCGCCAGCACAAGTCCTTGCTCACCGCGATGTCCTTTTCGTACTCGGGGTTGTAGCAGCCTTGGAACAGGCAATATGTCGGGATGAGCGGTCTGTCTTTGGTGTCCATAAAACACCTCCCGACTACATTGTATCAGCAAAGAGCATACAAGTCAATACTTTGCGGAAAACGCGTCAACTTCCGCGTTTCAACATATGTTTTGCGGTGAAATACGCTATCGCCGTCAACGGAAGCAGCGGCAAGAGCGCACAGCACAACGCCGCGACCTCTCCGATCGGCTGCGGCAACAACGCCATGACCGCACCGAACACGAACGAATATGAACAGAAGTATGCCCCGGCGACCGAATTGTATACTCTCCACGACCTGTCAGACTGCATAGCCGCCGATGTTCTAAACCCAAAGATCGCATTGCGGTCTGCCGCAAACATCGCACAGCCTACCATCCACTCGATCAAAGCAAGCAAAGACGCGAAAACGCACGCGAACGGCTGCGCATCCGGCGCGGCGAGCCCCTGTTCCGCCGCAGCATTGTAAGACACGACGACAGACGACACGGTCACCGCAAGCGAAATCGCGTCCACAAGCAACAATGTCAAGCCGAAAACCATAGGCGTGCGCCTGTCAAAAATGAGACGGTCGGCAAGGAATTTGCGATTTACGACCTCGATACCTGCGATGAGTATAAGCGTAACGCCGAACATGACGAACGTCCCAATCGACAATTCTCCCACCCAACCTGAACGATCCGCATTCAGTTCGCCGTCAAAATGCACGGGAAGCTCGGTCGGAAGATATGCCCGAGCGGCGGCAAACACAAAGAGCGGCAATGTGGCGAACGCCAATGCCAAACTCAGCCATTTGCGCATGCTTGACTTGTATTTTGCGATTTTGCGCGCAGCGGAAATCTCGGCGCTTACGTCCTCATCTGCCGTAAAATAGGTTATATCCACCTCGAGCGCCGTGCAGATCGCAAGAAGATATTCGAGATCGGGCAACGCTTTGCCGGTCTCCCATTTGGAAAGATTTTTGTCGGAAGTGAAGATCTTGTCGGCAAGCATACGTTGAGTCAATCCTTTTCGCTTGCGCAGGTCGGCGATCTTCCTGCCCACCGCATATGACAGTTTTTCGTTTTCGCTCATGTTGCACCTCCGTCGGGCTTGCACTCTTTGTTCGATACGAGTATACCACAACTTTGCCGATCGTGCAATATGGCGCGGCTCTACTATCGGTAGAATGAGTGTTTCCACTTTACGTCGCGCCCTTATTTGATCGTTTTACAAACACGGGCACGAAAAAACGCGCTAGAGCGCGTCTTGATGTTTTTGAAGATGTCTTTCAATTCCAACGCTCGGACTCGTCGAGCACGACCTTGCCCTCTTTGAGCGTGCGCTGCACGTCGATCACGCGCTGGTTGTCCGAGCCCATGAACTTGGCTTCCCATGTGCGGCGCGCCTGTATGAACGGACCGTCGACCAATGTGTCGAGCTGTTCGAGCAGCTCCTTTGCGCCGTCGACTTTGCCGGCGAGCAAGTCCTCGCACAGATAGCCGGTGTAGCAGGCGATGTCGTCCACTCCCCTCTCGCGGAACTTGCGCGCAAGCTCGGCGAGCGCCCTTGCCTGGCACATCGGCTCTCCGCCGCTGAACGTCACTCCGCAAAGCAGGGGGTTGCGCATCCCCTCTTCGAGCAGGACGTCGATGTCCACGTCCTTGCCGCCGCCGAAATCGTGCGTCTGCGGATTGTGACAGCCGGGGCAGTTGTGCGGACAGCCCTGCACGAATATCGTATATCTGATGCCCGGCCCGTCGGTGATCGAGTCGCCGACGGTCCCGGCAAGACGTATCTTTGTCATTACTTGAGCCCGTCGAGACCGTGCTTGACGCGGTCTTTTTCTTCGGCGCGCTTTGCGTTGTTGAAGCGGTCGAGCGTACCGACGAGGTAGCCGGTGATGCGGCGGATGCGCTCAAAGCCGAACTCGCCGTCATGCTCTTTGCGGCCGCACTTGGGGCAAGTCTCGCCGATGATGCCGCTGTATCCGCAGACGGGGTCGCGGTCGACCGGGTGGTTGATGGAGCCGTAGCCGACGCCCGCCTCTTTCATGCATCTGACGATCTTCTCGAACGCCTCGAGGTTGTTGGCGGTGTCGCCGTCAAGCTCGACATAGCTGATGTGTCCGGCGTTGGTCAATGCGTGGAAGGGCGCCTCGATCCTGATCTTGTCGTACGCGCTGATGTTGTAGTAGACAGGCACATGGAAGGAGTTGGTGTAGTACTCTCTGTCGGTCACGCCGGGGATGATGCCGTACTTCTTCTTGTCGATGCGGACGAACCTGCCCGAAAGCCCCTCTGCCGGCGTCGCGATGAGACCGAAGTTGAGCCCCGTCTTTTGCGACATTCTGTCGAGGTACTCGCGCATGAATCTGACGATGTCCATGCCGAGGTTGAGCGACTCCTTGCTCTCGCCGTGGTGCTTGCCCGTCAACGCGACCAGCGTCTCAGCAAGACCGATGAAGCCGACGGACAGCGTGCCGTGCTTGAGCACTTCGCCGACCTCGTCGTTGGGTCCCAGCTTTTCGGAATCTATCCACACGCCCTGCCCCATAAGGAAGGGGAAGTTCTTGACGCGCTTTTTGCATTGGATCTTGAAGCGGTCGAGCAATTGACGGCAGACGAGGTCGAGCTTGCGCTCGAGGTCCTCGAAGAACCAATCGACATTGCCCTTGCTGTTGATCGCGATGCGCGGCAGGTTGATCGAGGTGAAGGACAGGTTGCCTCTGCCATAGGTGATCTCGCGCGACGGGTCGTAGACGTTGCCCATGACGCGGGTGCGGCAGCCCATGTACGCGATCTCGGTCTCGGGGCGACCGGGCTTGTAGTATTGCAGGTTGAACGGCGCGTCGATGAACGAGAAGTTGGGGAACAGCCTCTTCGCGCTGACCTTGCAAGCGAGCTTGAACAAGTCGTAGTTGGGATCCTGCTTGTTGTAGTTGACGCCCTCTTTGACCTTGAAGATGTGGATGGGGAAGATGGGCGTTTCGCCGAAACCGAGCCCCGCCTCTTCGGCAAGCAAGATGTTCTTGATGACCATCCTGCCCTCGGGCGAAGTGTCGGTGCCGTAGTTGATCGAGCTGAACGGAGTCTGCGCGCCGGCACGGGAGTGCATCGTGTTGAGGTTGTGGATGAGCGCCTCCATCGCCTGGAAGGTCGCCCTGTCCGTCTCGCGGTCGGCGTTGTCTTTTGCAAACTTCTTCGCCTTGCGGAAGTCGTCGTCGGGGATGTCCTTGAACGCCTCGCGCTCCGCCTTGTCATATTCCTTGCTGCCCGCAAGGCAGGGATACACGCCCTTTTCGCGCTCGATGTCCTTGACGATCTTCTTGACGTCGTCGACGGTGAGCGGACTGTTGTCGATCAGCTCCAAAGCCTTCGCAAGGTTGGACGCATACAGCTTTTTGTAAGTCTTGACGACGCCCGGAGCGAGACCGTAATCGAAGTTGGGGATGCTCTGCCCTCCGTGCTGGTCGTTTTGGTTGGACTGGATCGCGATGCACGCCAAAGCCGCATAGCTTTGGATGTCGTTGGGCTCGCGCAAGAAGCCGTGACCGGTCGAGAAGCCGCCCTTGAACAGCTTGAGCAGATCGATCTGGCAGCACGTCGTCGTCAACGTGTAGAAGTCGAAGTCGTGGATGTGGATGTCGCCCTCGCGGTGCGCCTTGCTCTGTTCGGGAGAGAGGATGTATTTGGAATAGTAGTCCTTCGCGCCCTCGCTGCCGTATTTGAGCATCGTGCCCATCGCGGTGTCGCCGTCGATGTTGGCGTTGTCGCGCTTCATGTCGCTGTCGCCGGCGTCGGTGAACGTCAGCTCGTTGTAGATGCGCATGAGCGCGGTGTTCATCTCGCGCGACTTGGTGCGCTCGGCACGGTAAAGTATGTACTTTTTGGCAATGTAGGCATAGCCGTTTTCCATCAAGACCTTTTCGACCATGTCTTGGATGTCTTCGATGGTCGGGCTGTTGCCGGTGCCCTCGAACTTGTCTTCGAGACGCTCTTCGACCAGGCGCGCGAGCCTTGCGCACTCCTGATCGTCCTTGCGTCCGGCGGACGCCATTGCCTTGCCGATAGCGGTCTGGATCTTGGTGATGTCGTACGGCACCCTTCTGCCGTCGCGCTTGATGATGGTATCGAACATACTTTCCTCCTCGTCTCATCCCACCACTATATATTGTGGTGAGGTCAAAAGAAACGTGCTGTATTTTGTTGTTGGCTTAATTATGATAACACAGTATATGCACCCTGTCAACGGGTATTCGGCAAATAATTTTTATTTTTTTGAGGCAAAAACACTTGACAAAACGACGGCGATATACAGTTCATAGACAGTACTGAAAAATACCTTTTCAGCGCAAATAAAGCCGCGCCCCGAGGCATATGCCCCACTGCGCGGCGTAACGACAAAATATAGCCTCGTCTCGGCTTGTTTTGCATGACTATCGCGTATTTTGAATGACTTGCGGCTTTATGTACAAAACGGCGCTCACTCTCCGTCCGCGGGGAGCGACTTGATCTTGTCCGCGAACTTGACGAGTTTGGCTTTGAGAAAGTCCATCACCGCCAGATAGTCGTCGACCTCTTTCATCAAGAAGGGATCGGGTACCTTCTCATATGCGCCCTCGGCGTACTCGGAGATCGTGACGAATTTACGGTGATAGCGCAGCGGCAGCACCCACTTGTTCGCCCTCGACATCCCGACGATCAAGTCCGCTTCGTCAAAGAGATGGCGGTCGCCCCACTTGAACGACGGCTTGTGAGCGTCGATATATGCGCCGTCAAACCCCTCGCGAAGCAGCGCGATCCGCGCCTTGGGGTGTATCTTGTACATGCGGTTGAACACCGCCGCGGACGCGACTTTGCTCACGCGCTTTTGCAACTCGGGATCTTTGGCTACCATGTCGCGGAACACATACTCGCAAAAGGGCGAGCGGCAGATGTTGGACGAACAGACGAACAATATATTCATATATCGATTATATATTATGCGCGCGCGTGAGGCAAGCGTTTGACGGCGGCGGAAAGATAAAAATTGCGGCGCCGTTTGTTCGGCGCCGCGCGGGTCCGGTATGTTTTGCCGGCTCAGATCTTGCCGTCGGCGTAATCGCCGAGCACGGCGACAAAGTGGTCGAGGAAGCCGCGCACAGCCTGCTTTTCTTCGAGCGTGCACTTTTCGCAGACGGTGAAGGTCGCCGCTCCGTCGAAAGTGGTCGCCGCGATCTGGATATACGGCTTGTACTTGATCGTGCCGGTAAAGAACGCGTCGAGCGACTTGTGCTCCGGCAGGTCGAAGTCCGCCGATCTGAGCACGCCCATGTTGCTCATCGTGAACAGCGGATTGCTGTACCCCAGCTTGACGAGCCGCGTCGCGATGAAGAACGGGAACGTGAGCCCGAATTTCATCAACGGCAGCCCCGCCATACCGAGCAGCGGGTTGGACTTGTGCGGCGCGAGCGCCTCGGCGACGTGTTCGAGCGTCTCCCTGAACGAATTGCCGACGCCGCCCGCCAGCTTGCACGGCATGTACGAGGTCAAATTCGTAAAGCCTTCGGTCTCGTGGTCGTTCAGATAGCGGCGCATGTCAAGCATAGAAGTGATCTCGCACGGAGTGTCGGGCTTGAAGCCGCATGCCTTTGCCGCCGCGGTGAAATAGGCGGCGAGATAGATGTCGTTGACGGTGTAGCCGTCCGCCTTGCCTCGCGCTTTGAGCGCGGACATCTTGTCGGCGGAAAGGGTCGCGCGAACGATGTGCGGCTTGTCGTCGTCGCACTGCTCGCCGAACGGGAACGCATTCTTGATGTTGGTGCGCGAGACGTTGCGATAGAGTATCCTCGCCTTTTTGCGCAACTCTTCGGGCAGGTCGCGGTAGATCTGCTTCGCGCTACGGCTGCCGCATTTGACGACGGGATCGAAGTCGGGATCGGCGCAAATGCCGCGATACGCCTCGACGATCGTCTTGACCAGCGCGATGAAGTCTCTGCCGTCGAGGCAGATGTGGTTGATGACGAGGCAAAGCACCGACCGCTGCCTCTCCTCATTGCGCAGCAGCGTCGCTTTGAATTGCAGCTTGCCGCGATAGTCGACGCGGTTGGTCAGGATGCGCTCCATCGCCTCGTGCGAGACCTCGCCGTCGTGAACATAGAGCATCTCTTCGTCGGTGTAATTGTCGTTGACGACCCAATAGGGCTTGATCGCGCCGGCGATGAACGACGAGTGCAGCACGTCGATCTTGTCTACGACGCGCCTGATCGCCTTGCGCATGACCGCTTGATCGACGATACCTTCGTATACGACCGCGCAATGTATCATGCCGTCATAGTAGTTTCGGAAGATATATTGGACCTTGTCCCACATCTCCGCATTCAATTTTTTCATAGATACCTCATACCTTATTTACGAATAAAGGCGCCGAGACACTTCGGCACCTTCGTTGTTTTGATTATACTAAAATCGAATGTAAAAAATCAACCGATGTTTGTAAAGTTTTCGCAAAATTGACCGAAACTTGTCGCATTGTACGATAATGGACATTTGCGTATCATTAATGCGCCGATCTATCAATACAGGAATGACCTTGAAATACATTGAAAATAATTGTTAATAATTATTACTATCTGATCGATGTCCGCAAAAACATGAGCCGTCAAAACGACTCGTTTAATAAGGTTTCCGCCCAACCAAATAGTCTATATCCACCTCGAAATAGTCGGCAAGACGCCACAAACTGCTGATATTTGGTTCCTTTTTCCCGAGCACCCACGAACTTACCGTGTTTTGCTTGACGCCTATTTTTGCAGCAAGTTGCACTTGATTTATCCCCTCATCTCTCATCAATTCCGCTATCCTTTCCGCTACCTTTATATCCATCCGTGTCCGTCTCCGATTGCAATAATCTTGACATATTAGCGCTATGGTAGTATCATTTAATTAAATAGCACCATAGTGCTACATTAAGGAGGAAATCATGAAAAAATCGATCTGCATTTTGACAAGCTTGGCTTTGATCGTTTGCGCTTTGTTCGCCGTTGTCGGATGCGGCGACAAAGAAGACACCCGAGCGTCAAGAGAGCTTGACACAAACATTTTGAATATTTGGCAAGACGCCTACGGCTCCGTGTGGGTGGAACTTGAAAACTACGAGCACGACGACTATCAATTCGTGAGCATCAGCAGTCAGAGCGCGACAAGCATCGACTTCTCGCTTGACGGCGGAAAGACCTGGCACCTGTGCGATGTCGCCGAGTCCCTTTTCCCCGAAAAAGATCGCGGGGTGTATCAGATCATATCTCCGGGCACAGACGGCACGTTTACATTCCAACTTACCGGGGCGGAAGACAATCAATTCCCCGATCCTTCGCCGATCTATAATGCCGGCGACGTCCTTTCGATCACTATCCGCGTCCCCGAATCGGACACCTACAAAGCGAGCGCGTGGTCAAAGGCAGCGACATATACCCTCAAAGCCCCTGCGCAAAGCACCACAGAGCTTTTTGCATACCACTACGGCGCCTTCTTGAACGACAAGAGCTCCTATGAAGGACTGAGCCCAAACGACTTCGAGAGCGACGGATTTGTCGCCTACAAAGACGCAAACCTGATCAAGATCGGCAAACTCGCTTCCGCCGCCTCCGCGACCGAAAGCGGCATGTACGACTATACATTTACCCCGTTCGAGGAGTTGTCTCAATCGGACAAAGCGCAAGCGGCAAAGTTTGAATACAAGTTCGTGTCCAAGCAAGAATACACCCAAAACGAAGACGTCGCCGGCACATTTACGCCCGATGTCACGACCAACGAAGACAACTTCCTGACGACCGGATGGATCGTCGGCTCAAACGGCATTGCGTTCGATGCCGATGACCCCGACTTGCTGTGGGCATACGACATAGAGATCCCCGACGCGACCACCGGAGAGACCGAGATCTACACTCAGACCTCTTTCGTCCTCTTGTTGCGACTGAAAGCGACGGATGACACGACACATTCGAGCGTGGCAATATTTGAATATCAATTGTCATATGCGCCCAAGCAATAGCGGAACAGGTCTCGAAAATTCCGATCGCGGGAGCATGCTCTTTTGATCCGACCTCGATCGACCGCTTAGGCAAACACAAAATCACGCCGTCGGCGCAAAGCGTCGGCGGCGAAATTTCTGATCCGGGTCGCACAAAAACCTATCTTTCTCTCACATAAAAAGTGCGGCAGTCCTCGACCCGCAAACACCCCAAGATCCCGCTCAAAGCGACGCCCGTGTCCAAATGTATTTTGCAATAGTCGGCGATGTGCGCACCGCCGTGCGGCGTCTCTCTTCGCGGATAGAACAAGATCTCGTCCCTGTTTGTCAAATACCTGACCGGCGTATGCCCGTACAGCACGCACTTGCCCCCTTGAGGCAAGACGTCCGCATCCTTAAAGCGGCGATCGTAGACCAATTGCTCGCAAGTCGCCTGCGCGGCGGGCAAAGGCTTCCCGTCCTCGACCGGAACGCCGGCGTGCACGCCGACAAAGTCGTCCGTCTCGACAAAGAAAGGCAGCGACTCCATCGCGTCGATCGTTTCCCAATCGAGCAAGCCGCCGTCCTCGAAACAGCCGCGCAGCCGATCCATCACCGTTTCGGGATCTTCCGTGCGGCTCATCAATGCGCGATAGTACTTCAAAAAGTCGTACTCGTGATTGCCGGCGATGCAGACCGCATTCGGCATCGCAAACAAAAGTCGGGCAAGCCGAACGCTGTCCGCCCCCTTGTCGATGATGTCGCCGAGCACATACAACTTGTCCCCGCCGCAAAACTTGACCTTGTCAAGCAGGCGGCAGAACAGATCGTAATGCCCGTGGATGTCCGAAACGCAATAGTCCATACCGTGATTATATCACATCGCCGAGGCAAATTCAACGAAACGCCCTGCGCGTCCGCCGTCTCACGGTCAAAGCGACGGCACGGACTTCGCAAGACGGCGCTTGCAAGCGTCACTCAAAAACATATTCTTTGCGCACATATTGAAAACTTGCCCAAAACGCTTGCCGTTTGGTCGAAAATATATTATACTATTTGAGCAATAAATGCAGAGTTGTCCGAGAGGTCGATGGTGCAGCACTCGAAATGCTGTGTTGCCTAATAGGTAACCCAGGGTTCGAATCCCTGACTCTGCGCCAAAAAGGGACCCGGTTGAAGCATTTCAACCGGGTCCCTTTTTGGCGCAAAGTCAGGAGGAGCGAACACTACGCGATGCTTGTCATCGCGTGGGTTCGGCTGTCCGCCGCAGGCGCACCTCGATATATTATTGTCATCCGTATCGATCGTGTGGGCGTGGCTCAAATGAGCGTATCTATCGCGATATACGTCGTCTTATTCCAAAGGGTTCGGATATTGCAAAATATTCCGACGAAGATATTCGCTTTGTCGAAGATTGGGTCAATAGTTATCCTCGTGAGATCTTTGGCTTTGCAACTACTGCCGAATTGTTTGCTCAAAAACAGCTTTGATTTAGCATATTTTCTTTGAGTGATGTACAGACCGTTCATCGGTCGGCTTTTGCATATTCATTTTTATTTGTTTGACAGTTTGAGAACGGTATTCCGCGAGCGGAATACCGTTCTGTGTTGTAAATCGTTGCTTTTACATGCTTTCTGTATGTCTTGTAATACAGCTATCAGCTTCAAATTACTTGGCAATTCACTCAAAGATTGAAAGCCTGCATTTTACTCCCAAATAACAGGGGTACAACCGTCAGGGGCATAATGCCAATAATTGCCTTTGGTTATCTCACTCTGTAATTGTTCTTCCGTTGGTTTTGTTTCAGAGTAATAATACCAAGTAGGACCATATTGATCTGCCCACTCACTGTCAATGATATAGTTATTTGCCTCTACGGTAATATTATCTTTCCAGCTTGTTTCACCTGTACCTCCATAATAAATGATTTCCAAATTACCTGTTGCATCAAAGTAATCTTGTCTTATTATTTCTATGGTGCTCGGTATCAGTATTGTTACAAGGTCTGTAAATCCCCACTCAGTATGCATATTATACCTGTCTGCGGTTCCGCTAAGGTAAGCTGTTCCAAAGGCTTTATAACCCTCTGGCACATATAAGTTTTTTACCCCAAGCCAAGAGTACCCGGGTGAGCCATCCTGGGCATATTGAACTATATCTACTGTAAGATCTTTCCCCCCATTAGTGGTTCCTTCAAGTGGTAACCAGACAGTCTCTGCCCCGGTAGCTCTACCACCTCTGACTATATTTTCCCCATTCAAAGATTCAAATATCAATCCTTCAGTAACATACTTACCGGTAACAACAGTGTCTTTGGTTATTTTATTTAAGTTTATGTTTTCATCCCAAACCCATATATTTCCTGTTATTTCAGGTACTGTGGGGGGCTCAACAGGGTCTCCGTAATAAACTGTTTTAACAACAGGCTCCGGGCTTACCATAAAGGTAACATCAAAGGAATATAAGGTACCGCCGTTATAAATATCCCAAATCCATTCTTCTTCGTTGCCGGGGTAATCAGGGTTATACTGCATAAAGATTTCATAGGCTGATTTACCCGGCTCACCTTGCGGCCCTTGTTCTCCTTGCTCGCCTTTATCGCCCTGAGGGCCTTGTATCCCTTGTTCTCCTTGTATTCCCTGTTCTCCCTGTGGTCCTTGCTCCCCCTGTTCTCCTTTTTCACCCTGCGGTCCTTGTTCTCCTTGCATGCCTTGTTCCCCTTGCGGGCCTTGTTGTCCGTCTGTCCCGGGGTCACCGTCAATACCGTCTTCACCGGCAGGACCTTGGGCTTTTATGCCCGAATCTTCTCCGTTAATATACCAATTTCCGTTACTTCCTATGGCAATTTCGGGGGTTATTCCGTCCTTGCCGTCTTCACCTTTCAGCCATTCCAAAAAATCGGCTTGGGTTCCCGTATGCCCGTTATCAAGCCAAATTTCATAAGCACTTTTGCCGTCCGCCCCATTCGTGCCGTTTTCTCCGTCCCGTCCATCATTTGCACAGGCGGCAAATGACAGGCAGAGAACAAAAGCTAAAACAACAGAGATTATAACTTTCATCGCCTTGTTCATTTGTAAAACTCCTTTTTTTCAATTATAAGAGATTTCAGGTACCAAGTTAAGGACATAAGGTCAGTCATTCATAAATTTTATATAATCTTCGTCTACTTCATGCCAAAAAACAAGTCCGTCGCAAATCAGTTGGAAAAGCTCACTTGTTAAGGGTGTTTTGCTATTCAAATATTCCACATTCCATAACTTCCCATTGCGTATTTTTGGTGCGGCACAATACTTTCCGAGCCATTTGTCCGAGGCATTGCATTCGGGGCATTGCGCAACGGTGGTAATCAGTGCTTTTTCCAGTTCTTTCCGTTTCTCATAGGCGTTTACTTCTATTACAGCAAATGTAATATTTTTACGAATATAATCGGAAATCTGTTGCATGGTTACTTTGTCAACTGCAATGCCGTCTCTTTCGGCAATGGCGGTACGGATGTGCTTTCTGAAAATACTTTTTCCGTTGTAGTGGGATTTCAAACGCCGTGGCAGTCTGTCCGGCTGCTCGCTTATCCCGATACGGACGATCCGTTCGTTTAAGTCGCAGGGGTGCGCCGTTTCGCCATTTTCAAACATTATATAAACGCCGTTCTTCGGTATCTTTGTAAAATCCGAACATATCTCTTTGCTGTTGGCAGGGGGTACTTGATAATCGGGGTGTGCAAATCGTACTGCACGCCTTACCCGGTCATGTAAGTCTTTACAGTTCACAATCATTGGGTTTGTCTCCTTATCATTTTACTGTTGCCATTATAACATACAATGTGATTTAAGTCAACGGTAATCACATTGTATGTATATAGTTGTATAAAATTATAAACATATAATGTGATTTTACTGCTTTCAACGTGTACCCGTCAAACATCTATATATTTTATACTTTTGGTAAACGACAAGGCAGGTTTTAGGGTCATGGACAAAAACGACATTATAGACAGGATCGGCTATTTCAGGTCTAAGGCAAAACTTTCCCAAAAGGCTCTTTCCATTGACATTGATATGAACATCGGGTACATTAACCGAATGGAGAGCAGGAGGGATTTTTTACCAAGTTTGGAAGTCCTCTTAAAAATCATACAGGCTTGCGGTATTACCGAAGAAGAGTTCTTTTACGGCGATTTGGAACATTACCGGTCAGACAAACAACTTTTGGAAAAGCTGAAAGGTCTTTCAAACGAAAAAAGGGAGGCACTGTTAAAGTTACTTTGACTTGCATTCGGTGTCCCTGTGTAAAAAGTGTATAAATGTGTAAACATGAAAAAGCCCTGTTTCCGAATGAAACAAGGCTTTTTTGGAGCTGCCTGCCGGACTTGAACCGGCGGCGATCCGAATGTATACTTCCGTTTTTGCAAAAATCAATTTTCGTCCGCATCGAGACCTGCGGCGCTCCCCCGCGCTTCGGGACAATTCCGCCGAAGTTTTTATCCTTCGGTCTCTCCTCACTCCGTCCGCTCAGATCACGTTGCAAAGCATCATGAGCAGAGGTATCGATATCACGCAGAGCAGCGTGTTCATCAATGTGGCTGCCGCGGCGGTCTCGCAATCTCCGCCGTAAAGTTCGGCGAACGTCAGCGTGCTCGACGCGGACGGCATCGCGGCGATGATGAACAGCGCGATGATCACATATCTGTCGATGTCGACCGCAAGCGCGACGAGCATCACTATCCCGAGCGACAGCAGCGGCGCGACCACCAATTTGACAAAAGCGACGAGATAGATCTTCGGGTCGACGAGTTTTTTTGGCGCCATGTCGGCAAGGCGGATGCCGAGGATGATCATCGAAAGAGGCAGCGTCATGTCGCCGAGATAGCCGATCGGGGTCATGACCTGATCGGGAATGTCGACGTTGCAGAAAAAGAACGGCAGCGCGACGATCACCGCGATCGTGGGCGGATTGAGCAGGATCTTGATCGGACGCACGCTCTTGCGCTCACCCGTGATCGCGAACACGCCGAGCGTCCAGCACATCGCGTTGAATACGATGTTGTAGACGACGGTATAGAGCACGAGGTCGCCGTTGCCGGGAAAGAGCATCTCCATCACCGGGATACCCATAAAGCCGACGTTGCCGAGATACGACGCGGCGACGCAGGCGCGCTTACTCGCCTCTTCCTTTGTCTTGCAGAAGATCAATTTGGCGGCAAAATAGACCGCGAGCTGCGTGACGATCGCGAACAGCGCGACCCAGCCGAAATCGGCGAGCATCTCTTTGCGGAACTCATTGCCGAGAATGGACGACATCATCAAGAACGGCTGCGCGACATAGAGCAACAGCGCGGCGAATATGCCGGCTGTGTTTTCGGGCAGCAGTTTGGTTTTGCGCAGCACGAATCCGGGCACGGCGAGCGCGACGACGATCAGCACCTGTATGAACGTGGACAAAAAATTCATAGGACTTCCTTCTCAAACTTTCCCGCGCAATATTGTACTCCGGCGCGCGCCGGCTGTCAAACAAAAAACGCACAAAATCGTGCGTCTTTTGCATATTCTTTTGCGCGCGTCATAGCGCGGACTTTGCTCGCGTCATTTTGCGGTCAATTTGTCCAAAAGCGCGGTCACTCCCTCGAGGATGTCGTTGTACGCGGTCTTGAAATCGCCCGTCCACCATGGGTCGTCGATGTCGCGCGGCCGCGTGCAGAAATCGAGCAATCTGCATATCTTGCCGTCGGGGTCGCCGCCGAAAATGCGGCTTGCCGCGCGGCTGTTGCGCTCCTCGGCGGTGACGATGAGATCGAAGCGGCGATAGTCGTCTTCGGTCAATTTGCGCGCCCTCTTGTCGTCGCAGCAAATGCCGTGCGCGGCGAGCTCTCTCCTCGCGGGCGGATAGACGGGGTTGCCTGCCTCTTCGCCGCTCGTGCCGGCGGAAGCCGCCTCGAACATGTCGGCGACGCCTCTGCTTTCCGCCTCGGCGCGGAACACATACTCCATCATCGGCGAACGGCAGATGTTGCCGAGACACACGAACAAGATCTTTTTCTTTTGCATAGTATCTCCTTGTCACTCAAACAGCAGCCGCTCAAAGCTCGCGCAGTAGATGTCATAGATCTTTCTCAACTTTTCGAGGCTCTGCCTCTCGTCGGGCATATGGATCGTGCTCTTCTCTCCGGGGAAGACGGGTCCGAACGCGACCGCCTTGGGCAGCGCCCTCGCATAGGTCGCGCCGCCGATCGCGATCGGCTTTGCGCTCTCGCCTGTGCAGGCGTTGTACGCGTCCGAAAGCGCCCTGACAAGTTCGTCGTCCGGGGCGACATAGAGCGGCTCGTGGAATGCGGTCAACTCGACCGACTTGACGCCGTCAACCGCTTTAAGCCTTTTCAATATGTCCTCTCTCGGCACGTCGACGGGGTGTCTGATGTCGAGTTCAACAAAGATATTTTTGGTATCCGTGTCGATAATACCCATATTACAGGTCAGCGCTCCGCTCTTTTCGTCGCGGCATGCTATCCCGAGTCCCGAGCCGTCGTGGTCACACAAAAGCGCGGCGAGCCGTCCGCATTCGGGCGAAAACGAGGCGAGCGTTTTGAGCATCTTCCAGCCGGCGTTGACTCCCTCGGAGGGAGTTGAACCGTGAGCCGCTCTGCCTGCCGAAAAGAACGTCGTCAAGCCGCCCTCGACGCTCTCGGCAAGGTCGCACTCTATCTCTCCTCTCACATTTGCGCGGCATTCGGGCATCACGACATTGACCCTCTCTCCGCCCCTTATCGAGACGACCTCTTTTGGCTTTGCGAACGTCAGGCGGACGTGAGCGACCCCCTTTTCGCAATTGATGACGGGGAAGTCGGCGTCGGGCGAAATGCCCTCTTTGGGCAACTCCTCTCTTTGGAGATAGCGCTCTATACACTTCCAGCCCGACTCCTCGTTGCCGCCCCAGATGAAGCGGATGCGGCGTTTGGGCTTTTTGCCCTCTTTGAGCAGGGACAGCGCCGCATAGAACGCGAGCGTCATCGGTCCCTTGTCGTCGAGCACGCCTCTGCCGTAAAAGACGCCGTCCTTGATCTCGCCCAGCGGGTCGGCGTGCCAGCCGCCGCCGAGAGGGACGGTGTCGAGGTGACCGAGGACGCCGAACAGGTCGCCCTCGCCTGTCTCCGCCCAGACATAGTAGCCGTCGCCCAAACCGACTTTGAAGCCGCGGCTCTTTGCGTCGTCGGCGACGAATTGCAAGCACTTCGCGACGCCCTCGCCGAACGGGCTTGCGTTGCACGGCGCCGCCTGAACACTGTCGATCGCGACCAACTTTTTCAAAGCGCAGAGCGCCTCATCGAACATATCGGACATATTGCCTCCCGAAATTCTTCATATATAATATACACCGTTTTGCGCAAAAAAGCTACTCAAACGGCGCGGCGGGCGAGTTTGGACGGCGCGCGAAGCAAAACTCTTCCCAAAAACCTCGCCGCGCGCGCTCAACCGCGCAAAATAACTTTACAACCGCGGCGCGATAATATATAATATTGTCTTGAATATGCGCGCACACGCGTTCATACGGAGAGACTATGGATCTTACTCAAATCGAAAAGAAATGGCAAAAGCGCTGGGAGGACGAAAAACTCTACTCGTTCGACACGACAAAGCGCGACAACAAGTACTACGTCCTCGAGATGTTCTCCTACCCTTCGGGCGCGAAATTGCACGTCGGGCATTGGTACAACTACGGACCGTCGGACACGTTCGCGCGGTTCATGCGCATGAGCGGCAAAGAGGTGTTTCAGCCGATGGGCTTCGACGCGTTCGGTCTGCCGGCGGAGAACTATGCGATCAAGACGGGCATCCACCCCAAGGACAGCACGCTCAAAAACATCGCGACGATGGAAAAACAGCTCAAGGCGATGGGCGCGTCCTTTGATTGGGACTATGAGATCAAGACGTGCATGCCCGACTACTACAAGTGGACGCAATGGCTGTTCTTGCAATTTTACAAGCACGGGCTCGCCTACCGCAAAGAGGCGCCTGTCAATTGGTGCCCGTCGTGCAACACCGTGCTTGCCAACGAGCAGGTCGTCGACGGCTGCTGCGAGCGTTGCGGCACGACGGTCGTGCGCAAGAATTTGACTCAATGGTTTTTCAAGATCACCGCGTATGCCGAAGAGCTGCTCTCGGGGCTTGACAAAATCGATTGGCCCGAAAAGACAAAGGCGATGCAGCGCAATTGGATAGGCAAATCCACCGGCGGCGAGATCGTCTTCACCTGCGAGAGCGGCGACAAGTTCAGCGTCTTTACGACGCGCGCGGACACGGTGTTCGGCGTGTCGTATGTGATACTTGCGCCCGAGCATCCGCTCGTCGACAAGCTGACCACCCCCGAGCACAGGGCGGAGATCGAGGCGTACAAGCTGGCTTGCTCCAAGGCGACCGAGATCGAGCGTCTCTCCACGTCTCGCGAAAAGACGGGCGCGTTCACCGGCGCGTATTGCATCAATCCCGTCAACGGCAAGCGCGTGCCCATTTGGATCGGCGACTATGTGCTCTACTCCTACGGCACGGGCGCGGTCATGGGCGTCGCGGCGCACGACGAGCGCGACTACGACTTCGCGAAGAAGTTCGGGCTGGACATCGTCCGCGTCATCAAGAGCGCGGACGGCAGCGACGACTCCCTCCCCTATTGCGAACACGGCGTGCTGGTCAACAGCGGCAAGTACGACGGCATGACGACGGACGAGGCTAAGGTCGCGATCGTCAAAGATCTCGAAAAGGAAGGCAACGGCGCGCTCAAGACCAACTATCGTCTGCGCGATTGGCTGATCTCGCGTCAACGCTATTGGGGCTGCCCGATACCGATCATACATTGCCCGCATTGCGGCGAGGTGCCCGTCCCCGACGACCGGCTCCCCGTCGAACTGCCCTATGACGTCGACTTCACGCCGGACGGCAAATCTCCGCTGCTCAAATGCGAGTCGTTCATGAACACGACCTGCCCCATCTGCGGCAAGCCGGCAAGGCGCGACCCGGACACTTTGGACACCTTCGTGTGCAGCAGCTGGTACTTCCTGCGCTATCCCGACGCGCACAACGACAAGCAGGCGTTCGACCCCGAGATCATCAACAAGATGCTCCCGGTCGACAAATATATCGGCGGCGCCGAGCACGCGTGCATGCACTTGCTCTACGCGCGCTTCTTCACCAAGGCGCTGCGCGACATGGGCTATCTCAAATTCGACGAGCCGTTCTCCTCTCTCGTCCACCAGGGCGTGATTTTGGGACCGGACGGCAACCGCATGAGCAAGTCCAAGGGCAACGTCATCTCCCCCGACGAGTATGTCGGCAAATACGGTTCGGACGCGTTCAGGCTGTATTTGATGTTCGGATTCTCCTATGTCGAGGGCGGTCCGTGGAATACCGCGGGGCTTGAATCCATCGTCCGCTTTATGGAGCGCGTCGAGAGGCTCGTGGTCAAGAGCCTCGACCTAGGCGCGGCAAAGGGCGAATACGGCAGGGCGGAAAAGGATCTGGACTTCGTCCGCCACAGCACGATCAAGCGCGCGAGCGACGACCTCAAAGTCTTCTCGTTCAACACCGCGATCGCGAGGCTGATGGAGTTCGTCAACGCGATGTACAAGTATATGGACGGCAAGGTCAACGCCGCCTTCCTGCGCGAGTGCGTCGAGGACTTCGTGCTGTTGATCGCGCCTTTTGCGCCCCACTTCGCGGAAGAGCTGCACGAGATGCTCGGTCACAAGGAGAGCGTGTTCAAATGCGCCTATCCGACCTGCGACGAAAAGGCGCTCGTGCGCGACGAGTACGAGATGGCGGTGCAGGTCAACAGCCGCGTCAAGGCAAAGATCGTCGTCCCCGCGGACGCCGACAACAAGGCGATCGAGGACATGGCGCTTCAAGACGGCAACGTCAAAGCCGCGCTGGGCGATCTCAAGCCCGTCAAGGTGATCGTCATCCCCAAGCGCATAGTCAACATCGTTGCAAAATAACGATAATCAACACAGGCAGGTGTTTTTATGTTGGATATAAAATTCGTCAGGAGCGATCCGGACGCGGTCAAAGAGAACATCAAGAAGAAGTTCCAAGACGAAAAACTCGTCCTTGTCGACGAGGTTATCGAGCTTGACAAACAATTCCGCGACAGCAAAACTCGCGGCGACTATCTGCGCAATCAGCGCAACGTGATCAGCAAGCAGATCGGCGGCTTGCTCGCCAAGGGCGACAAGGCGGGCGCCGAAGAGGCTAAAAAGCAAGTCGCGTCCATGGCGAAAGAGCTCGCCGAGCTCGAAGTCAAAGAGGACGAGCTCTCCGCCGAGATCCGCAAGCGCATGCTGGTCATCCCTCAAATGATCGACCCGTCCGTGCCCATCGGCAAGGACGATTCGGAGAACGTCGAGGTCGAGAGGTTCGGCGAGCCGGCGGTCCCCGACTTTGAGGTCCCCTATCACATCGACATCATGGAGCGCCTCGAGGGCATCGACCTCGACAGCGCGCGCCGCACGAGCGGCAACGGCTTCTACTATCTTACCGGCGACATCGCGAGGCTGCACTCCGCGGTGCTGTCCTATGCGCGCGACTTCATGATCGACCGCGGCTTCACCTATGTCGTGCCGCCGTTCATGATCCACGGCAGTGTGGTCACCGGCGTGATGAGCTTTGCCGAGATGGAGAACATGATGTACAAGATCGAAGGCGAAGACCTCTATCTCATCGGCACATCCGAGCACTCCATGATCGGCAGGTTCATGGACACCGTCACCCCCGAGAGCAAGCTGCCGCTCACATTGACCAGCTACTCTCCCTGCTTCCGCAAAGAGGTGGGCGCGCACGGCATCGAGGAGCGCGGCGTCTACCGCATACATCAATTCGAAAAGCAGGAGATGATCGTCATCTGCAAGCCCGAAGAGAGCGCCGATTGGTTCGTCAAACTCTACACCAACACCGTCGACTTCTTCCGCTCGCTGGACATCCCTGTCCGCACGCTCGAGTGCTGCTCGGGCGACCTTGCCGACCTCAAAGTCAAGTCGCTCGACGTCGAGGCGTGGTCTCCGCGCCAAAAGAAGTACTTCGAGGTGGGCAGCTGCTCCAACCTCGGCGACGCGCAGGCGAGACGTCTCGGCATCCGCATCAAGGGCGAAGCGGGCAACTATCTCGCGCATACGCTCAACAACACCGTCGTCGCTCCGCCGCGCATGCTGATCGCCTTCCTCGAAAACAACCTCAACGCGGACGGCTCCGTCAACATCCCCGAGCCTTTGAGGATGTATATGGGCGGCAAGTCCAAGATCGAAGTTCCCAAAAAGTGACTTTGTCAACGCAAGACTGCGCTCCCCTCGAGGGAGCGCTTTTTGCATATCCCTTCACACGTTTGACAAAACTCTTTTTTGATGATATCATAATATATCCATGGGGCTGTCCCGGATTCGACAGGCATACGGACGGACTCGTAAGCATACCGAAGGCTCGGCTTCGTAAAAACGGAAACCTAAAATTAAACGCTAATCAAAATCAGCAAATCGCTTACGCTGCCTAATTGCAGCTGAGCCGTCCGCGGTGATCTCCACGCTCACCGACGGACGTCGGACAGTGGAACAGGGTCGCGGCAATGCGCCGCAGTTGACGCGACAAGACTTTGCGGCTCGCCGAAACAAGCTTTGCGGACGTAGCTTGTCAGGGACTTCGAACATCCGATAAGTATGTAGAAAGCGGTCTGGAAAGATGTTTGGACAGGGGTTCGACTCCCCTCAGCTCCACCACGCAACGGAAGTCGGTTCATCTGCCGGCTTCCGTTCTTTTTTGCGTGGTGACGCTGTGGGGAGTGCACCCCTGTTGCTTGCCTTCGTCAAGCAGACAGGCTGCACGCTCGCGCGCCACGATACTCCCGTATCGTGGCGTCCCCCAACTTGGGCGCTCGCTGTAAGGCAACTCCCCTCAGCTCCACCAAAAGAAACCAAAATCGAATCTGTCGGTTTTGGTTTCTTTTTTTGTAGACCCGGAAGTTTAATCGCGCGCAAAAAGATGATCGCATTTCGAAAAAACTCAAATGCGCGCGGTTCAGAAAACGCAAGCAATAAGTCACGCCTTATGCTTCATTCCTCTTTGCGTTTTATTTTTGCGCAAGCAAAAGCCCCTGTTGTCTCCACCATTTCGCCCTGTCGCCTGTTCGACGGGGCGTTTTGCTTTTTTGCTATTTAATGCAAAATCACAACGTCCACGCTTTTGCGGCAATGGGCTCATAGCTCCGATATCGAAGCAACGAAATATGTCTGACCTCGTCAGGATTTCCGCTATGTTCAAGCACGAGCCTCGTTGAATGCAATAAAGAAGTATCCGACGTCAGGCGACGTCGGATACGGGGTTTGCTTTTTCAAAAGCAGACAATCTTAACGATAAGACTCAACCGCTTTGCCGTAGTCGACACGAACGCGCTGCCAGGAAAGCGGTCGTGTATGTTTACGCGCTTGCGGACTGCCGCTTCGAACGTAGATCAGCGGTTTCCTTTGAACAAATACTTGTTGATGAAACCGTCAGTCGAAGAAGTCAGAGCGGTCGCATTGAGATAGTAGCTGTCGACGGCGGTTCCTTCGGTCGCGGATGCACTGTTTGCGTACCACCAGCCGTTTTTGTCGAGGAACGTCGCGTACGTCAGATCGGTACATCCGCCGAACGCAGACCTGCCTATCGCAACGACACCTCTGCCTATGACCACGCTCTCAAGCGAGTAACATGAAGAAAACGCATTTTCTCCGATATAAGTGACGTTGTCGGATATTTCGACGTCTGTTACGTCAGAAGCATAGAACGCACATCTATAGATGCCGTACTCGCCGTCGGTCGGCAGAATTATATCTGTTTCGCTGCCCGTGTAGCCCACGAGGGATTTGCTTGCGCCGTCGGTAAAGAACACGAAACCGTCCTCATCGGTAGAAAGCTTGCTTTGATCGCTTGCAGACTTGTAGACGTATTTGGCATACTGTGCGACACTACCGTTGCCGGTATCTCCCGCCGTAATGTTGCGGCTGCCGAGATCGTAGACTTCAAGCAGTTTTTCACATATGGCGAACGCTTCAGAACCTATACTCGTTACGGTTGCGGGTATGGTTATACTCAAAAGGTTCTTGCAATTCCAGAATGCTTGAGCACCGATACTGACCACTCCCGAAGGCATATTGAACCAAGTGATATTCGTAGTGGAAAACGCCTCTTTTCCTATGGTCTCGAGCGCGCTGCCCTCTGCGATCTCTACGGTAGTAAGAGCGATGCATGTTCCGAACGCTTTATCGCCGATCTCTTTGACACCCTTGCCTATCTTGACATATTCGAGCTCGGAATTGTTACTGAACGCCGACGAACCTATCCTGACGACGCTGTCGGGGATCACGACGCTCTTGAGACTGCTGCACCTGCTGAATGCGGCATATTCGATGAATTTAGTCGTCGACGGAAGGGTATATTCCGTAAAGGATGCAGACGACATTGTGACGAGAATAATATACGGATTGTCTTCGTTGCCGAGGTAACTGCCTATTCCGTCGGGATCGCTGTTATATTTGAGCTTGGTGCAACCGCTGAAAGCGTTCTCTCCTATTTTCTCGATGCTGTCGGGGATTTGTATGCTCTCCATGGCAGTCCATCTCTTGAAAGCGTTTGCGGCGATCTCCTTGACGGGAAGATCGTTATATACCGAAGGTATTACCACGTCTTTTTTGCTGTACGTTCCCTTTCCCACAACGATATAATACGTCTGATCGGTCGAAAGTTTGTATTCGAGCTGATTGTCGGGGTCTTCAGCTCCGCACACGGCACAGATGCCGTTCATGAATATATGCTCGCCCAGAATGCCGTATTCGAAAGTCTCAGTGCCCTTTTCACCGCACTCGCACGAATAGTAATACAACGCTTTCTGGGTGCAGGTCGCCTCGCTTTTAAGATATTTTTTCTCTGTAACCATACGGTCGAAAATATGAGCGTGGGTTCCGTCCTGCTCTCCTGCGGGACCGTCTGACACATTTCCGTCGCCTGTGGAATCGCCTTGCGTACCGCTATTGCCGAGCAGCCCGTCGCAACCCGTTGCGAACACCGCAAAAGTGACGACGATCACGACAAGAAGTGCCAAAAGGACAGTAAGCTTTTTTCTTGTTTGCAACATAAATCGTATCCTCCTTTCATGAGCCGTTTTTTATTGATAATTGGATTTTAGCAAACCAAGTGCTAAAAAAGTGCTAAAAACCCGGTGTTCATCGAAGATTTTTTTATTTTTTTTGCAAATTGCGAACAAAAAATTTGACGGAAGCCTCTGCACGAATGTAAAATTTAGTTATGCGGGTATCGAAACAATCAAAACAACGGTTAAAAACGATTGCAATATTTATTGCCGACCTTATGGCTCTTGTCGTAGGTGTGATCTCTGTCGCGATACTGTCTTCAACGAACACTTCCTCGACAGTATATTTTTCGGGATTTCTGATCTATTTTTCTATTATCGCCCTATTCCTGTTCACGCTGATAATTATCGTGGACTGCTATGCGATGTTTGCGATAAAGACGTCGACGTATCACTCTTTGCTGATGGCACTTTGCATAATGGTCTGCTGTTTACTGTCTGAAGACTATCTGTCGCTGTTAGATCTGTCCTCGGCGTACGGAACCGTCTCGAACATCGTCCAGTACGGAGTTTATACGTTATTCCTCGCGATAGTCGTCATTTTATTCGACTTCTCTTACAAACTCGGGATGTCAAAAAAGCGTAAGCTGAGCTATTTTGCCGTCTGTGTACTGTCTTTCGTGCTTTTTGCCGCTCTGTATCGGGTAAAACTGCATATCTTGGCGTATTGCCTTGGTCTTGCGATGACAGTCGAACTGTCTTATTACACTTCTCACAACCCGAATGTGCACTGCTTCAATTCTCATTCTTTCCGCCCGACGCAGTTTATCACGTTCGCTCTGAGCGGGCTCATCCTTACCAACACGATATATTCGTCGGGGTTTGTAGAGAACTACCCCTTCGGGACGACCTCTTTTTACTTGTTCACGTCGACTCTTGTTTACGCTTTTATATATTTCAGTTTTATTCGCAAAACGACGAAAAGAGACCTCGCAAACGCGCAGTACAGAGCGAAGTACGAACAGGTAAAATCGGGTATGTTGCAAGCGCAGATAAAGCCGCATTTCGTGTTCAACGTGCTGTTATCGATAAAGAATCTCTACCACAGCGACACCGAACTGGGGGACGAAGCAATAGATCTGTTTTCCAAACACCTGCGCGCGCAGGTAGAAGCCGCAGGTGCCGACATGGTGCCTTTTGAAAAAGAACTGGACACCATCCGCGTGTTTACCGATCTAGAAAACATACGTCAGGATAAAGAACTGAACCTGATATTCGATATAGAATATTCCGATTTTCAGATACCTGCCCTGTCGCTGCAGACTTTTATCGAAAATGCGATAAAATACAGCAGGATAAGCGAAAAAGAGGACGGATATATCCGCATATCCTCCCGATGCGAAAACGGAGAAATATTGCTCGAGATCTCGGATAACGGCGTGGGGTTCGACCCTTCGGAGATCAGGGACACGTCTTACGGGATACGCAATTCTGTCGAACGCTTCCGTCTTCTGACGGGCGTGACTCCCGAAATAATCAGCTCACCAGGAAACGGCACGTCGATAATGATACGTTTCAATAAATCCTCATCGGAGAAACACCATGAAAATAATAATAGTTGACGACGAATTGCACGCTTTGCAGCTCTTTCTATCAGATCTGATCGGGCTCGACATCGAGTACCGATTCTTCAAGGACGACAAAAACGCGATACTTAAATACGTCGTTTACGAAAACCCCGACGGAGTCTTTCTCGACGTGAATATGCCCGGGATCAACGGCATAGATCTGGCATCCGAACTCATCGCGATCAAGCCGTCGATAAAGATTGTCTTCGCAACGGGTCTGAATATCTCGGAAAACGCGCTGCCGAACGACGTAGCCGCCAACACCGTCGGCTTTCTGTACAAACCCTATGACAAAGATAAGCTTTATTATTACCTGTCGGAGATAGCCAACAAGACTAGAAAAATGACGGTCAAGACATTCGGATCTTTCGATTGCTTCATCGACGACCGCATAGTCAGATTCTCGTCAGCCAAATCCAAAGAACTGTTTGCGCTGCTTATCGCCTACAGCGGCAAAACTCTGACGATGAACGACGCAATATCCCAGATTTGGCCAGATACCGACGTGGATAAAAGCAAGATACTGTATCGCGACGCCGTATGGCGGCTCAGAAAAACGCTGAGCGAACTTCATTTCGATTGCGTCGACTTCAGACGGGCTTGCCTTGTGCTGAACAAATCCAACCTGATCTGCGACAGCTGGGATTACGCCGAAGGAAAAAACAAAAATTACAACGGCGAATTTATGAAAAATTACGATTGGAGCATAGCTTATCTCCCCATTCTTGACAAGCTTAATTCAAACACGGACACAACGACCTGATCTCTTACTGAAGTTTCCTGCGCCGTTTTGTTACTGCGTGTACCCGCACGCGACGTAATGCGTAAAGTTTTTTTCGATCGTTTCGTCGTCTACACAGCTTGTCATAGACAAACACACGCACGGTGCCAAACGAAGTTTTACGGTGAATTGTCAAACCAAGTGCAACACTTTTTGCAATTCCTGTTCAAACAAATCTGCCGGTGCTTTGTAACCGAGTACTTTTTTAGGTCCGGCGTTAATCAACGCCAGATTCTTTTTCAGGGTTTTCTCTCCCACGTGGGAGAGATTGCGCCCTTTCGGATAAAACTCTCTCAGTAAGCCGTTGCTGTTTTCATTTGTTCCTTTTTGCCACGCACAATACGGATCTGGGTGCAATCATTGCAAAATATGACACTATTGCCGCTGCGAGCCAATCTGTTGGAGTAGATTCTAAATGCATCCGTGATATATTAAGCGGAAAGCAAAAACACGCCGGAGGCTATATTTGGAAAGTCAAAGAATAGTTGCAGAGAAAATATTATAAATAAGGATATTTTTCATAAAATATTGTTTTGTTTGACAAACAGTTGTTGCAATCTGTTCGTTTTAGGTTATCACTTCTCCACCAGCGCTTCGAGCAGACGCTCGCGCGGCTCGATACGAAAGCATCTCGCCGTACCCTATCGGCGCTCGCTATTCCGTCCTCGCTTCGCTCGTCCTTACGGCTCAAAAGGTTGTTGATTGCATAAAAAAGAAGCCGGTCAAAGCCGACTTCTTTTGTTTGTCTGTTATCGCCCGATGCCGTAGAGCGCGTCGTACTTGATGCCGTTTGCCGCGTCGGCGAGCTGTTTGTCGAAGTTGTTCGCGCTGTCTTTGGAGTACATGAAGAAGCGGAAGTCCTGCGAGCCGGCGGCGAGGGGCAAAAATCCGCCCTGGTCGATCATGACGTCGTCGTCCGACTCCGCCAAAATGGAGATGTTGACGCGGTATTGCTTGAAGTCGCAAAGACTCTCGTCGAGCCCGTCGGTGACGACTTGGGCGTAGTTTTTACCGCCGCCGTAGAGCGCGATCCCGCCGTGGACGAAGTCTCCGTCCGCGGTGTTTTGGATGATGTCGCCGTACTTGTCGGGCGCATATGCGGCGGCGAAGCGGAGCATTCCGCCGAGGTCGAGGCTGAACCTGCCGTCCACGCCGTTGGAGTCGATCAACGTCGAGCTGTCGATGAGATCGAGCCCCTTCCAATCGTACATGCGCACGTCGCCCTCGAGGCGGAGCACGCTTGCGAACGAAGTGCCGCCCGTCCCGGGCCAGCCGTCAAACTCGATGCCGCTCTCGGCGGAATTGGCGGCGAGCACCGCTCCGGCGAAGTTGGACTCGACGCCGATCGAGAAGAGTCCGCTCGTCTCGAGCACGCTGTCGCGCAAAGTGAGGTCGCTCATCACATAGCGGTCATAGAAATACTCATCTTGCCACAAGCTGTCGTTCATTTTCGGATAGGGCTTGCCGGCGGCGTCGACTAGGTCGGGCTCGACGGAGGAGCGCGTGTCGGAGGCGAGCGCACGGTTGACGCCCAGCTTGACGAGGAACTCTCTGCCCTGCGAGATCAGACATCTGTCGATGGTGACGATCGCCCTGTCCCTGTCCGCGATCGACGAGCCGTCGAGAGTGTCGCGCATATAGTCGTCGCCCGAGGTGTTGCCGCCGTAGACGCGCACGACGGTGCGCCCGTTGCGGACGCGGCAGCCGCTCAGCGCGCAGTCGGCGTTGATGTCGAGCACGGTGCCGACGTTGTTGAGTTTTTCGAGTTTGTATTGTCCGTCCTCTTCGAGCAAGTCGTCGCCGCAGCCGAGCAGCGTCGCGTTGGAGATCTCCACCCCGTCGGTGCGGACAAGGAAGGCGATGTTGTCCTGCCCCGCGACGGAAGCGATCTCGCCGAGACGGACGAAATAGAGCGGTCCCTTGAACAGCAGCGGCACTCCCGAGCCGTCCTTTGCAGTGGTGAAAGGCTGGGCGTTGAGGGTATGTCCGTTGCCGTAGAGGTCGTTTTTGAGCTCGAGCACAAAGGACACGTTCGCCGCGCTCTCGTTGCCGAGGTTGGAATAGAATTCTGTATTGTAAGTGGACTTTGTCGTGCCGAGGCGCGCGCGCATCGCTTCGATGTTGCCGCCGTACTCTTCGCCCAGCATGATGTCGTCCTCGAGGACGATCGCAAGACCGGCGTCTGCTGCCTTGAACACCTCTTGAGAGGTCGAACAGCCGACCGCGTCCGCGGCGACGCGCACGGTCAAAGACGAGCGGACCTGCCTGCCGAACGCGCCGTTGCCCTTCCACTCGGCGGTGACGGTGACATAGCCGTTGCCGAGCGGCACAAGCGAGATGTTGTCGCCGTCTACGGTGAGGGACGCGAGCGCGGGGTCGGACAGGGTGAACTCCAACTCTCCCGCCGCTTCGATCGCGGTCGCGCCGAGGAAGGTGCGCACGTCGAGCGCGAGCGCGTTGGATACGAGTTTGCCGTCCGCGTATGCCTTGCCGGGCACCGCGAGTTCGCGCAAAAGCCCCAGATCTGTCTTATTGGCGATCTGCACCGAGGTGACCTCGTCGATCGCGGTGACGGCGATCTCGACCGGGAACACGTCCATCGGATAGCCGCCGCGCATGGGCGTGACGACGAGTTTGAACGAAGCCGCGCCGCTTGCGCCGATCGTACAGCTGTCGCCGTGCTCGGTGACGGTGATGTCGTCCGACGTCGCGTCCTCGACGCGCCACTCATATTCGACGCCGTCGGCGATGACGGACGGAACGGCAAAGAACGTGACTTCGCTGCCCGTCAAGATGACCGCGTCCGCGCCCTGCACGGGCAGAGTCGACGTGACCGAGAACGCGAACTCCGCGCTTGTGACCGACACATCGACGCTCTCGTCGCCGCCGGCGATCTCAATGTCGAATTCGTCGGGTCTGTCCTCGCTCAAAGTGAGGTCGACGCGGTAGCAATGCTCGCCCGCGCCTTGGACACGGGTGATGGTTTTTGACAATATGTATTGACTTTTGACCTCGATCTCGTCATTGGCGGCAACGAAGAAATAGGCTTTGTTGCCGCCCTTTTCGATCGCGAGAGCCGCCTCGGCGACGCCGTTGACGACGATGCCGGACACGGTTTCGGGCACGCTCGTCGCGACCTCGACGTCGCGGACGATGTCGCCGAACGCTCCGCCCTTGACGGTGAAGCGCAGCTTTGTCACCCCCTCGAAGGGGAACAGCGCGGTGTTTGCCTTCAATTCGGCAAAGCCCTCGACCACCTCGACCTGCGCCTCGGCAAAGCCTGCCGGAACGGTAGACGTGCGGTAGTTGTATCTGCCCGACTCCATCGAGGCGGACAAGACGCCGCCGCTCTCGACGAGCATATTGTTGCCGTCCGCGTCGGACAGTGTGATGTCAAAATCATACGGCTTGGACGACGAGACCGCGACGACGAAGCTGTCGGTATAGCCGCCGTCGTCGGTGATCGCGACGACTCGCGCGGAGCCTGCGGTATACGCCGCGACATTGCCCTCTTTGTCCACTCTGACGTCGGCGAGCTGTGCGCCCTCGACCTGTTCTACGCGATAGGTCACGCCCTTGTCGGTCGCGTTTTCGGGCGACACGCGCGCGTCGATCGCAAAGCCGTCAAAGTCGGCGATGTCGATCGCGAGCACTCCGCCTTCGGGCGCGTTGAGGATCTCTATCCCGTTAGCCGCGATGTCGACGCCGAGGCTCGCCGTTTGACCTGACGAGAACACCGCGAACACGAACAGCAGCGGCAGCACCAACATCAATATTACTACGGTCTTTCTCACAGCGCACCCCCTTCAAAGCGGTAGTACCGCTCTTTGAGCCTCAAGACGAGCACGAGCCAGCCGACGACGACTGCGACGACGGCGAGAAGACCGGTGATGAGATAGGTCAAAAAGCCCCAAGTGGCGGCAAACCCTCTCAGCGTCAGCACCATGCGGATAGCGACGACGGAGCCGCCGACCGCGAACGCGGTCAGCATACCTGCGACGACGACAAGCCCTGCGGTGTTGCTCTGCTCTTTGATCTCGCCGTCCGGCTCTTGCGAAAACTTGGCGTGGTCGAAGTCGACGCGCGTCGCGAAGCAAATTTGCGTCATCGCGAACATCGCCGCGACGAACAGCACGAACAGCGCATCGAGCACACCTATGCACCCCGTCGCGCACAGCAGGATCGCGGACATCAATTGGGACAGCGCGGCGACCAAAAGGCACAATATGACCTTTGAGAACACGACCGCGCGGAAGCCGACAGGCATCGCCTTGACCGAATAGAACATCATGCCGTCGCGGCTGATGTTGGTCGTACAAAAGACGTTTGCGAGCGAGCCGAACATCAACGACAAAAACAGCGCGAGTTCGACATTGCAAGACACGCCGATCAGCTTTGTGACCAAAGACGAGCCGATCGACATGCAAAAATAGACCAAGAGCGGGACGACCAGCGCGACAGAAAAGTAGGAAAACATATAGTCGGGCGTGCGGAAGATCATCACGAATTCCTTTTTGATCAGCGCGGCGACGGGCGAATGCATGCGCTTTTGGGGACGCTTGGACAGACTGCGCGCCCTCCCCGACGAGATGCGGGCTTTGAGCGCGCGCGTCAGGATGAAGCGTATGCAGACCAAGCAGACCGCGAGGCAGACGACGAGGATCGCGACGATGATCAGCGCCGAGGTCAGCGCTTCTCTGCCGACAAGCAAATTGGCAAGCAGGTTGGCAGGGTACAGCCACGCCGCGGCGGCGGCGATCGCGTTCATCACGCTCTCGTTGAAGAAGTAGCGCAATTCCTCGCCTAGCAGCATGCTCTCGACGAGTTTGAGCAAGTATGCATAGGCGGCGAGCACAGCCGCGGTGACGACGGTGATGACGACAAAGGTCAGCACGAATCTGTCCCTGAGCAGCGTCTTGACGCCGTGCAGCGGCAGCGCCAGCACAGACGCGATGCCGACCGAAAGCAGGGGCAAAAGCAGGCACGTCAGCACGGTGACGAGCCAAAACATTCCGCCGACGTCGGCGTGCGCGGCGATCGTGCCGTTGACGGTCAGCACGCAGATCGTGCTGACGATCGTCTGATAGCCGAAAATGCCGATGAGTTTGGAGACATAGACGGTGTTTGCGCCGACGGGCAGCGCGGAGATGACGCGCATGTCGTCCGACTCGAACAGCGCGCGGTTTATGCGCACGACCGCGCTGAGAACGGTGAGCAGCGCGACCGCCGAATAGACGATCGTCAACAACTCGAAAAGCCGCGAATCGGGGTCGGGCGCGCCGGCGGTCTCTACACCGAGATAGATCTCGACATAGTCGCCGAAAAAGACTATGAACACCGCGACCAGCGCGGCGGTGAGCAGTCCTCTGACCGCAAAGCCGACGACGTTGAAATTGCCCTTGGCAAAGGACGCGGAGCCTTCCTGCCGCTGTTTGCGCAACAGCGCGCCGAGCACCTTGGGATCGGGTCTGTCAGTCGCTTTCATGGCTCAGGAAATACTCCTCGAAGTCGAAATCGGGATTTTTTGCGGCGATCTCGCGCACGTTGAGCGAGGACACTTGTTTGCCCTTGCGTATCAGCACGACGCGGTCGCAAAGTTTGGCGACGGTGTCGAGCGCGTGGGACGAGAACAATATGCCGTTGCCCTCTTTTGCGTATTGCACCATAAAGTCCTTGACCGCCTTCATCGTGCGCGGATCGAGCCCGGTCATGGGCTCGTCGAGCACCCACAATTTGGGACGATGGATCAGCGAGCCCATCATGCAGATCTTTTGGCGCATGCCGTGCGAATAGGACGCGATGAGGTTTTGGACGCTGTCGCCCAGCGCGAACACCTCTTCGAGCTCTTTCATCCTGACCGCGCGCACGTCGACGGGTACCTTGTAGATGTCCGCCATAAAGTCGAGATATTGCACGCCTGTCATCTTGACAAAGACGGCGTGGTCGTCGGTGACGAAGCCCATATTCGCCTTTGCCTTGACGGGTTCGCGGACGATGTCGCGACCGCAAATGGACACGCTGCCCTTGTCGAACGGGATCATCCCCTCGAGGCATCGCAGCGTCGTGCTCTTGCCGGCGCCGTTGTGCCCGAGCAAGCCGACGATCTCCCCCTCTCCCACCGAAAAGGACACGTCCTCGACCGCCCACGGGGCGTGCTTGCCGTATCGCTTGAACAGTCCCTCGACCTTTACGACCTCACTCATACCCAAACTCCTCCGGTGCAGGTGTAGGTCTTGCCGGCGGCTATCTCGGTGCCGTCATTGAACTTGGCGGACAACGTCGCTTCAAAATATTTTGGACTGTCCAAAAGTCCGAGCGCAGGCGACAGATCTTCGGTAAAAGAACCTTGTATTTGAGCACCTGCGTCCATAACCAACGTCCCGCTTTCACCGCCTATCACAGCACCGAGCGTCGCGCCGGAAGCAACATTTATATTACCGTTGACTGTGATTTTTGCCGGGGTGTCCACGCTGTAATCGGGGGTCACGTCTTTGTCGATCGACGTACTTCTCATATGCGATGTCGACGGATATTGTTTGTTGTTGCCGCCGTCCTGCCATTTTGTCAAACCATTGTCATAAGCGTCGTTGATGTCGGCGTATGCATACAGTGCGCCGTTGACATTGAGCGTCGCGCCGCTGTTGATGTTCAATTCCGCTCCCGGCAGTAGCTTGATCTGCACATCGCTCGGGATAGTTGTAGTCCCGCTTGCCACCGTCAACTTGAAATGACCCGGGATGGGAACTTGCAGTTTTTTCGTGCTTGCCGAAGCGGCGCTGACCTTGACTTCCAAATTGTGGAACGTAGCATTGCCGTTCATTGCAAATCGCACGTTTCCGTTTGTGTTGACATAGCTCTTCTTCAATGTACCCGATGACAATTCGATAAACGCGTCGCTTTCCGGAGAGACAAACGCCACCTTCGTGTCGACCCTTCCTATAAGCGTAGCGGTGATCGTAGCCTTTGCATAATAATACGATCCGGCATTGAATGTCGTATTTATCTGCAGATTATTTAGCGTATATTGATTGATCGGGAAAACTTTGCCTTTGATCTTCGAGGATATACTTCCTCCCTTCCAACCATACAGGTTGAAGACCTCGTAAATCGACGAACCGCTTTCGGCGATCATCTCTCCGCTCCCGGTGATATATCCCATCGCGTCCGCCCACGAACCGCTTTCAAGCACGATCTTTGTGTCTTTTTCGGTCACGAGTTTGCCGTAATTTATGGCATGTGAAGATGCCGCGCCGTTGGAAGCGATGCTTGCGTTGACAAGCAGGCTGCCGCCGTCTTTGACCGTCAGAGTCGTCCCTTCCGTCATCGTCAAAGTCACATACGGCGTCGCGCTTGTTTCCGTGTTGTCGTCTTTAAGATAGTTGTCCGCGCTCGTCGAATAAGTTCCGTCATACGGCACAAGCAATTTCACGCCGCTCTTGACGGTGTAATATCCGTCGCCGTTGTACGCAAGCTCCTTGACGGAAGCGTCGGCAAAGGCGGTGTCGTACTTGACGATGACCGTGCCGCTCGACGCGGTGTTGAGCGCGTCCTCGATCGTATAAAGCGTATTGCCTATGCCGACCGACTTGACTTTGAGATAGGCGGTGAAGGTCTCGGCTCCGCCCTCAAAGACGGGCTCGTAATACTCGAGCTTTTCCGCCTCGGCTTCGTCGATCTTGAAGTCCACCCGATAGGTGCCGCCCACCGTGTTGACATTTGCGCCTTCGGCGTCGTTCGCGTCGAGATAGTTGACCGCTTTGGCGGTGACCAAGCCGTCGGGGAGAGTCTGCGACTTGCCGCTCTCGTCTGTCACGGATATGCCTTCCAAGAAGTCGGGCAAAGCGGCGTTGATGTCGATCTCAAAATCGTTTGCTGGCTTTATGGTCAGCCTCTCCTTGCGCGCGGTGAAGTCGATGGTGGTTTCATACTTGTTGTAATACCTCTCGTCCGGGCAATAGGTGATCTCCACGCCGGTGTTTTCGCCTAAGGAATAACCCCCGTCCGGGTGGACCCATGAATAGCCGCTGTTCAACTTTATGTCGTCGAGCGTCTTGTTTGCGCCGACGATGATGTTTTCTCTGTCGACAATGGCGTCGTATTCCGGCAGATCGTCCTCTGTCAGCGTCGCCTTGATCGTGTCGACGGTGACGGTATATTCCGCGCCGAGCCAATTGTCGCCTTCGGGCACATACACGTCGAACGAGAATGTGCTGTCCGCGGTGTTGACCTTTGTCGACTGCCCTTCCTTGAGCGCGATCGTGCCGAACTTCGCGGTCAAATTGTTTGCCCAATCGACATCTTCGCCATAGGCGTAAGTGCGCCACTCGCCCTTTGCGGCGATCTCGTTTTGCGCCTTGGTGATGTCTGCGGTATAGCTGCCGCTGTAATCGCTGTGGTTTTTCGCCGAGATCTTGAAATACACCGTATACTCCCCGACATTCGTCGCGGTCGGGATGCTTTCGCTCATATCGTCCTCGGACAAGCCGTAGACGATTTTGAAGTCTTCGAGTTCTTCGGAGTTGGCGACCTTTATGCCCTTGCCGAGAGGCTGCGCCTCACCTGTGTACTCGGCAGAATAATCGTCGATCTGTCCGATCTCGAAATCGATCGCGATAACTTCGACCTCGACGACGGTCGCAAATTCAAAGTTTTCGGTCATATCGGCTTCGCCCTTGAACACGCGCGGAGCGACCGTCCAAGAGAATTTGCCGGCTTGTTCAACGTTGTCCGAGCGATAGGTGCCTACGTCGCTCGCCCCCATCGTCAATGTGCCCTCGAAGTTGTGTCCGTTCGGCAAAGTCGGCTTGAAATCGGACTTGCTCCATGCCGTGCCGGCCTTGACAGTGGCGGACGCCTCGATCTCGACCTTGTATGTTGTGACCTCGAAGCTGTCCTCTTCGTAGGTGATATCGTAATTTTGCGCGGAGTAGCCGCTCACACTCACGGTGTAGCTCCCGACGACGGGCATGGCTTCGTCGAACTCTTCGCCGTCTGCACGCGCTATCTTGAATTTCGCCGAGCCTTCGAGCACTTCTTGATCTTCGTCGAAAACAAAACCGGAATAGTTTGTCCCGAAAGACGGCTTTGTGCCGTAGGTATAGCTGTCTGCGGAACTGACCGCCGCGATCGTCAACGGCGCCTTGACCACTTCAAAGCTCGTCGACGCGTCGGCGATCGAATAGTTTTTCGCAAAGTAGCCGCTCGCGGTGACCGTGTACTCGCCCACTGCGAGCCTTTGCGCGGTATATTCGCCGTCCCCGTTCGAGTAGACAAACTCGCCCTTGGTGACGACATCTTTGCCGTCGCCTTCGACAAAGCCGTCGAACGCGACCTCGGCATCGGGCTCCTGCCCATAGACGACGCCTTCCTTGCCGTCAGTGACGGAGACGGTCATCGTCAACGCCTTTTGCTCGACCGTAAACTCCGCGCCCGTGACCTGCGCGTCATAGTTGTTCAAACCGCTCACATCGGCGGTATAAGTATATTCGCCGACTTCAAGCTTGTCTTGCGCTCCGTCGACATACGCGGAGATGACGCGCTCGTCGTCGCCGACCCAGCCTGTCGCGGTGACAGTCGCGGTCGGCAGCGCTTCGCCGTAGACGACCTCGCTCTTGTCCAAGGTCACGACGACCTCGAGCGGCGCCTTGGCGACGTTAGCAGTCGCGGTCAACGTCTTTTCGCCCTCGATCGTGCCGCCTTCATATGCGTAGGTCGCGCTTACGACGACCTCCAGCGCGGTTTGACCTGCGCTGACGGGGACAAAGTCGACGTCCTCGGTGCCGTCCGCCCAAGCGTACGAGAAGGTCATCCCGTCGATCTCGGGCAGATCCATCGATATGCCGCCGCCGTAGACGACGCTTGCGACGTCCGTCTCGTCGATCGCGACACCCGTCCAATCGATCTCAAACTTTGCGACCGCGGTCACATCCTTTGCCGGCATCGTCGCGCCGTCTTGGAGCGGTTCGCCGTCGACAGTCCAGCAAACAAAGCTCAACCCTTTTGGCGCGGTCGGCGCGTCCAAGACGATCTCGTCGCCGTACTCGACCGACTGCTCGGCGCTGTCGCCAAGCACGCTCGCGGTCAATTTGTAAGAATTGACGGTATAGAGCGCGGTGATCTGCGTGCGCCCCTTGATCTCGTCAAAGTCGCCGTTCCAGCCGGCGAAGGTGTAGCCCTCGTGGACGGGAGCGGTCGGGGCGGTCGCCGCGCCGCCGTATTCAACGCTTACCTCGTCGATGGTCTCGCCCGTCAAGCCGTCCTTGAAAGTGACGGTATAGCCGGGCTTTTGGTCGTCGTCGGGAGTTTCCTCGCCGCCGGGCGTCTCCTCTCCGCCCGGGGTCTCGCCCGAGCCTTCGACTGCCTTGAACACGGCGTACAAAGTGACGTCGCCCGTGACCGTGACGGACGTCGGGTCGACGACTTCGCCGCCGTCGGTCAAGCGCCAACCGACGAACTCAAATTGTTTTCCGTCTTGGGAAGTTTTGACGGGCGTCTCTTCAGGAGGCACGATCGCCGCGCCGAATTTGGCTTCCGTCTCAAAAAAAGTCTCGCCTTCGCTGACGAAGACCACGTCGTACGACCCTTCGGTCGTGATGCATCCTGCGAATATGCACGCTGTCAACGCGCACACGACAAGTGCGACAAAAAATTTTTTCATTGATCAGATCCTCCTTCCGACAGCCGCTCGGCTTCCTCTCTTTCATACCCTTGCGCCGTCTGTAATTGGTACGATCCCGTACGCCCCCTTGCGGCACTTTCCATACATACGCTCCGCCCTCGCGGAGTTGAACCATAGGTTCTATTCTAATTACGCGTTTACTATATCATCTCATCGGTTATATGTAAAGCGAAAAAAGGGACATTGTGACATTTTGTGAAATCTTTCACAATATTTTGCGGTTTTGCAGCACTTAACCGCAAAATTTACGATGATCCCTCGTAAATTTCACCGCCGTTTGCTCAAAATCTCACCAAAAAAACCTGTCAAGCGTCGTGTGCAAAATTTTTTTAACAAAAAAATTACTCTCACTCCCCCTCAAATTCTGTCAAGAGTTTGAGCACATATTTTTTGAACAAAAAAATATCTTGTCCCCTTCCCTGCCAAAGGGACTGTCTTGACCGCAGCGCACGCATATGGTATAATTACAGAGAGGAGAAGCCATGAACGACTCGGCAAAAAAGACAATAGCCGCATTGACTGCGGCAGTGATCGTTTTGACAGTTCTGTTGGGCGGCGCGACAGCCGCTGCGGTGATCTTTGCCGTTCAGCGAAATGACGCTACGGCTTGGTTTTATGTCGACGGCGAGCTTTACCGCACCGTGACCGCAAAGGACGGCAAGGTCGACTGTCCGGACGTACCCGCAGTCTCCGACACCGTCTTTGACGGTTGGTATGCAGATGCGGATCATTCGGGCAGCCGAGTCTCTTTTCCGGCAGATATCGACGGCGACACGGCGTTTTTCGCACGGCGCATTTCGGCTCCCGGTACGCATCCCGACTACTCCGCCGCGTCGCTCGCGATCGACGGCGGTACGGTCGTAAGCGACAGGATCAAACCTCTCCACGGCGTCAACAACGGTCCGGTAAGCGGCTTTGGCATCTTTGACGAGCCGTACGCGGACGCGTCCGACTATTTTGCGGAAATGGGGGTGCCTTTCGTCCGTCTGCACGACACGGAATTCCCGTTCGGCAGAGACGAATATGTAGACATACATTGCGTCTTTCCGCTCTTTTGCGCCGATGCCGCCGATGCGTCCAACTACGATTTTGCCGCGACCGACGAATATGTGCGCGCGATACAGTCTGCCGTTCCCGACGCCGAGATCATATATCGATTGGGCGAAAGCATCGACCACACCGGCGACGGAGGCCACGCCGTGATGCCCGACGACTTCGATCAATGGGCAAAAATCTGCGTTGAGGTCGTACGCCATTATCTGACTCAATTCGGTATACGCTATTACGAGATCTGGAACGAACCCGACCAGCCGTCGATGTGGGACGGGACGATCGAGCAGTATTACGAGCTTTACCGCGTCACTTCGCAGGCTCTGCGCGCCGAGTTCGGCGACGCGATAGAGATCGGCGGACCGGCGCTTGCAACAAGCACGGTCCAGACGATCGAACGCTTTTTGGACGCGGTCGACGGCTGCCCTCTCGACTTTTTGTCGTTACACGCCTACCGCGGCGACCCGTCGCAGTTCGCTTCGGCGCAATATGCCGAATTCAAAGATATGCTTTCCGCACACGGCTATGCCGACGCGATGCTGATCCTCGACGAGTGGAACTTCGTATCGGGTTGGGACGACGCGTCGTTGAGTGAAAGCTATGATCTGATCTGCTCGGACAAGTCGGGCGCGTTCATCGCCGCCTCTCTGATCGCGCTTCAAAATTCCGCAATCGACGCGGCTGCATATTACGACGCGCAGATGACCGGTATGTGGTGCGGACTCTATTACAAACCCTATTTCGACATAGGCAACGAACGGCTCGCCGAACTGCTCGCGGCTTATGCCGACGGCGGCGCGGACGCGCTCAACTCTTTGATGCGCGAATTGCTCGCGCCGTATGCGGACCTGCCTCTCGCCCCTCTGTCGGGAATGTATGCAATGAGCGCGTACGACAGGCTCTATTCGATGACATCGCCTATGCAGCTTGAGGTGACGACGTCAGGAAGCGGACTTTGGGCGCTCGCGGTCACCGATGTCGCCGACGGAACGACCGGGCTTTTGGTGGCAAACTGTTCCGATGTCGGCAAAGCCGTCGTGACGCATATAAAAGGCGCCGACATTGACGACGGGACCGTCGTCGCCGGCACGGTATGGGAGTGTTCCGCCGACGGCGCAACGATCGCGACGACCGTGACGGACGGCGCCGCCGTGTTCGACCTTGCGCCGTACTCCTTCGCATACTTCGAAGTCACGGGCGTTTGACCGTCTCCGCTCACGCAAAATTTTTTTGCATAATTTTCTTTGCGTTTGCTTTTTCTCTCAAAAGCCGTCAAGTGTGCGGATCCGAAAATTTTATCATCGAGATCGCTTTCTCTTTTCCCTCGAAACGCCGTCAAGAATCGGTGCGCAAAATTTTTGTATACAAAACATCGAATCCGCCGCCGAACCGTATGAAATAGAAAAACATCGAATCCGCCGAACCGTATGAACTCAAAAAGGAAAAGTAAAAACCGCGCTCCTTTTCTTAGGCGCTCGGTGAAGATGCGTCCGCGCGGCGGTTTGCGATCGGCGCCGCGCGGCGGTCGAAAGACGCTGAGGCTTCGGCGCGGATAGCGCCGAAGCCTATTTTCTCAACCTCTCGGCACCTCGATCTCCATATCGGAATCGGGATAGGTGCAGCACGGATGGACAAAGCCGAACTTGACGTCGGCAAGACGGCGTTTGTCCGCGCCCGCGATCGAGTACTTTCCGTCGATCAGTCTGCTGTGGCAGAAGCCGCAGCCGCCTGCCCGGCACTTGGACGGAACTTTCAGCCCTGCCCTCTCCATCGCGGTCAGCAATGTCTCGCGCGCGTCCGCCTTGATGTCGAACGCTTCGTCGCGGATATGGACGCGAAGCTTGAACTCCTGCGGTTTGACGTCGCGCGTCGACACGCAATTCGCCTCTTTGCGCACGCGCCTTGCGCCGGTCACTCCTATCTTGGCAAGTTCCTTTTCGGCAAAGTCGTACATCACCTGCGGTCCGCACATCATCACCGTAAAATCTCCCTGCGCGAACTTTGAGATCAGCTCTGCGGTGATGAAGCCGTGTTCGAAGCCGTCTTTCTTCTCGTCGCTCAGCACATAGACGACCTTGAACTTGTCGCCGCAAAGGGCGTCCAGCCTGTCTTTGAAAGCGAGGTCTTTGACTGTCTTTGCACCGTAAAGCAGCGTCAGCTCGAAATCTTCGCTGCCCTCGGCGATCGCCTGAGCCATAGAGAAAAACGGGGTGATGCCGCTGCCTCCCGCAATGCCCAGAACGCGGCGGCTGTCGCGCACGCCGTCATGGAAAAAGTCTCCGGAAGGATCGCCCAATTCGAACTCGTCGCCCAAAGCGGCGTTGTCGCACATCCATTCGCTGAAAAATCCCGCCCTCTTGATCGTGACCGCGACCTTGTTGCCGCGCAAAGCGTCAAAAGGCGACGACGAGATCGCGTACGGTCTGCTGACAACGCTGCCCCCTATCCTCGCGCGCAACGACACATATTGCCCTGCGCGGAACATAGACGGCGCGAACGTCTCGAACACAAAGGTCTTGATGTCGTGCGTCTCGTCGCGGATCTCGGCGAGCTTGACCTTGCGCGTGCCGGGGTGCAGTATCTTTGCCGTCTCGTTGACACTGAACGTCTTGGGCAGCGGTTCGGCGGAGCCTTCGGCGAGCATCTTTTCGCGCGTCGGCACCATTTTCTTGAACCTGAGCAGGTCCATAAAACCGAAAATTTGTCTCTTGAACTTGTATGCCATCTCTCAGCCCTCCTTTTTGATGTCTCCGACAGTCTGTCTTCCGGAGATATCGCCCGAAAAATAGGCGCTGGAATAGCCCGAAAGCCTCATCGCAAAGCCGCCGGCAAACCTTAGACCGCGCGTCATATGATCGTGCGCCATCATCTGCAACCGCGGATTGAGCCCGTCCCAATATTGAGACTCGTATCCGTATATCCCGCCTTCGGGGTGGCCGCAGTACCTTGCATAGGTCATCGGAGTCGCGACGGAGATCTCCTCGATGCTGTCCCTGATCTTCGCGCCGGTGTCCCGCTCGAAGCGGTCGATCATCTTGTTTGCGACCTTTTCTTTGGTCTTTGCATAGTCTTCGGGCTTGACGTTGCCCCAGTCGTCGGACATATACAGCGTGGTGAAATACATCATCGATGTCCCCGGCGGCGAACATTCGGGATATGCCCTGTTGAGACACACCGTCGCCTGCACCTCGTTGGTATCGATCTTTTTCATTATCTCGTATTGCGCGGCGCTGTCCATCGTGTCATAGAGGAAGTAGTTGTGGTTCTCTATGCCGAGTTCGTCCGCGCTCTTGTTGAGTCCGAGGAACATCGTAAAGCCTCTGCCCGCGAGTTTGCGCGCGTTGGTCGCGCGAACTATCTTTTCGGGCACGCCGTCCATCATCCTGCCGTATACGACCAGCGGCGAGCAATTGGCGACGACATGCCTCGTGACGATGCGCCTGCCGTCGTCGAGAATCACTCCTTCGACGCCGCCGTCCGCGCCCGTCTCTATCTTGACCGCCTCGGTGTTGAACCATATCTCGCCGCCCAATTCCCTGATCCTCTCGCAAAGCGCGAGCGAGATCTCGTGCGACCTCATCTTGGGCATCATAGCGCCGCGCGAGATGTAGCGTATGACCATCGAGGCGTAGTGTGAAAAGCTGAGATCGTCGCAATGCGCGCCGAGATAGCACCAATATGCCCTGAGGATGTCCTGCGCCTTTTTGGGCATGCGGATGGAATCGAGTACTTCGTTGACCGAATAGGAACCGGTGCGAACATAGTTGCCGTACTCCTTGACCATCACCGAAGACTCGACGACGCCGTTGCGTTCGTTGGTGTATTTCTGCGCCGCACGCGTATCGTCGGCAAGCTGAAAGAATCTTTCGGTCGAAAGCCTGCTTCCGGGAACTTCCTTTTCCATTTTGTCGATGAACGCCTTGACTCCGAATGGCATCGTAACGTCCAGTTTCTCCTTGCGGGCGATCACGCGGTATGCCTCGGGGATGGGCGTCCACTCGATCTTGTCGGTCACGCCGAGCGAGTCGAAAAGCGCCCTCACGTCGCCGCCGTTGTCGGCGGGACCGAAGTCGTTGAGCTCGTGCAGCGACGCCTCGAACTCAAAGCGGCCTCTGCGGAAGCTGGTCGCAAATCCGCCGGGCAGATTGTGCTTTTCGACCACAAGCACTTTCGCGCCGCCCTGAAGCAACCTGATCGCCGCCACGAGACCGCCGTTGCCGGCGCCTATGACTACTGCATCATATTTGTCCATATGTTCCTCCTTATTATAGTTTGTACTTTTATTATACTCCACGATCCGTTCGATGTCAATACCCGAATTTTTCACCGCTCCGCATATAACGACGTATATATATTTAACAAACACCGGCACGAAAATTCTCTCGTCGCTCCTCTGTCGCTTTTTCCGAGCCGTCCTTGCAAATCTGTCAAGAGTTCGAGCGCAAAAATTTTCGAACGAAAAAATTCACTCTCCCTTCCCCCTCAAATTCTGTCAAGAGTTTGAGCGCATATATTTTTGAATTTTGCCGCGAATACAAAAACGGCGGCGATCTCAGTCGACCGCCGCCGCAATGATAGCTGCCGTTATTTCCCGATCGCTTCTTGATAGCTCAAAGCGACGCTTTTGCCCCACTTCTCCGGCTCTTCGAAGATGGGCGAGTGCGCGGACTCGCCGAACGCGATCCACTTCTTGAAGGGCGCGTCGAGCGCGTCGTACCACCTGCGCACGATCGCGGTCGGGGTGTTGTAGTCGTGTTCGCCCTGCGTGACGATGATCGGCACTTCAAGGCGCGTGACGTCCTTGTAGCTGACCGCGACGACATCGTCCCAGAGTGCCTTGGACAGATACAGTCCGCCCTTGGCGTATTTGGCGATGTCGGACAGCGAATATTCCTTGGTCTTGAGCAGCGGCAGCAGCAGCGACTTGAACATGCCCTCGCGCTTTTTGTATGTGCCGCCGCCGAACTTGGACAGATAGTTGCGCTGGATCATCATCGCCTTGTCGGACGGATATCTGCCGTCCACGGGCGCGATGCCGTCGAGTTTTTTCAACGCCGTTTTGTCGCCGAGCCGCTCCGCCTCGCGCACGCAGAAGTTGTATGATTCCGCCTCGTTTTCGGCGCCGTCGACGAACACGCCCTGCGCGACGTACGCGGCGATCTTTTGCGGACAGCGTACCGCGAGCGCGGTGCCGATCACCGTGCCCCAGCTGTGACCTGCAATGACGATCTTGTCTTGTCCGAACATTTCGCGCAAGATGTCGATCACCGCCTCGGCGTCGTCAACGTAGGTCTTGACGGACAGCTTCTGCTTTTGGATGTCCTTGCGGTAGCTCTTGCCCGAACCGCGCTGATCCCAGCACACCATTGTGAAGTCATGCGCGAGCGACGATTGATTGTCCAGCACAAAGTGCCTGTCGCAGACCCCGGGGCCGCCGTGAATGAACAAGATCACCGGCAGTCCTTCCCTTCCCGCCCTGATGCGGATGTTTTGAGTGTCGCCGTTTACGACGACGTCCATGCTCTTGTCGATTGCATATTCCATATCACAACTCCTCGGCGAGCTCGTCAAGCTGCGCCTCGATGTTCTTCATCTTGGACGGACGGGGACGCTTGATATATCTGCCCTGCGCCATCATTCCGTCGATGTCTCGGAGCGCGCGAAGGTCTTCGAGCGGATCGCCCTTCAAGATGAGCAGATCCGCGCTCTTGCCCTCGGCGACCGAACCGGTCACGGCGTCTATGCCCAGCACGCGCGCGTTGCCTATCGTCGCGATCTCGAGCGCCTTCGCCGCGCCGACGCCGAGCATCTTATCGACATAGACCACCTCGCGCCAAGTGTTGTATTGAGTGCAAAATGGGCAGGACGCGTCCGTCCCGAGTCCGACGTCGATGCCTGCGACAAAAGCGGCTTTTGCGCCTGCGGACATCCCCTGCAGCACGATCTCGGAATTGAATTTGCACATCTCGTTCATCTTGGTCACGTCGGGCGACAGCCTCGCGAACGGCAGCGCCGGCGAATAGGTGACGACGAACGCGCCGCCCCTCTCTTTGATCGCCTTTACGCTCTCCTCGTCGGGAGCCGCGCCGTGCTCGATCGTGTCCACTCCGCCCAGCGCCGCAATGCGCACGCCCTCGGTGCTTTGGACGTGAGCGGCGACCTTTTTGCCCAACGCGTGCGCCCTGTCGCAGACCGCTTTGACCTGCTCGAACGTCATCTTGACCTCGCCCGGCTCGCCGCGCTTTTTGGCGTCCATAACGCCGCCCGTCACGCAGATCTTGACCAAGTCCGCGCCTTCTGCGACCGTTTCGTCCACCAGCGCGACAAGCCCGTCGACCGTGTCCGACGTGCGCGCAAACGTCCCTGCGCCGTGACCTCCGGGCACAGTGATCGCCATGCCCGACACGAGCATTCTCAGCCCCTTTGCGCCGCCCTTGCCGGCGTCCGTCTTGCGCTTGAGCGCGATGTCCGAACCGTAAAAGTCGCCCACCGTCCTGACAGTCGTCACGCCCGACAAAAGCTGCTTCTTCGCCGACGAAGCGACGAGCGCCGAAAGCACCTTGGCGCCGAGCTTTGTCTTGACGAACGCAAGCACCTTTTGCTGCGCCGATCCGCCGCCCAAAATCTTGCTCGGCATGCCTGTGCCGAACAGGTGAACATGCGCGTTGATCAACCCGGGCACGACAAATTTTCCGCTCGCGTCAATGACTTTGCAGCCGTCTTTGTCCGCCTCGCCGTGCGCGCATATCCTCACGATCTTGCCGCCGTCGACGACGATGTCGCGGTGCTTTTCGACCGCGCAGCCGCGCTCGACGTCGATCAAATTTGCGTCCGAAACAATGTACTTCATACCATTCCTCTTTGCGGAAACATCCGCTTGACTACATTATAGAACAACAGCGCAAAATCGTCAATATTTTGCGCTGTCGCAGGTCGTATTTTGAGAAAATTTCCGACACCCTAGTGAGTCGTCACTTTTCTTTTTAATGCCATTTCGCGTCTTTATGCACCTAACTTTTGAAAGGGTGAACACTGCGCTCGGTTTGCTTGAACTTGATTTAAGATAAGCGTAATTTTTGTCAAGCCGATGTTCACGATATATTCGATTTTGCAATGCTCTTTTACTATGCACAAGTAAAAGAGCTTGGGATTCGTTTCTTTACTTCACGGGTTTTCCCTATTGTCGCTTAATACAAAGCCAACTTTGCGCGCATAGCGCGCCGGGCTTTGGAAGGGGGTAAACGCAATGCTCGGTTCGCTTGAACATAATTTAAGATAAGCGTAATCTTTGTCAAGCTGCTACGCCATATTTTATATATTTGATCGGCAATGCATTCCATTTTATATTTTCGCTTAAAACACGTCAACGCTTCACGTTGCATCCTTATGTCTATTTTATCCCCTCGCGAGCAACGCGAGCATTTTCTGTTCCGCACCACCTTTGGGGTGCGGCTCAGGTCACCGCTTGGGTCGGATCTTTTACGGTCTTTTGCACCTCTCGGAACGCTCGCGTACCATTGAGGTACGCATCACAACCCTTTCGGCACAAAATACTCGTAAAATCTCTCGCCCGAAGCTCCTTGGTTCTGTTTATCTAATCGGTTCTTTTCAAACGTTTTAATCTTCGCGTTATGATTCATTTTGCGAGCAACGCGAGCAGTGACAGTGATGGGTAACGGGACTCCCCGTTTGATGTCTGCCGAAGAAACGACAAGTTGCTCTTATCGGCGCAGAGGGAGTTTGATGCAATGCGCCTATGAACAAACAAGGTGCTTGCACTCGCAAGCACCTTGTGAAGTGAATCGAAGCTATGCAGCAAAGCTCCCTCGAAAGCCGTAAATGCAATCTCTTTAATCTTCGGCAGACAGCATTCTCAAAATTTGTCGTTGATGACGTTGTGCGTGCGCACCTTCAAGCGGTTGACGGCGCGCGCAAGGCGTGCCTGGGCGGCGTAATATTCGCGCGTTGCGGTCTGTTTTGCGGTTTGTTCTTTCGCCATCTCGACGGCGCGGCGCGCGCGGTTTTCGTCGATCTCCTCAGGTCTTTCGGCGGTGTCGACCAGCACGAGCACGGAGTTGTGCTCCACTTTGACTATGCCGCCGGCGACCGCCGCGGTGATGACGTTTTGCTTGCCGTCGCCGCCTTCGACGGTGAGTTTCATCTCGCCGGGCACGATGACGGACACCCAATTGCAATGGTCGGCGAGGATGCCGTATTGCCCCGTCTTGATCGGCACGACGAGCGACGAACATTTGCCCTCGAAAAAGGGCTTGTTCATCGTCAAGACGTGCAGATCGAACGGTTTCACTTGGTCGCCTCCGTCAGCTTTTTCGCCTTTTCGCGCGCCTCGTCGATCGTGCCGACGTTGTAGAACGCGCTCTCGGGCAGGTCGTCGACATCGCCGTCGACGATCGCCGCAAAGCCTCTGATCGTCTCCGCAAGCGGCACATATTTGCCGGGATTGCCCGAGAACTTCTCCGCGACGTGGAAAGGCTGCGAGAGGAAGCGCTGTATCTTGCGCGCTCGGGCGACGGTGGTCTTGTCCTCGTCGGACAGCTCGTCCATGCCCAAAATGGCGATGATGTCTTGGATCTCTTTGTATTTTTGCAAGATCTCCTGCACCTGTCTCGCGACGCGGTAATGCTCTTGTCCGACGATCTCTTCGGACAAAATGCGCGATGAGGATTCGAGCGGATCGATCGCCGGATAGATGCCCTGCTCGGCGATCTTTCGGCTGAGAACGGTCGTCGCGTCGAGGTGGGTGAACGTCGTCGCAGGCGCGGGGTCGGTCAAGTCGTCCGCAGGGACGTAGACCGCCTGCACCGAGGTGACGGAGCCGTCCTTTGTCGAGGTGATGCGCTCTTGCAGTTCGCCCATCTCCGCCGCCAAAGTCGGTTGATAGCCGACCGCCGAGGGCATGTGCCCGAGGAGCGTCGACACCTCGCTGCCCGCCTGCACGAAGCGGAAGATGTTGTCAATGAAAAGCAGCACGTCCTTGTGGCGCACGTCGCGGAAATATTCCGCCATCGTCAATCCCGAAAGCGCGACGCGCATGCGCACGCCGGGCGATTCGTTCATCTGACCGAACACGAGCGCGGTCTTGGACGCGACGCCGCTCTCGTTCATCTCGCTCCAAAGTTCGTTGCCCTCGCGGCTGCGCTCGCCTACGCCGGTGAACACCGAGTAGCCGCCGTGGTTTGTCGCGACGTTGTGGATGAGCTCTTGAATGAGGACCGTCTTGCCTACGCCCGCGCCGCCGAACAGACCGATCTTGCCGCCCTTTGAATAGGGCTCGAGCAAGTCGATCGCCTTGATGCCCGTCTCCAAGATCTCGACGGACGGGATCAATTCTTCAAAAGTCGGCGCGTCGCGATAGATGCTCTTGTGCTCGACGTCGTCCAGCCTTTCGCCGCCGTCGATGGGCTCGCCGAGCACGTTGAACATGCGCCCGAGCGTAGCCTCGCCGACGGGCACTTCGATGCTCTTGCCGGGCGCCTCCGCCCTCATGCCTCTCGCCAGCCCTTCGCTGCCCGACAGCATGATGCAGCGCACGGTGTGCGCGTCGAGGTGCTGGGACACTTCCATCACCTTCTTTTTGCCCACGCCGCGGACGATCAGCGCCTCCTTGATCTTGGGAAGCGCGTCCTCGAACAACACGTCGATGACAGGTCCGGATATCCTTGTGATGATGCCTTCTTTCATGATTTGGCTCCGTTGTTTCTCATTGACTTGGCGCCCGACGAGATCTCGGTGATCTCTTGGGTTATCGCCGCCTGGCGCAGTCGGTTGAACTCGAGCGACAGATCGGAAAGGATCTCTTCGGCGTTCTTGTCCGCGCCGCTCATCGCGACCATGCGCGCGTTTTGCTCGCTGCAATAGCTGTCGACGAGCGCGCTGTACACGAACCCCGCAACAAAGCTGTGCATCGCCCTCGCCAAGATCTCGGCGACGGGCTGTTCATACTCGTACGACAGATTTTCGCCCTCATGCTTTTTGATGAATTTTTCGCGGTCGAGCGGCAGCAATTTTGCGGTGCTGACCACCTCTACGCCTCCGCGGAAGTCGGTGTAGACAAGGTCGACGCGGCTGAGCTTGCGCGTCTTGTAGAGCTCGATCATAAGCTCGCATATCTCGCGTGCGCGGTGCAGCGTCGGGTCCTGCGCGGTGTAGTCAAAACCCGGCTCGACCGTGATGCCGTGATGGACGAAAAACTGTCTGCCATACTCTCCTACGACATACAATTTTGCGTCCCTGTGTTCGTTATACAGCTCTTGTGCCTTTTTGAGCACGTTCTGGTTGTACGCGCCGGCAAGCCCTTTGTCAGCGGTGATGACGAACAGTCCGCGCGTGCCCTCGTCCTCGTGCCCGTCGCCGAAATAGAGGCTTTGGGTGTCCTCGTCGGTGACTGCGAACATGCGGTCGATCTCCGTCTTGAGCGCAGTGAAATAGGGTCTCGTCCTCTCGAGATCCGCCCTCGCCTTGCGCACCTTGGTCGACGCGATCAAATACATCGCGTTGGTGATCTTGCGCGTATCGCGCACGCTTTGGATGCGATGTCTGATCTCGTTGATCGTGCTCATGCGTCTGCCCTTCCCTCTTCGCGGAATTTGAGCGCGGCGTCCGCGATCGCCGTCTTCGCCTCGTCAGGCAGCTGTCCCGTCGACGCGATCTCGGCGCATTGCAACGGACATTGCGCGTTGACATACTCTATCAATTTGCGCGCGTAGTCGTATTGTTTTTCGAGCGCGATCCCCGTCATTGCGCCCGACGTTGCGGCAATCAGCAAGATCACCTCGTCAAGCTGCGAATAGGGGTTGTATTGCGGCTGGCGCAGCAGGTGCATCAGCCCTTGACCGTATTGCAATTGCCTCTTCGTGACCTCGTCGAGGTCGGACGCGAATTGCATGAAGACTTCCATTTCGCGGTATTGAGCGAGGTCGAGCCTGAGCGAACCGACCGCCTTTTTGACCGCCTTGGTCTGAGCCGCGCCGCCGACGCGCGACACCGAAAGTCCGATGTTGACCGCAGGTCTCTGCCCTTCGAAGAACAACTCCGTCTCGAGGAAGATCTGCCCGTCGGTGATCGAGATGACGTTGGTCGGAATGTATGCGGACACGTCGCCCGCCTGCGTCTCGACGATGGGCAGCGCGGTCATGCTGCCGCCGCCGAGTTCGTCCGAAAGATGCGCGGCGCGCTCCAAAAGTCTGCTGTGCAGATAGAACACGTCGCCGGGGTATGCCTCGCGTCCCGGCGCCCTTTCGAGCAAAAGCGACAGCGTGCGGTATGCGACCGCGTGCTTGGACAGGTCGTCATAGACGATCAGCACGTCCTTGCCCGTGTACATAAAGTGCTCGGCAAGCGCGCAGCCTGCGTACGGCGCGATGTATTGCATCGGCGCGGACGCCCCTGCTCCCGCCTCCATGACGATCGTATAGTCCATTGCTCCCGCTTTTTGTAGCGTGTCGACAAGGCGGACGACCGAGCTTGCCTTTTGTCCTATCGCAACATAGATGCAGATGACGTCCTTGCCCTTTTGGTTGAGGATGGTGTCGAGCGCGATCGCGGTCTTGCCCGTCTGACGGTCGCCGATGATGAGCTCACGCTGACCTCTGCCGATGGGGAACATGGAGTCGATGGCCAAAAGCCCCGTCTCCATTGGCTTGTTGACAGGCTGGCGGTCGATGATGCCGGGCGCGGCGAACTCGATGGGACGGTACCCTTCCGCCTCGATCTCGCCCTTGCCGTCGACGGGGTTGCCGAGCGCGTCGACGACCCTGCCCAAAAAGCCGCTGCCGACCGGGATGCCGGCGGTGCGCGAAGTGCGGCGGACGGAACTTCCGGCGGAGATCTCGCCGCAGTCGCCGAACACGATGACGCCGCAGCCGTCGGGGCGCAGATCCTGGACCATGCCCTTGACTCCGCACTCGAACACGACGATCTCGCCGTAAGACGCATGCGGCAGACCGCTCGCGTTGACGATGCCGTCGCCGACGGACACGACCTTGCCCGTCTCTTCGGCGATCGCTTCGGGCGACCAATTGGAGATCGCCTCCCTGATCAGCGGAACGATCTTGACGCCCTCGCCCCTCACCTCCGCGAGGCGGCGTTTGAGCTGGTCGAGCCTGCCCGACACGCTCCAATCGTAGACGTCGTCGCCGACTTCGAGACGGAACCCGCCCGGATACATGTCGCTCTCGACCCACTCGGGGGTTATCTTTTCGCCGTATTTGTTCTTGAGAAACGCGCAAAAACGCTTGAGTTGATCGTCCGAGGGTTTTGACGCCGAATAGATGTACGCCTTACTTCTTTTCATGCTTTTCACCCTCTTCGGCTGCCTTCAAAAAGCTCTCGTAAGCCTCGTCGACGCTCGACGACAGCGCGACTTTGCCCGCCATCTCGTCGACCATCTCGCGGATGTCGTCGCCGACGCCCTCGATGATCTTATCATGCTCGGACTTCGCCTTGGCACGCGCGTCGTCGACGATCTTTTTCGCCTCGCTCTCGGCGGCGCGCAGCTTTTCGGAACGCACCTCTTCCGACTCCTCGGCGGCGCGCTTTTTCATCTCTGCGATCTCCGCATCGGCGTCGCTCAGCTTTTGCTCATACTCTCTCTCTTTGTCCTTCGCGTCGTCGAGAGCCTTTTGCGTGCCCTCTTCGCGCGCGGCGTACTCGTCCTCGCGCTTTTTCATAAAGCGCTTGACCGGCTTGTACAGCAACAGCGTCAATCCGGTCGCAAGGATGAGAAAGTTGAGCAGGTGCAGCAAGATCTGCTGCCAGTCAATGTTCAAAGGCATCGAACGCGCCTCCTCACAGTACGAAAATCAACAATATCGCGACGATCAACGCGTATATGATCGCGGTCTCGATAAAGACGAGTCCCAGCATCATGCTCGAACGGATGTCCGCCTTCGCTTCGGGCTGACGCGCGATGCTCTCGTTCGTCTTTGCGACGGCGATGCCCATCGCTATCGCGCCCGCAGCCGCGGCGACGCCCACCGCGATCGCGGCAGCCATTGCGATCATGCCCTTGTCGCCGTCCGCGTCATCGGCGGGAGCGGCGTCTTGGGCGTCGTCGACGACGGTCGTCCCCCCGTCCTCCGCGAGAACGGGCGAAGCGGGCGAGAACACCAACCCCAACGTCGTGCCGAGAGCGGCGAGAGCCACGACCATCAAAATGACCGCGACGGAGATCTTGACTTTTACGCTTGTCTTCATATTTTTACCTCGTTGGCAAGAATTTCTTTATCTTTTTTTGCGGCTTTTTTGCCGACTTTTTGCTTTTTTTCATGCGGCTCGGACACCTCGCCGTAGAACATCGAGGTCAGCATCACGAGCACATATGTCTGAATGAGCGCGTGCATCAGCGTGAACAATATGCCGACGACGACCGGCAGCACAAAGCTGAGCGCAAGATAGTAGTAGACGAGTTCGGTGACCAAAAGCCCCGACAGCAGCGCGCCGAACAGACGGAAACTCATCGATATCGGCAGCGAGAAGTCCTTGAGCGTGCGCCCCACTCCGCGGAGCCCGTTGGAGACGACGCCGCCCGACAAAATGACGATGTAGGACAGACAGCCCAGCGAGATCGCGCCGTTGATGTCCGAAAGGGGCGCCGGCAACGAAAGCGACGCGCCGCTGAGCGCCATGATCGGGATGCCGATCAGCTCAAACAGCGTGCCGAAGAAAATATAAGCCCCCGCGGCGAAGATGTACGCGCCGAGGAAGGAATTGCGGTGTGGGGAATTTGTCTTTGCGAGTTTGTCGAACCAGCCGACCGCCGTCTCGAGGACGAGTTGGAACTTGCCGGGAACGCGCTTGAAACGCGGGATCGCGAAAATGCGGATCAGCGCCGCCGCGACCAGCAATATGCCCGTGACGACAAAGCCGGAAATGACCGCCGGGTTGACCTGCATGCCGAACAGATCCGCCTTGTTGGACTCGTGCAGCACCGCGTCTTCCATCACTTCGGAGACGCTCTCCTCCTGCTCGTACAGCGGATCGGTGAGCACGATGCCCACGATCAGCGCTGCGAACACGAGCAGCCACACGACGATCGCAACGATCTTTTTCTTGCTGAACTTCTTTTTGCTTTCGGTCATAGATGCCTCTGACTTGTTAAGATTGTAACGCTATCCGCGCGACAATGCAAGCGATTGACGCAAATAACCTCGCCTTTCCGCGCAAAATTTGCGCCGCATACGGGTAATTGTTCCCATATACAGCGCAAATGTGTATGATTTTTTTTATTCGCAGATTGTGATTAGGCGCTTATTAATATGATTCTATACGCGCGTTAAAAGCCGAATTTATCCCTATCCGGTATGCGCGAACTCGCCGAATGCCGCCGCGTCCCGCCGTCTTTCAGATTTCGGCGACTCCCCTTCCGAGCGCGGCGTCGAGTTTGGCGATCTCGCCCTCGACGAACGTCAGCCTCTCTTTGATCGCTTTGAGCCGCTTTGCGTTGCGGACGATGAACGGCACGAGGATCAGCGCGGCGATCAGAAATACGAGCATAGCCGCCCCCGCTTCGATGATCATCAACAGCGTAAACAGGACGACCAGCGCAATGATGACCGCCTCGAACACTATCCGACGAATTTTGGACTTGCGCTCGTCGATGAGCGCCGCCCTCTCGCGCTTGTAGTCGGCGTTTCTGCATTCGGGGCATTCGCCGGAGTGTCCGCTGTATGCGGAGCAATTTTCGCACATCGCCTTGCCGCACCTCTTACAGGTCGCGACCGCCGCCTTGTGGGGGTGGATAAAACAATTCATAAACTTTCCTCCTATGCCGAAAAACGATTGCGATCGTTCGGCATACTTTTATTATAGTAACAATATTTGTTACTGTCAAGCCGAACATAACACTTTTTGTTACAATTATCTTATGGAATTTAAGGACAGACTCAAAGAATTACGCAAAGAAAACTACTTCTCGCAGACCGACATCGCGAAGAGGCTCTGTCTTTCCAAAATGGCGATCTCGCATTGGGAATGCGGCGACAGCGAGCCGAGCATCGCCCAGCTCAAAACCCTCGCCGCACTTTTCGACGTCAGCGTCGACTATTTGATCGGGTATATCGATTGACGTTTCACTCTTTGTAATTGTGTGATATCTGCACCACATGCACGAAAAGGCAACTTTTTTGACCCGAATTTTGCACGAAAAGGCAACTAACAAATGTCGATTTTTGCACGAAAAGGCAGGTAACGAATGTCGGATCTTGCACGAAAAGGCAGGTTTTTCAAGCCAAACGAAAGCGCGAACATCGCTGTCCGCGCCTTCGTATCGGGGGTTATGACAAATTGAAAAAGTCTGTTTAATTGTTGTGTTTTCGGCTCTTTTTTTCGTGTTCCGCGCTGTCGCGATAGGGGCAGCCGCCGTACTTGCAGTCCGAGCACTTGCCTCCGCAGCAACTGTTCGACTTGCCCTTTTTGCGTCTGTAAGACCGCACGAACGGTGTTGCGAGCGCAAACGCGACGAGGGCAACGGCAACGATGATGACCACGACTTCGCGCCAATCCATCACTTGCCTCTCTCACTGCCGCCTGCGAGGCGTTTTTGCTTTGTCTTGTCGACATAGATCTTGATGCCAATCGCCGCCGCGACTATCGCGACCAGAATGAGCGAGATCCACCAATATGTGCCGATCCAATAGACCAATGCCGACACGACGTATGCCACAAGCATCCAATAGCCGACGGCGCCCCATATGCGTTTGCCGCTGCGCAATTCGCCGTAAGCCGCGCCGACCGCCGCCATACACGGTACGCTGAGCAGGTTGAAAGCCATGAACGCGAACGCCGCGGGCGCGCCTCCCGCCATGCCGCTGACCATAGCGCCGAGCGCGGTGGACAGCAATTGATCGGTGTCCACTTCGAGCGCGTCATCCTGCATACCGGCAAACGAGCCGAGCGTGGAGACGACCATTTCCTTTGCTATCAAGCCCGAGAACGCCGCGACGACATACTTCCAGCCGTCCTCGCCCATTCCGAATCCGAGCGGCACGAACAGCCACGAGAACACTTGCGCGATCTGTCCCAAAATGCTGTCGCCTTGGTCTTCGACGAACTTGAACGTGAAGCTGATGTTGGTCAAGAACCATATCACCACTGTCGCGCCGGCGATTATCGTCGCCGCACGGAAGAGGTAGTGTTTGAGTTTTTGCCACAAATGCACCATCGTGTTGCGGAACTGCGGTCTGTGGTATTCGGGCAGCTCCATTATGAACGGCGACGCCTCGCCCTTGAACACGAGCTTTTTGAGTATTATCGCGCTGACGATCGCGACAGCGATGCCGAGAATATACATGCTGTAGACAATGAGGTCGGAGTGCTCTCCCCTGAACAATATCGCGCCGAACGCCGCCCATATCGGCAGCTTTGCTCCGCACGAGAAGAACGGGGCAAGCAGGATGGTCATGCGTCTCTCTTTGTCATCCTCGAGGGTCTTGGTCGCCATGATGCCGGGCACCGCACAGCCGAAGCACATCAAAAGCGGCAAAAACGACTTGCCCGACAGCCCGAACTTGCGGAACGCTCTGTCCATGATGAACGCCACACGCGCCATATACCCGCTGTCTTCCAATATCGAGAGAAAGAGGAACAGCACGAGTATCTGCGGTATGAACGAAAGCACCGAGAACACGCCGCCGACTATACCGTCGTTGACGAGCGACGAATACCACACCCCTTCGGGCATCGCGCCGGCGATCACTTCGCCGAGCTTGCTTGTCGCTATGTCCATCAGATTGAACAAGATCGTCCCCGGAGCGTTGATCGCACCGTTGCCGAAGATGTCGTTGACGAGCGTCGGTTCGGCGACTTCGGGGATCGCGCCCATCGCGCCCAAATACAGAAAGTCCTCGCTAAACGTCAAATGGAACACCGCGAACATGATCAACAAGAACAGCGGTATGCCCCAAATGCGGTGAGTGAGCACCCTGTCTATCTTGTCCGATTTGGACAATTTGACGCCCTCTTTTTTACCGGAAACGACATCTTTGCATCTGTCCGCAATAAATTTGTATCGCGCGTCGGCGACGATCGCCTCATAGTCGACTTCGTCGTTGCATTCGCGCCTCACCGCCTCGACGATGCGCGGATGCTTCGCCTTTTCGAGCGAGTCGTTTTCGATCGCCTTGACCGATCGGAACGCGATGTCCGAAATGCCTGCGCTTTGATACTTTTCCCGCGCACTTTCGCAGATCGCGGCGATCGCCGGCACCTTGTCGACGACGCTCGCGCCCTTGCGCGGACTGTCCGCCGCCTTTGCCGCCGCCCTCATCATCTCGTCCAAGCCCTTGCCTTGCAACGCGCTGATCTCAACGACCGGCACTCCGAACACCTCGGACAGCTTGCCCGCGTCCGCCTTTTGTCCCCTCTTTTGCAAGACGTCCGTCATGTTGAGCGCGATCACCACGGGTCTGTCGAGTTCGAGTATCTGCGTGGTCAAATACAGATTGCGTTCGAGATTGGTCGAATCGACGACGTTGACGATGACGTCGGGTTTGTCGTCAATGATGAAGTTGCGCGACACCACCTCTTCGGGCGTGTACGGCGACAGCGAATATATTCCGGGCAGATCGACGATGTCGATGCGCGCGCCCTTTTTGCGGTACTGCCCCTCACGCTTGTCGACGGTGACCCCCGGCCAATTGCCGACGTGAGCGGTACTGCCCGTCAGCGCATTGAACAGCGTGGTCTTGCCGCAATTGGGATTGCCTGCCAAAGCGACTTTCATATCACACCTCCGTCAACACCGCGTGCGCTTCCGCCTTGCGGAGCGACAGCTCATACCCTCTCAACGTCACCTCGACGGGATCGCCGAGAGGCGCGACCTTGCGCAAAACGACTTCCGCACCCGGGGTCAGCCCCATGTCGAAAAGCCTGCGCTTGATCTTGCAATCGCCGTCAATGCTCTTGACGACTCCCTTTTGACCGGGAGAAAACGAATCCAATCTTCTCTCCATACCGATTCTCCTTTTTTTATTTGCCGCCTTGCGGCTCTACTTCCACTTTGAGCGCCACGCTCTTGCCCAGCGCGAGTTTGCCGTCGCCGATCTTGACGACCACATCTCCGCCGTTGTCGTAAAGCGAAGTCATCACGCAGCCGGGCAAAATGCCCAAACTCTCGAGATGCCGCTTGAGATTTCCGTCTGCCCTCACTCCTGTCACGACGAGACTTTCGCCATATGGCGCAAATGCCAAATACATAACTCCTCCTGTCGGTTAGCAGCTGTTAACCGCAAATCAAAAAAATATCATTCTTCCCTTTTTGCCATCAACGCCGTCACACATCTGCGCGACAGCACGCCCGACACGGCGATCGCGTCGTATTTGAGAAGCGCTTCGCTCATGCCCGTCTTTTGGGCGAGCATTTCGGCGCAGACGTCGCAAAGGCGCGTCTGCTCGGCAAATTTCTTCTCGCCCTCGGCGGTCATCACGACCGACTTGTCGCCGCGCTTGACGATCAGCCCCTGCTGTTCGAGCAGGCAAAACTTTTTGTAGACGGACGCCCTCGCAAAGCCGAGTTCTGCCGCGACATCCGTCATCCTCGCCGCGCCGTCTCTTGCGGACAGCTTGGCGATCGTCGCCATATATCTGTATTCGGATGCGGTCATATCCACTCCTTTTGGTTAGCAATTGCTAACTCATACGCTTTCAAAAAGCGCTCTTCGCGCTCTTTTCGGCTATATTCTATGCTTTCGCCGGCGCATTGTCAACGGTTAGCCCCGCGCAACGCGAAAAATTCACTTGTCAAGGCTGTTTTTGATCGCGGCAAAGCTCTCGTCGCTGATGACGTGTTCTATGCGGCAGGCGTCCTGCTCCGCGACCTCTTCGGGCACGCCGAGCGAACACAAAAAGCGCGTCAGGATGCGGTGCTTTTCGTACACCTCGTTTGCCCTCGCAAGTCCCTCGTCGGTGAACTCGAGGTGTCCTTCCGCGTCGACGGTGATGAAGCCGTTGCTTTTGAGCACGGAGACCGCGCGCGAAATGCTGGGCTTGGAATAGCCGAGCTCAGCGGCTAGGTCGATCGAGCGCACCGCGCCCATCTTCTGTTTGAGGCGCAGGAGCGTCTCCAAATAGTTTTCTCCCGATTCGTAGATCATGATGTTCTCCTTTGTCAAATTATAACACATTGCCGCGCGCTTTGCAACAGCAAGACGCATGACTTACGAGGACTGCGCTGCGCCGATCGCCTTCGCTCAAGATCGCATTTTGCCCTCAAAAAAGTTCAGCCCCGTTTTGAATGGCGAAAAAGCCAATGTTTTCGGGCACTGTCGGCAGTCGCATGCAACTTTTCAACACCATCTTTGACCATAAATTGCAACTTTTCGACACTATGTTTGAGTATAACTTGCAACTTTTTAACACTATATTTGAATACAAAATGCAACTTTTACGCACCATCTCCGACACTTGTGCGCAAAATTCACAGGCGCGCGCGTTTTACAAATTGAGTATTGACACGGCGGCGCATTTGGGATATAATGAAAATACGGCTGTTGCCGATATTACGGAGGACACATTATGGACATCAAAGGCTCGAAAACCGAGAAAAATCTGATGACCGCCTTTGCCGGCGAGTCGCAGGCGCGCAACAAGTACACCTACTACGCTTCCAAGGCGAAAAAGGACGGCTACGTCCAGATCGCGAACATCTTCGAAGAGACCGCAAACAACGAGAAAGAACACGCAAAGATGTGGTTCAAGCTGCTCAACGGCGGCATCGGCGACACCAAGTCCAACCTGATCGACGCCGCAAAGGGCGAAAACTACGAGTGGACGGACATGTACGCGACCTTCGCCAAAGAGGCGCGCGAAGAGGGCTTTGACGAGATCGCGGCGATGTTCGAAGGCGTTGCGGCGATCGAGAAAGAGCACGAAGAGAGATATCTCGCACTCGTCGCCAACATCGACAACGGCGTCGTCTTCAAGCGCGACAAGGTCGTCGTCTGGAAGTGCCTCAATTGCGGACACATCCACGTCGGCGCCGAAGCGCCCGAGGTCTGCCCCGTCTGCGCCCATCCGCGCAGCTACTTCGAACTGCAAGCGAAGAACTATTGAGCAATATGCCCGCGCCTCGGCGCGGGCGATTTTTCAAATACATATGGACAAAAAAGCTTTACGCAACCTCTCTTACGGCGTCTACACCGTCACCGCTTGGGACAACGGTCGCCCGACGGGCTGCACCGCAAACAGCGCGATGCAGATCACCTCTTCGCCGGCGACGATCGCCGTCAGCATCAATCACGACAACTACACCAACTCGGTCATCAAGGAACTCGGCAAGTTCGCGATTGCGATCATCGCCGAGGACAGCGACGCGACCGTGATCGGCAGGTTCGGCTTTATGTCGGGGCGCGACACCGACAAGTTCGACGGCGTGCCCTACACCGTCCGCGGCATGATGCCCATCCCCGACACCGCATGCGCTTACATATGCTGCAACGTCATTGACAAAATGGAGACCGCGACCCACACCGTCTTCCTCGGAGAAGTCACCGACGCCGGCGTGACGCGCAGCGCTACGCCGATGACGTATGCGTACTATCACAATGTGATCAAGGGAAAGACCGCCAAAAACGCGCCGACGGCTCTGCTCTGAGCCGTCAAGCGAAATACGCGCTCAAAAAACCGCGCCGCAATTTCGGGCGGTGTTCGTAAGACAGTAAAACAGGAAAGGCGTGACCGCGAAAGTCACGCCTTTTCATTATGGGTACAGCTGCTTTCGCGGCGCAAGGGGTGCAGCCCCTTGTTCGGAACGAAGCGACGCAAAACAGCCCGGACATTCAAATGTCCGGGCTGTTCGCCTCGCAGAGCGCACGATACAGGGCTTGCCTCTGTATAGAAGTGCGCTCTTTATCAGTTCAACAAATTGGAATTTACTTAACTGCTTTTATGGTATAAGTCGCACCCCAATTTTTCAGCACCTCTACGGAAGAAAAACCTGCTTCAAGAAGTGCTTCTGTTTCGTGTTTTACAGTAAGGGGAGTGTCATAATGGTAAAACTCATCATCTGAAATTCCTTGCTCTGCTTTCAATTCACTCAAGTTTTGTCGGTGCGTCTGTTCTTCTTCATCAGTCATAGAGAAGTAGTCCGTCAGTACAAAATATCCACCGTCTTTTAATGCTCTACGCAGTTTGGTATATAAAGGGACTTTTTCTGCCTTTGTGAAATGGTGCAAACTCTCCACCGATACCGCACTATCAAACAAGGACATACCAAAAGGCACATCAAAATAGGAACCGCAAATCAAAGTAATATCTTTGTCGGCAAATTTCTTTTTCAGAGTCGATAACATTCCTTGTGATAAATCAATACCTGTTATGCTTGCAGATGGATTTAGCAGATAGTATTTTTCCAACTCCAATCCTGTGCCACATCCCAAATCAAGTATATGGCAGTTTTCGGTAGTCGGCAACTGCTTCGCCGTAAAGGGATAGAACTCGTCCGCCGCTTCAATATCGGTCATCATATGTTCATCGTATCCATCTAATCTATTTTCAAAAAAATCAGCCATCTTTTCAAGCATATCTAATCTCCGTCAAATTCAAGTTTATCGGTCTGTTTAATCATATCATACGGCTACAATCTATGCAAGAATAGTCCCGGCAGACATTACTGCCGGGACTGAAACTGTTTTACGGACACCCGGCTTTGCGGCGCGGATGTTTTTTGCCGTGACGTTACAGCACTTCGCCCGCTTTGCCAGCGCAGCCCAAAACCTCGGTCAGCTTGTGCTTGACGATGGACTTGATGTTCGCCCTTGCGTCGCCCAGATATTGTCTGGGGTCGAAGTGGTCGGGATGCTCGACGAAGTGCTTGCGGATGCCCGCGGTGCAAGCCATACGCAGGTCGGAGTCGATGTTGATCTTGCAGACAGCCATAGACGCCGCTTTGCGGAGCATATCTTCGGGGACGCCAATCGCGTCTTTGAGCGCGCCGCCGTTCTCGTTGATGATCTTGACGAACTCTTGCGGAACGGAAGAAGCGCCGTGAAGGACGATCGGGAACCCGGGCAGCCTTCTGGAAACCTCTTCGAGGATGTCGAAGCGGAGCTGCGGCTTGGTGCCCGGCTTGAACTTGTACGCGCCGTGAGAGGTGCCGATCGCGATCGCGAGGCTGTCGACGCCCGTCTTGGAGACGAACTCTTCGACCTCTTCGGGTCTGGTGTAGGAGCTGTCCTCGGCTTTGACCTTGACGTCGTCCTCGACGCCTGCGAGTCTGCCGAGCTCGCCCTCGACGACCACGCCGTGATCGTGAGCATACTCGACGACCTGACGGGTGAGCTTGATGTTCTCTTCAAAGGGGTGATGAGAACCGTCGATCATGACGGAGTTGAAACCGCCGTCGATGCAGCTCTTGCACAGCTCGAAAGTGTCGCCGTGGTCGAGGTGCAGGCAGATGGGCAGGTGGCTGACTTCTTCGGCAGCCTCGACCATCTTGCGCAGATAGACGGGGTTGGCGTACTTTCTCGCGCCGGAAGAGACTTGCAGGATGAGCGGGGCGTTCTCTTCGGTAGCCGCCTCGACGATGCCCTGAATGATCTCCATGTTGTTCACGTTGAACGCGCCGATGGCGTATCCGTTTTCGTAGGCCTTCTTGAACATCTTTTGAGTTGTAACAAGTGGCATAGTAGTACCTCCAAAGGTCAATTTTATTTCATTGATATCATATCACATTGTCACGACTTTGACAATGTTTTGGGCGCAATAACTCAAAAATTGCTCCCCTATTCCCTTCCGAGCGCGTCCGGGTTGAGTCCTTTGAGCTCGTCCGAGACGAAAATCCCGTCCTTGCGAACGAGCACGTCGTCCATATAGATCTCGCCGCCGCCCTTGTCCGCGCTCATGTCCAGCACGAGGTCCCAATGGATCGCCGAATCGTTGCCGTTGGGCGCCTCTTCGTAGCAGCTGCCCGGCGTGAAGTGGATGGAGCCGGCGATCTTTTCGTCAAACAATATGTCGCCCATCGCGTCGTGAATGAACGGATTGACCCCGAATGAAAACTCGCCGACATAGCGCGCCCCCTCGTCGGTGTCAAAGACGCGGTTGACCGCCTCGCTGTCGTTTGCGGTGGCTTCGACGATCTTGCCGTCCTTGAAGACAAGGGAGATGTTCTCAAACTTCTTGCCGTTGTACTTGCTGGGGACGTTGTAGGTGATCCTGCCGTTGACCGAATCGCGCACGGGCGCGGTGTAGACCTCGCCGTCGGGGATGTTGCGCCTTCCGCTGCACTTGACCGCAGGGATGCCCTTGATCGAAAAGGTGAGATCGGTGCCCGGCGCGACAAGGCGCACCTTGTCCGTCCTGTTCATCAGCTCGACGAGGGGCGTCATCGCCTCGTCCATCTTGCGGTAGTCGAGATTGCACACCTTGAAGTAGAAGTCCTCGAACGCGGCGGTGCTCATGCCCGACATCGCGCTCATGCCCTGAGTCGGCCAGCGGAGCACGACCCACTTTGTCTTGGCGACCCTGCGCTCGTGGTGCACGGGGTGGCTGTAATATCTGTTGTACGCGCTCATGCGCGCGTGGTCGACGTCGCTCGTCTCGAACGCGTTTTCGCCGCCGCGCACGCCGATGTAGCATTGCATAGCGTCCATCTTGGGCGCGTCGAACGCGCACATGCGCCTCGCAAGCTCCTCGTCCATGCCCATCATCACGGCGCGCTGAACGCGGTTGTCGATGACGTTGACGAACGGATATCCGCCCGCCGCGTAGACCTCTTCGACGAGCGCGGTCACAAACGACGCGTCCACGCCGATTGCGTCAATCCATACGTTTTCGCCCTTTTGCACCTCGCAGGAATAGTTGACGAGGTTTTTTGCAAGCTGTCTCTCTCTGGGATCTGTCATTTCACATCCTCTCCGGGGTCTTGACCCCGAGCAATTTAAGTCCGTTGCGAAGCACGGTCATCGTCGCCGCGACAAGCGACAGCCGCGCATTTTTGACCGCCGGCTCCGCCCCTGCGATATTATGCCCCAAATAGAACTTGTTGAACGCCTGAGCGACCGCCATGACCTGACGCGCGACTACGCTCGGCTCATACTTTTCCGCCGCCTGCTCCACTGCCTCGGGAAAGTCGCCGAGCGCGGTCACGAGCGCGCGTCCCTCTTCGTCGGCAATGCCGGAGAGATCCTCTTCGTCGCCCTCGCGCGCGACCTTTTGCATCAGCGACGCGCAGCGCGCATAGGTGTATTGCACATACGGACCCGTCTCGCCGTCGAAGTTGAGCACTTTGTCGTAGCTGAAAGTGATGTCCTTGATGCGCCCGTTGTAGAGCATCGCAAAGGTCACCGCACCCACGCCGACCGCCTCTGCGGTCGCCTCTTTGTCCGCAAGGTCGGGGCTTTTCGCCTCGATCGTCTCCAATGCCTTGGACACCGCGGTGTTGAGCACGTCTTCAAGGAAGACGACGTGCCCGCTGCGCGTGGACAGCGCGCCGTCTTCGAGCGACACCATGCCGTGCGCGACGTGTACCATGTCGTCCGCCCACGGCTTGCCCATCATCCTCAGCACCTCGAACAATTGCTTGAAGTGCAAGTCCTGCTGATAGGCGACGACATAGAGGCACTTGGCAAAGTCGTACGTCTTTTTGCGATAGACCGCCGCCGCAAGGTCGCGCGTCGCGTACAGCGTCGCGCCGTCGCTGCGCACCAAAAGGCAGGGCGGATACTTGTCCTTGGGGAAGCGGACGACCTGAGCGCCGTCGCTCTCTTCGAGCAAGCCCTTGGCTTTGAGCTCGTCGAGCACGGGCTGCATCTTGTCGTTGTAGAAGCTCTCGCCGGCGTAGGAATCAAAGGTCACGCCGAGACGGTCGTAGACCCTGCCGACCTCTTTCATCGTGATGTCTTTGAACCACTTGAACAGGTTGAGAGCCTCGTTGTCGCCGTCCTCGATCTTCTTGAACCACGCCCTCGCCTCGTCTTCGAGCTCGGGGCATTTTTCCGCCTCCGTGTGGAATTTGACATATATATCGAGAAGTCCGCGCACACCTTTTTGCTCGATCTCCCCGCGGTCGCCCCACTTCTTGAACGCGACGATCAGCTTGCCGAATTGAGTGCCCCAATCGCCCAAATGATTGATGCCGACAACGTTGTAACCAAGCGCGCGGTAGATGCGGCAGAGCGCCGCGCCGATCGACGTGTTGAGCATATGCCCCATGTGGAAGGGCTTGGCGATGTTGACGGAAGAATAGTCGATGCAGACCGTCTTGCCGGCACCCTTTTCGCCGCCGCCGTATGCGTCGCCCTCGCCGAGCACGCGCTCGATGACGTCCGCCGCGACCGTCTTTTTGTCAAGCGTAAAGTTGACGTACGGTCCGACCGCCTCCGCCTTTTCGAGGAAGTTGTAGCCGCCTATCCTCGACACGATGTCCTTTGCAAGCTCCGCCGGGCTCTTGCCGAACCTGCCGGCGAACTTGAAGCACGGCAGACACCAATCGCCCATCGACGGATCCTTGGGGCGCGTCATCTGCGCCTCGACCTCTTCGCTGTCGACATATTGAAGTATCACCGTGTCCGCAAGCAATCTCTTGAAATCCATATCCACCTCACACGTTGAATCTGAACAGCACGACGTCGCCGTCCTGCATCACATAATCTTTGCCTTCGCTGCGCACCTTGCCCTTCTCTTTGGCGGCGGTGTACGAGCCGCATTCGAGCAATGTGCGCCAATCGACGACCTCGGCGCGGATGAAGCCCTTTTCGAAGTCGCTGTGGATCTTGCCCGCCGCCTGAGGCGCCTTTGTGCCCTTTTTGATCGTCCACGCGCGCGTCTCCTTTTCGCCGGCGGTCAGATAGCTGATCAAGCCGAGCAGGCTGTAACACGCGGTGACGAGTTGGTCGAGACCGCTCTTTTCGATGCCCAGCTCCTCGCGGAACAGCGCCCGATCGTCCGGGCTCATCGACGCGAGATCTTCCTCTATCTTCGCGCACAGCACGATGACCTCGCTGCCGTGCTCGGACGCGTACTTTTTTACCGCCTTGACATAGTCGTTGTCGGGCGCGCCGATCTCGTCCTCGGCTATGTTTGCGGCGAAGACGACGGGCTTTGCGGTCAGCAAAAACATGTCGTCGACGATCGCCTGCTCCTCCTCGTCAAAGGTCATGTTGCGCACCGGGCAGCCCTCTTCCAGCTTTTTGCCTATCTCCTCGACGAAGTCCGCCTCTGCGGCGAGCTTTTTGTCGCCGCCCTTGGCGCTGTTGCGCACCCTCGCGAGCCGCTTTTGCACCGTCTCCATGTCGGCGAAGATCAATTCGTATTCGATCGTCTCGATGTCGCGGAGAGGATCGACCGACCCGTCGACGTGAGTGATGTTGTCGTCGTCAAAACAGCGGACGACGTGCACGATCGCGTCCACCTCGCGGATATGCGACAAGAACTTGTTGCCCAAGCCCTCGCCGTGCGACGCGCCCTTGACCAGCCCCGCTATGTCGACGAACTCGAGCGTCGTCGGCGTGACCTTTTTGGAATCGTAAAGCGCGGCGAGCTTGTCCAGCCTCTCGTCGGGAACGGCGACTACGCCCACATTGGGCTCTATCGTGCAAAAGGGATAGTTGGCGCTCTCTGCGCCGGCTTGCGTGATCGCGTTGAACAGGGTGCTCTTGCCCACGTTGGGCAGACCCACTACTCCGAGTTTCATTGATATCTCCTCGATGCGGCGATGCGCCGCTCTTTGCGTCCATTATAGCACACGCGCGCACGACTTTACAACAATTACGCATAGCGCACACGCAAATATTGCCCGCGCAAGCGTATATTTTTTGCCTTATCGAAAATTTTACATTTCCGTCTCAAATCCCTCTTTTTCTTTACTTTTGCGCGGAAAAATTTTACTTTATTTTTACATTTCGCGTACCGTTGGGAATAAATTATAATTTTATGTTCTCAAAAATCGCAGCTTTTCGGACGGTTTGTTAAATAACAGACAACTCAATCAAACAAAAACGTTTGACCGCGCTCCTTTGTATGCCTTATAATGGAATCGACGTCGAAGATCGGCGTCACAAAGGAGGCATTATGACAAAAAACAGAAAATTTCTTGCGCTCGCCGCACAGATCGTTGCGGTGCTTGCGGTACTCGTGACTCTCTCGCTCTGTTTCGTCGGCTGCAACGGCGACGTTGACCCCGACGCTCCCCCCGTCGACTTCAACCGCGACGACCTCGGCAGAGTGCCCGAGGAGGCTTCGATCCAAGGCGTGACCGCGATCGACGGCGCTCAGGTCACAGCGACCTCGGCGGAACTCTCGACCGACGAAGCGGTCAAGGCGACAGCGGCATATCTGTTCAATCTCGCCAACGCCAACCTCGAAAAGGTGGAATATTACGCCAACTATGCGGTCGGCGGCGGCACCGCGAATGTCACCAACCTCAATATGGCGGGCGACATGAAGGTGCGCGAAGTCCGCATCAAGGACGGCGCGGCGATGTATATGGTCACGCTCGGACGCGTCACCAACGGATATTTGAACGGATATTTGACCGGCAACAGTTCTAAGCCCATAAGCCTTATTATCGGCATTTGCCGAGGCATCCTCGATTACGGCAACCGCAAATATACACCGGACGGCAAGACGATGTACGTCCAGGAAGGCGACTCGGGCTGTTTGGACGAGACGTCCGTCGCCAACTTCTTTACGGACAAACCCTACATCAATTGGGACAAGTGCGGCAAGGTGGAGTCGGAGTCGATCGAAGACTTTATGAAAAACGAATACTACCGCAACCACTACTTTGAGACCAACAGCAGTCTGATCAACGCGAAAAACCTCGTCAGTGCGTCCGTCGTCCGCGACGATGAGCTCGACTGCTACAACATCGAGATGACCGTCGACGTCAACAGCGACGCGCTCGAACTCGCTACCGAATCCACCCGTGAGTCGGCAGGCAGCGACGACATCGTCTTCGCCTATCAGACGATCAAATGCCAAGTTTGGGATTGCGGTCTCTTCCGCACCTACGAGACTGCCGACAGCTGGGAAGGTTCGATGGGGCCCGGCGGCATGCTTAAAGGCTCCACCTCGAACGAGTGGACAAAGTACTTCACCTACAACAAGGAGAATGCGCCCGGGCTTCAGATCCCGACCGATATGACTTGGTACAAGTGAGTCGGATGCAAAATGACGGCACGCCCTCGGGCGTGCCTCTTTTTTTGTGCACGATTTTTGTTTTGCGCCGATATTTACGCGATCCGGTTATGCGAGTTTTGTCTCTTTCGCGCGTTTATGCCTTGGGTGCGCGCCACTTCTTTTGTCGGTGCGTTCTGTCTTGTTATACTCTTTTTTGCGCGTCTGTCTTGCCACTTATTTTTCGAACTTGGGGATGAAACTCTCGTCCGCGCTGTCCGCGGTCTGGACAAGGACGTTTTCAAAGCCCAGCTTTTCGGCGTGGGCGACGACCGCCTTGTATTCGAGCGGTTTGAGCTTGCGGTCTATCTCGGGGAATTTGTGCGCGTCTCCGTACGGCACATATTGGCTCATCAACGACAGATAGTCGTCTCTGTCGAGAATGTCTTTGAGGACGTCCAAAACTCCGATGCTGTTGCGCACATTTGACGGCAGCACGAGATGGCGCACCAGCACTCCCCTCTTCATCGCGTCGCCTGTGACGACCGTCGCGCCGACCTGCCGCTTCATCTCTTCGAGTGCGGCTGCGGCGACGGACGGATAGTCGGGCGCGTTGCTGTACCGCCTTGCGATCTCGGGGTCGGAATACTTGAAATCGGGCATATAGATGTCGATCAGCCCGTCCAAAAATCTCAATTGCTCCACGCTCTCGTAGCCGCCGCAGTTGAACACGGTCGGCACATAGGGGCGATATTCGGCGAGCGCCGCGGCGATGCCGGGAATGTAGTGACTGCCGGTGACGAACTCTATGTTGTCCGCGCCCTCGCCCTCGAGCCGTTTCATCGTCTCGATCAGCTCCTCATGCGAGATCTCATATCCCTCGCCTCGGCTGAGCCTGAAATTTTGGCAATAGACGCAGCGCAGCGAACACCCGGCGAAAAAAATCGTGCCGCTCCCGCCGTGCGGAGCAAGCACCGGCTCTTCCCAAAAATGAAGCGCGGCGCGACCGATCTTCATCGTCTCGCCGACGCCGCAATATCCGTTCTGTCTCGCCCGATCAACGCCGCAGGCGCGCGGGCAAAGCGTACATTTCATTTCTGCTTGGGTTTGATGTCGTTGACGTAGCAATGCTCTGTCGTGACGGTGCCGTCCGACGCGACGCGCAGCACCGTGCCGCCGTTCATCATGCCGTCATCCTGCCAATAGCAGCGGTCGCCGGTTTTGAGCGCATAGGTCAGGCGCACGCCTTGGTAGACGACCGAAGAGTCGTTGATGTGGTCGTGCCCGCAGACGACGTCATGCGTGCTGCCCTCCGCCTTGATGACGTCGAAAAAGCCGCTGTCGACGGGCGCGCAGTTGACGCGCTCGTTGTTGACGCCGAAGCCCATCTCGGGCGAAAACCCGCTCTTGCGATACTCCTCGTACGCGGTCTTGAATTGCGGCAGAGGTATGTGCATGAACACCGTCGAGGTCGGCTTGACCCCGCCGTTTTCGGCGGCGATGCCGTGCAGATGCCAGCGGTACCAGCCGATTTGTGCCGGCTGTACGAAGTCGTACTTTGTCTTGTCGAGTTCGGGATAGTAGCGGTAGGAATGGGAATCGATCATAAACAGCGTATGAACGACCCTGCCGTCCTCTTTGATGTTGATGACGTAGTTGCCCACGCCGCCGATATTGCCCGGTCCCTTAGAAAAAACGCAATTGCGCGAGAGAATGAACTTGTCCGCGATCCAATCGAGATCGCAATTGCCCTCGGCGTCGTGGTTGCCGAACACGGGCGCCCACGGCACGCGATAGCCGTCCATATGCATGATGAAGCGCATCACCGAACGCCTCGTGAACGGCAGCGCCCAGACGATGTCGCCGGTGATCGTTATGAGGTCGGGATGCACCCTTTTGACCAGCTCGTCCATCGTCGCATAGGTGAATTCCGCCTTGCCGATGTCGAGAATGTCGTTGAATTGTACGTCTGTGAAATTGAGGATGACGAAGTCGCGCCCACTCTCCTTGTCGAGAGTGATGATCTTGCGCTCGTCGTGCGGCGTCGCGAGAGTCCAATATTCGGTGCTCTTCTTGCCCTTGAACGTGGACTTTTCGATGATCAGCCAAAGACAGACCGCAACCACCGCGACCGCCACGGCAATGCAGACAGCAAATGCGACGATCGTGCCGGGACCCATTAAGCCTCCTTGATCACGTCACCCAAGCCTTTGGAGATCACCTCGGCGAGCTCGTGAGCGACCTGTTTGAGCCCGATCACGCGATCGGACAAATACCATGCGCGGTATGCGTCGACAACGCCGGAGACGACGAAAGTCAACACGATCTCCGTCCCCGCGGAGTCGCTCATGATCTGTTCGAAAGTGTCCTTGAACGCCTGCTTGAAAAGATTCTTTATCTTGTCGATGAGATTGTTGCTGATCGTGCTGGAAAACAACAGCTTGTTGAAGTCGTCGTTCTCGCCCGAAACCCCGTCGCTGATCGCCAAGAGCAGCGGATAGGGATCAAAGACGATCGCCTTGTAGTCGAACTTGCCGATGATGGTGCGGATGTCGTCCAAAAGATCGTTTTCGACATCTTCGAGCACGTCGTTGATGTCCGCATAGTGGAGATAGAAGGTCTTGCGGTTTACGTCTGCCTTTTCCGCCAATTCTTTGATGACGATGCGGGACATGTCCTGAGTCAAGACCATCTCTTTGAAAGCTGCCTTGAGTGCGTTGCGGGATTTGATGCTGCGTTTGTCCTCTTTGCGCGTAGTCATTGTTTCCTCCTCGGTCCTCATATAATATAATAATACTTATTGACGAAATTCGCAAGAATTATTGCACATCTGTTGAACAATTTTTGCATTTTCAGCCGAGGAACGCCCTATCTTTTTCAAAAAAAGGCGCGCCGTGCGGCACGCCTTTTCAAATCGCGGAACATCGCTCATTGCGGCAGTTCTTCGGTGATCTCGAATCCCTCGTAGGAGTAGGTGCTGTAACAGGTCTGCGTGCAGCTCACCTCGCCGATCACACTGTGTTTGCCGGCATAATCTTCGTTACGCTTCCATGCAACAAACTTGTACAACCCGTCAATCTTTGCAATCGCAAAGTCGATCGTCGTGTCCTCGATGGAGAAGCCCTCCTCTTCCGCGCCGGTGTTGGCGATAAACTCGTCCCTCGCCGCCTTGTGCACGGTGTTCATCATCTCCTCCGAACAGTCGAGAGTCATCGTGCAATAGTAGACGTCGCCGACCTTGTAGACGGTGTCGTTGTGCTTGTCCGAAAGATAGTCTCGCTTGGAAAAGTCGTAGGTCGTCAAATGCTCGGTCAGCACGCGGTTTTGCTCGGCGACGTCGCCTTCGTACTCGCGATACTCTCCCCAATCGGCAGTCACCGGCAGCCCGCTGACCTCGTCGATCGAGATGTCGCCGCCGTCGGTGTTCTCCGAATCCCACGCGTTTTCGCCGTCAAAGTAGTAGCGGATCGCCTTGGTGCCCGTGTCTTGACCGGTGCCGAGAATGACCTCTTGGGAATAGATGCGCTGCCCGTCCACCTTGCGCAAAAGATCGGTGCTGCGCGTCGCGGCAGTCATAAATCCGCCCAAAACCTCGGCGGTGAACACAAATTGCTCGCGGCGGACATAGCCGTCGTCGTCGCACCAATTGGCGTACGCCTCCATGATGAGATCGTATGCGCTCATGCCGTCGACCGCATATTGCGAATCGGACGTGCCCAAAAACTCGTCGTTGACCTTGATCGTCGGCGTGTCGCCGCATGCGGCGACGCCTATCGCAAACGCGCACAACAGCGCAATGACAATTGCAAATGAAAAAATTCTCTTGATTTTCATATTTCCTCCTTACAGCAATTTTGACATATCCGCGACGGCGTTGTCAAACGCAATCGCTCAAAAAACGAAAACATATCAAAAATTTAACAAAGTGAAATCTAATTCCGCACCACCTTTGGGGTGCGGAGCAGTTTGCAGCTTGGTTCCGTTTATCCGATCGGTTCTTGATTTGTGATGTCAAGTAAAATTCTTCAAATTTACCTTTAAGATAAGTGTAAGCTTTGTCAAGCTACTGTGCCGTATTTTTTCGATTTTGCAATACTTTTTGCCAAGCGCGAGTAAAAAGCTTGTAATTCGCTTCTTGGCGTCACGGGTTTCCCCTACTGCAACTTGATGTGTTGCCGACTTTGCGCACTTCGTGCGCCATTTCTGTTCCGCACCACCTTTGGGGTGCGGCACTTCTCACCGCTTTAAGCGGCTCGTTTGGGCATCTTTGCGCCTCTCGGAACGCTCGCGTACCATTGAGGTACGCGTCTCAACCCTTTCGCCACAAACCTGCACCAAGTCGCTCGCTTAAAGCTACTTGGTTGCGTTTATCCAATCGGTTCTTTACCGGCAGCACTTTATAAATTTTTCATATTTAGCTTTAAGGTTAGTGTAATTTTTGTCAAGCTACTGCACCATATTTTTTCGATTTTGCAATACTATTTTGCTATGCGCGAGTAAAAAGCTTGGGATTCGCTTCTTGACGTCACGGGTTTTCCCTACTGTCGCTTTTTACAAAGCCAACTTTGCGCACTTCGTGCGCCGGGCTTTAGAAGGGGTAAACGCAATGCTCGGTTCGCTTGAACGCGATTTAAGATAAGCGTAATCTTTGTCAAGCTACTGCACCGTATTTTTCTAAATTTAGTACGCAATGCATTCCGCTTTATTGCTTTTCTTGGAAAACGATAACTTTTCGCACTGTATCCTCTTGACAAAACTATCCCCTCGCGAGCAACGCGAGCATTTTCTGTTCCGCGCTCGCTTTGCGGCGCGGCTCAGCTCACGTCTTGGGCGGCTCGTTTGCGCGCTTTTGCGTTTCAGAGAACGCCCGCGTACCATTGAGGTACAGCGGACAACCTCTTCACCACAAAATCATCGCAAGTCGCTCGCCCAATACTCCGTGGTTCTGTTTATCTAATCGGTTCTTTTCAAACGTTTTAATCTTCGCGTTATGATTCATTTTGCGAGCAACGCGAGCAGTGACAGTGATGGGTAACGGGCACCCCGTTTGATGTCTGCCGAAGAAACGCCAAGCTTCTCTCATCGGCGCAGGCATAGTTCTCTGCGTGCGCCTGATCGTCAGTGATGGGTAACGGGACACCCGTTTAATGTCTGCCGAAGAAACGCCAAGCTGCTCTCATCGGCGCAGAGGGAGTTTGATGCAATGCGCCTATGAACAAACAAGGTGCTTGCACTCGCAAGCACCTTGTGAAGTGAATCGAAGCTATGCAGCAAAGCTCCCTCGAAAGCCGAAAACGCAATCTCTTTGATCTTCGGCAGACAGCTTTCTCAAATCAGCTAAGCGGAGAAGCTATGCCGAAAGCCGAAAACGCAACCTGCGTCTATCTTCGGCAGACAGCATTTCTCATTACTTGCCGTAGTAGGCGTTGAGATACATTTGCTTGATCTCGCTCATGAGCGGGTATCTGGGGTTCGCGCCCGTGCATTGGTCGTCGAATGCGTCTTCGACCATGCTGTCGAGGCGAGCCAAGAAGTCCTTTTCGTCGACGCCGGCTTCCTTGATGGTCTTGGGCAGACCGATCTCGGCTTTGAGTTCGTCGATCTTGGCGATGAGCTTCTCGACCTTTTCTTCATCCGTCTTGCCGGTGATGCCGACAAAGGTCGCGACCTCGGCATATCTCCTCGCGCAATCGGGGTACTTGTATTGCGGGAAGGTGCCCATCTTCGCGGGAGCCTTTGCCATGTTGAAGCGGATGACTTCGTCGATCATCAGCGCGTTGGCGACGCCGTGCGCGATGTGGTGATAGGAACCGAGCTTGTGCGCCATCGAGTGGCAGACTCCGAGGAAGGCGTTGGCGAAAGCCATACCTGCCATGCAGGACGCGTTTGCCATCTCCTCTCTCGCCTCCGCGTCGTGGCCGCCCAGCTTGTACGCCCTGGGCAGATACTCGAAGATGAGCTTTGCCGCGTTCATCGCGATGCCGTTGGTGAAGTCGGTCGCCATCATGGACGCGATCGCCTCGAGGGCGTGGGTCAGCGCGTCGATACCGGACGCAGCGGTCAGCCCCTTGGGGATGCTCATCATGAGGTCGGCGTCGATGATCGCCATGTCGGGCAAAAGTTCATAGTCCGCAAGCGGATACTTGGTCTGCGTCTCCTGGTCGGTGATGACCGCGAACGGCGTGACCTCGGAGCCGGTACCTGCGGTGGTCGGGATCGCGATGAAGTACGCCTTGTCTCCCATATGGGGGAAGGTGTAGACGCGCTTGCGGATGTCCATAAATCTCATTGCGAGGTCTTGGAAGTCCACCTCGGGATGCTCGTAGAGCACCCACATGATCTTGCCGGCGTCCATTGCCGAGCCGCCGCCGATCGCGAGGATGACGTCCGGTTCGAACGCCTTCATCGCCTTCGCGCCCTCTTGAGCGCAGGCGAGCGTCGGGTCGGGAGCGACCTCGAAGAAAGTCGTATGGGCGATGCCCATCTCGTCGAGACGGTCGGTGATCGCCTTGGTGAAACCGCTCTTGAACAGGAAGGAGTCGGTGACGATGAACGCCTTCTTTTTGTTCATCACATATTTGAGCTCTTTGAGCGCGACGCCCAAGCAGCCCTTCTTGAAATACACCTTTTCAGGCGCTCTGAACCACAACATATTCTCTCTCCTTGCCGCAACGGTCTTGATGTTGATAAGATGTTTGACGCCGACGTTTTCGCTGACGCTGTTTCCGCCCCAGCTGCCGCAGCCGAGCGTCAACGACGGAGCGAGCTTGAAGTTGTAAAGGTCGCCGATGCCGCCTTGCGCGGACGGAGTGTTGATCAAAATACGGCAAGTCTTCATCGCCGCCTCGAACTTGGCGAGTTTTTCCTTGCCCGTCTCGGTGTTGACATACAGCACCGAAGTGTGTCCCATGCCGCCGTCGGCAATGAGTTTGGAAGCCTTGGCGATCGCGTCGTCAAAGTCCTCCGCCTTGTACATCGCGAGCACCGGGGACAGCTTTTCGTGAGCGAACTCTTCGGACAGGTCGACGCTGGTCACCTCGCCGACCAACACCTTGCTGCCCTCGGGCGCCTTCACGCCCGCCATCTCGGCGATCTTGACCGCCGGCTGACCGACGATCTTGGCGTTGAGCGCGCCGTTGATGAGGATGGTCTTGCGCACTTTCTCCGTCTCCGCCGGAGTGAGGAAGTAGGCGCCGCCCGCCTGCATCTCCTCTTTGAATTGCTTGTAGACGGCTTTGTGAACGACGACCGATTGCTCGGACGCGCAGATCATGCCGTTGTCGAACGTCTTGGAGTGGATGACCGACGCCGCAGCCATGCGGATGTCGGCGCTCTCGTCGATGATCGCGGGAGTGTTGCCCGGTCCGACGCCGACAGCCGGCTTGCCCGAGCTGTACGCCGCCTTGACCATGCCGGGACCGCCCGTCGCAAGGATGAGATCCGCCTCCTTCATGATCATGCCCGAAAGGGGAACGGTGGGCTCGTCGATCCAGCCGATGATGCCCTCGGGCGCGCCCGCCTTGACAGCGGCGTCAAGCACGACTTTCGCTGCGGCGATCGTGCACTTCTTTGCCCTCGGGTGCGGAGAGATGATCAACGCGTTGCGGGTCTTGAGCGCGATCAACGCCTTGTAGATCGCGGTCGAAGTCGGGTTGGTCGTCGGGATGATCGCGGCGATGACGCCGACAGGCTCGGCGATCTTCTTGATGCCGAAACCCTCGTCGTACTCGAGCACACCGCAAGTCTTGACGTCCTTGTACGCGTTGTAGATGTACTCGGAAGCATAGTGGTTCTTGATCACCTTGTCCTCGACCACGCCCATGCCCGTCTCCTCGACGGCGAGCTTGGCAAGGGGGATCCTCGCCTTGTTGGCAGCCATAGCGGCGGCGAAGAAGATCTTGTCCACCTGCTCCTGCGTGTAGGTCGCAAATTTTGCCTGCGCAGCCCTCACCTCGGCGAGCTTGTCGAGCAAGGTCTGTTCGTCGTTGACAAATTCTACCATTTTTGTATCTCCTTAAAATTTATTATCCGTTTATCTGTCCCCTTTATTCGCCGCCGCCCATCGCTTGGGGGCGGCTGTGCTTTGAGTGCCCGGGCGATGACCTGCACTCTGCGCGCCTTGCCGTCTTGTCACTCAAGCGCGGCTCACTTTGCCGATGCATTGCGTTCACTTCGCAGCTGAACGATTTGGGTCATCCCCGCCGCTTTCGGGGGAGTCGAGTCGCGAACTTTCTATTGATTGTTAAAAAATTCACAACTCTTGCCATATATTATATTGGTTTGCTTTGAGCTTGTCAACAAAATTGCGGGGGTATTTGACAAATTTTTAACAATATCCTCAAACCGCCCGAAATCGTTGCGTATTTTCGGTGATTTTAGGTATATCCAAATACGCTTTGCCCTGCCGTGCCGAGCAAAAATCCGTCCGCGCCCTCGCTTACCTCCTCGCGCAACCCGATGTGCTCGGCAATGCGCCCGCTGTCGTCGCCTGATGTCTCGTCATTTCGATCCCGCCCCGTCCGACGGCGCGTCTTTTCGACTGCCGCCGACCAAGCCTTATCGTCTCCATTGTAACCTAAATCGCCGCCGTTTTCAACGTTTTTTGCAAAAATAGTGTGTTAACTTTTTCACACGAAATGTCAATTTTTTCACAAAATGATCTCTTTGATGTTAATTTTTTGACACTCACACCCTTGCAAGACTTGCTTGCCGCCTGCCTCCGTGCAAAATCGACAACCTATCGCTTGACGGCTGTCAAAATGCTCTTGCCGCGGGCACATTTTTCGGCTATTATAATATCAAATATTAAATCAGCCGACGCTGCCCTCACAAAAAAAGGCACTTCGGCTTTCAAAATAAGACCGTTTTGCTCTATCTTTTTTATGAACTCAAAGGAAAACACCTACCCCGTCACCGGAGCAGATATGCCGCCAACGGGGACTATGCGGATGCGGTTGGGGACGCATACGATCGCGCCGTCGCCGTCAAGCGCCGGCATATAGGTGCAATCTTTGGAGACGGAGCAATCGGCGTCGGTCATCTTGACGCTGCGCTCGCCGAGGTCGACAAAGCAGGTGTTGACGCCGTCTGCGGTGGTCACGGTCAAATATAAGCCGCCGTCCCCTTCCGTCGTCACGACCGCGTCCCTGAACGCGTCTTTGACCATCAAACCGTCGTCAAAGTCATAGGTGAGCACGGTCGCGCCGTCATAGGTGATCTCAAAGCCGCTCAACCCCTCGTCGCTCGGGAGCAAAAACACGAGCAGCAGCACGATTGCGACGACGGCGATCAGCGCATAGACGACGATGTCGGCGCGCTTGAAAAAGCCGCCGCCTCTCACCCTCGAAAACACCTTGCCGCTCATCCCCTCACCTCGGCGTATCCGCGCAAATTTTCGCCGCTCAAATTTGTGTGTATCGTCGGCTCATTTGTTTCGTAGATCAACACATATCCGTAATTTTTCAATTTTGAAGCGAACGCCGCCGCCTCGCCGTCTGCCATGCCCATCACGCACATCGCGGTCGTGTAGGCGTCGCAAAGCGCCGCAGACGGACCGAACAGACTCGCGGTCACTACCCCGGTGTCATAGGGCACGCCGTCCCTGCCGATGATGTGCGAATAGACGCGTCCGTCGATCGAATAGGAATTGCGGTAGTTGCCGCTGGTAGAAACGGCGATGTCGCGGCAATAGTGACGGTAGTAGTGCCCGCCCTTATAGGGATCGACGACGGACACGTCGAACAGCCCGGTATTGCCGCCGGTCATGCGTGCGGCGTTGGCGAGCATGACGAGACTGCTGCCGCCGACGGAGACATAGCCGTACTTGAAGCCGCGCTCGACAAGCAATGAGGCTATCTCGTCCGCGGCGATGCCCTTGCCTATGCCGCCGAGCTCGAGCGCAAGCGAATAGTCGGCGCCGTCCACGGTGACGGAGCCGTCCTCGGGCTTGATCGCATAAAAACCGCTCTCGTCCTCTTGAAGCGTCACTCCGCCGAACTTTTCGGCAAGTTCCGCAAACGCAGAAATATATTTTGGCTCGGGCAGCTGCGTGTGCGGATCGGCGCGGTCGTACGCCTCGACGGGCGCGTAGCCGTCGCTCAAAAATCTGTCGGTGAACCCCCAAAGATCGAGCGAGCGCGCTGTCGCCGGATTGAACGCCCCGTCCGTCTCGCGATACACCCGCAAGCACATCTCGATCGCCTCGTACGCGCACTCGTCCAGCCTCACCCTCTCGCCGGGCGCGGCAGCGTTAAAGCGCGCGATCGCCCCCTCAATGGGATCGGAATAGCAGCTCAGCGACGTCTCGACCTCGGCGAGCAAGGGCAAGATCTCGTCGTTCCAAAGCGCGAAGAGCCTTTCCTTTTCGCCGTCGTCCGCGACATAGACGTTGACGGCGGTCTCGCAATCGAACCGCGCGTAAGTCGTCAGCGTCACCGGAATGTATCCGCTCACGTCGACGCCGTCGACGACATAGCTGCAACCTGCCGCCGAAATGACGACGGCGACAAGCGCCAACAAAGCTGTCAGGATGAATGCGGTTCTTTTCTTGCTCATACCACCATTATAGCAAAAGCCGCTCCGAACTTCAAGTTTTTCCGCATATGAGGCATATCTCGCGCGTGCCGAAAATCGAGCGAAAAAATGTCGAAAAAGTCGCGCGCGGCGATTGCTTTTTGAGCGGCGATACGCTATCATATTACTATAATCTTTTCGTGGTGATCGTCGTCGCGGCGCGACGGCGGAAATGTTGAGGTTTTATGGACAAAATAGGTTTTGACAGCAAAAAGTATTTGACAATGCAATCGGAATGCATCGACAAGCGCATCAAAGAATTCGGCGGCAAACTCTACCTCGAATTCGGCGGCAAGCTGTTCGACGACTTTCACGCCTCGCGCGTGCTGCCCGGCTTTGCGCCCGACAACAAGATCGTCATGCTGCAAGAGCTCAAAGACAAGGCGGAGGTCGTCATCGTCATCAACAGCAACGACATCGCCGCCAACAAGCTGCGCGCCGACCTCGGTATCACCTACGACGAGGACGTGCTCCGATTGATCGACATCTTCCGCAGCAAGGGACTTTATGTCGGCAGCGTAGTGCTTTCGCAATTCGACGAAAAGAATGTCAAAGCTATCGCTTTCAAACACAGGCTCGAAAAATTGGGACTGAAAGTCTACCTTCACTACCACATCGAGGGCTATCCCCACAACATCTCCCACATCGTCAGCGACGAGGGCTACGGCAAGAACGAATATATCGAGACGACAAAGCAGCTTGTCGTCATCACCGCCCCCGGTCCCGGCAGCGGCAAGATGGCGACATGCCTGTCGCAGCTCTACCACGACTACAAGCGCGGCGTCAAAGCGGGATATGCAAAGTACGAGACATTCCCTGTCTGGAACCTGCCGCTCGACCATCCCGTCAACATCGCCTACGAGGCGGCGACCGCCGACCTCAACGACGTCAATATGATCGACCCCTACCATTTGAGCGCATACGGCAAGGTCGCGGTCAACTACAACCGCGACATCGAGATCTTCCCTGTGCTCAACGCACTGTTCGAAAAATTGATGGGGCACTCCCCCTACAAGTCGCCGACGGACATGGGCGTCAATATGGCGGGCTACGCGATCTGCGACGACGAGGTGTGCTGCGAGGCGAGCAAGCAGGAGATCATCCGCCGCTACTACAAGGCGATCGTCGCCCAGCGCCGCGGCAACAACAACGACGTCGAGGTCGGCAAGATCGCTTTGATTATGGACAAATTGGGACTGACGACCGACTATCGCCACGTCGTCAAACCGGCGCTCGACTGCGAAAAGCGCACCGGCACCCCCGCCGCGGCTATCGAACTGCCGGACGGCAAGATCGTCACCGGCAAGACGTCGTCGCTGTTCGGATGTTCGTCCGCGATGCTGCTCAACGCGCTCAAAGAACTCGCGCACATCGACGACGACATCAATCTGCTTTCGCCGATCGCGATCGAACCGATACAGGAACTCAAAACGGGTCTGCTCGGCAGCCGCAATCCCCGTCTGCACACGGACGAAGTGCTGATCGCGCTGTCCATCTCGGCGGCGACCAACGACGTCGCCAAAAAGGCGCTCAAACAGGTGCGCAAGCTCAAGGGCTGCCAAGTGCACACCACGGTCATCCTCTCCCCCGTCGACGAGACCATTTTCCGCAAACTCGGCGTGGACGTGACCAGCGAACCGATCTATTCGACAAAACAGCTTTACCACAAGGCAAAGTAAGCGCAAATGACAAACCAACAGCGCGCCGTTTCGGGCGCGCTTTTTTGCGTCCGTTTTTCGTCTTGTATCCAATTTTGAACGAAAACGCTTATTTTTTCGCTCAAAAATTTTCGAGACGCTCGCGCCCGATCGTGCAAAAATATGAACATCGTCAAATTTGCGGCACTTTTCGGCAAATCTATCGTCAAATTCGTTGAAAAGTGCTTGTAAATGTTGAACTTTTCCGACTTTCAAAAACTCGCGCTCCGCGTAAAACTTGCATATGCCGCAAAAAATATCCGCGCCGCAAATTCGCGACGCGGAAATTTTGCAATATACGGCGTGTCGCCGCCAAATTATTTCTTGAAATATCTGTTGTACAGCCCTTGGAAGCCGCAGCCGTGGCGAGCCTCGTCCTTTGCCATCTCGTGGACGGTGTCGTGGACGGCGTCATAGCCGAGCTCTTTGGCGCGCTTTGCGATCTTCATCTTGCCGGAGCAAGCGCCGTTCTCCGCCTCCATGCGCATCTTGACGTTGGTCTTGGTGTCGGCGGTCAGCACTTCGCCCAAAAGCTCCGCAAACTTGGCGGCGTGTTCCGCCTCTTCGAACGCGTATCTCTTGAACGCCTCGGCGATCTCTGGATAGCCTTCGCGCTCCGCCTGTCTGCTCATCGCGAGGTACATACCGACCTCGGAGCACTCGCCGTTGAAGTTCTCGCGCAAGCCCTGCACGACCTCTTCGTCGAGACCTTTCGCAACGCCGACTCTGTGCTCGTCCGCCCAGCTGAGCTCCTCGCTCATCTTGTCGAACTTGCTCGCCGGAGCGCCGCAGATGGGGCACTTTTCGGGCGGATTGTCGCCCTCGTGAACATAACCGCAAATGGTGCAAACGTATTTTGCCATAATATTATCCTCCGATTGGTTTTATTGATCAGATCGTGAGATCTTGATTTGTTTTATTGATCGGCAGTCGGGACAGACATCGGTGAAGATCAGCGACCAGCCTTGATAGCCGCGCCTCTCGCACTCTCCGTCCAAAGCCTTGGCGATGACCCCGTCCGTGTCGCAATCGCTGACCTTGCCGCATATCGGGCAGACGGTGTGAAAGTGCGGAGTGACGTCCGCGTCATACCTGTCCTTGCCCTGCGCGACGTTGATCTTGATCGCCCTGCCCTGTTCGACGAGCAATTCGAGGTTGCGATAGACGGTCGCGAGCCCTATGCCCGGGAGCACATCCCTGCAACGTCGGTATACCCAATCGGCGCTCGGGTGAGTCTTGGTGGACTTGAGCACCTGATAGATCGTCTCGCGTTGTACCGAATAATTGCCTGCCATACCTTTACCTTGACATCATTATATCAAAGCAAATCGGGGTTGTCAAGCAAAATTGAGAACAATTCTCATTTTATTTACACCAAATTATTCTTCGATGTCGTCCTATTGCCGGTGCGTTTGATGCCGCCCGTGCCATATCTTAAAGCCACGGGTTACAGTGATATCCGCTTGTACTTCCGCACAGACAGCGGCAAAAACGCGGCAATCGCCGCCGCGCAAAGCGCAAGTTGCACCCAATAGGGATATTCTCTGAACCCGGCGAGCGAAAACGCGACGCCGAAGAGCGGGATCTGCAGAAGCAGCGTCGGACCGTCGGGGACGACGTATTCGAGCGTCGCGGCGATCGCGACAAGCAGCGCGGCAGCGCACAAAAATACCGTCATCCCGACGAGCGCGCGTGAGCGGCGCGAGATCGTCGCGGCGAGAAAACCGCCAAAATAGCATGCCGCACCGAGAGCGAGCGCCGCCAAAAATTGAGCAAAGAAGAGTTCGTGAACGCTGCCGAACGAAGGGGCAGCGCCATAGACGTAAAAATAGGCGATGCCGCGCGACGCCGCCAAAATCGAGCGCATCGCAAACGCGACGACGGTCAACAACGTCAATGCGGCAGCGTCGAACGCAAAGCCCGCGGCGAGCATCTCGCCGCGCGAACGATCGCCGAGCGTGAGCATTTTGATCTGCGGCGAACACATCTCCGACATTCGCCACGCCCCTCTCATCGCGCAGATGAATGCGATCACGGCAATGACGACGCCGAACATGAAATAGACGCATTCCCTCTGCCCGTAATCGGAATAGTCGTCGGAGAGCGCGACCAATTCAATGTATTGACTCTTGTCCGTGCCGGTCGCGAGACAGCGCTCGATCATCGCCTTGCGAAAGAGAAGCTCGTTGTGACCCGCCGGATCCACGGGCGACGACGACGACGCGGCGAGTTGCCGCTCTATATCTGCAAGCTGCTGCCGATACTCCTCGGCTGTCGTCCGATGCGGATCGCCGACGCCGATCAGATTGCTGCACTCCACGACTACCGCTATCATTATCAACACGGAGACCAAAAATACAAAAATCGAAAGAGGCCTTGTATGAAGTCTGACATCGACCGCCGCGGCGGCGCGAAAGCCGCCCTTCACAGCGACTTCCTCCAGAATGCAAATCTCGAAATGCCCAACGCAATCGCCGCCGCGATCGCATGCGCGACGATCATGACGATCTCATCCGACGCAGGCGCAACCTGAAACATGCCGATAAGACCGTAAAAAGGCATCCATGAAAAGTCATACTTGACCGCCTCTTCCGCCGGTACGATCGACAGCACGGCGATCGTGACGAAAATTGAGAGCAAGACGATCGCGCACGGTACCGCGACCCCTGCCACGGAGTCGCCCGAAAGACAGGTGACGAGCTCCACCAAAGCCGCCGCCGACCATGCGACGACGAGCATCGTCGCAGTCAACGCCGCCCATTGCGCAAAGACTGATATGGCGTACACTTTGCCGATCAATTCGTCCTTGACGAGGAACATCGCGTCCGGCGTGCACAACGCCGAGATCAGCCCGGCGAGCGAAAACACGATCGGCGCCGCGGACGACGCGACCAACGCCGCGCCCGTCTTGCCTCCCCAAAGCTCCGCGCGCGATCTCCCTGTCAAAAACTCTGTCCTCAAGACGCCGCTCTTTGCGCCCGGGAAAAACCACGCGGTCAGCACTATCGGCAAAAACATGCTTGCGAACAAGCCGACGAAAAACAGCACCTGCATCCAATAGGCGCCGCCGTTTTCCGCGCCGTAGCTGTCGTGATAATATTGCGTAGTATTGGTGTTTGATTGAAGATAGAAGCGGTATTCGGCGATCTCCATCTCGAGCGACGCCTTTTCGCTTTGAGACAAATCGTCACGTTCATAAATTTTGAGGCATTCGTCGAGCAAATATTGATAGTATTCGGAATAGGGCACGTCTTCGCCGCCGAGAAGTATCGTGTCGCTCTTTTGCGCGCCGACTTCCGCACCCGCCGCCGAGACGGCAAGCCCCACGATCGTCCCGAGCAGCATCAACACGACTGCCGCCGCACAGACGATGAGAAACTTGCTCTTGCCAAATCTTAAATAGGCAGTGACAAAGACCTCTTTCATCTGACGTCTCCGCTTGACGAGACCGCCGACAAAAATTCCTTTTCGAGGTCGACCGACGCCAGGTCGTCGAAATTGCGTTTGATCGTGCCGCCGTCGAGGATCGCCGCGCTGTCGCATACGTTTTTGAGCTCGGCGATGATATGCCCCGAGATCAACACCGTGCAACCGTCCGCGGCAAGCGCCTTGATCACGTCTTCGAACAGCTTTACGCTGACGGGGTCGACGTTGACGAACGGCTCGTCGAGAATGAGCACGCGCGGCCGTTTGAGCAGCGCGAACGCAAAATAGAGCCTCTGCTTCATGCCCTGAGAATAGTCCTTGACTTTGACGGTCGCACTCGACGCTATGCCGGCGACGCGCAGCACTTCGCCCACTCTCTCCTTGGGCACTCCGTCACAGAGGACGCGCATCAATTCCAGATTGTCGTAACCGCTGAGTCCGCCGTAAAACGCAGGCGCCTCGATCATCGCGCCGACGCCTTTGGGCGCCTTGCCGGGCTTGACGAGATCGCCGTCGATCTCCACGCATCCGCCGTCGGGAATTACGAGACCGCAGACGATCTTCATCAACGTGCTCTTACCCTCGCCGTTGAGCCCGAGCAGACCGCATATCCTGCCGTCGCCGACGACGAGGTCGACGCCCTTGAGGACGTGCTTTTTACCGAAAGATTTTTCAATGCCCGAAAGCTTCAGCATAATTTACCTACCCTATCGAATTGCCTATATTATACCATACGATAAGCCGCAGTGTCAACGACGAAAACCGGCGGCTTTCACCGCTCAAACAAAATCGCCGCCTTTCGGCGGCGGATCAAAGATTGACAATCAAGCCTTTCTCGTCTCAAAGACCGCGACCGAACAGGGCGGCAGTTCGAAGACTTTTTTGCCTGTCAAGAGGTCGACCGAATCGGCGTATTCGCCGAGCGGCTTGCTCTCGCCGGAATTGTTTGCGACGACTGTCAATTGCTTGACGCGAGCGGTGCGGACGAGGATCAAAAGCCCGTCTTTGACAAAGAGATCGATGTCTCCCGTGACCTGCGGCTTGTGCGACGCGCGCACGGCGGCGAGGCGGCGGTAGAACGTGAGCGTCTCTTCGTCGGCGTCGTCCCACGCCATCGGCATGCGATTGAGCGGATCTTCATAGCCCTGCATCGCGATCTCGTCGCCGTAATATATCGACGGGATGCCGGGAAGCATGAATTGCAGCGTCGCGGCGACGCGGACGCGCGCCTTGGCTTCGTCCAAGATCGCGCCGTCGAGACGGACGTGCGCCCTCTCCTCTTTGGTCATGACGGACGCGTCGAAGTCGGCGAGCGCGTTCAGTGCGCGCACGGTGTCGTGAGTGCCGATCAGCGTCATGCAGCAATCGAGCGCGCTCTTGGGATAGTGGTTGCAGATGACCTTGACCGCGTCGCAGAATTCGCCGGCGTCGCCGCCCTTGGCGTATGCGAGGATCGCCTCTTTGAACGGATAGTTCATCACGCCGTCGAGCTCTCCGCCCAGCAGATAGTGGCGGCGTTTGCCGTAGCTGATCTTGTTGGACGCGTCCTCCCAGACCTCGCCGATCACGGCGGCGTCGGGGTCGACGCTCTTGATCGCGCGGCGGATGTCGCGGACGGTCTTTTCGGGCAGTTCGTCGACGACGTCGAGCCTCCAGCCCTTGACGCCCATTGCGGTCCACTTTTTGATGACGCCGCCCTTGTGCAAGACGAGTTTGCGCCAGCCCTCGGCGTCCTTGTTGACGGTCGGGCAGACGGTCACGCCCCACCAGCTGTCATAGCCGTCCGGCCAATCGTAGAAGCGGTACCAATCGTAGTATTTGCTGCTCTTGGACTGATAGGCGCCGACGGAGTCGTATCTGCCGAACTTGTTGAAGTAGCGGCTGTCCGCGCCGGTGTGGTTGAACACGCCGTCCAAGATGACGGAGATGCCCCTCTCCGCCGCCCTCTCGACCAATTCGCGGAACTTGTCCTCGGTGCCGAGAAGAGGATCGATCTTGAGATAGTCGCCGGTGTCGTAGCGGTGGTTGGACGACGACTCGAAGATGGGCGACAGATAGATCGCGCTTACGCGGAGCGACTCGAGATAGTCGAGCTTGTCGATGATCCCCTGCAAATTGCCGCCGTAGAAGTCGTTGGCGCGGTACACGCCGTCGGGGTCGCGCAATGTGGGCGGCTCGTTCCACTCCTTCTGCACGCCGTGCGGCACGACGCCTAGGTCTTCGCCCTTGCAAAATCTGTCGACAAAGATGTGATAGATCGTGCCGCCTTTGAGCGCGGACGGGGTGCGGAAAGTCTTGGAATAGACCGTCAATTGATAGTCCTCGCTCTCCCCTTTGCGCTTGAAGAAGATGCCAAGCTCGGTGTCCAGCTCGAAGCGGTACCAATACAGCCCCGGCTTGTCGATGCGGACGTTGCCGCAGAAGCGGCTGACGCCGTCCTCTTTGTCTATGTAAGAAAGCGGCGAGACGACGAGGCTTTCGCCGTCGTCGTCCGAGATGATCACATTGATGCGATTGATGAAGACTCCGTCCTTTGCAAAGACTGTGAACGCGACCTTCGCGCCCGCTTTGACCGCCCCGAACGGGGACTTGCATTGCACGGAGTTTTCGTCGTAACGGATTTGCATATCACTTGCTCTTTTTCGCCGTCATGCGGACGGGTTTGAGGTTCCAGATCCTGTCGGCGTACTCCTTGACGCTGCGGTCGGAGGAGAAGAAGCCGGACTCGGCGGTGTTCATCAGCGACATTCTGCCCCAGCGCTCACGGTCGGAATATGCCCTGTCCAGCCTGTCCTGCGCGTCGCAATAGGATTGGAAGTCGGCGAGCACCTTGTAGGGGTCGGCTCCGCCGCTGCCCACTGTGAGGCTGTCGGCGATCTCGCCGAAGCTGACGCCGGCGATGCCTGCGTGCAGACCGTCTATGACCGCCTTGATGCGTGCGTTGTGGTGGTAGTACGAGGTCGGCTCATAGCCGTTCTTGGACAGTTCCTCGACCTCGTTTGCAAGCAAGCCGAAGATGAAGATGTTCTCGTCGCCGACGGCGCTGTGGATCTCGATGTTCGCGCCGTCCATAGTGCCGATGGTCACCGCGCCGTTGATCATGAACTTCATGTTGCCGGTGCCTGACGCCTCTTTGCCCGCGACGGAGATCTGCTCGGACACGTCGGACGCGGGCATGATCATCTCGGCGAGCGAAACGCGGTAGTTCTCGAGGAAGACGACCTTGAGCTTTTCGTTGACCTGCGGGTCGTTGTTGATCAGGTTGCCCAGCTGGCAGATGAGGCGAATGATCTGCTTCGCCATATAGTAGCTGGGCGCCGCCTTCGCGCCGAAGATATAGGTGCGCGGATTGATGTCGAGCGACGGATCGGCTTTGAGCGCATAGTAGGTGTCGAGGATGTGCAGCGCGTTGAGCAATTGACGCTTGTACTCGTGCAACCTCTTGACCTGCACGTCGAAGATGGAATCGGGGTTGACGACGACGCCGTTGCTCTCTTTGATGTACTCGGCGAGTTTGAGCTTGTTGCGTCTCTTGATCTCGAGCCACTTGTCGAGCACGTCCCTCTTGCCCTTGAATTTTTCAAGCCCCTTGAGCTTGTCGGCGTCCTTCATGAAGCCGTCGCCGATGAGTTCGGTGATGAACGCGGCGAGTTCGGGGTTCGCCTGCGCGAGCCACCTGCGGTAGGTGATGCCGTTGGTGACGTTGGTGAACACGCCGGGATGCATCTTGTAGTAGTCGTTGAACACGTCGTTTTTGAGGATCTCGGAGTGGAGCTCGGAGACGCCGTTGACTGTGTGCGACGCGGCGAGGCACATGTTCGCCATCTTGATCTGATTGTGCGAAAGCACAGCATTGTAGGCGACCTTGTTCCAGTCGTTGGGATAGAACGACCAAAGCTCGTTGCAGAAGCGCTGGTTGATCTCGCAGACGATCTGGTAGATGCGCGGCAAAAGCTGCTTGAAGATGCCCTCGGGCCACTTCTCGAGCGCCTCCGCCATGACCGTGTGGTTGGTGTAGGAGATCGTGCGCCTGACGATGCTCCACGCGTCGTCCCAGCTGTAGCCGTACTCGTCGAGCAGCAGCCTCATCAATTCGGGGATGCACAGCGTGGGATGGGTGTCGTTGATGTGGATCGCGACCTTGTCGGGCAGGTTGTCGAGCGTGCCGTAGTCGCGCAGATGCGTCTTGATGATGGACTGAATGGACGCAGACACAAAGAAGTATTGCTGTTTGAGGCGCAGCATCTTGCCCTCGATGTGGTGGTCCGCCGGATAGAGCACCTTGCAGATGGACTCAGCGAGAGCCTTGTTCTGCAACGACTTGACATACTGCCCTTGCGCGAACAGGTTCATGTCGAAGTCGACCGGAGCCTTCGCCGACCAAAGCCTGAGCTTGTTGACCGCCGGGACGTGATAGCCGCTGATGTTCATGTCATAGGGCACCGCCTGCACGACGTCGCAGTCCTTGTAGTCGATGTAGAGCCTGCCGTTGTCCCAATGCTGGTCGACCGTGCCGCCGAAGCGCACCTCGAAGGTGTCCTCTTCGCGCGGAGCGAGCCAGACGTCGCCGTTTTCGAGCCACTCGTCGGGCATCTCGATCTGCCAGCCGTCGGCGATCTTCTGCTTGAAGATGCCATAGTCGTATCTGATCGAAAAACCGCTTGCGACATAGTCGAGGTTGGTCAGCGACTCCATATACGCCGCCGCCAATCTGCCGAGACCGCCGTTGCCGAGGCCCGCGTCGGGCTCGATCGCATACAGCTCGTCCAAAGACACGCCGAGCGGCTTGACCGCCTCGGCGAAAATATCGGTCATGCCGAGGTTGAACAGGTGGTTTTTGAGTGACCTGCCCAGCAAAAACTCCATCGACATGTAGTAAACTTGTTTTGTTTTCTGTTCCTTGCGCTTGCGCTTGAACTCCAAACGCATCTCGGTCAAGATGTCCCTGACGGTCATGCAGACCGCCTTGTAGACCTGAGTCTTGCTCGCCTCGGCAAGAGGCACTCCGAAATAGGTCTGAGCCTTGATCTCGAGGATCTGTTTGACGCGCGCAGCGTCGTATTCTCTCTCCATATACTCTCCCGTTGTCAAAATTCTAAGGCTTGCGTCCACAAGCCTTATCTATGCAATTATACACTTTTTTGCCGTGTTTGCAAAGCGTTTACGCGGTATTGCGAAAAGTTCCGCAATACCGCGCATTTTGCGTATTATCCCTCAAAGACGATCGTAGAGTTCGACGTATTGCTCGGAGATGCGATCCCACGAGAAGTCGGCGCTCATCGCGTTGGCGATCAGCTTTTTCCAATCGTCCTTGTAGTCGTAGTACAGCCCGACCGCGCGCTCGATCGCGTAGAGCATGTCGTGCGCGTTGTAGCTGTAGAAGGTGAAGCCGTTGCCCTGCCCGGTCGAGCCGTTGTACGGGACGACGGTGTCTTTGAGACCGCCCGTCTCGCGGACGATGGGCGCGGTGCCGTAGCGCATCGCGATCATCTGGCTGAGCCCGCACGGCTCGAACTTGCTGGGCATCAGGAACATATCCGCCGCCGCGTAGATCTTGCTCGCCATGTCGCTCGAGAAGTTGATGATCGCGCGCAATTTTTCGGGATATTTGCGCTGCATGTCTTTGAGCATGGACTCGTACTTCCAATCGCCGGTGCCCAGCACTACCATCTGAATGCCCTTGGCGAGGATGTCGTCGAACACGCTGCGGATGAGGTCGAGCCCCTTTTGCTCGGTCAGCCTGCCGACCATGCCGATCATTGCGACCGACGGCTTGACCGGAAGCCCGAGCAGCTGTTGAAGTCCCGTCTTGTTGAGATACTTCTCCGAGACGGTCGTCTTGTCGTAGTTCTTGAACAGCGCCTTGTCCGTCGCGGGGTCGTTGCGTTCGTTGTCGATGCCGTTGACGATGCCGCTCAATTTGTAGCGGCGCGCGTTGAGGATGTCCTGCAGACCGAAACTGTAATAGGGGTCGAGGATCTCCTTTGCGTAGGTCGGCGAGACGGTCGTCACGCGGTTGGCGCACTCGATGCCGCCCTTCATGAAGTTGGCGCAGCCCTGATAGGTGACCAGCGACCTTCTGTCACCGGGCAGACCGACTATGTCGCCGATGATGTCCTCGCCGTACTTGCCCTGGAACTCTATGTTGTGGATGGTGAACACCGTGCGCGACGTGCGGCAGAAGTCGGAGCCGCGGTAGTAGGTGTCGAGATAGACCGGGGTCAAGCCCGTCTGCCAATCGTTGCAGTGGATGATGTCGGGTTTGAAGTCCATGATCGGCAGCGCCTCGAGCACCGCCCTCGAGAAGTACGCGAACCTCTCGGCGTCGTCATAGTGGCCGTAAAGCCCGTTGCGCTTGAAGTAGTACTCGTTGTCGATGAAGTAGTATCTGACGCCGTCGTACATGTGCGTGAACACGCCGCAATATTGATAGCGCCACGCGAGCGAGACATAGCAGCAGCCGAGGTATTGCATCGTGCGGCGGAACTCGCCGGGGATGTTGAAGTACAGCGGCAGCACGACGCGCACGTCGTACCCCTTGCGGACGAGCGCCTTGGGCAGCGCCGCGGCGACCTCGCCGAGCCCACCCGTCTTGACGTACGGAGCCGCCTCCGAGGTGACGAACAAGATCTTTTTCTTCGCCGGAGCGGCTTCCGCCTTGGGCGCGGGCTGAGGCTGTTCGACCTTCGCCGCCTGCGGCTCGGGCTTTGTTTCGGGCTTGCCCTCGACGATTTTTTCCTCTTTCTTTTGCGCGGGTTTCGCCTCTTTTTTAGCCTTTGGCTTTGCCTCTTTGACGGGTTTTTCCGCCTTGGGTTCGGGCTTTTCCGCTTTGGGTTCGGACTTTTCCGCCTTGGGCGCCTCCTGCTTGGGCGCCTTGGGCTTGGAAGTCCTCTTTGCCGGCGCTTTTGCCTTTTTCTCCTCCGCCTTGACCTCGGCGGTCAATGCGGCGGCTGCCTCTTGCAGCTTGACCTCCGCCTTTTCGGGAGCGGTCTTGGGCGCCTTCGCGGCGGGTTTTTCGCTAGCTTTTCTTGCCATATTCCCTCCTCAAACGGTCTTGTTTTTGACGATGACGACGGGATAGTTCTCCGAGCCGCTGATCGTCTTGTCCTCCGTCACGGTGACGTCCTTGTCGGTGATCGTATAGCGAAGTTCGGAATACTTCATGATCCGACCGTTCTCCATGACGATGGAATTGCTGATGTATGCCCCCTCCTCGACGACGACGCCGCGGAAGAGGATGCTGTTCTCCACCCTGCCGTTGATCTCGCAGCCGTCGGCGATCAGCGAATTGCGAACGCTGGCGCCCGCGCCGTACTTGGTCGGGACGGAGTCTTTGACCTTTGTGAAGATCTTGCCGCAGCGATAGAACAAATCGTTGCGGATGTCGGTGTCGAGGATGCGCATGCTCTCGGTGTAGTACGACTTGACGTCGTCGATGATCGCCGCATATCCGTCGACGTGATAGGCATAAATGCCCAGCTTTGCGACGTTTTGCTGAATGATGTGCTTTTCGAAGTCGGTATAGCCGCGCTCATAGCTGTCCGTGATCAGCGAGATCAGCAGATCTTTTTTGAGCAGATAGATGTTGAGCCCGACCTCGGCGATGTCCTCGCTGAGCGTGGACGTGATGCGCGTACCGACGACCTTGCCCGACTTGTCGGTGTCGACGAGCACGCGGCGCGACGACGTCGAGTGGGACGAATAGGTCAGCATCGTGATGTCCGCGCCCGCGGCGATGTGTTTTTTGTACACGTCCTCGAAGTCGAGGTTGGTCGCGATGTTGCTGTTGGTGAGGACGACATAGTCCTCGGTCGCCTTTTCGATGTAGTCGAGGATGCCGTACAGCGCCTCGATCTTGCCCTTGAACATCGTGCGCGACGTGTTGGACGCATACGGCGGGAAGACGGCGATGCCGCTGTTTTTGCGGTTGAGGTCCCAATCTCTGCCCATCCTGATGTGGTCCATCAGCGAGGAGTAGTTGTTGCGCGTGACGATGCCGATCGTCGTGATGTTGCTGTTGACGAGGTTGGACAGCGTGAAGTCGATGAACCTGTACCTGCCGCAGAACGGAAGCGACGCCGTCGTGCGGTGGATGGTCAATTCGTTGAGCTTGGTCTCGTTGTCGCTCGCAAAGATTATACTCATCATTTCGTTGTTCATATCTTCACCTCAATCCACCATTGCGGCAACGGGAACGACCGTGCCCTTTTTGACGACCGCGCCGGGACCGACGACGGTGATCTTGACCTCTTCGACGGGGACGTTGTCCTGCGCCTCGCCGACGATCGCGCCCTCTTCGATGACGGCTCCGTCGCCGACGATCGCATAGTAGACCTTTGCGCCCTCTTTGACGACCGCGCCGGGCATGATGTTGCTGTCCTCGACGACCGCGCCGCGCCGGATCTCGACGCGCGAGGAGATGACGCTGTTGCGGATCGTGCCGTCGATCTCGCAGCCCTCGGTGACCAGCGAGTTGATGATGTCCGCGTGGTCGCCGACGAAGTGCGGCGGCTCGGCGGCGTTGCGCGCGTAGATCTTCCACGACGCGTCCTCTATGTTGAGACCGCTGTTGCGGTCGATGAGGTCCATATTGGCTTCCCAAAGGCTCTTGATCGTGCCGACGTCCTTCCAATAGCCGTCAAAGCGGTAGGCGTACAATTTGCGGCCGCCGTTCAGCATCGCGGGGATGACGTCCTTGCCGAAGTCGTTGTGGCTGTCGGGGTTGGCTTCGTCGTCGATCAAATACTTGCGCAGCACCTGCCAATTGAAGATGTAGATGCCCATCGAGGCGTTGGTGCTCTTGGGTTTTTTGGGTTTTTCTTCAAACTCGTAGACGGAACCGTCGGGCTTGGTGTTCATGATGCCGAAGCGCGACGCCTCTTCGAGCGAGACGTTGATGACCGCGATCGTACAATCGGCGCCCTTGCTCTTGTGGAAGTCGAGCATGTCCGAATAGTCCATCTTGTAGATGTGGTCGCCCGACAGCACGAGGACGTATTCGGGCGAGAACTTGTCGATGAAGTCTATGTTCTGATAGATCGCGTTGGCGGTGCCCTTGTACCAATCCGACTTGGCGCTCTTCATATAGGGCGGCAGCACGAACACGCCGCCGTTGAGCCTGTCGAGGTCCCACGGCTGGCCGTTGCCGATATATTCGTTGAGTTCGAAGGGCTGATATTGGGTCAGCACGCCGATCGTGTCGATGTTGGAATTGATGCAATTGGACAGCGGAAAGTCGATGATGCGATACTTGCCGCCGAAAGAAACCGCCGGCTTTGCGACGTGCGCGGTCAGGCTGTACAACCTCGTACCCTGTCCGCCGGCAAGCAGCATAGCGACGCATTCTTTTTTGTTGGAATACATAATTTCCTCCCTGTCTCGCTTATTTTTGCGCTTTTTTGCGCTTTGTCTCTTTTTGAGGCGCGGCGTCTTTTGCCGCTTTCTTTGCCGGAGCGGACGCCTTTTTGTCCGCCTTGACCGGCTTTTGTTCTTCTTCCCTGACCTTGCGTTTTTTGCGTTTGAGCGCCTTGCCCGGGCGCAGATAGATCACGCTGTTGGCGGGGATATCCATGCGGATGAACTGCTCGTGTCCGTGCATCGCGCCGTCCTCGGCGTCATAGACCGCCGCCTCGGCGTCGTCTCCGCCGAACTCGACCGCGTTGCTGTCGAGGGCGACCTCGTATTGTCTCATCTCGGGCACGCCCATGCAATAGCTTTGGCGGCGGATGGGGCTGAAGTTGACGACCGCGATCGTATAGTCGCCCTTCTCGTCATAGCGCACGAAGGAGACGATGTTTTGCGTGTTGTCGTCGACGACGATCCACTTGAAGCCGTCATAGCTGCAATCGAGGTCGTACATCTCGGGGTGGGCGAGGTAGTACTCGTTGAGTTTTTTGACAAAGGCGTGCAGTCTGCGGTGGCTCTCGTAGCCGAGCAAGAACCAATCGAGCTGTTTTTTGTAGTCCCACTCGATGAACTGCCCGAACTCGCTGCCCATGAACAGCAATTTCTTGCCGGGGTGGGCGTACATAAAGCCGAGGAACGCCTTCATCGCCGAGAACTTTTCAGTATATTCGCCCGGCATCTTGTCGAGCAAAGAGTGCTTGCCGTGGACGACCTCGTCGTGCGAGATGGGCAGGATGTAGTTCTCGGAGAAAGCATAGGTGATCGCGAACGTCACCTTGTCGTGCATGTCCTTGCGGAAGAAGGGATTGGCGGAGACATAGCACAGCATGTCGTTCATCCAGCCCATGTTCCACTTGAAGTTGAAGCCCAAACCGCCGTCGTACGCGGGCTTTGTGACCATCGGGAATGCGGTCGACTCCTCCGCGATCATCAGCAAGCCCTCGTGGCGGGTCAGCATCTCGGTGTTGAGCTGTTTGATGAAGTCGATCGCCTCGAGGTTGTAGTTGCCGCCGAACGCGTTGGGGCGCCACTCGCCGCCGCGTCTGCCGTAGTCGAGGTAGAGCATGCTGGCGACCGCGTCCATGCGGATGCCGTCGACGTGGAACTCCTCCGCCCAATAGTTGGCGGACGAGATGAGGAAGCTGCGCACCTCTTTTTTGCCGTAGTCGAACACGCGCGTGCCCCACTCCTTGTGCTCCTTTTTGAGCTCGTCCTCATATTCGTAGAGGGCTTGTCCGTCAAAGTCGCAAAGCCCGTGCTCGTCCTTGGGGAAATGGGCGACGACCCAATCGAGGATGACGCCTATGCCCTTGCGGTGCATGAGGTCGACGAAGTAGCGGAAGTCGTCGGGGGTGCCGTAGCGCGACGTGGGCGCGAACATGCCGGTGACCTGATAGCCCCAGCTGCCGTCGAACGGGTACTCGGTGACGGGCAAGATCTCGACATGGGTGTAGCCCATCTCGATGCAATATGCGCTCAGCTCGTCGGCGAGCTTGCGATAGTCGAAGAAGTTGCCGTCGTCATAGCGCTTCCAGCTGCCGAGATGGACCTCGTAGATGTTCATCGGCGAGCGGTAGGGGTCGCGGTTTTTGCGCGCGCTCATCCACTTGGAGTCGCGCCAGACGTGACGGGAACGATACAATTTGGAAGCGTTTGCGGGCGCGGTCTCGGCGTGCGCCGCATAGGGGTCGCATTTGAGCACCGTCTTGCCGTTTGCGGCGGTGATGCAATACTTGTACGCGTCGAAGTCTTTGAGCCCCTCGATCACGCACTCCCAAATGCCGGGAGCGATCGCGCGGCAGACGTTCTTTTCGGCGTCCCAGCCGTTGAAATCGCCGACGACGGACACGCTCTTTGCGTGCGGCGCCCAGACGCGGAACGTCCAGACGTCGCCGTCCTTTTTGTCGGTGTGCGGCACGAAGAGCTTGTAGCTTTCGTAATTTGTCCCCTCATGGAACAGGTAGATCGGCAATTGAAGATTCTTTTCCATAAAGTGTGCGAGACATCTCCCGTTTTTCCTTATTATATCATACAATTACGCGCGTTTCAATATCGATATACAAATTTTTTTCACAATTTTTTCACGATTGTCCCGAACTCGTGTCATAATCAACATCGTGTCCGTTTTACGCGGCGCGGCGAAACGGGCTTGCCGCACCCCTTCGCGCGCTTGACTTACGCGCCCGCGCTATGTAAAATAGAGGTCATGAGCATATTGACCGTCAAGGGCTTGACCCACGTCTATGACAACCGCGTGCTGTTCGACAACGCCGACCTCACCGTCAACAACGGCGAGCATATCGGCGTGGTCGGGCTGAACGGCGCGGGCAAGTCCACATTCATGAACATCATTTCGGGCAGGCTGTCGCAGGACGCCGGCGAGATCAAGTGGCTGAGCGGCGTGCGTTTCGGCTATCTCGACCAGCACGCGCAGGTCGACAAGAGCCTGACCGTGATGCAATATCTGCAAGGTTCGTTCACTCACCTCTTCGAGCTCAACGAGCGGTTGGAGAAATTGTACGAGCAAATGGGCTCCGTCTCCGATCCGGACGAATTGGACAAGCTGATCGCGCGCAGCAGCCGCATGCAGGACGAGCTCGACCGCGCGGAATTTTACGACCTCGACGCCAAGATCAAAAAGGTCGCGGGCGGGCTCGGGGTCGCGGCGCTCGGCTACGACACGCCCATCTTCAAGCTGAGCGGCGGACAGCGCGCCAAGGTGATGCTCGCCAAATTGCTGCTCGAAGACCTCGACGTCATGCTTTTGGACGAGCCGACCAACTTCCTCGACCTCGAACACATCGAGTGGCTTCGCAAGTTCCTCGACGGCTACAAGGGGACGTTCATCCTCGTGTCGCACGACACGGTGTTCCTCAACGCGGTGTGCAAGATCATCATCAACATCGAGAACGGTCAGATCCGCAAATATTGGGGCAACTACGACGAATATCTCGCCCAGCACGAGCAAAACGCCAAACAATACGCGGACAGTTACGAGCGCCAGCAGCGCGAGATCAAGCGGATGGAAGAATACATCGCGCGCAACAAGGCGCGCGCCGCGACCGCCGGCATGGCGAACAGCCGCAAAAAGATGCTCGACCGCATCGAGGTGATGCAAAAGCCGGTCAGCGTCGAAAAGCCGACCTTCTCCTTTCCCTACACTCTGCTGGTGACCAAGCATCTGCTCGACGTCGACAGACTTGAGGTAGGTTATGACGGCAAGGCGATCTTGCCGCCGATCTCGTTCACGCTGACGAGCACGTCCAAATTGTGGGTCCGCGGCACGAACGGCATCGGCAAGACGACGCTGCTCAAAACGCTTGTCGGGCGGCTCAAAGCGGTGGGCGGCACGTTCCGCTACAACCCCAACGTCAAGACGAACTACATCGAGCAAGATCTCGTCTTCCGCTCTCCCGCGATGAACGCGGTCACGTTCATGAACGAGACCTATCCGCGCATGTCGCAAAAGGACATCCGCAACGCGCTCGCCGGCGTGGGCATCAAAAAGGAGCTGGCGACCAAGGCGATCGGCTCGCTGTCGGGCGGCGAACAGGTCAAGATCAAGCTGTGCGCGCTGATGCAAAGGCAGAGCAATCTGCTCATCCTCGACGAGCCGACCAACCACCTCGACGTCAACGCCAAAGAGGCGCTTTTCGAGGCGCTCGACGCCTACGAGGGCGCGGTGATCCTCGTCAGCCACGAGCCCCTTTACGCCGAGAAGTTGTGCGACGACGTCTTTGACGTCGAGACGATGAGGTAAATTTCGAAAATCATGCAAAATAACGGGAGCGCCGACGGCGCTCCCGTTTTTGCGTTTCAGCGCAATGCTGCGAAAAACGCGCCCGAGGGCGCGATCAGCGTTCTTCCCTTTTGATCGAAAAGACGATGTGCGGCATGTCCATGCCGTAATAGTGTTTGACAATCGTGCCGCGCGCGGTCATTCCGCACCTGCGGGCGACGGCTTGCGAGGCGAAGTTGCTGTCGCGGACGATCGCAAAGACTTCGTCCGCGCCGAATTTGTCAAAGGCGAGGTCGCGGCACGCGCGCGCCGCCTCGGTCGCATAGCCGTTGTGCCAAAACGCCCGCTCGAACAGGTAGCCGACCTCGATCACCTCTTTGCCGCCGCAATTTTGGACGGTCAAGCCGCACTGCCCGATCACGCTGCCCGTCGCTTTGAGCACGACCGCCCAAAGCCCGAAGCCGTCCTCGCGGTAGCGGCGGTATTGGTTGTCCAGCCACGCGCGGATCTCTGCGGCGCAAAAGGCGTGCTCATAGGCGTACATCGTCTCGGCGTCGCCGAGTATTGCGGTCAGCGCGCCGAGGTCGTCCTCGCACATCTCGCGCAGGGTCAGCCGTTCGGTGCGCAAGATCTCCTTCATCTTTGGCGGTGGCGGTAGGTCCAGCTCTCTTTGAGCATGACGGTGTAGACCAGCGACGTGACCTCGCCGTCGTAGAGGCGCGTGCGCTCGACAAACGCATATTCAAAGCCCAGCCGCACCGCCGTCTTCATCGGGCGGTCGTTCATGCCGACGATGTTGCATGACGCGCTGTCAAAGCCCATTTCGCAAAAGCCGTACTCGAGCATCGCCTCGCACGCCTCGGTCGCAAAACCGTCTCCTCGATAGGGCGCGGCGATCCAAAAGATGAGCTCCGCCTGCGTGCCTGCGGCGCGTGCGCGCTCGGTGCCCTCGACCAGCGCGACTGCGCCGACCGGACAGCCGTCGTGCAAAGTGACGACGCGATAGCCGGGCGTGTGCTCGGCGTGACGTATCGCCGCAAGGCTGTCGTCAATGCTCGCATGCGGATGCACGCCGCACGCCTTGGCGATGTCGTCGCGGCAAAGCCATTGATGCATAAACGGCGCGTCCTCTTCCCTCCACGGGCGCAGGACGAGCCTCTTTGTCTCGATCACGTTTTCCATACCGCTATTGTAACTCAAATCGCAAACGTATGCAAGGAAAAAAAGGAGGTCGCCGCATTGCGACCTCCTTCCTTTGATCTGTTTGTTTACCCGCTGCCGCGCCGCAAAGCGAGCGCGGAACTAAAGCGTAATATTCAAAGCAGGAACGACACCGTAGTAGACGTAGTAGACGGTGTAGACGCAGTCGGCGTAGCCATCGCTGTAGACGAAGTGCGCGCCGTCGCTACGGTAGCTGTAAGGCGACCGCAGCCACCAATAGCCGCAACCGAAATAATCACCACTTGTATCCATATAAGCTCCGGTTGAGCAGGCGTAGTCACTCACGGTCATTTGCCTTGCCGTGCCATAGTCTTCATCGTCGCTTGAGAAGCCGTATTCACTGTTGGTTACTTCTCTGTAACTGAGCAAGAATACCTTGTCAAAGGTGTTCTCACATGCCCATGGATTGCTGTCATATCCCGTGCTGTATACGCTGTTGTCCACCTCGGTAGTCTCGATCAAGCTTTGTGCGACCTCTCCGAACGCCGTATTCAAGAACTCGCCGTTCAGCCATTCGCGGATGTCGCTGTGCTTGTAGTTGTTGGCGTACACTGTCTCTCCTTCTATCGTCGTGCTTGACGTGGTGTGATGATAGTAGTGATTGGCTATGATCCCGTCCGCCAAGATAAACGCGCTACCGCCGCTCTCGCTCAATATCCTCCAACGGATAGGCTCCACCTTGAAGTAGTAGGTGTCGCCGTTGGTGACGTCGCTGCCGTCCGAGAATGTGTAACCGCTTTCGTGCGGATCCGCGACCACCTTCGCGTATCTTTCGCCGTCCGAGCCGAGATAGTATCCGTCCTCGTCCGCGACATCGCCTACCGTCACATCGGACGACTTGATCGTTTGGGGATACCAGCCGAAGAGGATATACTCGCCTTGTGCATCAACTTCGTTGTTCTCGTCAACTCGCAAATATTGCACCGTTTGCGACACAGGCTCGCTCCACTTGGCATACAATGTCACATCGCCGAGGTCAAGCGTCAGCGAGGTTACCTCTTGCTCGAACGATGGGTCTTTGTACCACCCGAGGAAGGTATACCCGTCCGGCGCAACCTCAAACGAGCCGTCACCATTATAATCGTATAGCTTTATCGGATCAGCTAGCGCTATGCTGCCGTCAGCGCCGCCCAAGGTATCCCTGGTGTAGCTCGACGGGTTGCTCGCCGCATTGACGCCGCCGTCAAGGTCGTATGTGACACGGTACCTATATCTTCCGTCAGCGCACTCGACAATCAATTTGTCATTGTCGCTGCTGTTCGATTCAAGCGCTTTCCATTGCTCGATCGTCCCATTGAAAATAATTTTCTCCAAAGATGTGCAGCCTTCAAAGACATTGTCGCCCAAAGTGGTAACCGTATCGGGTATTGTGACTGTCGTCAATGATGTACATCCCTCAAACGCACCATCCGCTATGCTTTCGCCTCCGGTGATGATCACCTCTTTCAATGACTCGGGGACGTCGTAATCAGAGTAAACAAAGATATAGTCGAAACTAGTTGAACCTGTGCCGTCCGCTTTCTCACCGACAAACGGGATCGTTATGCTTGTCAAACCGCTGCATCCCGCAAACGCACCATAGCCGATGCCGGTCACGCTGTCAGGAATAGTTATGCTTGTCAAACCGCTGCATCCCCAGAATGCTTGCTCGCCGATGCTTATCACGCTGTCCCCAATCGTGACGCTTGTCAAACCGCTGCATCCGGAGAATGTACCTGCAAAAATGATCTTGGTCTGCGCCATGATCTCAAACGACGTGACGCTTGTGTCGGTAACGTCATACAACACTACATACGGGTTAACTTCATTGCCGAGATACTTAGCGCCGCCGTGTTCATTAAATTGAAGCGACGAGCATCCCGAGAAAGCGGAATCGTCGATGCTTGTCACACTGTCGGGGATCGTGATGCTTGTCAAACCGCTGCATCCGAAGAACGAACTGATGCCGATGCTGGTCACACCTTCCCCGATCGTGACGCTTGTCAAGCCGTTATAACCTGCAAACGCCCAATCACCGATGCTTTCGCCACCGGTGATGATCACCTCTTGTAATGATGAGGGGATACTGTATATACTATGAGAAAGATCTATCACGTTAAAAATGTAGCCGAAATGCGTTCTTCCCGTGCCGTCCGCGCGCCCTCCGACAAACGGAATTGTGACGCTTGTCAAACCGCTGCATCCGGAGAATGCACTACTGCCGATGCTTATCACGCTGTCGGGAATCACGACGCTTGTCAAACTGCTGCAATCATCGAATGCATCAGAGCCAATGCTTGTCACGCTGTCCGGGATCACAATGCTTGTCAAACCGCTGCATCCCCCGAATGTACCATAGCCGATGCTTGTCACACTGTCGGGAATCACAATGCTTATCAAATTGCTGCATCCGGAGAATGCTTCTCTGCCTATGCTTGTTACGCCGTCCCCGATCGTAACGCACGTCAAACCGCTACAATCTTCGAATGCATAATCGCCGATGCTTATCACGCTGTCGGGGATCGTCACAGAGGTGATCTTGTCAAAACCGCTGAAAGCGTCGCTGTCTATCTCTTCCACTCCGTCGGCAATGACGATGTTTTTCACGGAACGCGGGAAGAGTTCAAATCGTTTCACCTCGGAATTAGAGCCTTGATATCCGAGCATATCGGAAATCGTGTCATAATCAGCCGTATGCAAGATCAACGTGGTAACTCCGGTGGCTCTCGCCAAGAAACCTTCGGCATACTTCAAGTCCTCGTCGATCTCAAACTCGCCGTCGGGGACATTGCGCAAGCCGATCAGCCAATCGCCGACATACAATTGACCGTCTTGCCAATTGTCGATGTCGTTCCAATACGCCGTGCCGACAAAGGCGTCCTTGCCGACATGAAAGATCGATCCCCCGTCGTTGAACGTAACCGAGGACAAGTTGCTCAATCCCTCAAATGCATTGTCCGAAATTGAGACGTCGCCGTCAATGACGATCCCGCGAACGGCGCGCAGATACGAACTCCAATCGCCTGTCAATTTCTCGGCAATGATACCGGTATCGCCGCCTGTCAACACAAGTTGATCGGTAACGGTGTTATAATACCAATATCTTGTCGCGGGAATAGAACCCTCATCTTTTATTTTGTCGATTTCACAACTGTATTCATCGTACAGATCGTCGCTCCATGTCACCGTCTTCGCGTTTTCATAATCGTTAAATACCTCACCGTCTGCCGTATATGCGGTCGCCTTTCCGTTGATGATGAAGCTGCCGTCCGAAAATTCGGCATCATAATATACCACAGCTTGATTTGTATACCTTTTACCGTAAGAACTGTGACTGCTGCCATTCTCCCGTACCGTCAATTCGACCAATTCGCGAGTGGGCGCGTCCTCTTCTTCGTCTTGATAGCCTGCACTCGCATTGTGTATCGCACTCTCAAACACCAAGTCGGACGTATCATAATCGTCATTACGTGCAGTAAATGTGACCATCACAAATTGATATTGCATCTTGCTGCGCTTCTCTTCCATTTGCTCGACGAGCTCGGACACACCCATCATCCCTTCCAACGAATCGAAAAGATCGTCTTCGCTCATGTCCTCGTCAAAGTCACCGAAAAGATCTTCTCCGCTGACTTCGTTCAGCCGATCTATCATCCTCTCCATGTTGGCATATTCGGGCGAATAGAATGTTATCGACGTTCGATTTTCACCATCGTCCTCACTGAAACCAAAGAAGTTCATAATTGAACTTTTCGATGTATAATACGGCTCAAAACCCCCATACGCAGATTTGTTCAAAGGATTGACCGCTACAAATTTTACGGGGACAGCAACCACGGTCGCCATAATAGCGGCTGTCAAAAGCAAAACGATGGCAACTTTGATTTTGAACGCTATTTTGCCGCTCTTTGCGGAAAATTTGCTTTGTTTGACCTTCGCGCCGACGGCTTCTTTTTGCTCGATATCTATATATTTCGTCTCAAACAAAATGCGGAACACGAAAAATATAATCCCGAACACTCCCAATACCACGCAAAACGAAAGCCCTGCGCCCGGAGAACCGAGCCACTCGCCCGCCTTGCCGACTCCTATCGAACCAAGCACGATCAACGCGGCGACGACCACGCCGTCCACAAGCCAACTTTTGAGTGACGAAACTTCGCCATACGGAAATTTCCATGCTCGGAAAAACCTATATGAACCGCCCAATATCAGGAAGATCGCAATCGCCAACAGCACTACGCAAATTGCGGTGAATCCGCCGTCGACATTGATCGTAAACGCATTGACAAAACCATTTGCCGACACATCATAGCCCATATGCAGCATGATGGGAGCGCTCAGCGACAAAAGCACCAACACTCCCAGCAACAATGTGCCGACACCTTCGACAAGCCACCATGCCTTGCCGATCCCGGCAAAAACTTTGGCTGCCTTCTCCCCCGAAAAGATATCCAACTTTATCCCCGATCGCGGATGAGTCTCCTGCTCCGACTGATTTCTTGCAACATAACTGTAACCGCACTTGCTGCAAAAAATTTCATCTTCTTTGCGAGGATTGCCGCATACCGGACATTCCGAAGGCAAACCTTCACCTGCTTTCTCGCCGCAATAGGGGCAAAACGTGCCTTCAAATTCCTTTCCGCACTTCTTGCAAACCATAATTTTTCTCTCCTATTTTGGGTATCGAATATACTATTCGATACCTACTTTGCAACTATATTATAAACTTGGATATTATTCTATGTCAATGGATTATGAAAAATTAAAAATTTTACCTTTGAATTTCCCAAAATCATACACATATGTCTATTATCTTTGTTTTCTTGGTGAAAGATTGCGAAAAGCAGGTATCGAATTGCATATTCGATACCTGCTTTGCTTTCTCGCAAAGGCGTTTTTCAAGGGGCGTTGCACGGTTCAGCCTTTGGCGACGGAACGGATTGCACAAGCCGCAAAACGCCTTTGGTGTCAAGGCAGTCCGTAAGGCGCATTTTGCCGTCGTCGGCGCGCATTTTCAAACCGTGACAATTTGTCACAGTTTCATTTCCCTCTGCGCGTAACCGTTGCTTCAACTTTCGCCAATAGGCGTTTGGGTCTTTGCTGTCCGTCAATACGGCAACAACATCCACCACGGAAAAATACCATTCCTCTTCTTCCGCGTTCCAATGCGTCCTGATCTGTCTGCTTTCAAAAACCTTGATCTTGTTCTCGAGCATAATTCTCCTCCCGGCGTCCTTGTCAAATCCATTATATCACAAAACAGACCTGCAAAACAAATGAAGCGTAAGAATATATCCCCTTGCCTGTTGTCGACGCACCAAGCCTAAACTTAGACCGCACCGCGTGTATGTGAGCAAGGTTTTGACGAGATCTTTTGCGCCGATACTTCGTCTTGCCCCTTGCTAAGCCATAAAGGATTGAGCTGCGGGGACGCGACTCGTCTCGGCGCAAAATCTCTACGTCAAAACTGCTACGCACCGACAAAAATGCCGACAGCGTTTTTGCTGTCGGCATTTTTGTCTGTGCGATACTCACCTACTTATAAAAAATTTGACCGCACAGAATGGTGCAGATTCGCCCCGTTCGGGTTGCGAGGCGGCGACCCAGTGTACTTGATCGTACACGGTCAGCCGCCGAGACGTTCCGAACGGGGCGAAGGTGTGCCGTTATGTGCGGTCAAATAAGGACGTTGCCAAGGATGGCAAGTACAAGGAACACCGCCAAAAGCACATAGATGATGAGTTTGACCCATTGCTTCTTGCCGCGCGCATACATCAACGTCGGGAAGCCGAGCGCGATAACGACGCAGATGTCCTTGATCGTGGTCAGGACGGTGCCGACCGTGCCGAGCGAGCCGTCGACCGCGTTGACGATGAGGTTGACGACATAGACGACGACGGAGACGCAGATCGCGATGCACGCGAGCAGATTGATGATGTTGCCGGTGCTGACGACGCTGCCGCGCTTGCCGGTGGAATTGGATTGCTTCTTGTTGGAATTGTTTGCCATGATAGACCTCCAAAAAACGACAAAAGCCCCGCCGCGAGGCGAGGCTTGAGCGGTTGTTACTTCAATTCGGAGAAGTACTTGATCGTCCTGACCATTTGGCTGGTGTAGGAGTTCTCGTTGTCGTACCAAGAGACGACCTGGACTTGGTAGGTGTCGTCGTCGATCTTGCTGACCATGGTCTGGGTCGCGTCGAACAGCGAGCCGTACTTCATGCCGATGACGTCGGAAGAGACGATCTCGTCGGTGTTGTAGCCGAAGGACTCGGTCGCCTCGGACTTCATAGCCTCGTTGATGCCCTCTTTGGTGACATCCTTGCCCTTGACGACGGCGACGAGGATGGTGGTGGAACCGGTCGCGGTCGGGACGCGCTGAGCGGAGCCGATCAGCTTGCCGTTGAGCTCGGGGATGACCAGACCGATTGCCTTAGCGGCGCCGGTGCTGTTGGGAACGATGTTCTGCGCGCCGGCTCTGGACCTTCTGAGGTCGCCCTTGCGCTGCGGACCGTCGAGGATCATTTGATCGCCGGTGTAGGCGTGGACGGTGGTCATGATGCCGCTGACGACGGGAGCGTAGTCGTTGAGAGCCTTAGCCATCGGAGCGAGGCAGTTGGTGGTGCAGGACGCAGCGGAGATGATGGTGTCCTCCGGCTTGAGCGTCTTGTGGTTGACGTTGTAGACGATGGTGGGAAGATCGTTGCCCGCGGGAGCGGAGATGACGACCTTGCGCGCGCCGGCGTCGATGTGAGCCTGCGCCTTCGCCTTGCTGGTGTAGAAGCCGGTGCACTCGAGCACGACGTCGACCTTGAGCTCCTTCCACGGGAGGTCGGAAGCCTTGGGCATAGCGTAGATGGTGATCTCCTTGCCGTCGACGGTGATGCTGCCGGGGGTGACGACGGTCTTGCCGTCCTCAGCCATGACGGCGTCCTTGTAGGTCACCTCGTGACCCATAGCGACGTAGTTGCCCTGCATGGTGTCGTACTTGAGAAGATGAGCGAGCATCTTGGGGCTGGTGAGGTCGTTGATAGCGACGACTTCGTAACCTTCGGCGCCGAACATCTGTCTGAACGCAAGTCTGCCGATGCGGCCGAAGCCGTTGATAGCTACTCTGACATTTGCCATAATATATAGTCCTCCAAAAATAATTCCGTTTTATCCCTTTTCGGGTTCGCAATAATTTTAACAATTATCGCGCGATTTTGCAACCGATTTATATCAATTTTTTGCCTTTTGCGCCGTTTGCGATCAACGAGACGCGTTGCCGCGGACGGTGTCGATCCAATTGCGGTTGCCCGCGTCGATCGCCGCCTGTATCGCGTCCGCAAGCGCGCTGTTGGTGTCGCGGACGACGACCTGAACGCCCTGATCGCCCGAAATGCCCGTCTCGTCAAAGGTCTTTTCGTCGATCGCGCAATCGGAGTTGCCGATGAAGATGTTGAGGAAGTTGCCCTCCGGCTCGCAGTCCTTGAAGCAATACTCGCCGATGATCTCGACGGTGTCGGGGATGTTGATCATGCCCTTGACGCCGGCGAGCGCATAGGGACGAAGCTCGACGATGTCGCCCTCGATCGCCGCGTCCATCAAGAAGTAGAAGGACAGGAAGTTGCTCTCGTCATGCTCGCCCGTCATGCCGGGCTTGTTGTTGCAGTCCTCGGGATCGAACGCGCCGATGTAGGCATAGACGACCTCGCCGGTCGAATCGGTCAGGATGTAGTGCGCCCTGTTGACGGGCTCGCTGCCGCCGAAGTAGGTGTACGAGGTCAATTGCACGAATTGATAGCCGGACGCCTCGCAGAGGAACTTGTTCTCGATCGAGCCGGTCACCTCGGACGCGACTCCGCCCGCAAAGGCGCCGTCGCCGATGCTCTCGATCTGCGCTCCGATCGTAAAGCCCGCCAATCTGTCGCAGCCGTAGAAGGTCAAGTCGGAGATCTTGGTGACGCTGTCGGGCAGCATGTTGGAGTTCGCCTCGGACGGCTTGACGGTCGTGAGGCGTTCGCAATTCATGAACGCGCCGCTGCCGATCGCCTCGAGGTCGCGGGTGCCGTCCTCTCTCGCCGCAAACTCGACGGTCGCCAAACGGGTGCAGCCGCTGAACGCATATGCGGACACGGTGACCACGCCCGCGGGGACGGTGATCGAGCTGAACGACGAGCTGTCGTTGTTCTCAAAAGAATAAGCGCCGATATATTTGAGGCTGTCGGGAAGCGTGACCTTGCCGAGGTTGTTGTCGCGGAACGCGCCCTCCCCTATCTTCTCGACGGTGCTGCCCTCGGCGAAAGTGAGAGAACTGATGCTGTCGCAATTGTCGAACATGCCGTCGGGGATGTCCTTGAGACCGGTGCCGATCGTGACCGAAGTGAGATCGCCGCAGTCCTTGAACGCGTCTTCGCCGACCTCGGTGAGCGTGTCGGGGAGCACGAATTGCTTCTCGCCGCTCGCGCCGCTCGTCTCGAGGTTGGAACAGCCCTCGAACGCGCTCGCGCCGATCTTTTCGAGCGAAGACGGCAGCTTGACTCGCACAAGCCCCGTGCAATCGGAGAACGCGCGCTCGGGGATCTCCTTCAACGAGTCGGGCAGGCTGACGTAGGTCAACTTGGTGTTGTCCTCGAACACGCCTTCTTCGAGCTCGATCATCGTGATGTCCTCGCTGAAGATCACCTCGGTGACCGAAGTGTTGTCGAGGAAGCCCTCTTCGATGAGCGCGACGCGCCTGCCCGCAATGCGCGCAGGTATGGTCAATGCGGTGTCTTCGCCCTCATAGGCGGAAATGGTCGCGGTGTTGCCGCTGACGGAATAGACAAACCCGTCGCTGCGTCTCTCGCCGTCCGACGAAGCGTAGGCGTCGATGAAATAGCCGCCGACCGCTACGAGCACGATCGCAAGCGCGGCTATCACGCAGATCAGGGCGATGTTCTGTCTTTTTGTCATAAAAAATTCCTTTGTCCGTTTTGCCGCGCGGCTCAAAACCTTTCGCGGCGTTTACTATTATAACACACGGACGCGCATATTACAATAAAATTTCGCGCTTTTCGCGAGATCGCTCATTTTGTCCTTCCGCCGGCGCAGAGATAGGCGGCTGCGGCGGCGGCGACTTTGACGCCGTCGACCGCGGACGAAGTGATCCCTCCCGCATATCCGGCGCCCTCTCCGCACGGCATCAAACCCTTGATCGAGCTGTGAAAACCGTCGTCGCGCGCGATCCTAACGGGCGAGGACGACCTCGTCTCGGGACCGGTCAGGATCGCGGACGGGCTGTCAAATCCTTTTATCCTGCGCCCGAACACCGGCAAAGCCGCGGCTATGCCGTCCATCACGAAGCGCGGCAGCGCGTCGCGAAGGTCGCAAAAGGTCACCCCTCGCGGATAGGTGGGCTTGACGTCCCCGGGCGCGTTCGCTCCGCCGCCGAGCAGCGCGCCGACCGTCATCCCGACCGCGCGGTATCCGCCGCCCGCGGCGAACGCCTTTCTCTCCAAGTCGCGCTGAAAGCGCATCCCGGCGAGCGCGTCGTCCGCCCCGAAATCGCCCTGTCTCACGCCGACCAGCAGCGCGCTGTTGGCGTTGGCTCCGTCGCGGCGGCTCAAACTCATGCCGTTTGTGACGACGCCGCCCTCTTCGGACGCCGCGGCGACGACGTAGCCGCCCGGGCACATACAAAAGGTGTAGCACCCCCTGCCGTCGTCCGTCTTGCACGACAGCTTGTAGTCCGCCGCCGGCAGCCTGCCGCGCGCCCTGCCGTATTGCGCGAGGTCGATGTCGCTTTGCAAATGCTCTATCCTCACGCCGACAGCGAACGGTTTTTGTTCGATCAGCGTCTTGCCGTCCAGATATTCGAACACGTCGCGCGCGCTGTGCCCGACCGCGAGCACGCACACGTCCGTGTCGATCGTATATTCGCCGCCCTCGCCGGTGACGCGCACCGCTTTGAGCGCTCCGCCGCCCGTCTCGACGGCGACAAACTTGGAGTTGAACCTCACCTCGCCGCCCAGCCTCTCGATCTCGCGGCGCATGCCCGCGACGACGTCGACCAGTCTGTCCGTACCGATGTGCGGCTTGGCGTCGACGGTCAGCTCCTCTCCGCCGCCCATGTCGGCGAACGTCCTCAGCACGGTCGCTATCAGCGTGTCCGAGATGCCTGTCGCGAGCTTGCCGTCCGAAAAAGTGCCCGCGCCGCCCTCGCCGAACTGCACGTTGCTTTCGGGGTCGAGCGCGCCGCCCTCGGCGAACGCCTTGACCTTGGCGAGCCGCTTCTCCACGCTGTCGCCGCGCTCGAGCACTATCGGATTGAACCCGGCGTACGCGAGCGTGAGCGCGCAAAACAGCCCCGCAGGTCCGCTGCCCACCACGACGGGGCGCAAAAACTCCTTGGGCGGCGTCATATCGCGCGCGATCTCGCGCAAAGACTTCGTCCTTTTGTGTTCGGGCAAGCCGCGCTTTTTCGCCCTCTTTTCGTCGCTCGGCGACAGCGTCGCGCCGATCGTCGCGACATATTTGAGGTCGGGTTTGCGGCGGCAATCGAGGGACAATTTGAGCAATTCGACGCCCTTGATGTCGGACGGCTTGAGGTGCAGCGCCTCCGCCGCCCTGCGCGCGAGCAGCGCGTCGTCAAAGTCGAGGGGCAGCGTCACGCCGCTCAGCGCGATCATCCTTCCCCTCCTATCGACCTCGCGCACGCCGCCGCGCTCGCCCACGCCCATTGCAGGTTGTAGCCGCCGCAGTCGCCGTCCACGTCGAGCGCCTCGCCGATCGCGTAAAGTCCGCGGTCCTTCTTTGACATCATCGTCTCGGGATCGAAGCCGTCCAAATCAAGTCCGCCGCAGACGACCTGCGCCTGTTTGAGCCTCGGCATGCCGCTCGGCTTTACGGTCGGTCTCAAAGCCACGCACAATGCGTCGAGACAGTCGTCTTTCGACGCGTCCGCGCGTATACCGGCGAGCGCGGCGAGTTTTTCGCCCAGCGCGCGCGGCACGAACGCGATCAACGCTCCCCTCGCGTCGCGGACGGGCGAAGCGGCGAGATATGCCTTGACCTCGTCGTCGCCGAAGTCGGGGGCAAAGTCCAATTTCAATTCGAAAGAGCGCGCTCCTCGCCTCATCAGGCGCGCATATGCGCTCGACAATTCCATCGCGAGCATGCCCGACACCGCGTCGTCGCGCATCAGCACCTCGCCGCGCCTTTTCGCGACGGGCTTGCCGTCGGCAAGGAGCGTGCCCTCGGCGTACGCCCTGACCCCGGACGCGCCCTTGAACGCGGCGCACGGAAGGGGCGCGATCGCCGGCACACAGTCTGTGCGCGCGATCCCGAGCGCAGTCATCAGCGACAGCGAATCGAGCCCGCTCGTAGCATTGCTGCCGCAGGCAAAGACGACGTCGGCGGCGCCGTAAACGCGCGTTTTGCCGTCCTGCGACGCGGATATCGACCAACCGCCCTCTCGCCGCTCCAAAGCTGTCACACGCGCCGAGACGCGCACCTCGCACTCGCCCAGCGCGGCTACGAACGCGTTGACGACGCAGCCGGAGTTGTTGCCGTAGGGATAGATCCTGCCGTCCGTCTCGCGCAGCGCGACGCCGAGCGACGCAAAAAACGCGCGCGTCTGCTCTGCGCCGAACGCGCCGAGCGCGGGCGCGACGAACTCGGGCGCATTGTAATGCGCGGGCGAAATGTCGGCGTTGGACGCGTTGCAGCGGCCGTTGCCGGTCGCGGCGAGCTTGGTCAGCACGCGTGCGCCGCCCTCGAACACGACCACTCTTTTGCCGCGCCTTGACAGCATGATCGCGCAAGCGCAGCCCGCCGCTCCGCCGCCGACGATCGCGACGTCAAAATTCTTTTCCGAAAGAAGTTTTTCGCTCATACTCGAATTATAACAAAAATCCCGTCCGCCCGCAAGCGTATCGTTCAACGCCTTTTGGCGATCGGGCGCGCAAAGGCGCCGCAAGCAAAAGGCACGCCCCGAAGGACGTGCCGATCTGTTTGACTTGCGTCAAGCGACCACGGTGACCGCCGCGCGGTTGCCGGAGTCGGTGGTATAGGTGATCGTGGTGCTGACCAGCGCGCCGCTCTCGCGATCGGCGATGATGGTCAGTTTGCCTTCGACGGCGTCGCTGATGCCGAGGAAGTTGGCGGGCTGGATGATGTTGGCGGAATAGACGGAGTTTGCGCCGTCCGCCACGATCGAGGCGTTGGAGAAGTATCCGGCGTTGAAGTTGAGCCCGCTCGTGCCGGTCAGCTTGTCGGCGATCGGCGGCGCGGTGATGCCGGGCGCAGCGGTCTCGGTCACCACATTGCCGTCCTTGAACTCGTACTCATAGAGGACGGTGCCGTACGAACCGGTGAGTGTGACGTGAATGTCCGCGCCCGCCCCGGGGACTTTTGCTGCCGCCCACAGCTCTTCGGCGGTGAGTTCGGTCACGCAGGCTGTCGCCGTCACGGCGACGACCGCCGTGAGGACGAGGACGAGGGTAAGCAAAATGCAAAGTTTCTTTTTCATATCACACCTCTCAGATGAATTTCCTCTTCGCGATGAAGAGAGCGATCGCGGCGGCGGTCACAGCGGCAGCGGCTGCTGCAACTGCTCTGCCGGCGGTCTTTGCGGCGACGTTTTGGATGTCCTCGATGTCGCTGTTGACGGAGGCGACGAACGCGTCGCGCGCGGCGGTGATCGTCGCGAACTTGGCGGCGTCGACGCCTGCCTTATCCGCCTCGGTCAAGCCGTTGAACTGTTCTTTGAGCGTCTCGTAGTTGACGAGGTCGCCGGCGGAGAATGTCTCGCCGAACATCGCAAGCGTCTCGGTGTACTTGGCGGGATCGATACCCGTCTTGACCTTGACGGACTGCGGATCGGATTCGAGATAGTCGTCTCCTGCGGGGATCTTGACCTGCAAGGTGTACTCTGCGCTCTCGGCGAGCCCGGACGCGACATACTTGCCGCCCTGGACGGTCAGAGCTTCCCAAGTCTTGCCGCCGTCGATGCTGAATTGCACGGTGCCGGAGAAGGCTTCCTCGAAGGTGATGGTGAGGACCGCTCTGTTGTAGTGCTCCTCGACGTCTGCGATCTCGAACTTGACTGCCGTTCTTTCCGCGGTCTTGACGGGAATCATGATCTCACCGCCTACGGAGTGGTTGGCGTCCTCTTTGAACCTGACGTGGAGCGTATAGCTGGTGTTCGCCTCGTAGCCTTCCATCGTCGTGTCGACCCAATCGGTGCCGTCCTTGGACAGCTGAACGATGAACTCGTCGTGATTGACGGTGACGCTGTTCCAAGTGACCTCGATCTTCAAGTCGGATTCGACGGGCGCCTTGTGCGGAGCCTTGTCGATGGTGAACTCGAAGGTCTTGGATCCGGTATAGTTGGGATCGGTCGGGGTGACGGTCACGGTGTAGGTGCCGGCGTTGATGAGCTGAGCGTCTTTGCCGTCTTGTGTGACCGCGAGGCTGACCGCAATGGTGGTGTTCGCCTTGACATCGATCGCGCTGCCGGTATAGGTCGCGCTCGTCTTGTCGAGCCCGAAGTCCATATCCGAGATGTTCGCCTGTTTGACGGTGACGGTGACGGTGACATTGCCTTTGTAGTACTCGCCAACGCCCTCGATCGCGAACACATAGTCGCCCGCGTCCTTGATTTCGTTGACGACCGAACCGTCCTTGGTGAGGCTGATCGTGAGATGCTCGCCCGCTTCAACTTCCACGCCGCTGATTTTGATGGTATATCCGATCTCGGAGCCGTTATAGGTGTTCTCGTCAAGCGTGACCTCGACATTTTCCTTATTGATGATCATCGCTTCGACGGTGAGCGTGCCTTTCGCGGCATATCCGGTGATGTTGTAGTTGCCCTTCATCACTTCGTCGGTGATCGTGAGTTGGAGCGCTCCATCATAGTCGCCCGGCTCGAGCGCGGACAGGCTTTGATCGCCGGTGTAAGTGAACGCCAACGCCAGCTTGTCGAGGTCCTCTTCGAGGAAGCCGGGGTTCGCGGTGAAGTACACGCCGTCTTGCACAGGCGTGATGTTCTCCACAGAGCCGCCGTACGGCATCTTACCGGCGGCGACGCTGACGCCGCTGATCTCCTTGGCAGTGATCGTGATCTTGCCGGTACCGTCGGCGAGCGTGACGGTGTAGTTGCCGATCGCGCTGTTTGCCAAGGTCGGGACTTTGTCCACTCCGGCGTTGCGGTCATAGACCAGCTGCTCGTTGATGAGTGCCGTCATTTCCGACGCGTCTTCGCCGACAAAGTCGCCCGTGACCAACGTCGCGGTCGGCAGCGGATCGCCATAAACCGCGGTGCCGCTCGACATAGTCAGCGAGACTGTGACGGGTCTGTGGGCGATCGTGACGTCGGCGGTCTGAGCCGTGACGGTATAGTTGATCGCGTTGCCCGTTTCGCCGAAGCCGTAGGTCATCGACACGCCGCCTTCAAGCGTACCGACGGAAGCGGTCGCACCGGCGTCGTTGGCGGTGATGACGGGCACGAAGCCGTCCGCTTCGAGCATCGCTTTGAGCGTGCCGTCCGCGTCGCCTTCGACGTACCAGCCGTCGTCGGCGAAGTCGTCGCCGTAGGTCTTGGTCACGTCGTTGGGAGCAACGGTGACTTCAAGCTCGTCGATGACGAAGGTGACGTTGATCGAATAGGCAAACTCTTCGCCCTCTCCCGGGAAGTAGAACTTGCCCTGGGCGTCAGCGGCGAGCGTAAACACGGCGGTGTAAGTGCCGGCGTTGCGCGCCGAGATGAAGGGATAGCCATTGTCGGACTTGCCCGACGTCGCGCCTCCGGTGACCGACGAGGGGTCGTCGAACGAGATGCCCTCGATGCTGCCGGCGGTGGTGCGGGTGCCGAACTCCGCCCTGTAAGGCTGCGCGCCGTATACGACGGAGACCGTGATGTTGTAGGCTCCTTCCGCTGCCGCGTCGGCAAAGCCGGATCCGACGATCTCGCCGGACTCGTCATAGACATAGACGCCGGCAAAGACGGGGGTGCCCTCGACGTGGATGACGCCGTTGCCGGTGACCGTCAAGTCGTAGTTGGCGGCGTTGGAGTTGTCGGCGTTGAGCTCCATGGTGAAGGTGTAATCGCGCAGCTCGGTTATCGGCCCGTCGGTGATCGTCACGACGAACAGGGCGTCGCCCTCGGCGTCGGTGCGGTCGTCGCCGAAGATCTCGCCCTCGGTGATGATGTAGGTGCCGCCCTCGCCCTCGACGTACGGGATGGTGCCCTCCGTGTCGGCATAGCTTGCCGAATACTCTTGCAGCTCGATGGTCAGCGGAGCCTTGTCGATGGTGAACTTCGGCGCATTTGTGATGTTGTAGTTGTTGACGAACGCGCCTTGGTCGTCGACGGTCGGCGCGGCGCCGAGCGTATATTCGCCGGCATTGCGCGCGGTGTCGGCGGTGGAACCGTCTTTGGTGTAGGTCACCTTGAGGGTGTCGGCGTTGTACAGATCCTGTTCGTCGGCGATGATGCCGTCAATGCCTTCGATCGTGACCGGATTTTGCTCGGTGCCGTTGTAGGTCACGGCGTCGGTGTTCGCAAATGTGACGGTGATGTCCTTCTTGGAGATGGTGAACGCGATGATGCTTTGAGCTTCATCGTCGACGGTGTAGTTGTCTTTGATTTCCTCAAAAGACACACCTTCCAAAGAAGTACCGATCCACTCATAGGAGGCGATATAACTGCCCACATCGGAGGGTTTTACTTCGAGCTTGTTCTCTTCGGAGATGCTGTCCCTGTAGTAGACGGTGCCGAACACAAGCTCGTCCGCCGCCATTGCGCCTTGCGGGTCGTTGCGCTGATAGTCGGGCACGGCATCACCGTATTGGAACGAGGTTTCTCTGTTGGGATCTTCGGTGAAGTTGAGCACGAGCGGTCTCGGTGTGATCTCGACAGTGATGGTCACCGTGGCAGCCTCAAAGTTTCTTGACTGCGGCATGCTGATGACGACCTGATAGGTGCCTACATCCGCCAAAAGGGCGGCGGTCCCATCCTTTTTGACATCAAACTTAGCGTCGTTCGCGCCGACATTGACGTCGGTTTCATTTTCGACGTTGTTCGGCGCGAAGTAGTATGAGGCTTCGCCGCCGATAAAACTGTTAAGCCGTGCAAGTGTCATAGCAGGCTCTGCTCTATAGACGAACGAATAGCCGGTGTCCGACCCATTGAATTTCAACTTGTCTCTCGCAATCGAGTAGACGATCGTCACCGAAGTATCGCTCGCGGTCAAGTTCGGGATAGAACCAAGATCAGCGTTGTTAAGAACGAAGTTGGCACTATCGAGGAGACGCGCCGTCATTTGATACTCACCCGCATTGACTCTTTCGTCAACCTCCAGAAAATCGTCAAGGTTGGACGTGCTCTTGTAGTCGAATGCGACGATATCCGCGTTGTTACCCACACCGTTGATAACTTCTGCCTCGGGGTACTGCGGCTTACCGTTGTAGACCAAGCCCTCATAACCGCTCGGCTTGAGTGTGATGGGTCTCTTGGCGATCGAGAACTGCCAATCCGTATAGGTGTCAAGATTGTCGGCGTTGACGTAGTAGTTGGAGTCGTTGACGCCGGTCACGGTGACGTAGTAGTCCCCCGCGTTGATCACGCCGGTCGCATCGATCTCAGTCTTTTCGCTGTTGAAATATGTCGCCGTGACGGTGGGCTCAGGCGTATCGCCGGAGACGATTTTGTCCAACTTGAACTCGAGCGACTGCGCTACGCGTTCATAGACAAAATCGGGCTGCTTGATGCTGAGCGTGAGCTCGCGCTGAGTGATCTCGTACACATAGTTGCGGTTGAAACGTTCGCCCTGACTGTTGTCGCTCTTGTAGGCGATGAGCTTGTTGGTATTGTCGACGAAGTCGTATGCGGTATCTGCCGCATAGGCAGCAGTCAAGCGCACATTATACTTCTTGGCGTCGACCGAATCCCATCCTACCGGCGCATTACCGTCGAAGATACCCCAATAAGCGGTGTTTTGCTGTTCGAAAACAGCCGGATCATCGGAGATATGCTTGTTGTCCATCGACCAGATCTGCAACTTCGGAACATTGAACGGTTGGTTGTCGAACTCCTTTTTCTTTGCAGGGTCGACATTGTTGCCGCCCTTGTCGGTGATCTCTGCGGAATCTTGGAACACCTTGTAGGTGACTTTGCGACCGGTGGTGAAGGTTATGATTCTCTTCTCCGTAATGGCACGCGACAAGTCGATCGTATATGTCGTATACGGCTCTGTGCTATGCGTATCAACTATGTTGTCGGCTGCATTCTCGCCGGACTGATCGTTGTATTGCCACAAGATGCTGCCGGATTCGGAAGGAGCGGTATAGGTGACTTTGAGACCGGTAAGGGTTTCGGGCTCATCGTGGTTGAACGTAATGGAAGCTGTGCCTGCGTCTGTACCTGCCCTAACTTGTACGCCGCCGATGGTCTGATCTCCTGCGAACGAGAATCCCGACGCGTCCTCCGCCGTGATATAGACATTGCTTATTGCGCTTGCGGCAATAGAACCGGCGAGTACGCCTTTCCCTTGCGGTTTTTCCATGTCCCAAGTTTTCTTTTTTCCGCTGGCTTGTTGCACTGTGCCGGTATATTCGGTCAACACGCCGTTGATCGTCGTCGTGCCGGCGAGGTATTGGAGGCCAAACGTCATATCACCCGAGTTGCCTGCATTGGTGTTGGAAGTACCTGCATCAAGACCTACGATAAGTCCGGCTCTGCCAAAGGCGCCGTTTTCTTGCGTTCTCTCAGTGCCAAGTTCAGAAGTGAGACTTCCGTTGCCCTTAGCTGTAATATTGTAGGCATTGAGACCTTGGCTGATCGCGACCATACCTGAAGCAAGCGAACGCGGAGCGCCATAGGACGTAAATAAAGGCTTCCTTCCTTCTGCTCTAACCCATACACTGCCGGTCATGTTTATTGACGTGTTGCCTATTGTGCTTGCAAATGTATAGCCTGCAATGCCGCCAAAGCCAATCATACTTTCATTGATGGTTGAACCCTCTGTGATATGTTTGCTTGCTGATATTTTGGCAGAAATTTCCAAAGAGCAGTTATCTACGGTTGAATAGCTCATCGCGCCGAACAAGCCGCCGCACAAGATTGTCGAATTCCAACCTTGAGACGCGGTGCTGTCTACAGTGCCGGTACCGAGAATGATTTGATCTTGATTGATGACAAGTTGAGCGTTTTTGAAAGTGGCTCCCTGCGCGATATTGGCAAGCGAACCATACCACCACACCTGGGCAAACTCGTCGAACATTGATGTGTCGCTCGTACCTATGACGTCCTTGGTCGTATGTGCTTCGGAGTCGTAACTGTCATCGAAATGAGTCAATCCCATCACGATGCGCGCTCCGCAAGCGTCGATCGTCGCCTTGAAGACGCCGGAAAAGTGAGCGCCGGACGGACCGAACGCGTACTCCATCAACGAGCTTCCGTTGTAAGGCATCAACGCCGCTTTTGCGTTTTCGTTGCCTCCGTTGTCGTTTATCCATTCGATCAATCCTGGTTGTGACGTGATCGCCTCATACCCTTGATTTGTCGTCAAGTCGTTATAGTGCGCCATCGCGTCGGTCTGATTGGAAACGCCTTCAAGAGCGGTGCTCAGCACACTGTCGGTTTCTCCCGACGCGAGCGGCGTCTCCGCCTGCGGCAGCGCAAGCGCTATGCCGGCGCACAACAGTGCGACGAGCAAGACAGCGAGCAATGCGATGCCGATGCGTTTTGCTGTTTTTTCCATATTTCCCTCCATCGCCTTAAAGCGAGAATTTCCTTGTCGCCGCGGCGCGGCTTGTTTTGCGCCGCGGCTGTCATTTACGTCAGATGACGTTTTTGCGCTTCTTGCGCACGATCAGGATCGCTCCGACGACAGTGCCGGCGACTATGAGCGCCGTCGCGCCGATCAACACTCCGCCGACGATCGTCGCGGTGTTGCCGCCCTTATTCGGGTCGTCGACCGGATCGTTGCCGCCTTGGTTGTCCATCGCGGCTCCGCAGATGTCGCACTTGCCGTCGCCGTTGGCGTCGACGTGGTCATGCGGCTGAGGCTGTTCGCCGCCGATCTGCTGCTTGCAGCCGTCGCAGATGCCGTCGCCGTCCGCGTCGACGTGGACGTGGATGCCGGTGACGTTCGCGCCGCAGCTGTCGCAGACATTGTCGCCGTCGACGTCGGTGTGAACGTGCGAAGCGTCGGGCTCGGCGATCGTCAGCGAAGCGGTTTCGCCTTTAAGCACATAGTTGCCGCTGCTGTCGACCACCGTGACCGTATAGGTGCCCACCGGCAGTCTGCCTTGGTCGTCGGGCGTGGCCGTGTTGCCGGACGCGTCCGTAAACACGAGGGTGCCCTGCTGCTCGTTGCCGTTGACGTCGATGAACGTGCCCGACATCACGTTGTTGATGTTGGTCTCGGACGTGACGTTGGTGATCGACTCGTCCTTTTCGATCGTCGCCATGGCGTCTGCGGGGGTGATGCTCATCGTCACATAGACGCGTATCGGCTTGTAGTTGGTCAAACCGACCGAGATCAGATAGTAGCCGCTGTAGCTGCCCACGTCGACGAGCGTGTTGGACTGGTTGCCGTCCGGATAGTAGGTGATGCTTGCGTTCGCGGGGGTGCTGCTCGCGTTTTCGGGATCGTACTCGAGCATCTTGGTGCGATCGTATTTGATGATGATCTCGCCGCTGTTGTCCGCGCGGTAGCCGTGCTCTTTGCCGTCATAGGTGACGGAAAGCGGCTGCGGATCTTCCGCCGAAGTGCCCGTCGTGATGTTGACGCCGCCCTCTGTGGTGACCGTGATCGCGCCTTGCGGGATGTCGATCGTTGCGATCACATAGTGCATCTGGTAGACGAAGTCTTGATAGTTGTTCGAAGTGATCGTCACCGTCACCAAGTAGTCCTGAGCCAGCTGCATGTTGAGCGTCTCCGGTCTCGTGGTGTCGAGCAGGTTGCCTTCACGGTGGTAGGTGATCTCCGCGCCCGGTTCGATCGCCACGGGCTCCGCGCCCGAGTAGTCGAAGAATGTCTCGGACTTCGCGGTCAGATATTGCGATTTGGCGTTGTAGTCCACCGTATAGATCGGCAGCCCGTCATCTCCCGAGCCCGAAGTGCCCGCGGTGGGGATGGCGGTGTTCGTGTTGTCCTTGAACAACAGGAAGTCGGTCGGGATGGTCGACTGCGTTCCGTAGACCGCCTTGTTGATGGTGAAGGTCACGGGGTCGCTCGTCACCGCGTTGTAGTGGCTGTCGCCGCCGTAGCGGTAGCGGAAGGTGTACGCGCCCGCGTTCTTGAACCAGCCCTCGCCTTGACCGACCGTGTCCACGTTCTGCCAATCGTCCTCATTGTTGGGATCGCCGTCCTCGACGAGGTATTGCAGCACGAGCACGTTTTCGGCGTCGGCGAATTCGTAGACGCTGCTGCCGTCGAGATAGTCGTTGACCATCTTCAGCCCGTCCTCGGTGTTGTCGGGGTCGTCGGGCACGACGTAGGTGTGCAGCCCCTTGTCATAGGTGACCGCGTTCTCGGTCACGCCGAGGATCTTCGGCGTGGCTTTGTTGATCGTGAGCATCGCGGCGAATCTGCCGGTGCTGTACTTGGAGCCGGCGCCCGCGGTATAGACGACGTAGACCTCATAGTCGCCTATCTCGGTAGGCGCCTGATCGAGCCTGATGCCCTTCTCGTCGAAGTAGATGACTTCGTACTTGTCGTCGGTGCCCTCCACGCTGATGAGCGTGCCGTCGCCGTCGCGGACGACGAAATCGACCGCGGAGCCGTTGTTGTAGGCGTAGGATTGATCGGCGGTGTCGAGGTCGATCGTCGTACTGACGACCTCAAACACCTGCTCTGCGCCGGCGGCGATGTAGTAGTTGACCTCATCCGCCGGTTTGAGAACGACATAGTACTTGCCGACCTCGTTGATGGTCGCCTCCGTCAAGTGTTCGGGGTCTCCGTAGATCTCGACGACCGCGTTGACGACTTCTTTGTAGACGTCGCTGTAGGTCGCGCTGACCACATGGGTGAAGCCGTCGTAGCTGATCTTGGTCGTCATGTCTTCGGGGGCAAGCACCTGTCCGCCCTCGCCGTCGTTGACGAGCCTGTTCAGCGACGTGAACGTAAGCACGCCTATCTTCTCGACGACCAACTGCATCTGCGTGGTGAAGTGGAAGTTGTAGTTGTCGTATTTGGGGAGGTCGCCGCTGCCGTTTTCGTCCAATTCGAACTCGACCCATTCGACGTCCTCGGGGGTCGTCCCTTCGGGGACGATCTTGACCGCGTCGACGGCGATCTTGTAGTTGCCGCCCGCGTTGAACACCCCGTTCTCGCCGCCGATGTAGGCATAGCGGAAGTAGATGTCGTCGCCGAAACCGGTGCTGACGTGGAAGTCGACCGGGAACGGCATCGCGTTGGTGCCCCAATAGGTCGTCGTGACCGTGTTCGCGTCGGCGTCGAGGTAGTTTGCGAAGTCTGCGTCGCCCTTGACGATGCCCTCGACCCCGATGTCGTAGTCGCGGTAGTCGATGTAGGTGTCGACCGTCATTTCGCGTTCATATAAGTCTGCGGAGTCGCCGAACACAAGCTCATATTGGTATCCGTCGCTCGCCGCATTGCCGACCTCGAACGACCAGGTCAACACGGTGTTCCCCACGCCCTCGTATTGCGTGTAGGCGCCGACCGCGGTATAGCCGTTGTTTTGAACAGCAGCTATCGCATCCGCCAAAATTACGTTCTGCAACGAAGCGGTCACCTTGTTCCAATCGATTGTGACCAACTTGAAGATTCTGCCTGTTGCGCGTTCGACAATCTTGCCGTCGGCGTTGCGATAGTACACGGCTCTCTCGTCGTCCTGATTGCCGATGAGCGATTCGTTCGTCAACGCGAGGAACGCGTCGCTTCCGTCATATTGCTTGGCGAACGCCGCGTTTTTGTCCGCGATTTCGGACAACGCGACTCCGTCGATGAGGATAGCTTCGTCCGGTATAAGCAGCGACGCCGTGATCAAATCGACATAGAAGTACGGATATTTTCCGTTTTCCATCTGTTCGGCGGTAACGCCGCTATCGGCATAGAGTCTCACCATGCAATCGTCATAGAGCCCTTCCTTAGAGACCGCCCTGACGAACACGGCTGCGCCCTCTTTAAAGCTCTCGTTGATCGTGTAAGAACCGCCTGACGAACTCGTAAAGTAATTTCCAAGCGTTACCCATGCGTCCGCATATCCTTCCGGAATATCTGTAGAGGTCGCATCGATATCTGTCTTATCAACTATCAAGTATTGGATCTTCGCCCCGGAAGGACCGACGGTGATGCCTGCGTTATCCGTACCAAAGTTGATCGCAAGTGCGTTTTTCGACGCTGCTCCCCTATAATAGACATAACCGCTCGTCAATACGCTGTCGAGTTTCAGCGGCACCGTATCGACGTTGATCGAACCGATTGGTGTAATACCGCTGTTTTCTAAGCTGTCGCGCAGTTGCACTCTCAATGTCGCGGAGCTCGAAATGTAGCCTATCGCCGCGGCGTTGCCCGTCCCGAGATCAAGGTCTTGTCCCTCTTCGCTGCCGTAATTGATCTGGCTTTGAATGGAGATCGGGGCGCCGCTCTCTCCCGACTGCACTTCGACCTGAACGCCTGTCTTTCCGCTGATGCCCGAGCGTCTCTCGTCGGTCGCGGTGACGACGACGAACAGATTGTACTTGGTCCAACCGCCGTCGCCGATCTTGGCTGTGACGTCGGTGTAGGCGGGGTCGCCTTTCTTGATATTGAAGTAGTGCTGCGCAACGTTTTGACTGCTGATGCCCGTCACGTCGCCGCTGTATGCATAGTAGCGAACGTCTTCGAGCACCGGTGCGGCGTTGTCGATACACACCGTCAAGTTTACGCTTGCCGTACCGACCGCGACATATTCGCCGGCGGAGTTTTGTTTGTACACGGTGAAATTGTTGTACACTCTGCCCGCTGCGGCGGTGGTCTCCTTGTCGAAGAATGAGAACGTCAAACCACTCATCTCTTGGTAGTCGCTTTGAGCGTTGTTAGCCTGATAGGTGAATGCATCGAAGATGTCGCCGCTCGGCGCCGTTTGCCCATATGTCGCATAGCCGCTCGTGTTGAGCGTGCCGGTGAATGCCGCCTCTTTCATCCATTTGCCGCTGCTGAGACCGTTTGGTTTGGCAGAGACATTGAAGCTTGCCTCCAAGACGTTGAACGTCAGCGGCGAGCCCTGCCCTTCGGGCACGACGACGCGGTTTGTCTCGTCGAGGTAGGCATATGTCGCCGTCACCTTGCCCTCTTTGTCGACGACCTGCTGTCTCGGACGGAAAGTGTAGGTGCCCGGGAACATCGTGTCGTCATGTGTGACCTCCGTCGCCCCTCTTTGATAGAGCCAAGAATACGCTCCCTGCTGCACGCTGACCGTCTCCCCTGCGGCGGTCAATGACAGCGTCGGTTCGTTGACGGGCGCGCCGTCATAACGCATAGCGGTATAATTTCTGCCGTCAACTTCTTGATAGGTGACGCCGTACTCCGCCATCGTACCGAAGACGATTTCAAATGCCGCCTGCTGATTGAAGCTGACCAAATAGACCATTGCGCCAATCCTGCGCGTGTGGTCTTGCAGCGTCATTTTAGTAGCCGCAGCATCTGCGGTGGGTTTGTCTTGTCTCACCGCCCAAATGAACTCGCCGGTATAACCGGAGGGCAATTGTTGATAGGCAGTCCTGTCCGCGGCGTTTTCGAGCGGCTGATAGGCGTCCGTCGCCTTGAAGTCCTTCGTAGCCGCCTGGATACGGAAGTTGCCGTCCACTACTTTGACCTCGACGGTGACGTCGGCGCTGCCTCCGGAATGATAGACCTCCGTCCAATCCTTGACGTCCCCGGTATTGCTTATGCCGGTTTTGCGGCTGCCTTCTACCCACGGTAATGTGTCGTAATCGTATGTCAGTGCGATCACCGGTGAACCGCCGTTGAAGTTTGCCGTGTCAATCAATGTGCCGGGTTCGTTGCGGTAAACAACGGGCATACTATCTGTGTTGAAATCTTCGTCATTTCCGTTATTGTTGTCCAATTTATTGCCGGTCCAAGACACGACGATACCCTGGATCTGCGTACCCAAACCGCCAACCTGAGCGCCTGTCGACTCGATCATACTGTAGCTTGCAGTATCGCGCAAACCGTCATTGATCTTGAATTTGCCGCCGGTGATACCGCCCGAGAATGCGTTGTAACCTTTGCCGAGACCGGTTTTTTCGCCTCTGAAAACAATGGACTGCACATTGCCTGTGCCGGAGAGATAACTGTTGGACAAGCTGCCGTCGTTGCCGACAAAGAAGCCGACCATACCGCCCGAGATGGCAACCGCATTACGCCAGCTATTACCAGCGGGGCCTGCAACCCCATATCTCTCTCTGTTGTCTGCAGTCGCCGCGACCACCGTGCCGTTGGCAAGGTCGACGTGGGTGTTAGTGATCGAACCGCTGACCAACGTGCCGGTCAAGGTGCCTACGATCGCCGTGTTCTCGATCGATCTTGCGTTCCTCTTTGTGTCCTCTCTACCCAGGTTTTGACTGCTCGACTGCTGTCTGCCGACAAAGTTGCCACCTACATTGAGCTTGACATTGTCGATTGTACCGAAATTGATACCGGATACGATTCCGAACGACGACATATATGCAGGGTTTGTTCCGGTTGCCAACAAGTTCATGCCATCGACACTTGCATCATTTTTCTTTGTCGGCAACGCCATTTGAGATGTATAATCGATCGTCAGGTTCGCGATCGTACCCTCGTTGACGCCTATCAAGAGTCCCGCTGCGTTGATGCCGTCGATGCCTTTGTTGTCGACATAATCGCCAATCTGCAAATTCTCGCGGATACCGTATGTGTCGGTGCTGACCAATGCAAAATTGTTGATCGCACCTATTCCGCTTCCGGCATTCAACGTGATCTTATGCCCATTGCCGTCGAGCACACCTTTGAAGTATTCCCTGCCGATATCGTTTTCGCTACTTACGTTATAGGTTATGTCGGCAGTCAATACGCCAATCATTCCGTCTGACCCTTGATGAAGGAAATCTTTCAAGTCCGGCTTGGTGGCGATCGTCTTGACCTCTGCGTCGGGCATATTCCACTTGATGCGGACCGCGTCGGGGTCGCTTGTTGGGTCAAGCTCCTCATCGACCGCGCCGATGTTGACGTCGGAGGCGATCTGCGCATTGACTGTCGAAAGCGAGGAGTTCCCCTCCTCCGACGGGATCGCCGTCGGAGAGGCGGGGCTCGCCAGCACAATGCCGACCACTACTGCCGCTATCAACGCCAGGGCGATCACCGCCGCGGCTGCTTTTTTGTAACTGTGTTCCATAATTTCCCTCCTCAGGCGGTCTCACCCGATTGGGTGGGACCGATGTAGCCGAAGTACAGAGGCAACGTGACTGCCTTTTGTGCCGTACCTGCGCCGTCTTTGACCGTTACGGTCACGGTGAACACGTCTGCATTCTGTTCCGCTGGCGTTGTACCGAGGCTTATGTTGTACGAAGTGTAAAGTCCGTTGAAATCATCGACGCTTCTCGGCACATCGTTGCCGAGCGTGATGTCCGCCATGACCACACGAGTCGTCGTCAGCTTGTTGCCGTCTTCGTCCTCTTCACCGGTGTAGAACGCCATCGTGACCTGCGCGTTGGAAATTTTACCTTCCGCCACATCTTTCGACTCAAAGTTGTCGAAAATCGTCACGAAGTTGCCTTCCTCATCGACCGTACCCATCGCGACCACATAGTCGAGTCCCAGATAGGTGACGACGAGGTCTCCGTTCTCGTCGGTGACCGGCTCGAGCGTGTCCGCCACAAGTCCGATCTCGACGTCGACATATCCGCCGTTGCGGAGGTCTTCGAACGCCGCGACCACCATTCCGCCCGCGTCTGCTCCCGAGCCGAAGTTGGCGCCGCCGGTCTCCCAAGCCGCCACGCTCAAGTAGTAGGTGTGGACGGTGTCGACCGGTTTGGTCTCGCCTGTCGGCACGCCCTCTTCGTCGAGGACGGGCTCTTCGGTCGTCGTTCCGTCAAGGAAGTTGACCGCGATCGTGCTGCCGAGCACGTCGAAGGAGATGTTGCCGTCGCTGTCGAACGAATAGTCGTACGAGTCGAACGTGATGTCGGGCGAACTCATGTCGTACCTCGGAAGGATGCGGTAGTTGAGCGTGAACTCGTTGCGTCCGTCCGCGGTCAATTGACCTGTGATCGTGCCCGTCGCGCCGTCTTTGTCGTTGAGGCTGTCCGCGGTGATGACAAGTTGATCCCACGAAGACACCTCGATCTGCGCCGTCGTGCCGTCGGTGTAGATCACCTCGACCGTGTCGGGCAGCGGCTCGGTGCCGCGCAGCAGCACTTCGACCGGGTCGATCTCGAGGTATGTACCGTCCGCGTAGCCGTCGATGTTGATGCTGTCGATCTCCTTGCCTTCGAACTCGAAGTAGACATAGACATCTTGCAAGAACCTGTCCTCAAGCGCCTCTGCCTGAGTCGTGGTCCAGCCTTCGGGCGCGAAGCCGATCTGCAGCAATTGCTGGCTGTTGTAGGTCGCGTATTCGACGAGCAGATCGTCTACGTCGAGGTTGGGGAACTTGATCGGCAGCTCGCAGCTGTAGCCGTTGCTGAACTCGACCAAAGCCGTCGTCGGGAAGAATGCTTTCCTCTCCTCCGTCGTCTTGAACGAGTTGTAGACATACGGGTCGATGACCAATTTGTCGCTGTAACCCGTCGGCGAGCTCGGATCGACGAACCACACCTTGGTGATCGTGTTGAGGACGACGTTGACCGGGATGTCTTTCAGCGTCCAGCCGTACCAGCCGCCGTACTTGGTCTTGTCGAGCGCGATCGTCGCGGTGGTCTGGTCCGAGGTGTCGTAGCCGATCGAGTCGAAATTCAACTCGAAGTCGGAGACGGTGATGTGAACTGTCTCGTGATAGCTGTCCTCGCCCTCGTTGTAGTACGCTTCCGCCTGCGTCGGCAAGACGTTGTTGGAGCCGTCGCCGCCCGCCAGGATATCCAAATAGATGTCGTACGGGTTGATCTGGATCGCGTTGCGGAAGTCGCCGTACTTGACAGAGGTGACCGACTTTGTCCTGATGTTGACCTTGATGTCGATGCGCTGCTCCGCCGACGTACCCTGTCCGATCACAGCCGTGATCGTGCCGTAGATCGCGCTCATGTTGTCGGGTTCTGTCGCCCTCGCGATCAATGCGGCGTTGAGCTCGTCGGTGTTCTCCCACGCGTCGACCTTCATCGCCACAGCCGCGCCGTCCGGATAGTTGAAGTACAACACCTCGGGCGTGAACTCGGTGATGCTCGTCGACGTGGACGTCATCGAATAGAGGTCGACGCTCATCGACAAGTCGTCCGCGTTGATCAATTTCTCCGCGATGCTGTCGAGATAGTTGATGCTGACCTCTGCGGTCGTGCCGTTGAAGAACGTCACGGTCGCCGTCTTTTCGTGTGCTCTGTAGCCGGTCGGCTCAAAGTTCTCCTTGCTCGCGACCGCCGCCCACGCGACAGACCTGCTCGTGCCGTCCGCAAAGTTGAGGACGAGGTAAGCCGGGTCGCTGTCATAAGCGTAGCGAGTGATCGGATCAATGCTCACGATCTCGGAGTCGGTCGGGTTGACCGCCAAGTAGATCGTGATCTCACGCACGGTGCCCGAGAAGTCCGCTTTGACGGTGATCGGGATGGGGCTGCCTTCCGTACCGCCGCTCGCCGCGATGTCGTTGAGCCAATTCGGATTGTTTGTCAACACGGTTTGGACGTCTTGGTCAAAATATTGTCCGCTCGCAAACTTGAACGAAACGTTAGCCTTCATGACGTGTGTGCCGCGTTGATATCTTGCGGTCCTATTGCTGAAGTTCGCCAAAACGAAGCTCGCCTGATAGTTGCCTCTGTTGTATTGATACGGTTCGTAGACGACCGTCTTGGGGATCTCGCCCCAGTCGACAATGCCGCCCGAAGCCGCCGAATCGCCGACGACGTTGCCGGGTGCGCCGACCGAGTCGAATTGGTTGTAGATCCACAACTCCAGCTTGTTGTCTCTGTTGCGCCCAAACCTTGTGTACTGTTGCCCGTCTGCCGACTCGATAGCCTCGCCGTAGTCATAGCCGGTGATATAGATGTTGGCAAGCGTGCCGTCCACAAAGTTGATGCCCGCGTTGATAGTGTCCATCACCGGGAAGGGCAGCAACGTCGTGATAATCGGTTTGAGCGTCTCAAAGATACCGTTAACATCCACTAAGCCGATCAAACTATTCAAATCCAACCCTTGTAATATACTAGGCAAGGCATTCTTGATCGTGCTGGAACTGAGGACATCCGGCAGGATATAGTTTTGAATCACATTCTTTAGACCGTCCCACAGACCGCCGTCTCTGTCCCAGTTGACATGCGTGAGGTGATGCCCAGTGAACATGTCGGGCGCGAGTTGGCTGAGATCGAGAATGGATTCGGGACCCAAGATCTTGTCCATGAGCGCGTCGATCAACGTGTTGAGCGTGTACGCGTCGAACGAGATGTCGGCGTTGAATGTACCCGTCGCGTTGAACTTGAGGTCGATGCCGCCGCCGAGCAATTCCATGATGTCGAGGTCGTCGAACACTGCGGTCAGCGCGGACATGTCAAGTCCGCCCTCCTCCGCTGCCGGAGCAGCGGGTTGATCCGCCGCCGGAGTCTCGGTGGTCGAGCCTTCCGACTCGCCTTCGCCCTCTGTTCCGTCGCTGTTGACGCTGTTCTCGAGGTCGCTGATGAGCCCGTCGAGGAGCGCGCCTATCTGCTCTATGATGCCTTCGGCTTTACCGTCGCCGTCGGTGTCGCTCGCAAGCGAGATGTTGACGCTGCCATTGATATATTCACTTATATCGAGGGTGACAAAGCCGAGGATGGTTATCTCAAGCCACCCCTGTTTGAGGAAGATAGAGATGTTGTTCGCGGCGTATGTTTGACCACTGGCGACAAGGTCTTGGTCTTGATAATTGAACACCGCATACACAAGCGTATCCATGCCTGACTTCTGATTGTTTTCGTATGCTTCTTTGTTCAAAGTGCCTATTTGAATGAGGAACGTGCCTCTCGGAGCCACTATGCCGCCCGTATTGGCAAGCGGAGTGTCGGAGCTGAGCCTCTGCACGCTCAGGCGCAGATATTGATCAGCGTTGCCGGTATCCGCATTGTTGTTGAGGATATCGAGCTGCAGGTTGAGGTTGAGGTTGTCGAACAAGCCCTGCGCGATCGAGGTGCCGGTGGTACCGTCGATCATCGCCGCGTCCGTACCGACGTCGATCTGATAGTCGCTTCCCGGTTGCAGTTCGCCCTTGGAGACCATGAGGTCGTTGACGTTCTGCTGCCCGATCGCGAGCGTGAGCGTCGCGTCGAGAGTGATGTTGTCGTTGATCTTCAAATCGAGGCTGAGCGCGCCGTCGACGATGTCGAACTCGATGCCCGCGCCGATGTCTATGCCGAGGCTGAAGCCCGCAAGACCTCTGACGACCTCGTCGACGATTTCCGTCGTGAGCTCGACAAACAGCGTGGTGTTGTTCGCCGAAATACTGCGCAGCAACGCTTGGAGCCACGGCTCGAGCGGATTGGTCGGCTCTTCGGGCGTTGTCTCGCCCTCTTCGCCGCCGGTCTCGCCGCTCGTATCGCCGCCTTCGGTGCCGGAGGTATCCGACGCGGGAGCAGCGACGTCGATCGTCTGCTCACTGCCGTCAACGGTGGTGAGCAGCTTGTTGATGATGTCGCCCAGCTCCATGCCCTGCACTTCGTCGATCAAACCTTGGATCATCGTGATCAGCGTTTCGATCAACGGCGAGTTCGCGAGGTTGATGTTGAACAGTCCGAGACCGTCCAGCTTGACGATCGCGTCGCCTTCGTTGAGCGCCACGCCGAACAACTCCTTCTCCTCATAGACGAGCGAGATGTTGACGACCGAATCGTGACCGATGTTGCCGTTCTCGATGTCGAGTTTCCACTCGACGACCAGCGTGACGATCGGGTTCCATTCATCGAGATAGAGGTCGATGGGCAGATTGAACTGCTGACCTTGCGACGCCAGGATGTTGTTGATGATGTCCGTGAAGTTCATCCGGCTGTCGAGCGTATGCAGATCCATCTCCAGCTCTATTCTCGACACGGCGATGGTGTTGAGCACCAGCTCGATGACCTCTTCGCTGTAGCTGTCGATTTCGTTGAATACGCCGGGATATCTGTCCGAGCCGTCTCCGTTGAAGATGAGGTCGAACTTGTCCTCCAGCTCCTGCGTCTTGCCGATGGCGATCGGATAGTCTTGAGTGCCGAGCGCGATCTTCAAGTTGAGGTTCTGATCGGTGCTCGCCGCGCCGGGCGCCTTGTTTTCCATCAAAGTGCCGCTCGCCTCGAGGGTGATGCCGTCGAGTCTGGACAGGTTGAGGTTGTCGACGTCGATCTTGAAGCTGCTCAGGTCGATATCACCCAGCGACACATTGAACTCAGTCAGCAACGCCTGGATCGCCGCCAGCGAGAAGGACGCATACAGCGCCTCGCTGTTGAGACCCACAAGGATGCTGCCGACGTCCGTCAATTCGGTTTCGGCAAGCGTTGCGCCGGGGTTCTCGACAACGTCCGCCGTCGACAACGCGGATGTCGCGAGACCGGAGCCGCTCGAATCGCCTCCGCCGATCAAGTCGACGAGGTTGAAGCCGAGACTGATGTCGCCGAGCGCGGTCTCCTCGCCGTCGATCTCAATGGAGAGTTTGTCGAGCAAGTCAAACACGAGGCTCGCGAAGTCGAGCTTTGCGCTCAATCTCGGGAATTGGATGTTTGCTATGTTGATATTGCTGAGGTCGATCGAGACATAGCCCTCGCCGTCCTCATTGTAATATCCGTAGATACCCACCAGCAGCCCTGCGGGTTGAGCGACGACGGGGACGTTGTTCTCGTCCTTTTCGCCGATGTAGATGGGTTCGTTGGCTTCGATCTCGACGACGAGTTTGGAGTTGGTGGGGTTCTCTTTGTCGAGACTGATCATGACGTGCATACCGAGATCCATCTTGAACTCGCTGTCGAAAGTCCAGTCGAGCGGTATGCCGATCAGCTCAGCCAAGCCGAGTCCCGCGATGAAGTCGCCGATGTTGTATTGTCCCGCGTCGTAAGTGAGCGCGAGGTTCATGTTGAGGTCGATGCCCTCGAGCGCACTGCCCAGCAGCTCGCCGAGGTTGTTGGTATAGCCCTCCTTGTCGCCTATGCCGGCGTCTATCCTCTCTTCGAGTTCGCCGTCCTTGACGCCGATCAGGAAGTTGTTGATGGACAGACCGACGTTGATGTTCTGATCGCTGTCGGGCGAGATGCTGCCGGAGATGTCGATGCTCTTGAGACCTCCCTCGAAGAAGATGAGCTCCAGCTTGCCGGAGATGCCGTCGGGGATGAGGTCGCTGATCGGGTCTTGACCGGCGATGCCCATAAATCTGTCGATGAAGTCGAAGATGTCGTTGTCGACATAGACGGGGTTGCCCTCGTCGTCGACGACGGGCGTTCCGTCCTCGCCGACCTGCTGCTGATTGGCTATCTTCTGCACATTGAGGACGATCCTGTCGCCGTTGACTTCAAGCACGCCGTCGGGGATCGCCAAGACTTCGCAAAGCGTATCAATAAAGGAGCCGAGCGTCGGGCTGAGCTGATATCCGCCGTCTGCGAGCGCAAGCAGGTTGGCGCTCGTCGCGGACAGACCTTGGACGGAGACGTTTTCGGTCCCGCCTTCGGTGCCACCCTCTGTGCCGTCGTCGGCGAACAGTGCGCCGTCGATCGCGTCTCTGATCGTCGTCACGACCCGAGCGACGAGTTCGGGCACGCCGCCGAGATCGATAACGATGTTGTCTGCCTTCCAATAGTTGGGTATAAGACTGCTGAGGGATACATAAAGTTTTCCTTCCTTATAATATATACCCATCGCCTTGTTGTCCTCGTCCATATTGCCGAACTGATCGAGCGGATAGAGTTCGAGCAGGATGAGGTTGTTGTCTACGAAGTTGCCGCTCGCGATCATGTCGTAATCGAGATCGAGGTCGACCTGCGCGCGCAGCTTGTAACCGAAGTCGGATTCGAGGACGATGAGACCTTCGGGAATCTCTACCGTGTCGGTGAACATCTTGATGAGCTTGCCGACGTCGAGCTGTTTGAGCGCCCCGTCTGCGTCGCTGCCCGTACCGAGGGTCAGATCGATGTCGAATTGCAGGTTGGTGAACGAGAACTCAGTCGCCGTACCCTCGCCGGTGAGCGCCGCGTCGACGTTGTCCGGGAAGTCGAGGAAGCCTTCGACGTCATCCACTTCGTCGCCGAGAGTGATCGAAGCGATGCCGAAGTTCCAAGCCGGCTGACCGTAAGTCTCTTCGTTTTCGGGATCGTTGTAGGTGACGTTGAGTCCGGGATGCTTGCGTATCGAATCCTCGCCGAATTCCGTCTCGAACACGACCTTGTATTGCGGTATCACCTCTTCGATCCAATCGAACAGCGGCACGAGGTTGAGGTCGAAGCCCAGCAGCGCGCCGAGGTTGATGAGACCGAGGATGTCGGAGATACCCGAGGTGAAGCTGTTCAGCTTGAACTCGATCTGGTAGTCGGTCGCAAGCACCGCCTGGTCGCCGTTGCGCACGGTCGTGGTGATCTGCGCGTTGTCGAAGAAGATGCCGAACACGATACCGATGAGGCCGTCCAAACCGCCGAACAGGCTCAGCGCACTGTCGAGGTCGACGCCTGCGAGCAGCCCTTCGAGCAAGCCCGGCACCTTGGCGATGATCGCCGCGATGTAGTCGGACTGCACGTCGGTGACTTCGTAAAGTCCGTTCTCGCCGCCGATGTCGATAAACAATCTGTTTTCGGTGATATACAGACCGAACGTGGTGTTGTCGTCAAACTTCTCGACCTTGAACATAAGGTCGTTGGGCTTGAACTCGCCGGTGCCGCCCTCTTGCTGTACGTCGGCGTGCAGCGTGATCAAGCCGCCTTCGACATCCGCTTCAAGGGCTATGGACATCCTGTTGGACTCGGTGCCGACGATCTCGGCATAGCGCTCGAAGATCGCCTTGAAAGCGGTGTACGGCGCCTGAGTGGTGACCTTTTGCTGAGTTGCGTTGGGGTCGAGCTCTTCCGTCCAGCCGGCATACAGAGTACGGTCTCTGTCAAGTTGATAGGGATAGGTGATCGGTCTGCCGTTTTCGGTGCTGTTCTTTGACAGGAACCAGCCGCGGAAGACATATCCTTCCCTTGTCGGCACGAATTCCTGCGAGGGATTACTGCCCGAACCGGGAATGACGGTAACTCTTCTCGCCTCCATCGGGTCGCCGCCCATCGTATCGAAGGTGACCAAATAGCCCGCATCTTCCCACTTTGCGTGGAACGTGACATTGCCCGTCACCGTATAAGGGAATGTGACGGGTTGGGTGCACGCCGCGTCGAGGTACCAACCCGCGAAGGTCGCACCCGTCGGCGAAGCGCCGGGGTCAAGGTCGCTTTCGTTGATCTGGGAATTGAGAGCAAAAGTGGCGGACGCCGCACCGTATCCTCCGCTCAGCATGATGACCGCCGAATTGGGGTCGACCGTCTGCCAAGAGGCATAGAATGTGGCTCCCGCCGAACTGACCGTATAGGGATAGGTGACCGCCTGCGTAAGTCCGCTGTCGAGGTACCAACCCATGAATGTCTGACCGGACGGCGATGTGCCCGGATCGGGCGCCTCCGTCAAGGTCGGGTCCGTCTGAGGTACCGTGGCGTAAGCCTGACCGTATCCGCCCGACAGCGTCACCGCGTAACCGGCAACGTAGTTGGCGTAGAGGGTCAGCGTCTCGATATCCTTAAGCTCATACGGAAACGTGACCGACTGTGTGAACGCTTGGTCGAGGTACCATCCCGTGAAGTGCTGCCCCGCGATGTATTTCGCGTCGGGCGCTTCGGAGATGGACGGCGAACCTTCGTCGCTCTGATACACCTGCGAAGCGGTCGACCCGTCGGGATAGACGAAATTGACCTTCACGCTGGTCGTATGTACACAGCCTGCAAAAACCAATGCGACCGCGATCAAGACGATGAAGACGGCTATAGGCAGTTTGGCTTTTCTCATAACTGTTCTCCCGAAAGACAGTATATTTACGCGCACGCGAGTGCTCCGCGAATGCGTATATCTTTCCACAATCTATAATGCGCAAGCAACCTTAAATATCACTTAAAAAAATGTTGAATTTTGTCAAACCGACATCTCGCAAAAAGTGCGGCAAATTCGCGAAAAACCCTTACGCCGCTTGACTTTTTTGTCAGAAACGCACGATTTTCGAAAATTTTACACAAATTTTACATTCGGCATTTTACCGAAAAATATCACTCACGGATTTGCAGTCCCCGTCAATCCTTTGCCGCGCTCTTGCCGAGAGCGGCGTTGGACTTGATGTCCCACTCCACCTCGACGGCGAACCCTTTGGGCTTGTTGGAGTGGACATACAGCTTCGCGCCCAAATTGGAGACGATCTCCTTGACGATCGCAAGTCCAAGACCCGCGCCGCCCGTCTTGCCGTTGCGCGAGCCGTCGGTGCGGTAAAACCTCTCGAAAATGCGCACCATATCCTCTTCGGAGACGCCCTTGCCTGTGTCGAACACTCCCAACACGATTTTGCCCCCTTTTCGGCGGAGCGAGAGGGTCACGCTTTCGCCCTCTGAGGTATATTTCATTGCGTTATCCAAAAGGGCGATGGTGATCTGTCTGAACTTGTCCGCGTCGACGATCGCCGTGATCCCGTCGTCCACCTCGTCTACAAAGGTTTTTCCGTCCAATTCCGCCATCATCGAGAAGGGCTCGGCAAGCTCTTTGAGTATTGCCGAGATGTCGTGATTCTCAAATTTAAGGTCGAGTTTTTGCGCGTCCGACGCGGACAAAATGAGCAATTCCTTGATCATTCTTTTGAGCCGCTGGGTCTCGTTGAGCGCGCTGACCAGCTGCTCGGAAACGTCCTTGACCTTGGCTTCGGGTTTTTCGAGAGTGCGCGCGATGTCCGAGTTGACGATCGCGAGAGGTGTGTTGAATTCGTGTGAAATGTCGGCGATGAGCCTGTTGTTGCGCTCCAACGCGCGGATGAACGGCTTTGTCTGTCTGATGCCGCCGACATAGCCTATAACGCTTTGGATCGCGAACACGATGACGAAAAACGCGACGCAGAACAGCGTTATGCGCAATCGCAGCTCCTCTTCCGCGCCGACGTTGATGTAGACGCGGACATATCGTATCGACTCCGCGCCGTCGGGCATATCTTCGAGCGACGTCGCCTTTGACATCTCCAGAGTCGCGATGATGTATCTCACGCCGCCCATATCGATGGACGACACTTCGGAAGGCGACTGCAATTTGTCGGGACGGCGTTCGAGGTCGTCGGGGTTGCCGAACGAAGTGACGAGGTCGAGGTCGCCGTCGAAATACAGAACATACGCGCCGGGATAGTCGCGGATGACCTCGTCCGCGGTGCGCACTCTGTCCGACGCGAGCGAGCGCGCGGTGGACAGCGCGCTGTCCATCTCGAAGCGGTAAAAGCTGACGTTGACCACCATCGCGACGACCAGCATGATCACGACGGTGACGATGAGCGGCAGCACAAAGTTCAACACCAACGCGAGTTTGCGCTGCTGTTTGACCTCGTGCGAAAATCCGCCCGATCCGCTTCTCATGCCTCTTGAGCGGGGTCTTCCGACCACATATATCCGACGCTCTTGATCGTGCGCAGATGTTCGCGCAAGCCGTACTTGTCGAGGAGCTTGCGCAGGTTGGAGATATAGACCTCGGTGACGGTGATGATCGTCTCGCTGTCAAAGCCCCAAATGCGGTTGAACAGCTGCTCTTTTGAAATGATCATGTTGCGGTTGCGGATCAGATATTCGAGGATGTCGTACATCTTGCCCGACAATTTGACGTCCTTGCCGTCGACGCGGAAGATCTTGCCCGCAAAATCCAGTTCCACCCTGCCGTTGCTGTAAGTGGTCTTGAAGTTGTTGTTGTGGCGGCGGAGGATCGCCTCGACGCGCGCGACCAGCTCGTCCCTCTCGAACGGCTTGGTCATATAGTCGTCCGCCCCCGCTTTAAGCCCCTCGATCTTGTGCGCGACGTCGGTCAGCGCGGTCAGGATGAGCAGAGGGCAATTGCTGTCCGCCCTCAGCTTGGACAGCAATTCCTGTCCGCTCATCTTGGGCAGCATGAGGTCGAGCACGATCAGGTCGTAACTGCCGTTGCTCGCCAGATAGTAGCCGTATTCGCCGTCATAGGCGCTGTCGCTCGAGCCGAGCCCGGACAGCGCGTCGACGACCGCGTCGTTGAGCGCCTCGTTGTCTTCGATAACCAAAAATTTCATATCCGCGACCGAGAGCGGTCCTCACGCCTTTGCGGCGAGACCTCGCTCCCTCGAGATAATTTTATCATATCCGCTCATATAATGCAAACCTTTGCGCGATCTCCGCCTCTCTTCAAGCTCGTATGCGGTGCGCGCAAGACGTGGTGCGCAAAATGTAGTATCAATGATTATCAATTATTATCAATTATTCAACAAAAAGAAAGTATTCTCGTTTTGTCTCTTCTTCGTTTTCACACCGCACTTTGAACGATTGACATCGATGCACATCCCGCGGTATAATCGAGACATGGAACACAGCGGCATGACCAGACAAAAATTGCTGCGATTCGTCGCCGAGCAATACGGCACTTCGCCCGACTACGTCTTTGACGATCCCGACCTTGCGGTGCTCAGGCACCCCTGCGGCAAGTGGTACGGGATCGCGATGCACGTCCCCGCCTCGACGTTCGGTTTCGAAGGCGGCAGCGTGGACGCGGTCAACGTCAAGTGTTCTCCCGAGATCGCCGAGCTCATTCGCGACACCCCGGGCATCGCTCCGGCGTACCATATGAACAAGCGGCATTGGCTGTCCGTGATACTCGACGGTTCTCTCGGCGACGACAAGGTCAAGTTCTTGGTCGACAACTCCTATTGCGCCGTCACTCCGTGCGCAAAACGCCGCAAAGAGGTCAAGCGATGAATTTCCCGTCCAGACCGTTCAAGGGCAAAAGCCTGCTCGCCTTTCCCGACGACTACACCGTCATCGACATCGAGACCAACGGCTTCGGCGCTGACGTCGAGATCTTGGAGCTTTCCGCGGTGCGCTTCCGCGGCCAAGCGTTGCAGGACTCGTTCGCGACGCTGGTCAAGCCGTCGCGCCGCGTGCATCCGTTCATCACCGCGCTGACCGGGATAACGGACAAAATGGCGCGAAGCGGCGCCGAACTCGTGTCGTCATTGCGGCGCTTTTGTGACTTCATCGGCGACGACATACTCCTTGGTTATAACGTCAACTTCGACATCAACATCATCTATGACAACATGCTCGCACGTCTCGGGCTGCCCCTTGCCAACGACTTCGTCGACGTGCTCCGCTTTGCGCGCAAGGCGCTTCCGCAGCTTCCCGACCACAAGCAGACGACCGTCGCGGCGCACTTTGGCATCTCGATCGCGGACGCCCACCGCGCCCAAGCGGACTGCCTGATCTGCGACGGCTGCTTCAAAAATCTCAAACGCCTCCTCTGCGGCTGACTTTCGCCCGGCGCGGCAATATCGCGCAAAAATAAACATCCACCCGCATAGCGGGTGGTATTTCATTTTCGGGTATGACCCTAATCTTTACCGGCTGCGCACAAGTGCGCCGGAGAATTGGCCTGCCGGCCATGCATTCGTCACTTGCTACCCGTAAACGGGTCATGCGGGTCAAACATGCTCAGCTGCTCGCTCTCTCTGTCCTGCTTTAACTGATTCGCTATATACTGCCGTGAGACCGGGTTTATTGATCGTACGCATACGGAGATAAACCGTTCTTTTGGTGATACTATAATGGTTTCCGAATAAAATGGTTCGTATAATACCGCATTTTTATACCTGTACATCCGGCATTCCGTTCTGATCGCGAAGTTTGCGCGCATACTCTCCGCCCGAAAGTGCCAACGAATTGTTGGTGCGGTTTCCGCGCCAATATCCGATCACGATCACGATTTGAGCGATAAACGCCGCAATGATCGCGATACCAAGCTAAACGCCCACCGCTATGTAAGCAATTTCCGATCCGTCAAAATTTGCAGCCAATAAATTTAACATTTTCTCATCCTCCCTTGCTTAAATGATCATAAAACAAACTGCAACAATAACAGCAACCCGCATCAGCCAAGAAACAAGTTTGTAAACCTTCCTCCGTCTGCACGAAGTCTTGTCATAAACGTATGCGGCGTTTTCCAATGTTGCAACCGTTCCTTGAGGCACCGTTACCGCGGCTACGGGAATACTTGACTTTTTGTTGACAAAGTGGTTAAACCGAAGCCAAATATCCTGCGTTTGCCCGCTGTCCAAAATGACATTGCAATCCAACGCATAATCAAAGCGGGAATATCTGGGAGTAAACAAGCCCAATATTCCGATGATCCAGAAGAATGCAGAATAAAGCCACCAATTCGGATAGGAAAGTTCGGGTTTACGGATGATCCGCAGAACAATTTTCCCATCCTGTAAAACAGGGGCATCAATGAACTCTCTGCCGTTTTCTTTCTTCACTTTCAATTTCGTTTCGCCTGAAAAAAACAAAACATCTGATCTGTTTATCAAAAAAACTTTCATAGTCCCCCCATTCAAATCAGTTTCATATAATATACGATGGTAGCTATCAGAACAATAAGAACAGCCAACGTTACAGAAACAATTTTTCTTGATTTATGCACTTCGTCCTGATTCCGAACGATTACGATAAGCACAATTGCAGATAGGAACGCGCATATCCCTGCAAGAACCGGTTGCGCAATTCGGTATACTTGAACGATTTGATCCGATAATTGTTGTAAACCGCTTAAATCAACATCATATAATGCCCGAAAAGAATCATTCAGTAAAAAAAGACCTAATGTTATAATTGTGACGGCTATTAAAATCAGATAATAGAAAGCCATACCGATAGCCGCCACAGCCATGAATATTTTTGACAAAACAGGCAACATTGCAACAACTGCGATCAACCAATTGATACGAAGCAATGTTCGGCAAAGCCTGTCTTTGAATTGCATTTGCTGTAAATTCTTTTCCATCACCCTCACCACGCTTTTAATTTTTATTATATTATATCAAAAAAAGCCGTTATTGTCAATATCGCTGAAAAAAGCAACTTTTTCCCTTTTGTCATCCTCATCGGCTTTAGCCTTCTCTGAACCCCGCGACTATCGCGGGGTTTTCGTTTACAAAAAAATGCCGACGGCAAAACGCCGCCGGCATTTCCTTAGTCTTTTTCAGATACGGGCGACTCCGGTACGGATCGCCGCCTCTTTGACCGCGTTCGCGACCGCGTCGCGCACATGCGGATCGAAGGAATCGGGTATGATGTTGTCTGCTGTCAGCTTGTCGTCGGGGATGACCGCCGCGATGGCTTCCGCCGCCGCGATCTTCATCTCGTCGTTGATGTCGCTCGCCCTGACGTCGAGCGCGCCTCGGAAGATACCGGGGAACGCAAGCACGTTGTTGATCTGGTTGGGGAAGTCGCTGCGGCCGGTGCCGACGATCTTCGCGCCTGCGGCGAGCGCTTCGTCGGGCATGATCTCGGGGACGGGGTTCGCCATTGCGAAGATGATCGCGTCCTTAGCCATGCTCTTGACCATATCTTGGGTGAGGCTGCCGGGAGCGGAGACGCCGATGAACACGTCCGCGCCCTTGACGACGTCGGCGAGGCTGCCCTTTTTCATTTCGAGGTTGGAGATCTCCGCCATCTCTTTCTTGATGTCGTTGAGCCCCTCTCTGCCCTTGTAGATCGCGCCCTTGCGGTCGCAGAGGACGACGTTTTTGAGCCCCTTGCTCATCAAGAGTTTGGTGATGGCAATGCCGGCTGCGCCCGAACCGTTGACGACGACGGAGATGTCGGACAGCTTTTTGCCGACGAGCTTGAGCGCGTTGAGCATAGCCGCCATCGTGACGACGGCAGTGCCGTGCTGGTCGTCGTGGAAGACGGGGATGTCGCACACCTCTTTGAGCCTCTTTTCGATCTCAAAGCAGCGCGGCGCGGAGATGTCTTCGAGGTTGATGCCGCCGAAGCTGCCGGCAATGAGGGCGACGGTCTTGACGATGTCGTCGACCTCTTTGGAGCGCACGCACAGCGGGAACGCGTCTACGCCGCCGAACGTCTTGAACAGCGCGCATTTGCCCTCCATGACGGGCATACCGGCTTCGGGGCCGATGTCTCCGAGTCCGAGGACGGCGGTGCCGTCGGTGACGACCGCGACGAGGTTCGCCCTGCGGGTGTAGACATAAGAGAGGTCTACGTCCTTGGAGATCTCGAGGCAGGGCTCGGCGACTCCGGGGGTATATGCGACCGCGAGTTCGGCGCGGTTGGTGATGGGTGCGCGGGAGACGACTTCGATCTTGCCGCCCCATTCGCGGTGTTTAGCGAGTGCAAATTCTTTCTTGTCCATGATTATCTCCTTTTCGGTCAAAGTCCGAGTTGATCCATAAAATCGCGCAGACCGTCCGCGGACTTGCGCAGCTTGGTGAGTTCTTCGGCGCTGAAATCGTACGGCAGGTGGTCGATGACGCCCTCTTTGCCGAGGATGCACGGCACGCTGACGCAGACGTTGTTGACGCCGTAGTAGTCGTCGAGCAGCGACGTGACGTTGAAGATGCTGCCGCTGTCGCTCATGATCGTGCTGCAAAGTTCGGCGACGATCGCGGCGATCGCGAAGTTGGTCACGCCCTTGCGCTTGATGACCTGCGCGCCCAGCCCGATGATGTCGTCGACGAGCGCGTCCTTGTCGATGGCGACGCCCATCTTGGCGCAATAGCTGTCCAGCTTCATGCCCGAGACGTGGACGGAGCTCCACACCGCGAATTGGCTCTCGCCGTGTTCGCCGCCCATAAAGCCGTGGATGTTGCGGATGTCGGCGTTGAGCTGCTTGGCGAGCATATAGCGGAAGCGCGCCGAGTCGAGCACCGTGCCGCTGCCGAACACCTTGCCGGCAGGCAGACCGGTCTCCTTGAGGATGACGTAGGTCATGATGTCGACGGGGTTGGAGACGACGAGGATGACTCCGCCGTTGTAGTGCTGCATGATGTTGGCGGCGATGTCCTTCGCGATGCCGATATTCTTGGACGCGAGGTCGAGGCGGGTCTCGCCGGGCTTACGGCCGAGGCCCGCGGCGACGACGATGATGTCGCTGTCCTTGATGTCGGCATAGCTGCCGCTGTGAATATTCATTCTGCCGATGGTGATGAGCCCGTGGTTGATGTCCATTGCCTCGCCTTCGGCTTTGTCGTTGTTGACGTCGATGATGACAAGTTCGCGCGCGATGTGCTTTTGGGCGATCGAGAACGCCGCGGTCGCGCCGACGCTTCCCGCGCCGATGATACTGATCTTGGAGTGTCCGTTCAAACTGAATACCTCTTTGGTTATTTCACAATTTTCCTCAAACCGCGTGCATTATAACACATCCGCGCGTGAGATTGCAAAACATTTGACGGGGTGCGCGCGCACTTTTTTCGACATTTTCGCCACAGATGTCCGCTATCGTACATCTGTCCGCCGGGCGTGCCCTCTTGTGCAGACGCCGGCTACCCAATTTTGCGATAACTGTTACTTTTGCCACACATGTGTAGAACATTTTCCGCCGCTATTGACATCTTGCGCATTGTGTGTTATATTATTACCGATAAGGTGTGTGCCGCAAGACATTGCGAAAAACGCACACAACTATACAGGGAGGAATCATGCAACTTTTTGTCAGGAACAAGATCGTTTCGCTCGGTGGGTCTTCCACCGTCAAAGACGCCCAAGGCAACGACGTTTTCAAGGTCAAGGGCAACATCATGACCGTCACCAAAAAGAAGAGGGTGTGCGACATGAACGACAACGTGCTCTACACCGTGCGCTGCCGCTGGCTCAATCCGCTCGCGCACAAGGCGTACATCTACGATGCGGACGGCACCAAGATCGCGACGATCAAGCGCCCGTTCATGTCGATCAAACAAAAGTTCTTTGTGACGACCGACCAAGGCGAGATCATGGTCGAGGGCGGCTTTTTCTCCATGCACTGTCTGATCAAGCGCGGGGAGGAGGTCTTGGGCGCGATCACACGGCAGGCGCTCAACCTCGCTTCTTTCCTCGGCGAAAACTACTTCATGCTCGAAGCGGCAGATGACGCCAACGCCGCCTATTTGGTCGCGCTCGTCATCGCGATAGACAACGTCGTCGACGACGCGTCGGGCAAATGAGATGAAACGGCGTCCTGCCGCGGCGCTCGTCATCGCTCTCATCGTCGTCTGCATCGCGGCGATGCTCGTCGCGTGCGACTCGTTTGTGTTCGGCATCACCGTCGCCCCTCTGCCCGACAATGTCAAACAGCTCGTTTTGACCTCGGGCGGCAAAGCTCCCGTCAATTGGAACGGCGAAAAGCTGTTGTTCGATTCGGGCGCCGTCGTCGACGGCACGCTCGTCCTGGAGCCGGGCTACGAGCCGGGCGGCCTCAAAGTGTTCGTCTACGGCAAGGAGCTCACGCTCGAAAAGGATTTTGCCGGCAACTACACCTTTTCGTTCACGATGCAGCACGACGGAGATTTGACCTTTGAGGGCGAGCCCTCGCTCGCTCCGCGCGCCGTGCATATCACCGGCGTCGGCGCGGACGGCGTCTTTGTCGAGGCGAACGGCAAGTCCTATCCCCTTTCGGACGGCAACGTGTCGTTGGAGCTCGAGACTTCCGCGACCGAGCCCTTCACCTTGAGAGTCTACTCGACCGACTACATGTCCATGCCTTCGTGCGATGCCAGCGCTTCGCCCGCGTCGGCTGCGCCGGAGCCGTTCTATGCGGACGGCAAAGGCGGCGCGGTCTGCACCTTCCCGGCAGGCATCAGCGCGCTGTACATCACCCTCGCGCTCGACAAGTCGAAGGGCGCCCCGCGCGTCGACCTTGTCGGCAACCCCGGCGACATGTTCTACACCGCCGCCGTGGACGGCGCTCCGCTCGAGGGCGGCAAATTTGCGCTGTCGGCGTTCGAGGACGGCGGGGCGCAATTGAGTTTGACTTTGACGGACGAGGGACAGGACGTATGGGACGCGATGTCCGCCGCAGGAACGCCGCTCGGCATGACAATCAACGGAGTCTCGGTGACCGCGAGCGCGGCGACCGCTGACGGCAAGACGGTCTTCACCGCGCCGCTCAAACCGGCGTACGAATACTTTTCGGGCGAGGTCCCCGACCTCTTCCTCTTTGAGGTGACGACGGCGATCCCCGAGACTGCGGCGAAGCAAGGCGGCTACGTTCACGTCTCGGCAGACGCCGCTCCGCGCATAATTTGGCAAGGGTACGAAGGCGTTGCGTACGCCTGCGACGAGCAGCCGTCGCTGATTTTCGGCGACGACGGCGCCTACTATACTCCGGGCGGCTACGTCCTCTTTGACGCGTGGGTGCCGATCGGCGTCCGCGACACCGTGCCGTCCTACTCCTTCAAGGCATATTTCGGCAACTCGACAGACGCGCCCGAGGTCGAGATGATCTACGACGTCGACGAAGAGGCGAAGTTCGACGCGAACACTGCCCCTGTCAAAGTGCTGTTGACCGAGGAATGGAAGGAAGACACCGAGTCCGTCACCTATCTGGGGTACCTCTACCGCTACAAGGTCGCGGTTTCGGTCGATCGGCTCGGCGCCGAGGAAGAGCTGACGATCGACTTCATAAGGGCAGCCGACTTGAAGTGACGCGGCGCAAGCCGGCGCGCCGAGCGGCAGTGCAGATCGCGCGATCTCTGCACGGCAACGGACGCACCGCCTCGGCAGTACATTTCGCCGCAAGCCCTCAAACGCGCGGCGACGCGCCGCCCTTCGACGCCTACGGCGACGCGCCGAACGCTCGACACGTTTCGACTTTTTGCGAGTTCTTCTACAATTGAGGAACATCGCCTTGATCGTTAAAATTTTATCGCTTTCGTTGCTATCGCGGCGGATATGCGGTATAATATAGACAGAAAATACTTCAACAAGGAGGCAAATTATGGCAAAAAGCAGCGGCAAAGGCGTAACTTGGTTCAACAGACAGAGTCGTCTCGTGCAGATCATTCTTCTTCTCATCCCGGTCGTCAACTGGGTGGTCGAAATCATCGTCAGATGGAGCACGTTCTTCCAAAAGGGCGGCGCGGTGAGGCTGGTCATCTGCATCGTCGTCACCTTCCTCGGCTTGTTTGTGGGCTGGATCGACTGCATTTGGGTGCTGGTCACAAAACATCTGTTCTTGCAATAAACTTTCCGAGTTTTCGGACACACGGGGCGGCGCAGCCGTCCCTTTTCTTTTGCTTGCATTGCGCCGCTCGTTCTGTTATAATGTTGAAAACGCTCGGGGGACGGACAATGGTCAAGAAGGCAGTCAAAAACTATTTCGTCAATCTCAAATATTTCTTCACACCGCTCGGCACGCTCGCGCTGGGGCTGATCATCGGTCTGTCCGTTTTTCTGCCGGGAGCAAAGACCGCGCTTTCCGACCTCGTCGCGTCGATACAAGACATCCTCTCGTCCGCGGTGATCGACGTCGAGCATCTCGAAGAGAGCCTTTTGGACGCGGTCAAATCGCTGGATTGGTCGCAGCCGCTGTCCGCGGTCGGGACGGTCTTCGACAGTCAGTGGCTGACCGACACGCTCAACAACAGCATTTTGCCCTTTGTCGAAAACGCCGAACAATACGCGGGCGATCTGATGTTTGCGATCGAGACGTTCACGGTCGCGATGATCGCGCTCGTCGTCGTGGCGGCGTTCTTCGTCGCGGTGGGATTCATCGCAGGCTTTTTGCTGATCAAGTGGCTGATACGCCGCGACATCGCGAGGCGTTCGATTGTCAAATATCTGCTCATTTCGCTCGTCGACGCGATCCTTGCCGGCGCGATGATCGCGCTTTGCACCTGGATATACTCGCTGTCGCACTGGTTGACGGCGGTCGCGATCGCGACCGGGCTGGTACTCTCGGGCGGCATCTCGCTGATCGAAGCATATCTCGTCCACGGCAGGGGCAAGGTAGACGTAAAGGCGGTCGTCAACGCCAAAAACGTATTCAAACTCTATTGCGGCGACCTGTTGATATTGCTGATCGCGAGCGCGTTCTCCGCCCTCGTATATTGGCTGATCAACGCGGCGGCGGCGGCGATCTTGGGGCTGATATTCTTCGAGATCGCGCTGATCGTCATCGACCTCAACGCCGAGGCGTACGTCAAGTCGCTCGCCGAGGGCACGGCGATAGACTGAACGGATCTTCGCCGCCTTTCGGGGCGGCATTTTTATGTCCGAGATTGACAGACGGCGCTGCTTTGCCGTAAAATATAAGCGGAGGATGTCATGCGCACGCGCAAAATCGAACCAAACACCTACATGCTTACCGACGCGCTCGTTCACGTCAACCGCTTTTTGCTGATCGGCGGCGAGCGGGCGCTTTTGCTCGACACCGGCTACGGCGAAGAGTCGATGACTCGCCGTCTGCGCCGTTTGACCGGCCTGCCGCTCGTCGTCGCCAACACCCATCTTCATCCCGACCACAGCGACGGCAACAAGCTGTTCGACGAGGTGTTTGTCGGCGAGGCGGATCTGCCCTGCCGCGGCATGCCGAGCAACGAGATGGCGCGCTCCGTCGCCGCGCATTTCAAGACGAACACAAAGGTCCCGAGGCGCATCGTCGACAAGGTGCTCAACTATGGGCTTATCGACACGGGCACCGAAAAATACTCTCCGATGCCCGACGTTTTCGAGCTTGGCGGCAGGACGATCGAGACGCTTCCCTGCCCGGGGCACACGCCGGGCAGCACGCTGTTTTTGGACAGCGCTGCGCGCTGCGTGTTTGCGGGAGACGCGATCAATCCGGGCTTTTGGGCGTTCACTTCACCGGGGCTGACGCTTTCGGGATACGCCGAGCTTTGGCTCGACCTTGCCGCGCGTCTTGACGGCTATGAGAGGATATGGATCTCCCATCACCGCCATCCCCTTCCGATCGAGTGGATAGGCGCGTTCGCCGCGGCGCTCAAAGCGGCTGTTCCCGAGCGTTCCAAGCCGCTCGACATAGTCGGCGGGCTGCCCGAGACTGTGCACATCTTCAAATACGACGACGAAAAATTCGGCGTGATACGCATTTTTGCGTATCCGTCGCAGATGAGGTGAATATGGGCTTTCCGCAATTTGTCGCGCGCAAGCTGGCGCGCTCGATGGCAAAGGATGACGCCGAGCTCAAACATGGACAAAAACTGCCCGACGGAGTCACGGTGACTGAGTACGCCTATCTCGACGACGGGCACGCGATGCACCGTCTCAACGTCTGCCGTCCCGAGGGCGCGGCGGGCGTACTGCCGCTGATCGTGGACATACACGGCGGCGCGTGGGTGTTCGGGGACAAAGATCTCAATCTCAACTTGTGCATGCATTTGGCAAAGAGGGGCTATGTCGTCGCCGCGCCGAGCTATCGACTCGTGCCCGAGGTCACGCTTGACGGGCAGGTCAAAGACGTGTTTGCCGCGCTCGATTTCATCTCGAAGCACGCGCACGAATGGGGCGCGGACGCGTCCGAGGCGATGCTGACCGGCGATTCGGCGGGCGGGCATCTGTCCTCGCTCGCGCTGTGTATATCGCTGTCGTCGTCGCTCGCGAAGGCATACGGCGTCACGCCTCCGACGCTCGGGGTCAAGTGCCTTGCGATGAGCCATCCGGTGCCCGAAGTCCACTCGATATTGCGCGACGAAAACGACGAGCCTTCGCGCAAGTTCAAGGTGATACAGCGCATTTTCGACGGCGCGATGTTCGGCAAGCGTCCGCGCAAACACCCCCTCTATCTCCTCTCCGCATTTTCGGAATATTCCGAGGGATTGCACCTGCCGCCGACGATGCTGATCGGGTGCGAACGCGATGTCTACGTCAAGCACTCTCGCTATGTCGCGCGACTGCTCCGCGCCAAAGAGGAGCGTGGCGAGTGCGACAGGTTTGTCTTCCGCTACACCGACGCCGCGCACGAAAAGACGCGGCTATGCCACGTCTACGAGGTGATGGATCCCACTCTGCCCGACTCGGTCGCGACGCTCGACGACATGGTGAAGTTCTTTGAGGAAAGCCGCGATCGCACCTGAAACCGACGCGGACGACGGAGGTCTCCGTCGTCCGCATATTTTTATAATTTTGGTGCCCGTGTCGATAAACTCACTTTTTTGTCATTCCTCTCTCTTTGTACATGGCGTCGGCTTCGCGGTGAAAGCGCGCCATGATGTCGCGAAGCTCCTTGGGCTTGCGCACATACGCCTCTTTGCCGAAACTCGAAAAGTATTGTTTGAGCTGCATATACGAGCAGTTGAATCGATAGACGCCTCCGTCCACCGACGTGGGAAGAGGTCTGTGTACGAACAGCGCCTTGAACAGTTTTATTCCCTCGTCCGTCAGCTCTATGACCGCCTCTTTTTCGTCGTCGGAATAGATGTATTGCGGCGCGTACGCGGTCATGCGCGCGAACATATTTTTCTGCCCATCCGAAAAGCTCGCCGGCTCGTCGATCTCGAAGACGGAGGCTATCCTCGACAGGCGGAACGGTCTGCACTTGCCTTTGACCGTCGCGAGCAGATAGCAATGCATCTCCTCTTTGGAGCTGACGACGGCATAGGGTGAGAGCACGATGGGCTTTTCCGAGTTGCGTTTTGTCGTGACGAAGATCTTTTTGCCGTTTTCGATCGCGGCGACGATCGCCTTATATCCGTCTGCGAAGATGAGTTTTTCGCGCTCGTCCTGAGGCATCTGCGCATACGATTCGAACATCCCCCTGAAATATTCCGAAAAGGTGCTCCCCTTGAGTTCGTTGTCCGCGATCAGCCTGAATATCCCCCTTGTCTCGTCGGTGGGCTTGACGGACACCGACTCGCACAGCTTGTCGCCGCCGTCCTTGAAGTGCAGACGCATCGCGCGGGAGACAAATCCGCGCGCGATCTCTTCCGCCCTCTCGTCACCGATGTCGAGCGCGGCGAAGAGTTCCGCTTTGAGCCTTTCGATGAGCGCGCTGCGCCTTGTGCGGAAGGTCTCGCTGTAATTGACGATGAGCTTTGACAAAAAGGCGTTCATATTGATCGTCCTGCCGTCCCTCTTGAAGAATTCAAAGCTCTCGGCGTCCTTCGCGAGCACCGCTTTGAGCGCGGCGGAGACGGCGATCTTTGACTTTTGCATCATCACCCAATCATACAGCTCGACGACGGGCGCAAAGTTTTTTGCCATATTCCCTCCTTTTGCACCCCTTCTTTTCAAGGCAATTTTACCACACGGCAAGCGGCAGTTCAAGCGTTTTGCAACCATTTTTCAAAAATATTCTCCCCAAAAAGGGGTATAAAATAATATAACTATCGACACTCTCGATAAAAATTTTCTTGTAATTTTTGGATTTTTTGCATTCATCGCCGATTTTTCGGGGGTGAAAATTTACCGATATTCCGAACATTCTCTACCCCCTCGATTTGAGTTATAATGATGACAGAAACCAAACGGAGGTACGAAAGATGAAAATGACGCTCACCGAAGCCATGAAATTGATAAAGGAACTCGACCGCGAAAAGGACGACCTCATCGCATTCGAGGACCGCAATTGCTATTGCTCCTTCAAGGAGAACGAGACAAAGGTCCCGACCGGCTACGACTACGGCGCGACGCGCAAGCGCGTCGACGAGATAGACGCCGAGGTGCTCAAAATTCGTTTTGCGCTCGCGAGGGCGAACACCGCGATCGCGCTCGAAGGGTTTGACATGACCGTCGCCGAAGGGCTTGTATGGATCGCGCAGCTTCAAGAAAAGCGCAGGCAGCTCGAGACGCTCGCAGGGGCGATACAGCTCACCCGCCGCATCACGCCCAACGGCATCTTGGAGTACACCGAACGTCTTTACGACGTCGGCGCGGCGAAGGTGCAAGCGGCGGAGACGGTGCGCACGATACACGCGCTCCAAGTCGCGATCGACCGCGCGAACCTTCTCAACTTCATCGAGATCTAAGCCCCAACGGGCGGATCATTACCCGCATTCGGCTCTCAAAAAGCAATGTGTTACGGCGGTCAAGGCTTATCCGTTTATCTCGTTTTTCGGCTAAGTTACGGTTTATCGGGAAGGACGAAAAAGGAAGTTCAGAACACCGAACATAATTTGAGGCGCACGCGCAAAGGCGGCTCTTTGAGCCGACAACGCGCCGCGCCGTCTATCTCGCCGAATGCAAAAATCCCCGAGCGGTCCTTTCGGTCTACTCTCTGCGGCAGGGAGCGGGGATACGGGTTGACCGCGGTTTGACTTTGCCGGACATTGAGCCGGCTGCGCCGGGCGCGCCGATCTTCGGCGCGTCTTTTTTCAAAATTTTGCGTTTTCGGTGGACAACGTCGGCATTTTGCGCTATAATAAAGATGTTCATGCATTGACCGAATCTCCCCAAAACTTTACTCATAACGGTTTTTGCGTGAACATTTTTTACGCTTTTTACAAAAAAAAGAGGGTCCTTCCGACCCTCTTTGCTCTTTTGTTTTCGCTCACTCGTAAAGCGCGTTCATCTTTTGAGTCTCCTCTTTTATGCTCTTGGCAAGCGACGCGGGCGACAGCACCTTTACGCTTGCGCCGAACTGCAACAGCCAGATCTTCATCGCCTTGGGGCTCGCCATCACCGTGAACACCGTCTTTCCGGTGCGCGTCGTCCTGATGCCGACGTCGTCGCCGAACTGGTCGAGCACATAGTCGATCATATTAACGACGTTGTCCGTCGCCGCCTCGAAGACGATCTTGAGCGGTCTTTCGACAAAGAGATAGGGCGCGCTGTTGGAGATGATGCCGAGGTTGATGCCTCTTTCGGCGCCCTTGACGACCGCACCGTCCTTTGCGGGGATATTTGTCACCTCGATGTCGGCGATCTTGTCGATGCGGCAGAAGATCAGCTGGTCGTACTTGTCGACGTTGCACGCGAGGTAGTAGTGTCCGTTCTTGAAGAAGAGTTTGTAGGGGTTGACGGTCTCCTTGTCGGGCTTGCGGGCGTGCAGCCGCTTGTCCACGCCGTAGTGCATGAACCTGAACGTGACCTTGACCTTTTTCTCGATCGCTTCGGACAGCAGCTCGATGTTGAGGAAGTACTCCTTGTTCTCGCTCTTGCGCCAATCGCCGAGATCCACGCAGCGCGCGTAGTTCTTGTAGTACACGCCGCCCTCTTTGACGAGTTTGCGAATGATCTCCTTGGTGTACGACTCGCAGACGTTGCGGTTTGCGATGACGGAATCGGTGAGGAAGCGCAGCTCGCCGTGCTCGAACCTGCGTTCGGCGAGATAGTAGCCGTCGCCGCGGTCCTGAACGATGTCGATGCCTGCGTGTTTGAGATAATCGATGTTTCGCGCGATCGCCTTGCGTTCGCACTCGATGCCGTACTCGCTCGCGAGATATGCGATGATGTCCGCCTGTTTGAGTTTGTGGTCCGCGTCCGAATACTCGTTGAGGATCTGATAGATCCTGAGGATGAGCAATTTTTTTGGTTCAAAGCCGTCCATAATAACCTCCTTCGTCAATTATAACACAAGTTCAGTCCCAAAAAGGGGACATCGACTATTTTATTATAACACGAACTTTGGCGATGCGCAACTTTGAAGCCCCATTTCAGTGCGCTATTTTCTCGTATTCCCGTCAAGGATAAATCTCCCTCTGCGATTGACGAAACCGTGCGGATATGCTATCATATCCCCAGGAGACATCAATGAAAAAGTTTTTTGCATTCATCACGACGCTTTTGCTTGCGTCGCTCTGCGCGGCGCTGTTTGCCTGCGCTCCGCCCGAGGCGGTCTACGAGTACGGCGCCGAACAGGTCGTCACTCCGTTTTGGTTCAACACGTCGGACGAGGGTACGGTCATCTACAACGAGGTCGCCGTGCCGGTGAGCTATGGCGGCGATACCGCGATCGCGCGGCTCGCCTACACACCGACGCGCGTCATTTCCGTGCGCGACTACACTTTGGACAAAGAGTATTCGCCCTCCGACTACACGGTGTCGGGCAACTCGATCTCCGTCAGGACGGACGGCTCCATGCCCTATCTCGAGGCGAAGTGGATAGACGGCGTCGACGTCCCCGAAGACATGACGGACAACACCGCCGGCACTCAGCCGTACAACGACGGCGGCGGGCTGAACGGCGGGCAATATCTGCTCTCCGAAGGCTCGCTGTTCCGCACCCGCCACCTGTCGGTGACCTACGAGACCGCGGACGCGATCGAGCTTGACACTCCCGAATATGTCCCCGGCAACTTCCCCAACCTGCTTCCCAAGCTGCAAGCGGGCGAACCGATCAGGATACTCGTCTTCGGCGACAGCATCTTCACCGGCGCGAGCGCGTCGTCCGTCGTCGGTTTCGAGCCCGAGCTTCCGGCGTTTTTCGAGCTTATGCGCGAGTTTCTCGCAGACAGATTTTACGGCGGCGACGCGAGCAAGATCGCTCTCGTCAACCCCAGCGTCGGCGGCGTGCTCTCCTCTTGGGGCGCCGATCAGGTGAAAGGCGGCGCGATAGACATGGACGGCTTCGATCTCGTCGTGCTCGGTTTCGGCATCAACGACGGCTCCCTGCTCAAAAGCGCGGCGTCGTTTGTGGGCAACACGCGGACTATGATCAACGGCATCCGCGCCCACTCCCCTTCCGCGGACTTCATCGTCGTCGGCTCGTTTGCGCCCAACCCCAAGTCGGTGTTTTGGGGAGAGGGCACGCACGCCGACTACATCGAGCCGACCCGCGCGCTGTGCGACGAGAAGAACGGCTCCTCTTCGGGCTGCACCTATGTCGGGCTTTACGACCTCTCGCTCGACCTTCTCGCGAACAAGCAAGACGCCGCGGACGGCGACGCGCGCTACCGCTATCTCGACCTGTCGGCGAACTTCACCAATCACCCCAACGACTTTATGGTGCGCCTCTACGCGGGCTGCATTTTGTCGACGTTTGTCGAGTTTGAGTCTGCGGTCGCCTACGCCGACTGAGCGATCGCGGCATTTGAGTTCAAGCCCGCTTCTTGCGGAACAAACACGCTCAAAGCATCAAAAAAGCGGATACATATCCGCTTTTTTGTCTTTCGTTGCGAGGCGAGTTTCAGCTCAGTTTGGGCTTGTCGGTGATGTCCACGCTGCCCTTCGCCTTTTCCAGCTCCATGATGACGATCTCGTTTTCGCCCTTGAGCAGGCTGCCCGGCAGATACAGCGCCTTTTGCGGCCCTATGCTCCAATACCTGCCGAGGTTGAAGCCGTTGACCCAGACGACGCCCTTGCCGAAGCCCTTCATCTGCACAAAGCAATCTCCTTTGCTGTCCGCGCGGAACTTGCCGCGCAGGAAGACGGGATACTTGTCTCCGCCCGAATACTCGACCTTTGACACGTCGTCCAGCGGCAGCGTCGTCACCTCGAACCCGGTGACGTGCTGATTGATGATGCGCATGCCCGAGATGCCCTTGCGGTCCTTGATGTGTTCGCCGTAGTTGACGTGTCCCATCACGTCGACGAGCAGGTCAAAGCGCTTTTTGCCGTCGAACGGCTCGACAATCGCGGTCGGCTTGCCGTACATGCGGCTGACGAAGTCTTTTTTGCGGTAATCGAACGTCTTGACGTGCTTGCCGTCGACGAACAGATAGCCGCGGTCGCGCAATTCGTCGAAGGTGACGAACGAACGCTCATACTTGCCCTCGACGACGACCGAATAGAGGATCATGCCCGAGTTTTGTCCGTAGTGCTCCATCGGTTCGGGCATAGGGCTGCGGTGGACGGTGCCCAGCGCGCCGAGGTTGTCCCACAGCGATCCCCTCTCGGTCAATTGCACGGTGCCGACGTTTTGCAGCGTCGGGCGCGGCGGCAGCGGCGGAGAGGTCTCGTGCAGGTGGTCGAAGATCATCTTGCGCACCGCGTGGTAGTTGGGCGTATAGTCGCCCCACTCGGTCAGCAGCGCGCCGTAGTCGTAACTCGTGACGGTCGGCTGATATTTTTTGAAGTGATTCGCGCCGGCGGTGAAGCCGAAGTTGGTGCCGCCGTGGAACATATAGATGTTGAAGTTGATGTCGTTTGCGAGCATGTGCGAGATCTCGCCGACCAGCTTGATGTTCTGTCTGTGGTGGACGAAGCCCCAATGGTCGAACCAGCCGCACCAAAACTCCATACACATCTTTGGCGCCTTTTCGCGGAAGCGCTCGAGCGAGCCGAACGCATGGCTGCCGCCCGAACCGAAGTTGAGCGTCTTCCACACTCCGGGCAGCGTGCCGCCCGACAGCATCCAGCCGCAGGGACCGTCCGAGGTGAAGCGCAGCACGTTTACGCCGCACTCGTCGAAGATGCCCTCGACCGCTTTGAGGTAGTCCTTGTCGTTGGCAAAGCTGCCGTATTCGTTCTCGATCTGCACGGCGACGATGTTGCCTCCGTTGCAGGCGAGGTACTTGCCCACTCTCGCGAAGAGTTCTTTGAGGTAGTCGCGCTCGTGGGCGACAAAGACGGGGTCGTTGCAGCGCAGGCGGATCGTGCCGTCTTTGAGCAGCCACGCGGGCAGACCGCCGAGGTCCCACTCCGCGCAGATGTACGGACCGGGGCGCAAAATGACGTCCAGTCCGAGGCTCGCCGCCGTCTCGATAAAGCGGCAGATGTCCAGCCGTCCCTCAAAGTCGAACTTGCCCTTTTGCGGCTCGTGCAGATTCCAGCAGGTATAAGTCTCGACAGTGTTCAGTCCCGCCGCCTTGAGCTTTTGCAATCTGTCGAGCCAATACTCGGGCAGAGTGCGGAAGTAGTGCACCGCGCCCGAGCGGATGTGGTGCTCTTTGCCGTCTTTGAACAGTTTTCCGTCCTTGATCTCAAGCATGTTTTCTCTCCTTGTATGTCAATGTTGTCAGCCCTCGATCCGGGCATATTTTTCCTCGATACCGCGCATCGCGGTCAACCTCAAAATGGGGTAAGCCGAGAGGCAGGACAGCGCCATAACTCCCCAAACGATCAGCTGCACCGCCCATCCGGGCAAAGCCGCGCCGGCGAACGCGACCGCGAACATGGGCATCGCGGCGACCAGTCCGAACGCTAACCCGACGCCCATCATGATGAATTGCGTCGCAGAGTTGCTCGCCTTGGTCAGTTCCTTGACGTTCATCCAATTGAAGTGCGGATCGGCGACGTCGCGCGACATCGTGAACGCATTGCACGAGATCAGATATACGCCGACGAGCAGCGGGAACAGAACATAACCCCAAAACGGTATGTCGGCGGTAAAGGCAAGCACGACAGCCACCGCGACTACCGAGATCAGCGACACCGCGTCGCTGACGATCAATTTGCTCTTGAAAACTTCCTTCCCGGTGACGGGCAGACTCTTGAGCACCGCGATGTTGTCCTTGTCCAGCGAGAACGCAAAGCTCGCGCCGATGTTGGACAGCGGCGAGGTGAACATCGTGATCCAGACGACCAGACCGACCGCGAAATAGCCGAAATACGGCGTCGCAGCGTCGGGATCTTCGGCGGCGATCTCCGCGCCCGACGGCATCACAAAGCCCATGATGACCGCGATCAGAGCGGGCATCGCCATCGTCAGAATGAGGTTGACGAGGATGTCGGGAGTGCGCGACAGCGTCTTGACCTGCGCGGTGACCAGCGCGCGGAACGTGCCCTTGTTCACATGTTCGTCCGTCTTGACCTTGCGCTTTGTGTTCGCTCCGCCCTCGACGCTCATTGCGATCGCGCGGCGGTAGAGCAGCACCGACAGCCCGATCGCGACCGCCGCCATCGCGACGGTGATGCCGAGGAACGCAAAGAAGTTGCCTGCGGCGGAGCTGCCCAGCATCGCCTTCGCAAGGAATCGCGTATAGAAGGATATGCCTCCGAGGCTTTGGAACATGCCGGTGTCGACCTGCGTCTCGTCGCTCGACATGGCGTAGCCGCCGCCGTAGCCCAGCAGATAGCACAGCGCGATGAACGCCATCAGCAGCACCGCCTGCAACACGGCGGACAGCACCGGATATTTGGACGCCTTTTGCACGAGCAGCGCGATCGGGAACGAGACGATCGACAGCAGCAGCAGCGGCATCACCGGCAGCAGCGCGATCGCGAACGGGATGAGGATCCAATACCCCGCGCCGAACATGCTGCCGTAGCCCGCTTGAATGCCCGCCGCCGCGGTGATGACGGCGATCGGGATCGTGACCAGCGCGCTTATCACCAGCTCGTTGAGGTAGGTCGCGATCAGCTTTGCCGAAAAGATCTCCACTCCCCTCAGCGGCATATTGAGCACGATCTCGTTGTCCTTTGCGAAGAACATCGAGTTGATGTAGGTGAACGCGGACAGCATCAAGACCATGATCTGCGCCATGGTGAACACCGCCGCCAACATCTCCGCGCCCATACCCATCGCCAGCATCGTCTGCGCGGCGAACCACAGCGTCATGCAGATGAGCACCAGCGGCGCGAGGAAGGCGACGCACATCAGCGCGATCACGCCGACAAAGCGCGCCTTGGATTTCTTGCCTTCAAAGCTCGGCAGCACATAGTATTTGAGGTTGAGCTTGACGAGTGCGGAAAATCTCTTCATACCCCGTCCCCTTGCGGCGCGTCCTCGGTCAGCGACAGGAAGACGTCCTCGAGCGAACTGCCGTTGCGGATGTCGTCCAGCTCCCCTATGCCGAAGTCGGCGATGATCTTGCCGCCGTCGATGATCGCGACATGGTCGCACACCTTCTCGACGACCTCGAGGACGTGCGACGAAAAGAAGACGCTGTTGCCCTCTTCGCAATGGCGGCGCATCAACTCTTTGAGCTCAAACGCGGACTTGGGGTCGAGACCGGTCATCGGCTCGTCCAAGATCCACAATTTGGGCGCATGGATCAGCGCGCCGATCACGCAGATCTTTTGCTTCATGCCGTGCGAGAAGGTCTTGATCGGGCTGTCGAACGCGTCCGTCAAGCCGAACATCTGCATATACTCGTCGGCGCGCCTTTTGCGGTCGGAGTCGCCGACGCCGTAGATGTCGGAGATGAAGTTGAGATATTCCCTCGCGGTCAGCTTGTCGTAGACGGCGTGATTGTCGGACACATAGCCCATCTGCATCTTGGCGGCGATCGTGTCCGTCTTAAGGTCTTTGCCGCAAATGCTTATCCGCCCCTCGTCAAAGGGCAGAATGCCTGCCGCGCACTTGATCGTCGTCGACTTGCCCGCGCCGTTGGGCCCGAGGAAGCCGAACACTTCCCCCTCCCTCACCTCGAGCGAGATGCCGTCGACGGCATACTTTTCGCCGCCGCGGTATTTCTTCCTCAAATTTTCGATTTTCAGCATGTTTTCTCCTTTTTGCAAACGGACTTTTCGCCCGTTTGCTATCACTCGCGGCTGTCGCCGCGTTTTGCTCGTCATGTTTTCAAGCGCTCTCATTTTGCGCCGCCGCTGCATTTTGCCGCATTTTGCAAAATATTTTTGCTTTTGCTCTTTCAGGCGTTTGCGCGCTGCTTGTTTTGCTTGATATCTTTTCTTGCTCTTTTCAAGCGTTTGCGCGTTTCAGCCCTTGTTTTGCTTGATGTCCTTTTGTTTTCGGCGCCTGCCGCCCCTCAAACAAACTTTGCCTTTTCCCGATATTTAATTTTCGGCTCGGTTCGTTTTCGCTTTTCAAGCAGTCTGTCAATTACCCCTTGCTTTCGCTCTTTCGCGCCGTCGCAACTTTGGTTTTGCTTGATATTTTTTTTACGCTTTTCAGCCCTTGTTTTTCTTGATGTCTTTTGCGCGGACGAGGTGTTTTTCCTCGCCGTTGTTTGACGGGACATAGAGCCTCACGTCTTTGAGCGACTCGGGCAGATATGTCTGCTCCACCCAGCCGCCGAAGTCGTGGGGATACTTGTAGTCCGTCTTCGGCGCGCCGCTGTAATGCGTGTCCCTGACCGCGAGCGGCACTTCGTCGTCCTTGCGCTCTTCTACCAATCTCTCCGCCGCTTCGAGAGCCTTGATCACGCTCGGCGACTTGCTCGCCTCGCAGACGTAAACGATCGCCTCGTAAAGCGGTATTTTGCCCTCGGGCATCCCCAGGTTTTGCAGCGCGGTCAACGCCGCCGCCGCGACGGTGAGCGCGCGCGGATCCGCCATCCCGACGTCCTCGGCGCTGTGCACCAATGTGCGCCGCGCTATCGACAGCGGGTCGCACCCTGCGGCGATCAGTCTCTCCGCCCAATAGAGCGCCGCGTCGCTGTCGCTGCCTCTCAGCGACTTGCAAAACGCGGACAGCATGTCGTAATACATGCTCTCATCCACGCTCATGGCTTTCTTTTGAATGGACTGCTGCGCCGCCTCGAGGTCGATGACGATGCGCCCGTCACGATCGGGATCTGTGGTCAGCGCGGCGAGTTCGAGCGCGTTGAGCGCGTTGCGCAGGTCTCCGTCCGCCGCCCAAACAAAGTGCTCGAGCGCCCTCTCTTCGAGCTTGATGTCATAATTCCCGAGCCCTCTCTCCCTGTCCTCGACCGCGCGGAGCAGCGCCCTTTTGACGTCGTCGCCCGAGAGCCGTTTGAACTCGAACACGCGGCACCGCGACACGATCGCCCTCGTCATGTTGACGTACGGGTTCTCTGTCGTCGAGCCGATGAAGACGATGTAGCCCTTCTCGATCGCGGCGAGCATACTGTCCGATTGCGCCTTGTTCCAGCGGTGGCACTCGTCCAGCATCAGGTAGGTGCGCGTGCCGTACAATTCGAGAGCGCGCTTTGCGTCCTCGATCACGCGCTTCGCGTCCGCGACGCCGCTCGACACCGCGTTGAGCTGCACGAAGTTCGCGCCCGTCGTCGCGGCGATTATCCCCGCAAGCGTGGTCTTGCCGCAGCCGGGCGGACCGTAAAAAATGCAGCTGCCGAGGCGGTCGGTGACGATCGCGCGGCGCAGCATGCTGCCCTTGCCCACGATGTGCTCCTGACCGACGAACTCGTCCAAAGTGCGCGGACGCATGCGCTCGGCGAGCGGCTCGTTTGCCTTCTTGTTGAGATCGAACAGACTGTCCATGCCTCTATAATAAAATATATACGCGCCTTTGTCAATGCAAAAGCGGCATTTGCCCGAGAAGATGACAAACGCCGCCTTTGTTTTGGCGATATGTTTTTGATTTTAGCCGTTTTTGACCGCTGCCGGCTCGACGCCGCCGTCCTTGTCAACGCGCCTTTCGCGATCGCTACCCGCCGCATTTCGGACTGTTCGAGTCCCATCTCGTCAACGCGCCATTTCCAATCTCAACGCAAGTCTCGGTGGTATTCAAGCCCGTATCTGCAACGCGCCTTTTGCGATTGCAACGCAAATTACCCAAGCGCAATCGAGACGCCCGTCCTCTCAAATGCGCTTTTCGAGACCGCAAGCCTTGCCGCAAATGCGCTGTCAAAGTCAACACGCAAACGCGCCGCGCTTATGCTTTGCCAACAGGCTATTCCGCGTAGATTTTCAAAGTCACCGTGCCCGAATAGCCGACGATCGTCAGCCACGACGTGCCGTCATCGTCATTTTTGACCGAGTTGCCGCCGCCGGCGATATGCTCGCCGAGGACGAGCTTGTTGCCCGTCACCTGGCTAAGATCCATGTCCGTCTCGTAGTCGTTCGTGTACGTCCAAAGCGACGCGGTGACGCGATATCTGTGCCCTTGGATGTAGGACAAACCCATCGACTTCGTGCCGCTGTCGGACAGCAAAAAGCGGCTTTGCGTATACTCTTTTGCGCCGAGAGCGGGGTCGGTGCCGTCCACCCAATCGTCGTCGTTTATGCTGACCAAGACCAGCAATTTGTCGGGGTCGACGTCCGCGCCGAGCGTGAGATCGCCCTCGTCAAACGCGAATTCGACAAACATCGACGTGTTGAAAATATAGCCGGGATCGACTTTTCCGTGCTCGACGACTTGGACATATTTTGCGATCGTTCTGCCTCTTGAGTCCTCAAAGACGAGCGTTGTCGCGCCGAGCGACACCTTTGTCAAGTCGACGGTGAATGTCGCGCCGCCTGTGACGGCGCTGTCGCCTATCCTGTGAGCGCCGTCGATCGCCTCGTCGGGGATCACGTCTTGATCGGTCGACGAGATCTTCACGCCGCTCAAATTGCCGTCGACGTCTGTCGTCGCGATGACGCTGCCGCCGAAGTCGACTTCATAGGTCGCCGATGAATATTCGCCCGGCGCGATCTGTTCGGGTGCGGCGACCCACTTCAAGCCGTCGTCCTCGTCTACGCTCGCCCCCGAATCCATCGTCTCTACGTTGAGTTCGACGTCCCTGTCCGGCATCGTGAACGTATATACCGATGTGCTGCCCGCGCTTGCCGCTTCGTCTTTGACGATGTTCACGTCCGCCGCCGTGACAAACGTCACGATCTTCCACGACGGAACGACGACCTTGACCGTAATCGTGATGCCTGCGGACGCCGATGTGGCGCTCGTCGTAACTTCGACGTCGTCCGGCGCGGTGATCGAGATCTTATGGGCGATGCTGCCGCCCTCGCCGCCCTCTCCACCTCCGGGCTGTGTGCCGTCGTCGCCGCATGCCGCAAGGCAAAAAGACAGCGCAAGCACGGCGGCGACCGCTACAAGCGCTGTGATGAGTTTTTTGTTCATTGAAATTTCCTCCTATCGGGCGTCTTACGCCCTCACCGCAATTGTATCACGAGATATGCCGTTTGTCAACGCAGCGCGCCACAAATTTTTCAGCCCATTGCAAAATCGACTTCAAAACTCACACTTTTGGCAATTACCGTAAATTTTAGCCTCAAAAATTGTCTTTCGCTTTGTTCGGCGACCGAACATTATCGTTCGCTCTTTCTCCCCCGTTGCGCCGCATCGCCCGACTCAAAAGACACAAAGCGCACCTTACCGCCGAGCATTCGACTTTGCTCTTTTTACCCTATCGCAACACTTCAAACAGAATGGTTTGCTCTTTCCCGCGATTTGAAAAGCATACTTTGAAACTATGGCAAAAGCGGCTTTGAGCAATTTCCAAAACCGCTTTTGTCTACCTTCCCGACCCTTTCGGGCTCTTTTGAGCACTCTTTGGGAGCGCTGTCACGCTTATGCTGCGTGTTGTTCTTTGCTTGCGCCCTTTTCGATCGCGTTGATGCGCCTCGGGCTGAACTTGTTGTAGATCAGATAGACGACCGTCCAAATGCCGGCAAGTCCGACGATCGCATACAGTACCCTCGCCCCGATATACGCCTGCGGAGTGAAGATCCAGTTGATGAAGTTGAAGTCGAATATGCCGACGCTCATCCAATTGAGCGCGCCGACGATCATCAATATCAATGCAAGCACCGTTATCATTGCGCCACCTCCTTGAGTTACTGAGGTTAGTTTGAGCGCTCGTCAAGGTTTTATTCATCTTCCTTCTTCCTATAAATAAATATATTTTATCGACACTGGCGCCAAAATTCACAATGTCAAAAGTTCGGTCGCCGCGATCAAGAGCGACAGCGCGGCGCGTCCGCCGCCCTCTCTTGCGGAGGCGATGCGTGCAAGCCTGCATATGCCGATCGCGCAACTTTTGACCTGTTCGAGCGGCGAGCGCGAATAGGCGTTTGCCGGCGGCGATGCGGGAGTGCCGCCCAGCCGGATCAACGCGTCCGCCGCCGCGCCGAGCACTTCCCTCTCGCGGTCGTTCGAGCAATAGTCGAGACAAAACGTCAACACCGCCGCATACTCGCGGCAAGGCGCGGCAATGTCGGGTGAGCCGTCGAGCACACTCTCGCGTGCCCTCTTGGCGGCGAACTCTCTGTTCATCGCGGCGACCTGCTTGTCGTCCGCCATCTTTTCGTCGTCATATCCTTCTCTCATACCGTTATTGTACGGCAAGCGACGCGCAATTATTACGCCGCCGATGTACCGACAATGCTGTGCCGCATTTGCGCATTAAGTCTCAAAAAGACTTGCAGGGTTCGGAGCGTGTCGGCAAAAACGGGTGAGCTTGGCAGTAAAGCGTTGGGCGTGAAGTGCGTCAAGGGATTTGGATGAGGGAGTTATGGTTGGTTTTGGGGTGTTAGATGGTTTTGAGTGTGTGAGTATTTTGGCTTGGGCTTAGTGTCGCAGGTTGGATTTGGTCAGAGGTTTGCCCATGTGTGCTTGCTTGGCAGTGCGAAGTGTGAGGGTTGAATGGATGTTGGGTGTTTTTATATAAATTGAGTATTCGTTTTTGAGTAAAGTCGGGGGTGGCAGGGGATGTTTTGATGTTAAAGGGCTTGCAGTCGGTTGAGAGTGATCGTGTTGTGTGACGATCAACGCATTGACAAGGAGAGTTTGTGCTATGACGCAAATTATTCATTTCGGTTGACGTATAGCTGACGACGCGCTACAGCTCTGCCCTCCCCTGTCTTTTTGCTATCGATCGCTTACGATCTGCCACATTTAATGCCGCACTTCACTCGTGTCTATGGCAAAACCGTATAATATTTTGGACAAAACAAAAAATTCCGCGCTTTTCAGCGCGGAACAGCTTGGAAAAAAGTTGTTTTCAGTACCTCTTCCAATACATCGTCGTGTTTTCTTTCCAGAAATTCATTGCACTCTGCGGATCACTCAAAGTAGCTGCACTGACGCTCTTTACCTGCGACATAAATGTATTGACAAGACATATTCTCCATCCGTTTACGTTTTCAAAATAAACACTCTCTAGAGCATCGCATCCGAGAACGTTATCTCTGCCAATTGTTACGACGCTTGCGGGAATAGTCAGTTCCTTCAGGGATTTGCAATCGTAAAACGCACTGTCTCCGATATTTACTAATTTTTCGGAAACGATCAGTTCTGTAAGATTTTCACTATGCTCAAATGCTCCGTAACCTATACTCGTAACCCCGTTGCCCATGTCAATATACTCGAAAGTGCCGTCTGTAAATGCAAGATCGCCGATAGAAGTTATGCTGTCGGCAAGCGTTACTCTCTTTATACCATCGCAGAACTGGAAAGCTCTTGCCGCAACAGATTTTCCTCCCGTAATGACAACGTCGGTAAGACTTTCGGGCACATAAGTGTTGTAACTGCCGTCAATGCCGAAAATATAATGAAAAGCGGTGTTTGTTTCAGCGTCTCTTTGCTCTCCTACAAAAGGCAGGGTGATGCTCTTCAGCGAATTGCAGTCTCTGAACGCTTCCTTGCCGATTTTGTTTACACTGTCGGGAACGACAACACTCTCGAATTTGCTGCCGTATAACGCTCTCGATACTATCTCTTCAGTACCTTCGGGAACGGAAAATTCCTTCGCGGTCTTTCCTTCGGCATACTTATAAAGTATTTTTCCTTCTTTGTCGTAGAGGTTTCCGTCCACGCTCTTATAGAAAAAGTTGTTTTTATCTACGTTTATTTCCAAAAGCGATTCACATCCGATAAACGCCTCCTTTCCTATTTCTTTTACCGTAGAAGAAATCTCTGCTTTCTCAAGTGCTTTACAGTACGAAAACGCGTATTCTCCTACACTTTCCAGACCTTCCGGCAGGTCAACGCTTTCAAGCAAAACACACTCGGAAAAAGCTTCCTTTCCCAAAGAAGTCAGGGATTGAGGTAATTCTATTTTTTCTAATGCACTGCAATTGAAAAACGCGTTGCTGCCGATAGTTTCAAGACTGTCGGGCAGGACGATCTGTTGCAACGACATACAGCCTGAAAAAGAATAATCGCCGATTCCGACCGTTCCTTCGGGTAAGGTCACGGATACTACCGCCACGCAAGTGCCGAACGCACGGTCTCCTATTTCTTTTACAGGCAATCCTTGATATTCTGACGGTACGGTAATTTCCTTTGCTCCGTTGGCGTAAACTGTTGTCAAAACGGCGTACTCTCCGTCCTCAGAAAGACCGAACCCGAATTCCGGAACAGCCTGCTGCTCTCCTCCGTCGTTTCTGTCAGGAGTTCCCGTATCGTTGACGTTAAAGCATGCGACGAAAACGAACGACATCAAAACAATAAATGCGGATATGAAAAATATTTTTAACTTCATTGCTTTTTCTCCTTTGCAAATATTTTTTGTGTTATTTGAAAGCTTCAAGAATCTTGTTAAAGAAAGAGTTCGAAGGTTTTTCTACGTTGACCTGTCCGAAACCGCAGAACATTATCTCTTCTTTTCCCGAAATGTCTTCTTTTACATACGCAACGGCTCCGGTATACACCGCAACGCTGATGCTATAACCGTATGCGCTGTCGTCAACATAAACGAACGTCTTGCTTTCTTCGTCCCAGTTGGCGGCCATGCATATACCTATGATTTCATTATAACTTTCCTGGTATTTTTCAGATGCGTTTACCACGTCCTCAATGCTCTCGTAATCGGTTTCCCTCGTTACGTACTCCCCACCCATATTCGTCCAATACTCAAGCGTATCACCGTTCATGACATAATAATTCGTGTTTTCGTTTTCTATGGCAGAGCCGTCTATTTCATTGTACGAGTACGTAGTGATTCTGACACCGCTTTCACAGCGTTCAAGTATATACTTGATCTCTTTTTTGAAATTGGATACGTCTGTAGTACTTACTGTCTGCAACACAAAATTCGTACGTCCTTTGAGCGACTCTACGACTTCGAGTGCCTCTTCAGCCGTTTCAATTTTTGTTCCTACGTCGGTATAATCGACTACTTCAGGTCCGCAGGACATGAATATTGCTGCCGCCATAACGACGATTGCCGCAACGATAATCAGTTTCTTTTTCATTTTTCTCCTCCGCATTATTTAAAATTCGTACA
>CALWGZ010000005.1 GCA_944380285.1 uncultured Christensenellaceae bacterium
GCTTTCCATTGGGAGTTCGCATAAAAAAGTAATGCATAAACACGGTTGATGCCATTTGCATTAAATTATCGTTTATCTTCTAAACAAATATAAAAATCAGAGAAAAATTTTCCACCGTCCGTGCAATTGCACTAATTGGGCTTGCATAGCCCGATTTTTTATGTTATAATAGCACTACGATATGAACATATGTTTGCAAAGTTGGGCAATTTCGGAGATGTTGCAGGCGTATTTTCAGTGATAATTTATATGATATACGATCTTGTCTGTCGGTCAAGTTCCTGCGGCAGAGGATTTCTCAACCTCGCCAATGCAGTGCTTGAAATTCAACCGAGGCAAGACAATGAGAATGGGAGAATAAATGAAAGATAATGCGTATTGGATCAAAGAAGCGATGTACTGTCCGAATTGCGGCAACCTTGTGTTGGGATATCGCAATACAAAAGGGTTAGTAAAAAAGCGATGCGAGCATTGCGGTGTTCTTTTATACAGCAAACGCATAACAAGACGACGGATAGATATTCAAGTCAACAAGCCATCATGAGAATATCCGATAAGGGGTAACGACGTTTTAGGTCACGGCTGAAATAGCGCCGCAGATAAATCCTATTACAGGTCATATCTGCTGAAGTCGAAGGCAAAGCCGGGAAATTCGTGAAGCCTCGACAGTTAGATTTCCATAGCGGAAGTCTATCTGTCGGGGCTTTTTCATTTCCGAAAAAATTTTTTTAGGAAAATAAAAATTGGGGCAAAAACCCTGCCCCATTTGTTTGTAGAATACAGACAAGAAAACGACAGGAGGTAAAGATGCGCAACCCGTCTGAACGCAGGATGTCCATTATTGAGACATTGAGCGAACGCCGCAGCGATTCGATCGACAATTTGGCGTTCGAATTCGGCGTGAGCAGACGGACTATGCGCAATGACATAGAAATATTGTCACTTTCTTTCCCGTTGTATACGATACCGGGACCGCGTGGCGGCGTGTTTGTAGCGGACGGATTTAGTCTTGGCAAGAGGTATCTGACGAACGAACAAACGGATTTATTGACGAGGCTGATACCGACATTGTCGGGTAGTGACGCCACCGTTATGAAGTCCATATTGCAAACGTTTGGTTTGCCTAAGAGGAAGAAATGAGTATGAATTGCGCACAAAATGCGGCGGCATTAGACCGGATACGCAAAGACCTGAAGGAGATACGTTACTACTATACGCACAAAGAGACGTTTAATCTGGCGGCTCAAAATGGCGTCAACAGCAGCGTAACGATGAAGGTCAGACAATACAATCGCATAGTTGAATCGGCGCCACCGATGCTGTTTGACCTGTACGTTTCTCTGTATATGGGAGATCAGCTGCAGCAGGCTTTTGCGGACGAGCGTGGGCTTACTCCCAACTATGTGAAAGACCTACACAACGAACTTTGCCTGTTCTTTCAACAGGCTTTGAATAAAACAGGAGGTATATGACATGGAAAAGGTCAATTGCACTACGAACGTATATCGCACGGCTGACTTTATCGTTAAGCAGACAGTGATCCTGCGCGAAGATGATATGGGCGCATATCTTTTCAGCCGCGACACGTTCATCTATCGAACTACGCAAAGAGACCGGGAATACGAAGACGCCTTTGGCTTCCGTTCGAATATGGACGGGCTTCGCATCCCCACCAAGATGTCTTCGAGAAGATACATCTATTGATCAAAAGCGCGCGGGAACGTTTTTAATATCGAGGCGAAAGTCATGCGGTATTGCAAGATAAGAGTGGCCGCTCCACCGCATAATGTCGCACAAAGCAGAGGCTTAAAATCAGCGTTCCGCGCCACTACAACTTAATAGCTGTGCTATCGGCATAACGGGCGATAACAAACACATGGAGGAAAAATTTATGGCAAATTCCAAGTATAACAAACGCCGTTGGTCGATCCCGTCCAAGAGGGCGAAAGGTTATGCGGAAGACAGAAAGGCAAAGGTACACACCTACGGTCCCAAGGAAGGTAAAGAACTTACCGACTACGAGGCGGGCATACGTTCGGGGTACCTGCAAGCGCAATCGGATCATGCCGGAATGTACAAATACAAGAAGGCACTTTCCGAGGGCAAATCCAAGAGAGAAGCGCGTGAGATCTCGCAAACGCGCGGCAGAAAGTAATCAAAGGAGGACACAAAAATGGCAAAGGTTTTGGTCGAAAGAGAGACCTATGAAAAGAACGGCAAATCGTATTATGCGTATTACGTCAAGGGAGTTATCCGCGGTCGCAATGTGCGCATATTGATGGTCCCGCCCGACAAAGGCGGCTATACGGTGCTTGACATCGTCTTCGGCGACGCTATGACCGGAGAACTCGTGGCAAAGCCGTTTGAGTTCAAAGACGAGACCGGCAGGACCATCTCCGGCAATTCCTATACCGTGCAGACGGTGGACGAAAACGGCGAAGTCTACGAATGCCCCGTAAAGCCCAACCGCATATCGGATAAGGCTTTGCTCAACATGCTGCTCAATCAGGCGGCATAACACAAAAAAGGCGCTGCGGCTTGCATTTAGCAGGTCGCGGCTGCCGATTATACAGGAGGAATAATCTATGAACGATTTCAACAAACATGTGAAGTCCGACACGATCAAGTGGGTCGTCGTCTTCACGCTGCTCATCGTCCTTATGGCAGGTATGGTCGCATCCATACTTCTTGCCCTGCCCGAAGGTGAGCTTGTAGAAGAAGAGCAACAGGAAGCTGCTCCCGATCTTGCAATGGAGTTTAACAACTCGGAGCATGTTCAACTTGCGCTGGCGCAATTCGATAATCCATCCGGCACTACAACGAGTACTAGCGCTTCCGGCATAGTACAAAAAACATTGACCGCGACAGTCACTCCTTCGACAGCGACCAACAAGCTTGTTGATTGGGAGATTGCTTGGGGCGATGAAGGCAAGAGCGAAACTGTCACCGATTATGTGACCGTCACGCCGGCTTCGGATGGCAGCACAACGGCAACGGTTGCTTGTAAGAAAGCTTTTGAAGGCAATATTGTCATAACCGTAACCACTCGTGAAAGCGGATATCAGGCAACTTGCATCGTTACCTTTACCGGTACGCCGACCGAAATGGTAATAACAACTTCCGTTGCTCAATCCGGCGGTGCGTATAAGGTTGGTATCGGAGAGACGTACACTTTCAATGTCAAGCTGACTAACCCGTTTGACAGTGTGAACGAGAAATTCAATAACTATGTATGCAACGTTACCGGGAAAGGCTCTATTGTCGTGGCAAATCACGAAATCTCGTCTGTTTTAGGCACGAATAATTGGTATGACGAAAGGACGGTGACGGTTGATTCCTTGAAGGACAGCTTTATCACAGTATCATATGCAGACGGAGTGATAACGGTCAAGACCAAGCGCGCTATAGAAAGCTATTACAAGTCCATGAGGCGTATGGACGGCGGCAGAACGATTTACTACGAGGACGATTATAAGAGTTCGGTCGGAGAATGCTATTTTGAGGTGTTCATCAGGGAGACAAATTCCAATCTCAACAAGACGATCAAGATAGTTTTCGATGATTCCATAGTAACGGGAGTTAGTCTGAACAACAGCGAAATCGCCTTTTAAGGAGGAAAGCCTATGAGTACGAGCAATGCAAAAAAGACCGCAAGCAAAGTAATCGCGGGCATACTTATTGTCCTCGTGCTCGTTGCGGTGATAGGTGTAATAGTCAAGTTTACCGGAGGATTGACGAGCGACTTCAAGACGTTTTATGTGACGATCGGAGAAAAAGATGTCATGACAACGGCAAGCGGCTATGCATTGACAAAAGATGCCCCTCTTGAAGTTGTGACCAAATACACATTCGGAGATGCCGGAGGCGAAGCAAGCGGCTATTCGGTCAAGGTCGTTCCTAACCCGACAGGCGGAAAGGATTTTGATTTTTTATTGGACGGAGAGCACTATTCGTTCCAAGCCGAGACCGATCTCACGGGCGGCTTTGACATCGAATACGGAGAAGATTCATTCACGATCGCGCCGAAAGGCGGAGTTCTTGACGTTTTGAAAGCCGTTTATCCGGAGCGCGAGGTGGCATTGGCAGATGACGCGCAGCTGTATGAGAATATGTTCGCAATGGTAGTATCCTCGTACAATAACGCGTCGAGCGTAACGGTATACTTCCACATTGAAGAAGCCGTAAGCGGAGTGACTCTCGATCAGGAGGTGATCTACTTTTGACAGCGACGATAAGGAATAGACTTGTGCTGCTCCTTATCCTCATCGTCACGGTGGTCGGCATTGTCTTGACGGCGGTGCCCTCCACCGCTTTGGCGGAAGAAGGCGGAGTTGCATTCGACAGCACGGATGTGTTGGACGACCTCACCTCATCTACCGTGAACGGTGAGAAGTTCGATCTCAAAAACTACCCCTTCGACGAGGAAAAGCAGATACAGGTATTGAGTTTTGTAGAGTATTGCTATTCGTATCGCGCCAATCAGCGCGGCAATTACGGGCTGTATATCTATGTCTATAATCCGCAAGGTCTTAACATCGATACGGGCAACAAAGGCAATAAGATCCAAATGGCTGTGAAGTATGACAGCGAGGGCAAGCCTGTCGATTACGCCAAGCTGCCGCTCGTCTTTTGCGGCAAGTCCGAAGATGCGGATTACAAGAACCTATTCTATAAGTTCAAGGTTCAGGACGTAGCGATAGACGGCAAGACGTTTGCAGACAGAGTGAACAGCAACGAGCGGAGATATGATGTTTCCGGCATAGAGTTGGTCACTTATGGTGAAAAGAACGCCAAAGAGTATGCGGTCAATGCGACATACAAATTCACCGGCTATGCGGCGGGATACGGACCGGACGGCAATTCCAAAAGCACGCTTATGTGTGACGCGGGTGGTTTGGAAACGATAACGCTCGATGTGCAGCACACATTCTACCGCACCAAGACGTCGGGCAAAGGCGCAGGGTATCAAAATCAGATAGACACCGTCTACTTCACCGTGCCGCAAAAGTATTTCGACATCTACGGCACATTGCAGCGCATTAAGGCGGAGTGGTATGAATACAAGACCAAGGATATCATCGTCACGAGTAATGAGGACTTCTTCAACGCCGTGCAGGCAAATATCGGCGTGGATATCGGAGCTTACGGCGATGAGGATATAGGTTACGGCGCAGGCGAAAACGTGACTACGGGCAACCTCACGCCCACCGCGGATTGGGCGTGGAATCTCGGCAATTGGATTTGCGCAAACAAAGAAGGAACACTGTTCTACATATTCAAGACGGACAATATCGAGGAATACGACCCTTATGCCGACGTTACCGAAATAGGCGGAGTGACAAGTAACGCGCTTTACGAGTATATCGAGAATTACGACAAGACGTTTAGCGGCGGCACATTGCCCATTAAGGACGGCACGATAAGCGCGGACTTGTTTGAGGACGACATAGACGATCATCGCAAGATGGATACCGATTTCGGCAAGATACAGCAAGGTTATTCGTATTACGACTTCGACGCCGACGTTGATTTGCAAAAACTGACGAGTTGGCAGGACAGCGATCCGTCCTTTTGGGACAATTGGAAAGCGTGGGGGCTTTGGGACACTATCTTCGGCAACATACCGCAGGAAGAGTCGCGCACCATTTCGCCGATATATATCGTGCAGGACGCAGACTTGCAAGGCAGCGATGAGGAGATATCCGAGAGATTGCTGGTTAATTATCACGACGTAAGCGCGATAAAGGAGTGTTACAACAAGGCAAAGGCGGCAAACGAGCAAATGGTGCTGTTCCGCTTCGCCACATCGGATTATTACTCATCCGCCGTGGACATAGTGGAGTATCGCGGCATTCTCAAGGACAAGCTTATCGATGGTGAAGCGTATAGAGCACAAGAGAGTGTATTTTTCGACTTCGATATCATCCAGCTCACCTTTCATAAAGACGGCGTATATACGGTGATCCCGGTGGTGTCTTCGCCTATCGACATCGTCAACGCGATAACTCCGCCTGTGCAGATGCCTTCCGAGTGGGAGTGGTGGCAGGTCTTGCTCGCCATCGTGCTGATAGTTCTGCTCATCATCATTCTGTTCCCGATATTGCCGTATGTCGTGCGGCTCGTGTTGTGGATAGTGCTGTTGCCGTTCAGGTTGATAGCGGCGATATTTAAGGCGATAGGAAACGCCGTAAAGAAGAAAGAATAGGAGAATGACAATGAAAACGATTAAGAGAATAATAGCAATCGTGCTCTTGATCGTGCTGATCATCGTCGTCGGCTACTTCGTGTTTACGGGTAGCCGATTGACGGAGCTGCACGAGACTGCAAGGGAGGTGGCATATGCCTTCAAGACGATTTAACATCTGCATAACGCTGTCCGTCACGGCGGCATTTGCGCTTTTGTCGGCATTCTTGTTTGCAGAGTCGTATCTGCGTTTGGCGGAAGCGTTCAGGGACTTCGGCAATTCGATAGCCTACTATTTTGCCGAGATATTCAAGATAGAGCATAACATCACGCCGACGGTTACAATGAAGTCGTCCGTTTTGGGATGGGAAGTACTCTTACCCGAAGATTGGGAGACGTTCAAGATATGGGCACGCGAATATTTCTCATTGCTTGTAGATGGGACAAACGTAAAAATGTTCTTTGCTAAGGCGGGCGTCGATGTGGCTTCCGGCGCAAAAGTGATAGCGATCGCGCTGCCTTGCGTCCTTTTGCTTATCGTAGCGGTGGGGAAATTATATGCAAGCGGCAACGCGAGGCATAACAGTGATACCCTGCCGCTCAAAGCGTATAAGGAAGTGACGCAAAGGGTGTTTTTGCCGATAAAGCGAACGATTGTCGGCTATGTGCGTTTCCTTGCGGGAAACAAGAGAATTTGGGTAACTTGGCTCGTGCTGTGGCTGATCAATTTCAACCTTGTCGCGATAGGCACGGAGTTCTTTGCGTATTACTTCTACTTTGCGGTGTCATACGACTTTGCCGGGCTGTATACGCAGGTATACAAGCTGTTCATCGATTTGCAAGTGATCTTCACATGTTTTCCGTGGTGGGTATTGCTCGTTGCGGCGTGGCCTCTGTTTGACATGTGGAGAAAGAAGATTGCGGTGTCTAAACTTCGCCGCTTTGAAGCGCGCAATTGCGGATTCATAAACGATCTTCCCATCGTGTCCATCACCTGCGGCAGCATGGGTAAGAAAAAGACCACGATGATAACGGATATGACCTTGTCTCAAGAGGTGATGTTCCGACAAAAGGCATTGGAGATATTGCGGCAAAACGATATGAAGTTCCCGCAATTTCCGTGGATAGCGTTGGAAGACGAGCTTTTGCTCTGTTTTGAACACGGAACGGTCTACAATTTGGCTACTGCAAAGGATTGGGCTGACAAAAAGTTTGAGCGGTTCATGCGCCACGGCAATGCGGATAGACAATTATACGGATACGACTGTCAAAGATATGGAATAACGTTCGATGACGCCCTAACAGTGCAATATCTGTTCGACGTGATCAAGACATATGCGCAAGCGTACCTCATTTATGTGCTGCAATCAAGCCTCATCGTGTCCAACTATTCGATACGCACGGATAACGAAGTTCAGACTGCCGGCAATTTTCCGCTGTGGGCGACGGACTTCTTTCCGAAGCGGCGCAGACAGATGTATAGGCACGCGCATATCTTGGACTTCGACGTGTTGCGCCTCGGCAAAAAGATGATTGAGAACAACCCTTATAGCGGCAGTTTCGAGTTCGGTGTGGTGGCGATAACGGAGATAGGCAAAGAGCGCGGAAACAACTTGGAGCTCAAGGAGATAAAGAAGTCTGCAAATGAAACCAATCAAAAGAACGACTTGTTCAACAGCTGGCTGAAAATGTGCCGCCATTCCGCGACCGTGGACAATTTTCCGTTTATCAAGGTCTTTACGGACGAGCAAAGACCGGAGTCTTGGGGAGCGGACGCAAGAGATCTGTGCGATATCGTCAACATCGTATCGAGCGGACAGAAGCAATTGGCGCTGCCGTTTTACACGATTGAGGAGATGATAAGCGAATGGGTATTCGAGCGCTTTATTGCGCTGTATTACGACTTTCGCTTTCGCAGGGGCGACAACACCTTACTCGTGCATCTGCTTAAAAATGTCACGGCATGGCTGTGGCGCAGGAATATGCGCGTTTACAACAAATACGGTTACAGCGTGATGAACGTGGAGAAGGAACGCGGAACTATGGACGGCAAGCCCGAAAAGAGGAAGTATTACTTGATGAACGCAAAGATCTATTCAAACAGATTTTGCACGGATTGCTTCAGCGACTACTTCAACGATATGGCGAGGAACACCCATGTCGGACTTGCGGACTATGCGGAGTATCTGACCGAGAAGGCATCGGTAGAGGAATTGAGAATGCAGAACAGCTATTTTGTAAATTCACTATACAGCGACGAGGACGGCGATGGTTCTGCGTGAGAAGGGCTGCCCTCTTCGCTGCATAAGCGGAGGTGACTATGCCGTATCCAAAGGCAAAGGTATATTTCGACGGGTCGCATTACATCGCGATCCCGCACACAACTCGCCCTAAAGCTGTTAAAGGTTTTGGCGAAGAAGACCGAAAAGCGATGGATGAAAACTTGCGCAAAATAGCTTCCGAAATTATGGACAAAAGCGTATCGTCAGATATTGGCGATACGCCTTGTCCGACAGAGGAAGATGCGGCAAGAGATGAAGATGAGAAAACAGGTAAACAGACAGGACAAGAAGACACGCAGGAAGAAAAACAAGAAAGCAAAACGGAGATGTTTGAGAGATTGTATGAAGCGACGCGAGGCGAAAAGACGCGCAATCGATTTAGAGCTATCCTCAAAGAGATGACGCCGATGTTCGAGGACAAGGAAAAGGCAAAGGAGTTTGTGCAAATGAATTTCAGGCGTAAGGCTCGCAACAGAATAGCGCGCAACATACGGTTGTTCAGAAAGGTCAATCTCAACGGATTCAATTGGTTCGTGACATTTACATATGACGATAAAATGCACACAGAGCAAAGTTTTCGCAAAAAATTGACAAACACGTTGAGCCACTTGTGTTCACGAAAAGAATGGCGGTATATCGGCATATGGGAGCGCTCTCCCGAGAAGAAGCGCTTGCATTTTCACGGTATATTCGTGATACTGGACGGCACGATCCCCGGCGAGATGAGCGAGAAAAAGAGCTACTCCATCACAGATCGTAAGATGCAGACGACGCACGAGAATTCGTATTTTCGCCAGCACTTCGGCTTGAACGATTTTAAGGCATTCGGACAAAAGGACGGCGTCTACGACGCGGTGAAATACTTGGTAAAATACATCGAAAAGACAGGCGAAAAACTCGTCTATTCGCGTGGATTGCCGCAATATTTTGTGTCAGATATTATGGACGAAGACGTACTATGTTTTATCGGCGACGATGACGGCAAATTGCTGCTTGCGGACGATTTCGGATGCTGGGACGAAGGCTGCTATATGGGCAAGGTCAGTCCGGAAACGATAAAGCTTATGCCGAAAGCGAACAATTGAATTCGCACGCACATTGACAACTTAATAAGCCGCCGAACTCGCAAGATTATTTTACGGTATAGTAGATCGCCTATTGACAAACTATCATTGCAATAGTATAATATCATTGTAATGATATAATAATAGAGGTGAACAATGCGATTATATCACGGGTCTAAGAATATAATACAGAAACCGCAATACGGCGTCGGCAATCGTCATAACGATTACGGACTGGGGTTTTATTGCACCGAAAACAAAGAACTTGCCAAAGAATGGGCGTGTACTTCTCCGCTGTCGGCAGGTTTTGCAAACGAATATCTTCTCGATGTATCCGATTTGACGATCTTGAATTTGAGCGACAAGCCATATTCTATCTTGAATTGGCTGGCTGTTTTGCTTGAAAACAGGACCTTTGATACGAATACTCCTTTGTCTATAAGCGCTAAGGACTATATATTGCAAAATTTCCGTGTAGACACCATTCATTGCGATGTGATCATAGGTTACAGGGCGGATGATTCCTATTTTTCGTTTGCAAGGGACTTTATAAACGGCGCGATTTCTGTCAGACAATTGGGAAAAGCCATGGCGCTTGGCAATTTGGGTGAGCAAGTGGTGCTTAAAACTCAAAAAGCGTTTTCCAAGCTCACCTTCATATCTTACGAAGACGCTCTGCCGGAAGAATATTATGTGAAGCGTCAAGCGCGCGATGAAGAAGCGCGCAGAACTTATTTGCAAGGCGATTTGCGAAGGGCGTCTTTGGAAAACGACGTATTTGTCCTCGATATTATCAGAAGGGGGTTGAAAACCGGCGATGAGATCTTATGACAAGAGCTATCTTCCTTATGTAGCTGAAAATGTCGGAACGATGTTTGAGTATGCGGCGGCAAGCGGATTTAAGCCTCAGGCGTTTTGGGAGATGTTTGTTTTAAGCGATGTAGCAAAAGACATAGAGATCGGCAATGCGCGGTTTTTAGTCGGGTATTCGGCGATCGATCTGGTAAATTTTGTCATCAACTCCATATGCGCAGGAGCTAAATTGCTCGCTCCCAAGCCTATCTTGGACAGAACGCGTTACTATTGGGCGGGCTGGGCGCTTGCGCAATATCAATACGAAAGCGGAAAGACATTCTATGAGATAAACCGGAATTTCCCCATAGGCAAAGTCCTCGATCTTTACGATGTGTTGCATGAAGCGGATATAACAAAGTTTTTCGATATAGCCGATGAATGGATGAAAGCCGCCGCACCCGCAACAAAACTCCAACGTATCCGCAAAGCTCGGGGGCTGACACAGCGAGAACTTGCGCAAAAGTCCGGCGTGGATATCCGCTCGATACAGATGTATGAACAGCGCAAAAACGATATAAATAAAGCGCAAGCCGATACCCTTGCAAAAATCGCACGTTGCCTTAACTGTCAAATGGAAGATCTGATGGAGTGATTGCTCGCGCATACGAAAAGACGGCACACAGGCTTATCCTTGCGAAAAACGGGGATGGATACACGACAATAAGACGGATGCCGCGGAACGGTGAAAGCGGCCCCAACGCAAGCGGTCAAGCGGCGTGGGGCGCTTCCGTCCGCGCACCGCTTTTCGTGTTCTCTTGCCCCGTCGCAGGATTAGACGTGTGCTTGTCTGCGGCGGAGCGCAGCGACGCCGCACTTGTATCAAGACAAGCACACGTCTAATCGCCAAAGCGATAGATTTGCTCTCTTTTGATGGCAAAGTATGAACGGCTATCAATGTTGAAAATTTCGGCTAATCCCGGGGTTCGATCCGAGATCAGCCGAATGCGGTTGCAGGAATCACTCTTGATTTTTGTAATACCGTTTCCCAGCCACCGTGATGACGTTGCCAACAATGATGGGCATATCGCTGTCGCAGCATCGCAAGATGATCTTGTCGGGTTCGGGAGATGCTTTGGGAAGGTCGCCGAAGTCGAATTTACTGTCGTCTGCAGCCTCGAGAACTTTGAAACCGTGTTTGACGATGAATGAGCTGAATTGCCAAAGTTTTTCGAACATCCCGTTGCAATCGATGATCGCGCTGAGATTTTCTTGCGGATGGTATGCGGTGATCCTGAAATAGTTTGCCATTGTATATTCCTCCTATGCGGCAAGTTTTTTGATGGTTTTATTGGCGTAAGGCAGCCAAATGTTGTTGACGTAGTGCAGAATATCTTCGCTCGGCTTATGGTCGTGTTCGCCATAGCATTGCAGGACTTTGTGACTGCGCGGCGAGTATTCGAGCGTCACGAGCGGAATATCCGGGCTTTCTTTTGCGCGAACGAAGAAGATGAGTGATTCTTCTCTCACCATGCGCTGGTCGTAGTTCATCCGTCCCACGCAATGATGCAACGCTTCTCCTTCACGGATAAGGTCAGCCGGACTTCTTGCGATCACGCAGATAAAGGCACTTTTCTTGGAGGGTTTTTTGATGGCGGTGATGCTCAAGGATTTGGTGCAGGAAACGGAGGGATCAGTTTCATTTTGGCAAGAAACGGCGGAAAAGGTGGGAATGGACGCATAAAATTTTACTATTGATTCCTTGTTCCACGACATTCAAAGCACGCTTTGGCACATTGTCGGGCGTGGGGCGTGTTTTAATATAAATAGATTTAAATTAAAAAATGGCTGCAGAGTCAAGATGTTTTTTCTCACATTCTCTATTTTTCTCTATCTTTCTCTATCTTGCTCTACTTTTCTCTATTTTTTATATTGACAAAAAAGTAGAGAAAGAATATAATAAAGATAAAGACAAGGAGACAGAGAAATGATAGAAAATCAGGAAACAGAATTCAAAAGAGAATATACAGACGATTTGAAAAAAGAAGTAGTTGCTTTTTTGAATACGAACGACGGAACAATTTATATAGGGATGAACAATGACGGAAGTATTTGCGGAATTGCGGATATCGATGTTACCATGCAGAAGATCTCCTCGTCCCTTCGTAATGCGATTTTGCCGGATTGTACAAGGTTTTTCCATATGGAGAGTTGCAGCGAACAAGGGAAGCAATATCTCCGTCTGAATATTGTCAAAGGAACGCAAACACCATATTATCTCAGTGAAAAGGGAATACGTCCGAGTGGCGTATACATCCGCGTCGGGAATACGACGGTTCAAGCGTCCGAAGATAGGATTCGCGAATTGATACGTGAGGCAAACAGCGAAAAATATGAAGATATAAAGGCATACAGGCAGGATTTGACTTTTAAGGCTGTGCAGCGTGTTTTCGACGAGCGGAATGTGGAGTTTGGACAGTCGCAAATGCGAACGCTTGGACTGCTCGATACTGAAGGTTTTTATACGAATCTTGCGCTGCTATTGTCCGATCAGTGCGAACACAGCATCAAATGCGCCATTTTTGAGGATACGACAAAAAAAGTTTTTAAGGACAGAAAGGAATTCGGAGGTTCATTGATCGAACAGGTTGATAGAGTTTTGGAATATTTGAATGTCTATAATAAAACGGCGTCGGTTATCGGAGATAAGCTGCGTGAAGATGCACGCGAATATCCGCCTACCGCAATACGAGAGGCGTTGCTGAATGCGGTTGTTCACAGAGAGTATTCATACAGCGGCAGCACATTCGTCAATCTGTATGCCGACAGAATAGAAATCATGTCGCTTGGAGGACTTCCGGACGGAATCTCTCTTGAAGCGGTGCAGTTGGGAATATCGCAGCCGCGAAACCGCAAGCTGGCAAACATCTTTTATCGGCTGAATTATATCGAGGCATACGGCACAGGTATACCGCGTATTTACGAGTATTATTGCAATACCGGGAAGAAACCGTCGATTATGATTGTGAAAGGCGCGTTTCAAATATGTTTGCCCAATTTGCTCTATGAGACAGATGCTCAAACAAAGAAGAAAAATTCGCATGAGCAAGAGATTCTAAAATATCTTGAAGAGCATGAAACCATCACAAAGGTAGAAGCGGCGAAATTGATCGGAACAAAAGAGCCGCGTGCTTATATGGTATTGCGCACAATGGCAGAAAACGGCATGCTGTCAAGATCAAGACAGGGCAAAAAATATATTTATGCAAAGAAGTAGATAGCAATAAAATCACGCAGCGGCAATCGTCTGCGTGATTTTACGCTAAGGATGGGGAGAAAAAGGCTGATTAAAGACGATTTTCAGGCGGCAAAATTGTCCGATTTCTCCGCTTTCATGCCCCTTTGACTTTATATTACAGAATAGTTTTTGCCTTCCACTGCAATGCGGTTATCCTTTATGTCAGGCTGCCCACTTTTACAGGCGCGAAGGATGATGTGGGCAGTATCCAGTTCGACTTTCGGCATATCGCCTTCGTCGAATTTTTCTGCGTTGCCGACCTCGATGATCTTGAAGCCTTTTTGTATGAGGTAGGCGGAAAACTGCCACAGCTTTTCAAAGTAGCCGTTGCTGTCGAAGATTGCCGAAAGATTTTCTACAGGGTGGTATGCGGTGATTCTGAAGTAGTTTGACATAGTGTTTTCTCCTTATAATTTGCTGTAGTGTGTTAGACTCTCAAAAAGTTTGAAAGTCTATATCTGGTTCCGTACAATTTTATGTACGGGTGTTTGTTATCATAATATATTTTCAATTTATGGCAGGAGCTGTTTCCTCTGCAAGAGCCGACTGTAAGATAGATAAAGTCCTCTATTCCATAGGCGATATGCTTGATTTCTATCCTGCCAAAATTGCCGAGGTAGGCAATGGTGGGGTGTTTGTTGCAAATTTCTTGTTTTGTCATAGTATTCTCCTTTGCGGTTTAAGCCGCGATCTGTTTGATGGTTCTGTTGGCGTAAGGCAGCCAGATTTTGTTGACATAGTGCAGAATGTCTTCGCTCGGCTTATGGTCGTGTTCGCCGTAGCATTGCAGGACTTTGTGACTGCGCGGCGAGTATTCGAGCGTCACGAGCGGGATATCCGGGCTGTCTTTTGCGCGGACGAAGAAGATGAGCGATTCTTCTCTCACCATGCGCTGGTCGTAGTTCATCCGTCCCACGCAATGATGCAACGCTTCTCCCTCTCGGATAAGGTCTGCCGGACTTCTTGCGATAACGCAGATAAACGCGCTTCGTTTCGCGTGTTGCAGGGACATGTATTTCTCCGCAACGGCGGCGAATTGCGTGTACAGTTCCTTGCGTTTTTCCGCGTCTTCCATCGCCTTTTTCGCGGCGTATTGGTCTATGCGGATGTCGTGCCAGCGTTTGAAGTCATGCGGGAAACGGTTCTTCTCTTCGGACATATCCAAGCCGAGATTTTGGCAGGCTTTGAGGTAGTCGAGATAGGTATGCGGATTGGTGCGCTTTTCCGCGACATAATCAAAGAGCCGTTCGAGTTCTTTGCCTTTGAACAGCTCCTTTAACGGTTCGAGCGCGCTGTCGTGGATCAGCCGAAGTTTCGCTTCCTTGTAGTGCTGAAGCTGTTCGAGCGGCTTCTTGGTCTTATACGCTCGGACTATGACATCTATGTAGTAGTGCCTGTCTTGAAGCGTCGCTCTGTTTGCGATAAGCCACTTGCAGAAGGCTTTGTCCGTTCCGCAGCGTTTGAGTATCGTCTTGCTCAACGCGATCCGTGAAAAGCCGAGCTTCATCAGCATTTCGAGCTGCGGGAATTGATGGTAGAGCCGTAAATACTTGAAAATATTGCAGCCCTGATACATTTTATACGCGGAATATCTGAACTCCGGCAAGCGATCTATGAAGTGCGGATTTACGATCTCCGCAAAAGGATCATAGTATTTGTCATACGCCCAGCACCAGCCGCGTTCATACCATTGCTTGTACTTTTGCAAGCCTTCTTCGTACCAGCCGAAGCGAAACCCCATGCCGGCGCAATAGCAATATTCCATGTCCTTCACGAAGCACTTATCCGAGTCCAGACCATGAATGGCGACCTGCTTGTAGTACCACTTTTTGTAGCGGTGTTTTACGGCGACAGTTACCTTCACAAGCTCGTTTTTCCAAGTGGTCAGGTAGGCGTAGCAGCGCACATGGCCGTCAGGGCTTGGATAGTATTTGCCGTCAAGTTTCCGTATCCTTTTCAGGATGTTTTTCGGGATAGGTCTGATGTCTGTTTCTTTCATGATTTCACCTCAAAGTAAGTTTATCGCCGAACATCTCGTCCAGCTTGCAGAGCGCGTCTTTGTCGAAGGCGGATGTGTCAATGCCATCGTCAAGGTCTTTCGGCTCTTCGATGTCGCCGTCAAACTCTCGCATCTCCTCTTCGGAGAGTATCTCTCCCGTCTCAAGGTCAACGCCCTGCGCAGAAGGCAGTTCGCGCACTTCGTCGTCGTTTTCCATGACGACAAGAGTATGTCCGTTGCTTAAGATTTTGCCGAAGTACATCTCTGCGGTGTGGTATGGGAAACCGACCATAGGCACTCGGCTTTCAAGTCCGCAATCTCTGCCCGTAAGGGTAAGGGGCAACTCGTTTGCAAGCACTTCTGCGTTCTTGCCGAACACTTCATAGAAGTCGCCCAAGCGCATGGCAATAACGGCTTGCGGATACCTGTCTTGCACCTCCAGATACTTCCGATACACGGGAGAAGTCGTGGGCTTTTGCTGTTTCGCCTTTTCTTCCTCGGCGATCTCCGCCATGATCTCCTGTATCTCTTCATCGGACGGCATAGTATCTTCGTCGTCTTCGGGCTTTTCCTCTTCGGGCTTACCTTCGAGGTCTTCGCCCATAAGGTCGAACATGGACATCTGCGGCTTGGGCTGCGGTTTGGGTTGCGCTTTTGCCGTCGGCGCCTTTACTGCCGGTTTGGACTGCGTCTTGTATTCAGAGCCGTCCTCGTTAAAGAGCGTGCCTTCGATGCTGTCCTCCTCAAAATAGTGGACAGCCCAGCCGAACACGACAGCGTCTTCGACCATAGCGTATCTCGCGCCTTTCTCGGCTTGTTTTCTTGCTTCTTCGGTCGCAAAGGACATAAAGCCGTCCATCGTTTTGCGGTTTAGCAAGATCTTGCCGTCTTTCTTGATGAGAACGCCGTTTTTGATTTTCCCTGCAAGGATATCCGAAGCGTTTTCTTCGAGGTAGGCTTTGATACGCTGTTGTTCTTTGGTTTTCGCTTCTAAATTCAGTTTCATCGCAAGCCTCCTTAAAACGGCATATCGTTCAACAGCCTTGCGGCTTTATACGGCAGATTTTCAAGCGTCGTATAGTGATTGAAACCGCCTCGGTAGTCCTGTTCGTCTTTTGCCGTGCGGATGAGGATATGGCTGTACCATTCGTTCGTGAAGTACCTTACATCCGAAATGGATATGTACACGCATTTGTTTTCCGCGCTCTTGATAAAGGCGGAGAAGCAGTAGTGGTTTCTTCCGACATTGACGAGCTGCCAATGATTTTCGCGGCATACAGCTTTCAGATAGTTGATGTACTTTGTCTGGAAGGACTTATAGTCATCGCCGGTGTAACTTCCGGAAGAGAATTCATATCCGAGATACTTTTTGAGTTCTGCGATTTTAGCCATTTTGGTAGACCTCCTTAATAAAGTTTGATGATGCGGATGTGTTTGCGCTGCAATCCGTATTCGCGGCGGAATTGCTGTATTGCTTCCCGAAGGGAGTAGAATACATAGGCGTGGTCGGTATAACCGCCGTTCCCGTCGCTGTAAGACAGGAAGAGCGTTCCCGTCGAGTTGTAGTGATAGAAGATGATTTTCATTGCGTAAGCCTCCTTTCAGTATTCCAGCCAAAGCACGACATCGAGCGGATCTTTGAAATCCTGCGTTCCGATGAGGTCATAGAGTTGCTTATAACGGTCGCCGTCCATCTCATTGACAGAGCGATATAGCCGTCCGTAAAAACCTTGCGAGTTCATAAGGTCTACGACCGTTGCTGCAAAGATGCGATGATTTTTGTTGCCGTTTGCGGCAAGTTTCTGAATGTTATTCATTGTCTGTCCTCCCGTAAATGTCGTCTGCGTAATAGGTGCAGTTGAAGGGATTAAAAATCGCGGAGCATTTCACTCCGCGATAATCCACTAAATAGCTGTTGTTTCCGAGTTCTTTCAAGATTGTTATCTCGTCCATTTTTCCGTTAAGGGAGTGGATGTGAGCTTGTGTTTTGAACGGTTTCATTTCTTGTATTCCTCCAAGTATGTTTTGTATTGTGTGCAGCTTTCGAGCAGTTGCATGACTTCGGGCATCATCTGCTCCTTTGTCTTGCCTATGCAAGAGAGAATGAGCAAGTTTGTATTCGCGCCGAAAAGCCTTCTGAAAGCGTAATCGAGGACAAGTGTTATGTCATTGTCCTCGTGTTCGCTCGTTTTGTTAATTGCAAATATCGCGGTAAGTATCGCTTTGAGTTCGTTTGTGTGTTTCATAGTCACCTCACGCGATCCTTTTGATGCCGCCGCCGAAGCTCTGCACGATTATGTCGCCGAACTCGCTGCACCAGTCGTCGTTTTTATTCCATACATAGGCATAAGCGCAGTGCCTGTTTCCGTCATCGTTCATCAAGTCGTCCCATTCTTCGGGATAGTCCGATACGATGAGGAAGGAGTAGCATTCGCCGAACGGAGTAAATTCGTGCGTTACGGCATAGACAAGGCATCCGTATTCCTTTTCGATAGCCTTCATCTTGTCATAGACTTCGGGTTCTTGGTCGATCCAGAAGCCGCCGAAGCCTTCAAAGAAGCAAACTTTGTCGCTTTCGCGGAAGCCCTTGATATATGGCTTATAGATGTCCAGCCGTTTCATCAGCTCGATAGCCTTTTCTTTTTTGGCAATGTTCAATTGTGTGTTCATGGTTTATTCCTCCTGTAAGTTGATTCTGCGCTTTGAGATCTTGAGCGCAGCGTGAGTGTTTTCTCTGTATTCTCTTGCCCGGATACGTATCTCTTTGAGGGACTCTTCTGTTTCCACGATGTCCCAGCCGTATCCGTAATTTGCAAGGAGCAGATATTCGTCTTTTGTCTTGCGCATGTAACTCATATGACTGCCTCCAACGCTTCGAAGTTGTATGCTATTTTGCGGAGCGTTTCTTCAAAGCCGAACCAAGCCAACAGATTTTGATTGCAAATATCCTGCGCGAGGGGGTCTTCTTTGTCCCACTTATCGCCAAAGAGGTCCGAGGGAGCGTAAAGTCCCGTTTCGTTCATGATTTCGTAGAGCAGATCGTTGATCTCCTGCCGATATTGCTTGTAAAATGCGACGGTGTCCGAATAATAGATAAGTTCACCGACAATTCCCGATTGGCAGCCGTAATGAAGGACATCCGTGAAGATGCCCTTTTTGTCGTTGTAGTCGCTCCAACGGTCTATGACATAGTCGCAGACATGCTTTACAAGCCGACTGTCCGAATTGCGTTTGAGGTCTTTGATGCCCGCAAGAGTGAGTTTCATCATGCCACCTCCGCGAAGTCGTCCAAATAGATCCTCTTAAACAGGTTGCCGTATTCAAAATACAGTCTCCCTTCCTTGTCTTTTTCGAGAGGATAGTCGCTTACGCTTATCCTGCCTCTGTCCGTTACGGCGATGTAAGCGCTCGTGCATTCGCCGTTCACGTCTACGATGTTGAAAGTGATGAAAGCATCGCCATCAAACATCTCGTATTCGGATAACTTTCCGAACTTTCTTTGAGAAACTTTGTTTTTCATAGAGTTTACCTCCGAAGTTTTATTTTGCCTTTTCGGCAGGGGCGATCGGAGCAAAGTGCGAGCTTTCAAATATAGAGCAGTCAAAGCATAGTGACAAAGTCAACGACGCAGAGGAAATTATTGCGTAGATAGCTGCCCATTGCCTGTTTTCAGCGATAATTTCCGCAGTTGACTTTGGCGAGAACTGTGCTACGATAACACCACGAAAAGGGAAAACAAGAGGAATTTCACATCGTTAACACCGTAATTTGTAAAAATTTTTCAAATCATGGCTATAAGCTCTTGATTTTTTGCATATAATATACTATACTTATGGTGAAAAGCAAGGAGGCTAAGAATAGTATGTTGGTTGGTTTCAGATTTAAGAATACTAGGTCTTTTTATAGAGAGAATCGCCTGAGCATGGAGGCCACAAGCGATAAAGAACTTGCGGAAATCAACACCTTCTCCGCATCTACGAAAATTATGCCAAAAGACGAAAATGAATTCCTTAAATCTGCCGTCATCTTTGGCAGTAATGCTTCAGGCAAATCGAATGTGATCAAGATAATATCATATATGAGGAATTGTCTGTTGGAATCTGCTTCTCAAAGACCTATTATTGCAGGTAATGAGTATTTCGCATTTTATAAAGAAGCATGTGATGAAGAAAGCTTATATGAAGTTGAAATAATTTACAATGCAACTTATTATAAGTATGGTTTCACACTGCTCCATGGCAGAGTTGAATCTGAATGGCTCGAAAGACGCAAGGAACGTTTGACAAAAGTATTTACTCGCAAAAAAGACAGTATCGAGATCACCGGGCTTTCAAAGGATGCCGCCAAGTTGTTGAACTTGAATCCTAACACGCTGTTCTTATCTATCGGCATGAATTTCAAACTTGATATAGCGCCATATATGAATGATGTTATGGCGTGGTTCCTCAATTTGCTTATTGTGTTCGAAAACAACGCCAATAGTTTTGATATATACAATTTGGAGGGAGGCAAATACAGGAAGCAAGCGATTAATATTTTGAAAAAAGCAGATATAGGAATACAAGATATAAAGGTTATCAAGGATAAGGTAGCAAGCATATCAAATCTAAATGATGTGTTGCGATTTAATACGCAATTGCAAACAAACCCCGCTCATTTCGGTCAGTTGAAACAAGAGAATGCCGACTTGTTTAACATCGATTTGGAAACATCATTTAACGAGTATGATAAGAATAATAATATTGTCGGCACAAAGAGTGTCAGAATCTTCAAAAACAGAGGTTTTCATTCAGAAGGCACTGAAAGGTTGCTTTATTATTTAGGATGGATACTCGCAGCTCTTGATCAAGGACGCGTGATATTCATAGATGAAGTAGATGCGAAGCTGCATTTTCTTGTGGCGGATTATATCATTAAGTTGTTCAACTCTATCGATAATAATCCGAAAAATGCTCAGCTTATCTGCACTGCTCACAATATTATGTTGATGGATGAAGATTTGCGCCGCGATCAAATCTATTTTACTAGCAAAGATAAGGTAGGGGTCAGCACTCTTACTTCCTTGTCCGATTTTACGAATGTTAGAAAAAATGATTTGTTTAGCAAAAAATACTTGGCAGGGTTTTATACCTCTCTTCCGGACATGAAGTATTCCGACTAAGAACAGGAGAGATAATTATGGCTAGAAGGAAAAGCGGTCAGCGCAAAGTCTGCAACGATTTTTATATCATAACGAATGGAGAAAAAACAGAAAAATTTTATTTTGACTTGTTGCGGAAGGCTAAGCATAGCCTTTACTCTGTTCATGTTATATTTGAAAATGCAGATCCGTACAAACTTGTTGAATACGCAAAAAACTTCTGCAAAACTGCAAATCAGGTATGGTGTGTATTTGATATAGATTATAATTACCAAGAAGGTCGTCTAATTCCTGCCCTTAAGTTTGCAAAGGAAAATGATATTAAAATCGCTTATTCAAATAAGGCATTTGAAGTATGGTTGATATCTCATTTTAAAGAATTTGATTCTGCGTCATCGATTGATAAATATGCAGGAATTCTTACGGGGTTGCTCAAAAAGAATGGATACTCCGGCACATATGATAAGGCGAATGCGTCGCTGGTAAAAGATTACTTTATTCCGCACTATAAGGATGCTGTAGCAAATGCTAAAGTTGTTTATCAGCGTTATGTTAAAAAGCATCATGAAGAATTCGGTTTGGATTCAGCAATGCCGATATGGGAATGGGATGCCAGCACAACGGTCTTCAAGTTAGTCGAAGCACTTAAATTATCTACATAACCTCGCGGTAGGCGCCTTATATCTTGCATTCAACTTGAGCAACATCAGCAATGGCTGAATTGCTTTTTACCATAATAATAATTAATACTCATTGATAATACTTGAAACTAATGCTTTACCATAGCGTAAGATATAAGAACAGGGACATAGATTATATCAATATAGAAGACTATCTTTGAGAGCTGCTAGATTAAGCAGCCGAGCAAAACCGTGCGAAGGCTTAATATATCTAAATTAAGCCATCACCGAAAAGACGACGGCTTAACTCGAAATTGTCATAAGTCATAATTTCTCTATAAGGCGGACATTCCCTTCTTGCGCTTTTTCCGTCAAGCCCTGCGTAAAGCCCGACGTGCCGAAGATCAAATATTGCACGCGCTTTGCATTTGTGAGTTTGAGCATAATGTCGGCTTTTTCTTGCAGAGCGTGCAGGACGGACAATCCTTTAGGTGAAGAGGTATATTTGCATTCTCCGAGCACGAGATCTTCGCCCGTGCTGTCTAAGGCGACGATATCGATCTTGCCCGCTTTCGCGCCCCAATATCTGCCCACTTTATCAAAGTGAAAGTTCCAAAAATTCGCTGCCGAAAGCTTCCACATCTTTTCGCGGCAGACGTCTTCAAAGACAAAAGAGGCGTAATTTTGCACAAAGCCTTTCTTGATCTGAGACAGCACGAACTTGGTCTCCCCCTTTTCGAGATATGCGCGATAAGGATAAACGAACTTGAACCAAAAGGCGATGAAGTTGTCTGTGAGGCGGTAAAGTCCGCTCTTGCTCTTTTCGGGAGCGGTTTCTGTCACCGGAACTTCGCGTTCGATAAGGTCGAGATCCGTCAGTACTTTCAAATATTTGGTAAGCCCCGTCTGTTTCAAGCCCAAATTCGCGGCGATGTCGGCAAGTTTGCGGTTACCCGTCGCGATTGCCTTGATGAGCGAAAAATAGCTGCCGATTTCGCTGACTTCTTTCTGCAAGAGAAAGTAGGGTTCCTCATAGAGAAAACTCTGCGAATTGAGTACGTTCTGCTCGATCGCTTCGTAAATGTCAGTATAGCCGCAGAAAGTTTCTATATACTTTGGAACGCCGCCTGTTACCGCATAGAACGGGAGCAGATCGTTGTTGGTGCGTCCTTCAAAAAATTCGTGATAATGGCTGAACGGGATCTGCTTGAGTTTGATCTGTCCCGTCCGCCTGCCATAGAGGGGAGAACTGTAATCAAGCGTTTGCGATCTCATCAGAGACACGAGAGAGCCGCATAATATCAGCATAACATTCGCATCTTTTAGCACGGTATCCCAAACCTTCTGCATAATGGACGGGAAAGCCGAATTAGACTGTCCGATATACTGAAACTCGTCCAAAACGATCACTTTCTTTGTTTCGGTCTTGTAGTCGATCAGTGTTTTGAAAACAGTGAGCCAGTCCACGGCAGCAGACTTCAAAAGTTCGTTGCCCGTAAACTCTGCGACCTGAACTTTGAAGTAGTTCAGGTTTTGCATTTCCGATTCTTCGGTCGCAAGAAAGTAGAGCGAATTTGAATGTCTTTTCAAAAACTCCGTGATCAGTGCTGTCTTGCCTACGCGCCGTCTCCCATACACAATAACAAGGGATGATTGATCTGTGGCATATTGTTTTTCCAAAGCCTCCAGCTCTTTTGAGCGGTTAACGAATTTTTGCATGGCGCACCTCCGAAATGTCTATATCTATATTATACTCAAAATTATAATAATTGCAAGTATAATCTTCCAGAACGATAAAATTATTTGTCGGTTCGCCAAACGTTGATATCTGAAAACGCATAAATGCGAATTGATTTATTGCGATAAATTTACCACAGTAACGTTATAAATAACCCGAAGAGAGACCGGCAATCTAATTTGTATCGATGCTTGTTACATAGAATTATGCTTTTCGACAAAATTTTGAAAAGTGTGATTTTATCCATTCATTTTTATTTGAAAAGTGTATATTTTGGTGTATATAGATACTTGAAAAGTGTTTGCTATTTGTTTGCTATTACTTTGCGGAAACCACACGAAAACAGCCTTAAAATGGCTATTTTACCTTGTATTTGCCCTTAAAAAAGACTGCCTTTTACGCTCTAAAACGGTCTAAAACGCAAAAATAGCAAACGGTAGCAAACAAAACGGCATTTTTAGGTGTTTGCTATAAAAATCAGAACAGCCCCAAATTTGAAAATTTCTACTATATATTGTGGTCAATAGCAAACAATTTATCGAGATATTGTGGCGTGTTTTTCCTTGGCGTATTTTAGAGCACTTCCTTGGTAAGGAAGAGGTCACCGGTTCAAATCCGGTTAGCAGCTCCATTTACGGACATCCCCGAATAGGCTTACGCCCCGGGGATGTCCTTTTTTAACGCTGCCAACCGGCATCGAAATAGTGGGCTCTCGTCTCGGAGAGAAACGATGAGTGTTGAAAGCTGTCTATCGAGTGCTTTCGCGAAAAGTATATATACTTTGAGCGAATCGCTCACGCACCTTAATACAAAAAGTATCGCGCCGTTCCCTATCGGCGTTCGTTATTATTTAACGCTTGTTAGCGCTTGGACGGCGGCGCAATAATTGTTTTGAGCGTTTTTCTTCACGCAAGCTATGCCGTCCAATACCACTGCTCCGACAAAGACGATAAATGCCGCAACAGGCACAAACAGAGAATACGACAGCGGTGCGCCGCATGCTTCAACGATGTTGCTCCAATAGTTCATTCCCACGGGAAACGCCTCTATGGTGCGTATGCAGATAACCGAGAAAAGCGCAATAAACGTCGCCACTATCGCTACAAATGCGATAAGTTTTGCAGCGCCCTTTTTCATATCCCCCAGCAAGAATCTGTCAAGACCCACCATACCGCCCAAAATTGCGGCGGTTTTGATCGTCTTTTGCGGTGTGAGCAAATGATTGATATCCTTGTCGACGGCAAGCGCGGCAATTTTTGCAGCCCGCTCATCGTCCATATAGTCCTTCCAATCCATAATCCTCCTTACCGACAGCTCGGGTTTATATTTTTGTATGTTTATATTCTAGCATACTTCCGCATTCCGTGTCAATACACTGATTTTTGTCCACTGTCGAGATGTAAACAGTGGAGTTTGCATATTTTATAAAGCACTGATCGATATATTTTGCAGTGTGTGGCATTTAAGCCTCGGCGCGGCGGCACGGCTCGCGTCGCGGCGTTGGGGCGGAGCGCGCTCGCCGCGGATCGTTTGTTCCGCAAAAGCCTGATCTGCGGTGCGGCTTCGGGCGCGGCGGTTTTTTGTCGCACGGGCGCAACGGACGAAGAGCGTGCGGATAAGGGGCGAAAACGCGGAAGACGGAGATGTAAAAGGCAAAAAGCCGTGTGATTTTGTTGTAAAATAAATTTGAAAATGCTATTATATAGATACGCAGGAGCGAAAGCGTCGCTGCGGAGACTGTTTGCGAGGTTTTATGAATTCTGAACCGGGCGTTGACATACGTTGTACGGAGCGGAGGCGGCGATGCCGCTTGGGCTTGGTTTATCTCGCGATTTTTTGTGATGACAATTTTGGTCGGAGGCACTGATGAGACCTTTTTTTGAATCCATTTTCAATTTTGACAAAGACACGTCCAATATGGCGATAATCGCTTTGGCGGGCGCAAAAGAGCTGGGCGACAAGATCGACTACTATCTTGTCAACTGGTACAATCAAGAGGCGAAGGCGCAGGGCAAGAAGCTGCATCGCGACACATTCTTGGTCAAGAATGTCTGCCCGAGGTTCACGACGGGCGACGGCAAGGGTTTGGTGATGGAGACGGTGCGCGGCAAGGATCTGTACATCCTTTGCGACATGGGCAACTATTCCATCACTTACGATATGTTCGGTTTCAAGAACCATATGTCGCCGGACGATCATTACAGCGACCTCAAGCGCATCATTGCGGCGGCGGGCGGCAAAGCTAAGTCGATCACGGTGGTAATGCCCAGCCTTTACGGCGGCAGACAGCATCGCCGCAACGCGCGCGAATCGCTCGATTGCGCGCAGATGCTGCAAGAGCTTGTGTCGATGGGCGTGTCCGAGATCATCACGTTCGACGCGCACGATCCGAGGGTGCAGAACGCCGTGCCCTTGATGGGTTTCGACAACTTTTTGCCGACCTACCAGATCCTCAAAGCGATGCTTCGCAGCTATCCCGATCTCGATATGACCAAAGAGCGGTTCATGATAGTCAGCCCGGACGAGGGCGCGATGAGCCGCAATATTTATTACGCGTCCGTTTTGGGCACCGATCTCGGCATGTTCTACAAGCGCCGCGACTATGCCAACGTCGTCAACGGACGCAACCCGATCGTCGCGCACGAGTACATCGGCAACGACGTTCGCGGCAAGGACATCTTCGTTGCGGACGACATCATCGCGACGGGCGACTCCATGCTCAAGCTGTGCGTTGAGCTGAAGGAGCGCGGCTGCGGCAAGATCTTCCTGTCGGCGACCTATGCGTTGTTCACCGAAGGAGTACAGAAGTTTGAGGACGCCTACAATCAGGGGCTGTTCACCGCGGTTTTGAGCACGAACTTGACCTATTGCCCGCAGGAGCTTCTCGAAAAGAAGTGGTTCATACAGGCGGACATGTCCAAATTTGTCGCATACATCATCTCGGCGTGCGATCAGAACAAGTCGCTCAGCGAACTTCTCGATCCGCACGACAAGATCCACGAGCTCATCGAGAAATTCAATTCGACAAAGCCCGAGCAATTGACGCTCGACATTGACGAATAAATTAAAAGAGGAAAGATTATGAAGATCACATGGCTGGGTCATTCGGCGTTTCTGCTTGAAGAGTCGACGGGGACGACCGTGGTCACCGATCCTTACGGCGAAAGCCTTGTAGGTTATCGAATGCGTCAGGTGTCCGCGGATGCGGTGACATTGAGTCACCACCACCGCGACCATGACGAAGTGAGCCGGGTCTCCGGGTCGCCTCAGGTGTTCGACACCGTCGGGGCGTGGGAGGTCAAGGGCGTCGACATCACGTCGATGCACAGCTGGCACGATCCCGAGCAGGGCAGCAAGCGCGGTCCCAACCTCATTTTCAAATACAGGATGGACGGGGTCGACCTTTGCCATCTCGGCGACATCGGCGAGGAATGCGGCGCCGAGACGGGCGATCTGATCGGGACGGTCAACGTGTTGATGATCCCCGTCGGCGGCAACTACACGATCGACGCGGCTCAGGCGAAGGAATATGTTGACTTTTTGATGCCGGACATAGTGATCCCGATGCATTTCAGGACGCCGTCTTGCGCGGTCGACATCGGCAGGCTCGACGACTTTCTCGACCTGTTCGACGATGAGCAGATAGTGCGCGTGGACGGTGACACATTGGAGGTCGACCGCGAATATTTCGACGGCGACAGCACCAAGGTGATCGTGTTCTCGGACAGAGACTTTTGACACAATTTGATCGGATCTCCGTTTTTTCGTCCTCAAACGCCCTATGGGCACAAACGAAAAAGTATATAATATAATGACGGGGCGGAGATCCGCAATTCTTCGGCGTTTGCCGAATCAGACAGGAGATTTTCAATGAACGACGACATCAAGTTCTACAACGAAGAAGAGATCAGGCAGCTTGACATCATGCACGTCAGAGATGCGGCGCGTTCCGTGGGTGTGCAATCGATATATTCAAAGAATAAAGAGGAATTGATACAGGCCTATTTGGACGTAGCGGCGGGCAAGGAGCTGCCCCCTCCGGCGAGGCGAGGCAGACCCGTCGGCGCCAAGAGTCAGGGGTTCAAGGTGGAAGAGCCGTCTCAGATCGTCGACAAGCCGGAGCTGAAAAAGAAAGTGTTCGAAAGGGCTGTGTTCTTTGACGACCACGGCAAGCCGATGGAGCAGAAACCGTCTTTCGAAGGGCTGGAGATCAAGTGGGGCGTTTTGGAAGTCAGCGCCGAAGGTTACGGCTTTTTGAGGGCGAACAATTGCGAATACGGCGACAAAGATTGCTATGTTTCCGCGAGGTTCATCCGCGCCGTCGGTTTGAGACCGGGCGACAATGTGATCGGGCTTGCGCGCAAAAACGTGGAGAACAAGCCGCCCGCGCTCGTCGCGTTGACGTTGGTCAACGACAAGGCGCCGCTCAATCTCAAAAAGCGTCCCACGTTCGACAATCTCGTCCCCATCTATCCCGACGAGAGGATAAGGCTCGAAGTCAAAGAGGGCAAGAGCGACTTTGCGATCAGATGCATCGATCTCGTTGCGCCGATCGGAAAGGGACAGCGCGCGATGATCGTCTCTCCGCCCAAGGCGGGCAAGACGACGTTGCTCAAAAAGATCGCGCACAGCATCGCGACCAACTATCCCGACATAAAGCTCTTCGTGCTGCTTGTCGACGAGCGTCCCGAAGAGGTCACCGACATGCAGCGCAGCATCAAGGGCGAGGTCATCTACTCGACGTTCGACGAGACCCCCGAGCATCATTGCAGGGCGGCTGAACTCCTGATCGAGCGCGCAAAACGCAATGTCGAATTGGGGAACGACGTCGTAGTGATCATGGATTCGCTGACAAGGCTCGCAAGGGCGTACAACGTCACGGTCGCTCCGTCCGGCAGGACGTTGTCCGGCGGTATCGATCCTAGCGCGTTGCACAGCCCCAAGCGCTTCTTCGGCAGTGCGCGCAACATCGAGAACGGCGGTTCGCTGACGATCATCGCGACCGCATTGATCGACACAGGCAGCCGTATGGACGACGTCATTTACGAAGAGTTCAAGGGCACCGGCAACATGGAGATACATCTCGACCGCAAGCTGTCCGAGCGCCGCATCTTCCCTGCGATCGACCTCAACCGTTCGAGCACGAGAAGGGAAGATCTGCTCATGACTCAAAAGGAATTGCAGGGTGCGTTCGCGATGCGCCGCATGCTTTCGGGCGACAACGCCGAGACGACGGAGCAAATGCTCAACATGCTGATGCGCACCAAAAACAACAACGAATTTATCGACAACGTCATCATGAACGTGCGCGCGTTGCAAAACAAGGGCTTTCAATATACAAATACGAGCGGCGGCAGGGGCTAAACGCTTGCCCGATCGCAAACAAGATGATATAATATCAACATGACCGCGCGTGAGCGCGGCAAATGCGAGTGTAGTTTAATGGCAAAACTCGAGCTTCCCAAGCTTGCGTCGTGGGTTCGATTCCCATCACTCGCTCCAAAGCCGACGATTTTCGTCGGCTTTTTCATCGTTTGGCGAGAGTGAATAAAAGTGCAAAAGCCGCGTATTTTGTACCGTATTCGGGACATCGGAGATTTGCGGTATTGACATTGAAAACGTTTTGTGATATATTGTCATCGAGGCGTAAACGGCGCCGCAAGGAGCGAGGATATGAAGAGAGAAGAAGATCTTCTTGACGAATTTTACGATTGTTTCGGCAGCGCGTCGTGCGATTTCGCGCGAGCAAAGCGTCTGCTCGCGCAGGGATTGGACATCAACGCGCTGTATAACGACGAAGATTTGCTGTCGGGCGCGATGCTGGAGTTGACAGGACAGGACAATCCCGAACGAGAGCCATCCTGTTTGCTCGAGGTCGTCAAGTTCTTTTTGGAGAACGGTTTTGACGTCGCCGCGCGCGGAGGCGCCGCAGGGTCCGAGTGTCTCGGAAGGTTAAGATATTTTGCGAGTCTCGACGAGGCGCTCGAGGCGGCGAAACTGTTGCTTGACAAGGGGGCGCGGTGCGTTGAGGACGAGGACGGTCTCACGCCGCTGTCTCTGCTGGGCGGTGAGAGTCACATTGCGTTTTCGGAGCGCGATTACAGATATTCGATGTGTTGCGAAGTGCTTTGCGAGGTGATTGAGAGGGCGGAAAACAACGTTGAATATCACGGCATAAAATTCGCCGATTGTCACGAATACGGATCGCTCAAAGCGGTGTGGGCGCAGAGGCTTGACTCAGGCAGGCGCGCGGAGAGGTGGCTGCTCGTCTTTGAACAAAAGTGTATGTTTGTCGACAACTTTTGCGCGTATTACGACGACATCCCGGGAGGGAATTTCGCCGATATAAGCTCACTGTTCAAAGAGATAATCGGGCGCGAGGTGACGCAGGTCAACCCGTTCGGTATTGCGCGGAGCGGCGGCACTTCATCCTTTGTCGAAGTCGCGCTTGGCGGCATTTCGGTGATTTTCAAAAGAGCGGGCGACAACCTGTGCGAGGTGTTCACGGACAGCGGCGAGACGAGAGGCTGTGCCGAATTCGACAATGCGATGAGGGAGCTCGAAGTCCCCGAGAGGGAGATTGCCGCATTGATTGGGCTCGGCGGCGCGGCTGCGCGCAAGAGCGCAATCGGATATGCCCGTTTTACGTCGAAGGAGACGGAGATAGGCGCATACGAAGTCGCGGATTTCATTCGCGGCTATGAGCGCACGCATGGCGAGGGCGTCGTCGAATTGCGCCACGGACTTTATGCGCGGTGCGTGAAGGCTGTGGCAGGTGCGAAAGAAGGGGAGATATACTCGGTCGAAGGGGTGGACGGCGAGAAGGGCAACTATATCTTGAAAAACATTGGCACGGTTTCGGCGGACGACTTCAAATTGCTGCGGCCGTCAAAGGTGAGGTATGAGGGCAAGAGGATTGCCGACAATGTCCGCATAGCGAAGGACGGATGCAAAATTTGGGGCGTCTACGACGTAAAACGCGCCGAAGGCAGATGGCTGATTCTCAGAGGCGGCGAGGTGGTCGCGTCGAGCGACTGTACGCCGTTGGAATATACGCCGATCGAGGATAAGGCGCCGCGCCGTTGGACGAACGTTGATATCGCCGTATCCGAAGCGATTGAGTTCGGGGTGAAACCGGACTGCTTTGTCGCCGAGGACGCGGCTGTCTTTGCGGACGGCGAAAAGGTGGCGGATGGCAAGGAGGAAACGCTTGACTATTTTCAAACGATTTTTCGTACCCGTGTCGATAACGGTATATATTGCGTCGCGTACGAAGCGCATTCGGAGGAGAAATGGAAAGGGCACGACAAGGGCGAAAGATTTGTATTTGTCAGATGTTCGGACGGCACGACGATGTCCGTGTTTTTGGGCAGGTTCAACGATCGAAAACTTCTGTCCGCCGAGGTGTTTTCGGGCAATCCAAAGGCGTCGTTCACAAGGTATGACGTGCGCTGAACGATTGCGACGGCGTGTTGAAAAACAGGGACGGCTTGTCGCCGTCCCGAATTTTTTCGATCAGGATGTTTGATTGTCGTTTGAGCGTTTGCGTCTCTTTTTCACCGCTCGGGGGATCAGTACCGCTGCGGCGATGATGCCTGCCGCTCCGACCGCGGAGGAGACGACGATCAGCGTCAGATGTATCTTTTGCGTTTTCAGATATTCGGGATAGACGCTGTCGATATATTCGTCGATATAGGGCGGCGCGATCTCGTGGTGGCGCTCTATGCCCAGCTCTTTGACGAGCGGCTTGAACTCCTCGAACGCCTTCTCTTTGTCGACGACGTCGAAGCCGCCGGCGGTCATGCGCGCGTACAGCACGTTGACGCGAATCTCCTTTGCGAATTGCGTCTTTTGCGGATCGTCTTTGACCGCGTCCAGCGCGGCGAGGGTCAGTTCGTCGTACTTGGCGAGGTTGGACGGGGACAGATAGTCGAAGTAGTGCCATTCGGGGCGGTCGTAGAGGTCGAGGTTGTCGGCGTGCGAGACGCTCTCGTGCATGATGTCGAGGTATTCGGCGAGGTAGGGCGCGGCGTCGCCGTAGGTGACGACGAGGTATTTGCCGATGATCGACTCGATGTCGGCGTCGATGTCCCAAAGCTGTCTCGCCAGCACATAGCTGCGCAGGCAGGCGAGTTCGTCGCCCTGTTCGCGGCTGCCTTGGTGGAAGACGCCGGTGACGTTGTTTTGCTTGTAGAATTCGAGGTTGGACTGCTGCACCGAGAAGTTGGGATAGGGCAGCAGCAGGTTGTGGAAGTTGACTGTATAGTCCCAAACGACGAGGTTGTTGCAGATCGTGCTCCAGCTCTCGATCATTCGCTTCGCCTCTGCGGACTTTTCGTTGCTGTCGTCGGACGCGGAGTAGAGCTGCGACGTCTGTATCGGCGCGATGACGATGTTGACGTTGTCGCGGCAGGTCATCCCTGCGGGGACGACGTTGTTATAAAAATACGCGAGCGTGCTTATGATCTTGTCGGGGAAGGCATCCGCGAGGCGGTTGACGATCTCAAGCATCGCGCCCATCTGCGAGCCGTACTTTTCGCAGGCGGCGGTACAGTCGGCGCACTCGCACATATGCCACGAGTCGTTGATGCTGAAGTCCCAATAGATTGCGTCGGGATATTGCTTCATCATCTCCGACATATTGTAGCGGATGATGGGGTAGAGTTCCTCGTTGGTCAGGCACAATTGTGTGGGCAGACCGTCGTCCGCGGTATGCATGCGTACGCCGCCGATCTCGGCGTAGTATTCGGGGTGTTCGTCAAAGTATTGTTCGGGCGGAACATAGCTGAACACGCTGTGGCACCATTTGCCCCAATAGCGGTTGCCGTCGTTGCCGAGGTCTTCGTCGCGGTAGCCGGTGCCGTTGCTCTTGATGCGGCGGCTCCAAATGCTCTCGGTCGGGGTCTCGGACTCGTACGCCTCGTGGCTGACTTCGTATTGGTAGATGCGCCGCCAGCGGAAGTCGGGGTTGTCGATCTTGTCCTCGGCGGCGAGCGCTATCGTCTCGAGTCGGGGGATGTAGGAGTAGTCGTCGCGGACGAACATGCATCCGAGCTCGTTTTCCAAAAAGCAGTAGATGCCGTTGGCGAGACCATCGGCATTGAGCGCGTCTATGAAGATGTTGCCGTGTTCGTCGTATGAAAGCGCATAGCCGTCGTCGGCGACGCCCTCGGGAGCGGCATTGAATCCGATCGCAATGCACGGCGTGAGCTTGGGCAGTGCGTCGACGAGCGCAAAAGCGTCGTCATCGCCCGTCATCTCGCGCAATGTCGATTGCAAAAATTTGGTGTCCGTGTCGATCCCGGACACATTTTGAGATACGGCGATCGCATATTCGCTCATGCCGTCCTTGGCGAGATAGAAGTCTTTCGGCTCAGCCATGATGTCCGCGAACGCCTCTTCGCTGTAAGGCGAAGACGTGCTCACTTTGATGGGCTCGGGCGCGGTGCCGTCGGTGCAGGCAGACAATACGAGCGATGTCGCAAGGATGAGAGTCAGGCATGCGGTGATCAAAAGTTTCTTCATTGCGTGCTCCTCGAAGTGGATTTGTCTTGATATCATTGTATCATATCCGCGCGCGCGGCGCAAGGCTTTGCGTGTTTGCGTGTGACGAATGCGGCGGTGAAAACGAATAGATATATACTCATCAATTAACATTGACGAAAGCGGTTGTTGCATATTATTCGCTCGTTTGCATATCTAAACATTATATTTTGCAAAGAATGTAAAGTAAGTGTTACACAATGTAAAGTATGTTTGACACCTCAAATCGCGAAAAATATGGTATAATATATACGGGAGCGGGAGGGGAGAAAGATCTTCCGTCTCGCAAAAATTTGCAAAAACAAAACAAAATTTTTTCGGCAAACGTTTTGCCGAACTCATCGCGGAAGCGGGTACAGCGTCGGGGCGCTGTAAGGACATAGGCGGCGGAAGGCAGACCCTTCCGCCGTTCTCCGTTTTCGCTTTCGGCTCGTTTGCGCCGTCGAAGAAGCAATAGTTGGCAGCAGGCGGCAATGCGATCGGCATAATACACATTTGCGTACAAAAAATTCAAAAATGTAAAGTAAGTGTTACACAATGTAAAGTATGTTTGACACCTCAAATCGCAAAATGTGTGCTATAATGAATATAGAGGGAGAGGTCCGCCCTCAAAATGATAAGGGTTTCAACATTGACTTGCTTGCTTGTTTTCGCCCATTGACGGACTTCAAGGAGGAATTATGAAAAAGAAGATTTTGGCATTGACGCTTTTGCTTGCGATCGTGGCAAGCATGCTCGTCTTCGCCGCCTGCAAGGACGACGAACCGGACGAACCCAAAAAGTTGTTGGGCGGGTTTTTGTCGCCGGATTATGAGAGAGACTCTTCCATACCAAGTCCAACTATCAGTTGTGCGTATGAGTCAGATCGATTTGTCTTTGACATCGATGACGTCACATTGACGTTTTATATTATGTTGAATGCTCCCCGTGATACCGAAGAGGATAATAGACTGCTGTTTGGCGATTCATATTTTATTGATTTACTCTACACAAATTCGGAAGGGCAGGATGACCGGATGTATTGGAAAACGGTTGATGAACCGATTTATTCGGAAAAATATTTGAGCACGGATGAGCATCCCCATGGATACGAAACAGAGATGACATTACCCAAAGAAGTTTTTGCACAAGACAGCGGGGAAATAGTGTTCGGTGTGATGACGGTCTTGTCGACAGACGGCTCTTGGCTTAACGGAGGCGTTGCCATAATGTACTATACCAAAGAGTCCGAAGGCACTGTTCGACTCTCTGCTTATAAACCCATTGATTGGGGCTGCTAAACCTGGAGGACAATTATGAAAAACGAAAGAAAACTCAACAATGAAACGTGCGTTGTTATTCTTGTTATGCTTGTAATAACGATGGCAGTAGTCGATCTCGCCTTGTGCAATCAAAATATAGCGGCGGAAAGCAATTCGTCGGAGAGCTTGGCGCGACTTGCAGAGAGGTACGGCGCGTTTTTCGCCGAATAGGGCGAGACGATAATTCTTCCTAAGGAAGCGGAGCGCCTTCTCTGGCGCTCCGCTTTTTGGAGAGAGCATGCGCTTTCAAAAAATTTTCTTCATTTCTTGAAATGCGCGCGCGTTTGCGTTATAATATTGACAAGACATTGTACAGGGAGTCAACATGAGCGACGTCGACAAGATCTTTGGTGCGAATTTGCGCAGATTGCGCAAGGCGCGTCACATCTCACAAGAACGCTTCGCCGCATTGGTCGGGGCGACTCAGCGCAGCATGTCTCACTATGAGCGCGGCGAAAGCCAGCCCTCGCTCGAATGTCTGTGCCGCATTGCGGACGAGCTCGACGTCTCCGTCGACGAACTTCTCGGGCGCGGCGCAGTCGATCCTTACCGGTGAGCGACGCTGCCTTTGCCGATCGAGTCGGCGGCGTCTTCCAGCCACGTTCCCAGCGCGAACAGCCCTCCGACGAGCTGTTTGTCGATGAGTCCGGGGTAGGTCTCGTTGAGAGACATCAGGTCGCGCACGATCTGCATTTGTCTCTTCGCGGCGCTCAGCGCAAACAGCTTGTCCGCGAAGCTCACTTTGGTCGTTGTCGGGGTTGCGATGTGGGTTTGCATGGTGTGTTACCTCCGTGTTTACAATGCCAGTATATTGCCCTAAATATGACAACGTATGTCAGTTGAAGCAAAAAGGCGAAAAATTTTCGCAAGGTGGGAAATATGAAGTATTCTCAATTGATCGCGCAAATGACCCTCGAAGAAAAGGTCGGGCTTTGTTCGGGCAAGGACTTGTGGCGCACCAAGCCGATAGAGCGGCTCGGCGTGCCGTCCGTTATGGTTGCGGACGGGCCCAACGGTGTGCGCGCCCAGCACGGCAAAGACACCCGCGTCAACGTGTCCGAGAGGGCGACATGCTTCCCGACGTCGGCGACGGTCGCCTGTTCGTGGGACAAGGGGCTTGCCGAAGAGGTCGGCGCGGCGATAGGCGCCGAGGCGCTCAAAGAGGACGTTCAGACGGTGTTGGGTCCCGGCGTCAACATCAAGCGTTCGCCGCTGTGCGGCCGCAATTTCGAGTACTATTCCGAAGATCCGGTGCTTGCCGGCGAGATGGGCGCGTCGTTCATCCGCGGCGTACAGAGCAACGGCGTCGGCGCATGCGTCAAGCACTTCGCGGTCAACAATCAAGAGACGTTCCGCAACTCGGTCAACGCCGTCGTAGACGAGCGCGCGCTGCGCGAGATCTATCTCAAAGCGTTCGAGATCGCTGTCAAAAAGGGCAAGCCTGCGATGGTGATGGCGTCCTACAACCGCGTCAACGGCGCGTTCGCCACCCAAAACAAGTTTTTGTTGACGGACGTACTTCGCGGCGAGTGGGGCTTTGACGGCGTCGTCGTCAGCGATTGGAATGCGGTCTACGACAGGGCGGCGTCGCTCGAAGCGGGGCTCGATCTCGAGATGCCGTTCAGCGGCGTCGGCGAAAAGGTGCTGCTCGCGGCGGTCAAAGATGGCAAGGTGTCCGAGGCAAAGCTCGACGAGTCCGTCGACAGGCTGCTTTCGTTCATCTTCGAATATGACGCAAAGCGCGTCAAGGGCGCGACGATCGACGCGGCGAAGCACGACGAGTTGGCAAGGCGCGCGGCGGCGGAGAGCGCCGTATTGCTCAAAAACACCAAGAGGACGCTTCCGCTCCGCAAGAGCGACAAGGTGCTCGTCGTCGGCGAGTTCGCCCAAAAGCCGCGTTTTCAGGGCGCAGGCTCGTCGTTCATCAATCCGCGCAAGATCACGACGTTGATCGACGCGCTGGACGAGAGCGGCGTGAATTACGTCTACGAGCGCGGTTACGACTTGCGCAAGGGCAAGGACAGCTCCAAACTCATCGAAAAGGCTGTCGCCGCCGCGGCGAATTATGACAAGATCGTCGTGATGGCGGGGCTTCCGGCGGAGTATGAGGCGGAGGGCTTCGACCGCAAGAACATCGACATGCCCGAGGCGCACAATACGTTGATCAAGCGGCTTGCCGAGACGGGCAAAGACGTCATCGTCGTGCTCAGCGCAGGTGCGCCGGTCGCGATGCCATGGATCGGCGACGTGTCGGCGGCGGTGATGGCGTATCTCGGCGGACAGGCGAGCGGAGCGGCGATCGCCGACATCTTGACCGGCAAGGTCAACCCGTCCGGCAAGCTCGCGGAGACCTATCCCGTCGCGCTCGACAATCTGCCGTCCATGCTCAACTTCCCGGGCAGCCGTCACGACGTCGTCTACAAAGAGGGCATGTACGTCGGCTATCGCTACACCGAAAAGGTGGATGCGCCGGTGCTGTTCCCGTTCGGTTACGGGCTGTCCTACACCGACTTTTCGTACGGCGAGGCGAAGGTGGAGGGCGATCTCAACAAGGACGGCAAGGTCAAGATCTCCGTCGAGGTGAGCAACGTCGGCGACAGAGACGGCAAGGAGACCGTACAGGTATATTTGAGGCACGTTTCCGAGCGCTCGGGCGCGCCGAATATACGCCTTGTCGCGTTTGACAAGCAGGAGATCGCCAAAAAAAGTTCGAAAAATTTTGAATTTTCTGTTGACAAAGACGATTTTTTGATATATGATATAGGCACAGGATGGATGAGGGCGGACGGCGATTACGAGATCGTCATCGCGTCAAACATCCGCGAACCTAAACAACAAATATCCGTTCATCTCGACGGACAGCCGTACAGGCAATCCGAGGATATGGGATGGTATTCCCACCCGGACAGCAAGACCCCGATAGGGGACGACGACTTCCGCAAGATCTACGGAGCGGAGCCCGATGTCACGACCCGCATTCATGCCAAAGGTGAGTTCACCTTGGATGACTCGATCGCCGATATGGCGGAGAGCAGCGGTTTCGCGAGATTCGTGCAAAAAGCCGCCAAGTTCTTTATGAAATTGGCTCTCGGCGCAAAGAGCGACGACGATCCCAACTTCATGATGTCGTACGAGATGTTTCGTACCTCACCGATGACGGCGCTTTGCATAGGGTCGCGAGGTGCGTTCAGCTTGAAGCGAGCGCAAGGATTGGTCGACATCTGCAACGGGCACGTCGCAAAAGGCCTAAAGTCTTTACTCATGGCTATGTAAATAGCCTACCCCCTTCTAAATATAGAGCAGGATTTTCCTGCTCTATATTTATTTGACCGCGCAAGCGGGCAGATGGGCAAGGTTGAGGCGGCGGCTTTTACGCAGGGGCATCACCCCGCCGCTCGCTAAGACCCAAGGGTATTGACCTTCGCGGTCGATGGTTCGCCCCTGCGCAAAATACGCTCGCCTCAACTGCTACGCACCGACAAACAAACGACAGCAAAAAATTGCTGCCGTTTTTTGTCGGCTTGTCCATCCGCCCGTTGCGCGGTCTTTTTTTGGCTTGGTTCGTTGACGGGCAGGCGAGGAGCAATTTTTGTCGGCTTGTCAGGCTGCCCGTTGCGCGGTCTTTTTTGACTTGGTGCATGGACGGGCAGGCAAGGAAGTTTTTTGTCGGCATGCCCTCACTCCGTTGCGCGGTCTGTTTTTGGCGCGGTCTTGATTTATGTTCGCGCAAGCGGTCAAATAAATACGCGGTTTTGAGCGGATCTTTTGCGCTCATTTTGCATTTAGCAAGTTGGACTGAAATCGATCGGACAGACAGCGCCAAGTAGTTTTGCGGCGAGGCTTACTCGTTGGAAAAGTAAAAATAACGTGTTCGATCTCTTGACAAAAATTACATCTTCCTTAAAGAGGTTTTGACGGGCGTCTGTTGTGCGGAAAACTTGTCAAGAATTTGCGCCGAGTTTTTGTGCGATCGTTTTCGGCAGAGTGAAATTTTGCTTTTTGCGGTTGACTTTTTTGCGGCGATATAATATACTGTAAAAAAGCGATGATCCGTCAAGAGTAACCCATGCGGAGCGGACAGAGAAAAGGGTCGGCGGCTGAGAGCCCTTTACGCGGCAGACACGGGTGAAGTGCGGACGGAGAGCTCCGCGGAGGAAATGCCGCGGCGGTGGGCACCGTTATCTGCATACGAGCGGCGGACGAAAGTCCGCAATCAAAGTGGGACCGCGCGTTTGGCGTCTTTGAACAAAGGGCGCCGTTTTTTATGCCCGGAGACGGCGCGTCAAGCAAACGGGCGGGAGGCAAAATGGGAAAGATATCCATGGATCTCGACGCGGCGATGCGCAACGACCCTGCGGCGCGCAGCAAGTGGGAGGTGTTTTGGACGTACGGCGGCTTCAAGGCGCTGTACCGCCACCGCTTCGCGCATTGGTTCTACACGCACGGCTGTAAGGGGCTCGCGCAATTGATCTCGGCGGGCACGCGACGCAAGACGGGCGTGGACATTCACCCTGCGGCGGACATCGCCGGCGGAGTGTTCATCGACCACGGCGTCGGTGTGGTGATCGGCGAGACGACCAAGGTCGGCACCAACGTCGTCATCTACCAAGGCGTGACGCTGGGCGGCACCGGCAAGCAGACGGGCAAGCGCCATCCTACGATCGAGGACAACGTGATGATCAGCTCGGGTGCAAAGGTGCTGGGCGCGATCACGATAGGGCACGACAGCAAGATAGGCGCCGGCAGCGTGGTGCTCAAAGACGTGCCGCCGCACAGCACGGTCGTGGGCGTGCCGGGCAGGGTGGTCAGGCTGCAGGGCGAGAAGGTCGAAGACCTCGACCAGCAGCGTCTGCCCGACCCCGTGCGCGACGAGATAGACAAGCTGCGCGCGAGGATAGAACAGCTCGAGAAGTCGCTCGGCAACGACGGCGGCAAGGACGCGGAATAGCGTTTTACGCACACGGGCGCCAAAAAGTAATATCGAGAGGAAAGAGATATGCTCAGGATCTACAACACTATGGACAGATGCAAGGAGGACTTTGTCCCCCTTTCGGACAAGAAGGTCACGATGTACAGCTGCGGACCGACGGTCTACAACTATGCGCACATCGGCAACTTGCGCACCTACATCTTCATGGACATCTTCCGCCGCACACTCAAATATGACGGCTACAAGCTCAAAGGCGTGATGAACATCACGGACGTCGGGCACTTGATGTCGGACGGCGACGAGGGCGAGGACAAGATGGAGAAGGCTTCGCGCGAGCAAAAGAAGTCGCCTTACGAGATCGCGGAATACTACACCAAGATCTTTTTCGACGACCTTGCCAAGCTCAACATCGGCAAGCCCGAGATCATCGCCAAGGCGACCGACCACATCGCCGACATGATCAAATATGTCGAGGCGCTGCTCGAAAAGGGCTATGCGTACGAGATCGACGACGGCATCTATTTCGACATCGGCAAGTTCCCCGAATACGGCAAGCTGTCGCGGCTCAATTTGGACGAGCAGCAAGCCGGCGCGCGCGTCGAGGTCAATTCTCAAAAGCGTCACCCTGCCGACTTCGCGCTTTGGAAAAAGGCGGAGCCCAACCACATCATGCAGTGGGACAGCCCGTGGGGCAAGGGGTATCCGGGCTGGCACATCGAGTGCTCGACGATGAGCCGCAAGTATTTGGGCGACGTGTTCGACATCCACACGGGCGGCGTCGATCACATTCCCGTCCATCACGAGAACGAGATCGCGCAAAGCGAGGCGCTCGTCGGCAAGAAGACGGTCGACTATTGGGTGCACGGCGAGTTCATGTTGGTCAACAACGGCAAGATGAGCAAGTCGCTCGGCAACACCTACACGATCGCCGACCTTGAGAGCAGGGGCTACTCGGCGATGGACTTCCGCTACTTCTGCCTCAACACGCACTACCGCAAAAAGCTCAACTTTACATTTGAGGGCTTGGACGCGGCAAAGACGGCTTATGCGCGTCTGCTCGCCGCATTGTACAAGCACAAGATGTCGAGCGCGCCGACCGACGCGTCGAAGCTCGATGGCTATCGCAAGCAATTCGCCGACGCAATAAACGATGATCTCAACATACCGCTCGCCATGGGCGTGCTGTGGACGGCGGTCAAGGAGCCGGCAAGCAAGGACATCTACGCGCTCGCGCTCGACTTTGACAAGGTGTTCGGGCTGTCGCTCGACAAAGCCAAGCCCGAAGAGATCGCGCCTGCGGAGGATGTCCCCGATGAGATCAAGGAGCTCGCCGAGAGGCGCGCCGCCGCAAAGAAGGCGAAAAACTATGCCGAGGCGGACGCATTGCGCGCGCAGATCAACTCGCGCGGCTATTCCGTGACCGATACCAAGGACGGATATTCGCTCGCCAAGAACGCCTGACATTGACAAAAACAAGGGACGCACCGTTTGGTGCGTCCCGTTTTTTTGTGTCATTTGCGCGTCACCACCGGTTGACGACCTTTTCGGCAAAGCCGGCGCAATTTTCAAATTGCAGCTTGCTGCCGTCGTCCAGCACGACGTGCCCGGAGAAGAGCCCGAACACTTGATTTTGCGCGGTGCAGATTATTCCGACATTGGTGACGTCGCGGCGGTTGACCGCCGGGGTGAAGGTCATCTCCAATCGTCCCTCGTCGTCGGTGAAGTGCCACGGCTTCATCAAATCGGCTTTGCGTCCCTTGCCGGGGATGCCGAAGTCGACGTTGTTCAACTTGTGCGCTCTGCCGTTGACAAAGAACATGTTCTCCGTCGCCTGCGAGGTGTCGCCGAAGCCGTACCCCAAATTGAAGCCGATCGTGCCGCCGTTTTCGGTGCGGTGTTGCATCGAGCTCCAATACCAGGTGTTGGAGTAGGGCCAAACTCCGCGCCCCCAATCGAGTGTGCCCAGCGACTTGGTCGCGTCGAGGACGGTCATCTCGTCGCCGATCTCGTAGTAGCCGCTCGCCGTCATGCAATTGACCTTGGCGTTGTAGTAGAACGCGAGGTCGTTGCCGGGGAAGGGCGTCGCGATGACCATCGCGTCGCGCGGCGGCTGCGAGAGAGTGATCTCGGCGAAGAAATTCTTGCCGTCCTTGAAGTTCTTGCACTCCGCCTTTATGCGCCGCGCCTTGCCGTCGTTGCGCATGGAGATCGCGATGTTGCCGCACTCGAAGCCCACGTCCCCCTTGTTGAAGTCGGACGGGAAGTTGTGCTTGCCGAACGGGAAGGGCGAGATGCCCGTCTTTGTGACAAAGTTTTTCTCCTTCAAGTCGACCAAACTTATGCTCGCCAAGGCGAGATACCCGATGTCGGACAGCGTGAACGCCAGCGCGCGCTCGCCGTCCGAGACGAGATAGTAGTCCCACTCCTTGATGCGCCACTTGCTCGCCTTGATGTCGTCGCGGCGGTACGTCCGGGCATATTCCGTGGAATAGCCCGCCTGCAACAGCTTGCCTTGATCGTCCAAAAGTCTGCCCTTAGCCAAAACGTTTTGCATGATATCACCTCGAGACAATTATACAATATCTCGAGCGATTTGTAAATACGTTTTTATTCGACGTCGACCTTGACGACGCCGCCGAGCGACGCGACGATCTCTTCGCAATCCGTCTTGAAGACGCTGCGCTTTTGAACGAGGATGGGGATGAGTCGTTTGATCAGCGAGGCGTTTGCTTCGACGATGTTCCTCGCCGTCTGCAAGCATTCGAAAGCGATCTTGTCCAGCGCCGCGTTGATCGCGTCGATGCGCTGCGACATGTAGGGAAGATTTTGCGCTCTCGGTATCGAATATCGCAGTTCGCTCCCGAGCAGCCCGTTGTACGACATTCCCGTCATGACCGCGTCGGCGGAATAGAGAAGACGACCTATGTTGTCATACGTCTTGTTCAGCACGATCTCTTCCGCGGCAATGCCGCCCATCAATGCGCAGATCGCGTGCAGATAGTCCGATTTTGTGAAATAGAAGCCCGTTTCTTCGTCTTCGTCGTCATAGCAGTCGTCATCGTCGTCTTCGTCGTCATCGTCGTTCTCGTCCCTGTCTTCCACCGCGCCGAAATCTATGCCGTCTTCGTTGTCATAGTAATCGTCGTGCTCTGCGATCAGACCGTTGAAATAGAGATTGCACACCGTGTCGTCGCCGAGGCGGAGCAAATAGTCGCCGTCGTCGAAATTTTTCGCGACGACAAAGCAACCTATGTTGCGGCAGGCGTTGGCTATATCTGCCTGCGTGGGAGAAGGACGCGGAATATCTTCCGTTTTGTTCTCGAGGATGGTGTAGCGTATCAGCTGTTCGGATACGAACATATTCTCGTCTGAGTGCAACACGCATTCGTTGACCAACGTCTCGAGTGCGGCGCAAGAAAATCCCGGGGTGAGTTTGGCAAGCTCTTCGGGCGCGATCTCAAAGCGGCAGCTCGTCTTGCCCATATACCTTTGAAGGATGTCGATGCGCGACGCATAGTCGGGATTGCCGATGTGGATCTTCTTGTCTATGCGCCCCGATCGAACGATGGACTCAGGCAGACTTGCGTAGCGGTTGCATGTCGCAACGAAGATGAAGTTGCCGCTGCTGTCCATGCCGTCTATCGATGTCAGCAATTGAGTCAAGATCGCTCGTGACGTGTCGGTGTCGTAATCATCGACGGCGTTGGGCAGCACCTTGTCGATCTCGTCAAAGAAGATCATCGCAGGCTCTTTTGAGCGCGCGGCGGCGGCAAACGCTTTCCTGATCTGTTTCGAGATCGCGCGCCCGTCCGAAAAATTTTTTGCGTCGATGGTCAATACCTTGAGAGAACACGCGCTCGCCAGCACTTTGGCAAAAAGCGTCTTGCCCGTGCCTGTCTCGCCGTAAAAAATGATGCCTTTGGGCAATTTGGCTCCCTTTTCGAGATAGGATCTTCTGTTGTTGATGATCTCGCAAAGTTTTTGCAACTCCTCTTTTTCGCGGGCATAGCCGGCGATGTCGTCAAATGTGTTTTTCATGTTGTCCACCTCCGTGTTTTTTTGACGCTTTCATTCTACACCCATTCTTATCGGGGGCATATACCGCAATATTCAAAAATTTCTTGCCCCCTTTTTAGAGGGGACGTATAAGGAAAAACGCTTGATTTATGACCCCTTTTTAGGGTAAAATGATTTCGGAGGCAGATATGGACGAAAAGATCAAGATCAGCGCTCCCAAGGCGCTCTACGATTTGTTGTGCAAGGATTGCGCCGACTTCAAGGTGACCAAAAAGGACGGGTCGCCCAACATGAATGCCTTTCTCAACATGGTGCTCATCAACTTTTACGAGGAATTCGCGGGCGCGGAAGAAAAGCTCCGCGACGAGGTGAGGGCAGCGCTCGCCGACGTCCCGGATAGATATCGTGAGACGGCGTTTTTGAATGCGCTCAAGGTGTTCACAAAGAGGCAGACCGATATCGACGACGGCGAGACGAAAGTCTTTGCCTTCAAGCCGACCAAGAATGCCGAAAAGGCCGTCGTCTACATAGAGAACATGTTGGCGCCCAACGAGTCGCTGTCGTCGTGCTATCGCAGGCTCTTTTCCGCCTATGCGCAAAAGAGGAAGAATTTGCGTGAGAGGATCGTCTTCAAGGAGAATCACCGCCTGCTCACCGAGGCGGCGGCAAAGGGCGTAAAGGTGTGCCTATCGCTGGTCACGGGCGGAGTGTCCAAGGACGCGTCCGTCTTTGCGGTCAGCGCGGCAAAGGAAGAGCTGTTCAACTATGTGCTCTTTTTCGACGGCAAACAAAACGTCACGGTGCGCCTCTCGTCCGTCCGCACGGTGTCTTTGCTTGCGGCAAAGAGCGAGATCCCGCCGCAAAACGCCGCGCTCTTTGAGAGGCAGGTGGAGAGCGCGCCGCAATATCCGATGTACTCGTCCGATCGTGAACCGATCAAGGTGCGCCTCACCAACAAGGGCAAAGCGCTCTTTGACAAGATCTATCTCTATCGGCCGATGCCAAAGAGCGTCGACGGCGACGTCTACACCTTCGATTGTTCCGCCAATCAGGCGCTCTATTACTTTGAGCGCTTCGGCGACAGCGCGCTCATCCTCTCGCCGAAAAAGCTGGGCATCTTTATGCGCAACTACTACTTTTACGCCTACAAGGCATACCGCGACCGCTACCCGAGGTGAGGGGTGAGAGAAGATGATAATTAAACAGTCACACAACAGTCTTGCAATCGCGGCAAACAGACGATATAATTTGATGGGGACACCGCGTCATCGTTCTCTCATTTTGAAATGTTCGTAAAAACATTATGGAGCGCTATTCTAAACGAATATTATTGTGTGTGTAGATCGACCCCGAAATCAAGAAAATAGAAAATTAAAAATCTCACAGAGAGGGCGAAGTCGGCTTGACTTTGCCCTCTTTGTGACAGGAGCTTCGCTTCGCAATTGACGTCTTCGAGAGAGCGCCTGAAACAACTTCGCGAAAGTTGCCGCAAGCGGCAACCGTAAGGAGCGAAGTGAGCGTAAGGAGAGAGGCAATTCATTGCCGAACGACGGAATAGCGAACGCCGATAGGGTACGACTTGTCGCATTTGCGACAAGTCGCGTGAGCGTCCGGAATAGCGATTGCCGATAGGGGACGATAACGCTCGTGATTCGCTCAAAGTATAATATACTTTTTCGCGAAAGCACCCGATTGCAACTTGGAGCGATTTACATTGCTTGCGCCGTCGGGTGCCCACGATTTCGTTAGCAGGGTAGATAAACGGAGCGGAAAGCTATGGCGTAGGGCGAGCCGAAAAAAGGGAGTGGCACTTGTGCCAAACTCCCGTTTTCGGATCGCTTCAAGCCGAGCTTGAAGCGCTGGTGCTTGTGACCGGACCGTAAGGAGCGAAACGTAGTGTAGCGTAAGGAGAGAGGCAATTTATTGCCGAACGACGGAATAGCGAACGCCGATAGGGTACGACTTGTCGCATTTGCGACAAGCCGCGTGAGCGTCCGGAATAGCGAACGCCGACAGGGGACGCTTTGTCGCGGCGGCGACAAAGCGCGTGAGCGTCACTATTTCGGACAGTCCGGTCACAGCACGGGGGAGGAAGCGAGCCAAAAGAGCGAAAAAAATATGAGGCAGAGAAGCGGCCTCATATATTTTCGCCAAAAGGGCGAGACTTCCGTCAGTGGTGCTTGTGACCGGACCGTAAGGAGCGAAACGTAGTGCAGCGTAAGGAGAGAGGCAATTTATTGCCGAACGACGGAATAGCGAACGCCGATAGGGTACGACTTGTCGCATTTGCGACAAGCCGCGTGAGCGTCCGGAATAGCGAACGCCGACAGGGGACGCTTTGTCGCGGCGGCGACAAAGCGCGTGAGCGTCACTATTTCGGACAGTCCGGTCACAGCACGGGGGAGGAAGCGAGCCAAAAGAGCGAAAAAAATATGAGGCAGAGAAGCGGCCTCATATATTTTCGCCAAAAGGGCGAGACTTCCGTCAGTGGTGCTTGTGACCGGACTCGAACCGGTACGGGTCCTCCCCGAGGGATTTTAAGTCCCTTGCGTCTGCCATTTCGCCACACAAGCGCGCGTCATATCGTCTTATTATTTTACCACAGCGCGCGCACTTTTGCAATTGCGGAGCGCGGATTTTCGGCGCGGAAGAGAATTTCGAAAAAATTTTTCAAAAAAATTGCCCATACCTCTTGACAAAGCGAAAAAGTGTGGTATAATAAGGACGAAAGTCAAAGAAAGACTAATTTGACGGGAGGCAAAGTATGGCGAACATATCCGATACGATAGAGCAATTCATCAAGTCGTTCTTCGGGGACAGCGACAGCATACAGCTTTCGCGCAATGATCTGGCGCACTATTTCGGCGTCTCGCCGTCGCAGATCAGCTATGTGTTGACGACGCGGTTTTCGGTGGACAGAGGATATGTGATCGAGTCAAAGCGCGGCGGCGGAGGGAGCGTGACGGTCGCGAAGATCGTCGGCACAAAGGATGACTTTTTGCCCGAGCTGCTCAAACAGACGGACGCGCTCGACGCGTTGACGTTCAACAAGGCGGCGTCGATGACGGACAGGCTTGCGCGCGACGGCATCATCACGGACGGCGAGGCGGCGATCGTCAAGAGCGCGATCGGCGACAGGGCGCTCGCGGTGCCGATGGCGGACGCGTTGAGAAAGAATATTTTCAAGGAGATCCTTGTCGGATTGATCAGGAGGTAACTATGGCGGACAACAAAGAACACATCTGCGACCTGTGTCACAAGCGGTATGCGACCGGCTATGTGATGATGGGGACGGGCGGACATCAGATCGTCAAGTGGCTTTGCCCCGAGTGCGCCAAGCAGGTCAATGCGGGCGGCGGGTTTTTCGACGACGTATTGTCGGGGCTCGACAACGTCTTGCAGGCGATGATCCTCGGCAATCCGGTCAAGAGCGCCGATCCCGAGCACAAAAAGGCGCGCAGGGTATGCCCGGTGTGCGGAGCGACCGAGGAGGAGATCGCGTCGAACTACAAGTTCGGGTGCAGCGAGTGCTACAAGGTCTTTTACGACCTCGCGCACAGCTATGTCGCCCAGCTCGGCGGCAGTGAATATAAGGGCAAGGGTCCCGGCGCGAAGAAGGCGGCGAAAACGGACGACGGCGCCAAGCGCGAACAAAACGCCAAGTCGCTTGCCGACTATGTCGAAGAGCTGCGCAAAAAGATGCACGAGGCGGGCGAGAGGGGAGATTACGATCTCGCGTCTCAGCTCAAACATCAAATCGCCTCGCTCACGGGAGGTGACGGCAAATGACGGACAAGAACAAGGACGTGGTCATCTCCACGAGAGTGCGCTTTGCGCGCAACATCAACGGCTTGCCCTTCCCCCACAAACTGAGCGGGCAGGAAGAGATCTATTCGGTGTTGATGAAGAACACTGTCGATTGTTGCAACAAGCTGTTCGCCGGCAAGTTCTACAAGACGGGCGAGACGGAGAAGTTGTTCGAGCAATCGCTCGTAGAAAAGCATTTGATCAGCGCCGAGTTGGTCAAAAAGCCGTACGGCGGCGTGTTCGTCGCCGACGACGAGACCGTCTCGATCATGATCAACGAAGAGGACCACATCCGCGAGCAATGCATCATGCCGGGATACGACCTCGACAACGCATACGCAAAGCTGGTCAAGCTGGACGAGCTTCTTGCCCAAAACCTCGACATCGCGTATGACAAATATTTCGGCTATCTGACCGCATGCCCGACCAATCTCGGCGCGGCGATGCGTCTTTCGGCGCTCGTGTCGCTGCCGGCGATGACGATCGCGCGAAAGATGGGCAGTCTGATCTCGGGGCTGGAAAAGCTGGGGTTCACCACGAGGGGAACGTACGGCGAGGGCACGGACGCTTCCGGCTTTGAGTATCAGATCAGCAATCAAGCCGCCGTCGGAAAGAGCGAGGAGTCGATCAAGGACATCTTCGGCAGGGCGGTCACGCAGATAATCGAATTGGAGCGCCGCGAAAGAGAGGCGCTCAAACAGAGGGGAGGCGTCGACCTCAAGGACAAGATCATGCGCAGCTGGGGCATCTTGACCAATTGCTGCAAGATCAGCTCGAGCGAGTTCATGCAGCTCGTCGGCTACGCAAGGCTGGGCATAGCCCTCGGCTACATAGACAAAGACTACGAGACATTGGACAATTTGGCGGTGATGACTCAGCCCGCGATGCTGTGCATGTTCGCCAAAAAGGTCCTCACCGCGGAAGAGCGCGACAGAGCGCGCGCCGCATTGACAAACAAGACTTTGAATTGAAGGAGGATATGATATGAAATTCACCGAAGAATGTGCGAGAGCGATCAAACAGGCTCAAACTTACGCGATGCGCAAAGGCGGTCTTTTGGGGACCGAACACCTGCTCGCCGGCATAGCGAGTTCGCAATGCAAGGGCGGAAAGATCTTGGCAAGACTGATCGACGTCGACGCGCTGATCGCGGCGCTTCTGCCGCAAGAGGACGAGCCGACATCCCAGGTCAGGATCACGCCGCGCGTCGACAGGGCGCTGCGTTCGAGCGAGATGTACGGCAAGATGAACGGCGTCGGCGCGATCGATTCGGTCACGCTGCTCACATGCCTGCTCGAAGACGGCGGTTCGTACGCCTGCCGCGCGCTTGCGTCGATGGGCGTCGACGTGGACGAATTGAGGGCGCGTTTGATGGCTCAGGCGATGTTCGGTCAGCATGAAGAAGACGGCGGCGACGATGACGAGATCGGTGACGAAGACGAAGGGCTCGACATCATGTCGGACGATCCTAACATGCCCAAGAACAACACGGGCGCCAAAAAAACCAACATTAACGCCAAGCTGCCCAAAGAGCTTCAAGATCTTGGCGAAGACTTGACTGAGAAGGCAAGGCAGGGCATGCTCGACCCCATCATCGGGCGCAGCAAAGAGATCGAGAGGATCATCGAGATCCTTTGCCGCCGCACCAAGAACAATCCGGTGCTGATCGGCGAACCCGGCGTCGGCAAGAGCGCGATCGTCGAGGGGCTTGCCCAGGCGATCGTCAACGGCGATGTGCCCGAGATGCTGCGTGGCAAGACGGTGTTCTCGCTCAACATCACCTCGGTGCTGTCGGGCACCAAGTACAGGGGCGACTTTGAAGAGAGGCTCAAAAAGGCGATCGACGCGATCTTGTCGAGAGGCGACATCATCGTGTTCATCGACGAGATCCACATGATCGTCGGCGCGGGCAGCACGTCCGAAAACGGCGTCGACGCCGCCAACATCCTCAAACCCATGCTGGCGAGAGGGGAGATGCAGACGATCGGCGCGACCACGCTCGACGAGTATCGCAAGTTCATCGAAAAGGACAGTGCGCTCGAGCGCAGATTCCAGCAGATCATTGTCGATCCGCCCTCGGTCGAGGACACGATCACGATCCTCAAAGGCATACGTTCCAAGTACGAAGAGCATCATCATGTGACTATCACCGACGAGGCGCTCGAGGCGGCGGCAAAGATGTCCGACAGGTACATCAGCGACAGGTTCTTGCCCGACAAGGCGATCGACCTAATCGACGAGGCGTCGTCCAAGAAGAGGATCAGCAACTTCGTGATGCCCGACGACGTCAAGAAGATGGAGGACGAGGTCAACCGCCTCAAAGTGGAGCAGGTGAGCTTTGCCAAGCACGAACTGTACGATGAGGCGAAGACAGTCAAGAAAAAGGCGGAAGAACTTCAAAAACGCATCGACGAGCAAAAGGAGGCGTGGCACAAACATCACGACGACGTCAAACTCGAAGTGGGCGTGGACGACATCGCGGCGGTCGTGTCCGCATGGACAAAGATCCCCGTCGTCAAATTGACCGAGAGCGAGGCGCAAAGACTGCTTCACCTCGAAGAGACGCTGCATAAGCGCGTCGTCGGTCAGGACGAGGCGGTATCTGCGGTCGCCAAGGCGGTCAGAAGGGCGAGAGCCGGCGTGCAGGATTCCAAGCGTCCGATAGGCTCGTTCATCTTCCTCGGACCGACAGGCGTCGGCAAGACGGAGCTTTCCAAGGCGCTCGCCGAGGCGATGTTCGGAGATGAGAACATGCTGATACGTCTGGATATGTCCGAGTACATGGACAAGATCAGCGTGTCCAAATTGATAGGTTCCGCGCCCGGTTACGTCGGTTACGACGAGGGCGGACAATTGACCGAAAAGGTGCGCCGCAAGCCCTATTCCGTCGTGCTGTTCGACGAGATCGAAAAGGCTCACCCCGACGTGTTCAACATCCTGCTCCAGATCCTCGACGACGGCAGATTGACCGATTCGCACGGCAGGACGGTCAACTTCAAGAACACCATCGTCATCATGACGTCCAACATCGGCGCGAACGAGATCAAGGCAAAGGCAAAGCTGGGCTTCGGTTCGAGCGACGCCGAGACCGATTACGACAACATGAAGGAGAGGCAGATGGAGGCGCTCAAAAAGGCGATGCGCCCCGAGTTCATCAACCGTATCGACGACGTGATCATCTTCCGTCCGCTGCGCAAAGAGGACATGAATTCCATCGTCACGATGATGGTCGACGGGCTTGCAAAGAGGCTTGACGAGCGCGACATCGGCATTACGGTGACCGACGCTGCGAAGAATTACATCGTCGAACACGGCACCAACGTCGAGTACGGCGCGCGTCCGTTGAGGAGAGCGGTCCAGAAATACATCGAGGACGAGCTGAGCGAATTGATCTTGGCGGGCAAGATCGCGATCGGTCAAAATGTGACCGTCGACGTCGGCGAGGACGGCGCGCTCAAATTTGTCCCCGGAGAGATGCGCGACGCGGCGAAAGATGCGGCGCAGGCGGCGAAAGAGGAGAAGCTGAGCGGCGACGAGCCCAAGGCTGAATGACGCGATAACCCGAAACATATTCGCGATTTTGAAAAAGGAGCGGCGAAAGCTGCCCCTTTTTCGCGCCCTCGGGCGCGCAATTGTTGCAAAATGTGCGCCGATGCAATATAATAGAGCCATGGATTACAGAGAGATCACCGTTTTTACGACCACCGCCGCGAGCGAGCTCGTCGCGGACATATTGTCCGACCTCGGCAGCGAGGGCGTGGGCATCTATGACAAAAACGACTTTTTGCAATTGTGCAAGAGCGACGTCGTTTGGGACTATGTCGACGAGAGCGTGCTCGCCGCAAGCGAGGTCGTGCGCGTGCTCGGCTATTTCCCCGAAGAGAGCGCGGACGAGGTCGAGAGGAAGCTCGGCGAGAGATTGGACGATCTCAAACGCGATTGCGCTTTTGAGACAGGTTCGCTCGAGACGTCCCGACGCGTCGTCGGCGACGAGGATTGGAACGTCGTCTGGCGCAAGTTTTACAGCCCGATAGAGTGCGGCGGCGTCGCCGTCGTCCCCGGTTGGATAGACTATACGTCAAAAGAGGGCGTCAAGGTCGTCAAGATGGATCCCGGCATGGCGTTCGGCACCGGCGAGCACGAGACGACGAGGCTGTGTCTCAAATTGATGCAGGACGGACCTATCGTGGGCGCGCGCACCGCAGACCTCGGCACGGGCAGCGGCATCCTCGCGGTCGCGGCGTCCAAGCTGGGCGCGTCGAGCGTGGACGCGTGCGACATCGACGAAAAGGCAGTCGCGGTCGCCAAGAGCAATTGCGACATCAACGGCGTGACCAACGTGTCCGTAAAGCAGGCAGATCTGCTGGCGGAGCTGAGCGGACAATACGACCTCATCCTCGCCAACATCACCGCCGACATCCTGATCAGGCTTGCCGAGGGCGTCGCGCCCTATCTCGCGCCGCAGGGCAGACTGATCGTCAGCGGCATCATCGCCGCGAGGCTGGAGAGCGTAAAGACCGCGTTTTTGAACGCCGGATTTGAGGTCGCGCGGCAGGAGCGCGACGGCGAATGGCACGCGATGGAGTTGAGACGGGCATGGAGATAAGGCGATTTTTTGCGGACGCGTCGGACGTGTGCGGCGACGAGGTCACGATAGGCGGCGACGAGTTCGTCCACATGACCAAAGTGCTACGGCACAAGCCCGGCTACAAGATCGTCGTCTGCCCGGGCGACGGCAGCGAACTCGATTGCACTTTGACTTCGATCGGCGCTGACAGCGCGCTTGCGCGCATAGACGGCAGACGGCGCGGCGCGGCGGAGTTGCCCTATCGCGTCACCCTCTTTCAGGCTTTGCCCAAGGGGGACAAGCTGTCGTACATCGTTCAAAAGTGCGTGGAGCTGGGCGCGGCGCGGATCGTGCCGTTCCTGTCCGAGCGCACGGAAGAGACAAAATTCAACCGTCCGCGAATGGAGCGCGTCGCGATCGAGGCGTGCAAGCAATGCGGCAGATGCGTGCGCTGCGAGGTCGATGAGCTCACCGACTTTGACGGCGTGCTGTCGCGCATCGCGGACGCCGAACTTGCGATCATGCCGTACGAGCACGCTCTCAACGGCAGGATTGGCGACGTCCCCGGGCTGAAAGAGGCGAAGGACATCGCGCTCATCATAGGCAGCGAGGGCGGGTTCGCCCCCGGCGAGGTCGAGAGAGCTATCGCCGTCGGCGCAAAGACGGTCACGCTGGGCGAGCGTATTTTGCGTTGCGAGACGGCGGGGCTTGTCGCGCTGGCGATCGTCGATTACGAAAGAGGAGAGTTGGGCAAGTGAAGGTCGCGGTCTGCAACCTCGGTTGCAAAGTCAACAAGTATGAGTGCGACTGCATCGTCACCGCGCTGCGCCGCATGGGACACGAGGTCGTCACGGCGCTCGAGCCGGCGGACGCTTACATCGTCAACACCTGCGCGGTGACGGGCGAGGCGGAACGCAAGTCGCGCCAATTCGTCACGCGCTGTCTGCGCCAAAATCCTTCGGCGACGGTCGCGGTGATCGGCTGCGCGAGCCAGCACGACGCAAGCGCGTTCCGCAGCAAGAGCGGCGTGACCTATATCGGCGGCGTCGCCGACAAGGCGGCGGCAGCGGTGCGCTTTTGCGAAAAGGCGACCGACGTAGCGCCGCTTCCGCTCGAATACGACGGACTTTGCGACCCCGCCGAGGACCGCACGAGGGCGTACATCAAGGTTCAGGACGGCTGCGACAACTTCTGTTCGTATTGTCTCATTCCGTACCTGCGCGGCCGCAGCCGCTCGCGCGCCCTTGCCGATTGCGTCGCCGAGTGCGAGGCGGTCGCCGCGCGCAGCCGCGAGATCGTGTTGACGGGCATCGACCTGTCGTCGTACGGCAAGAACATCGGTTCGTCGCTTGCCGAACTCATCGCCGCGCTCAAAGACGTCGACGTCCGCATCAGATTGGGTTCGCTCGAGGTCGGCGTCGTCGACGAAAAGCTGCTCGGCGCGCTCAAAGGGCTCAAACGGTTTTGTCCGCAATTCCACCTGTCGCTCCAAAGCGGCGGCGACGCGGTGCTCAAACGCATGAACCGCCACTATACATCCGCGCAATACGCGGCGAAGGTCGCGCTCATCCGCGAGGCGTTCCCGGACGCGGCGGTCACGACCGACCTCATTTGCGGCTTTCCGACCGAGACGGAGGGCGACTTTGAGCAAAGTCTCGAGTTTGTCGAGAGCATGCGTTTTGCGCAAGTGCACGTCTTCGGCTATTCACCGCGCAGTGGTACGGTCGCGGCAAAGCTGCCGCAACTGCCGGCAAACGTCGTCGAAAAGCGCGTCGCGCGCGCCGTCGCGGTCGCCGAAAAGTGCAAGCGCGAGTTTTTGAGCGCCCTCGTCGGCAAACGCCTCGACGTGCTCGCCGAGCAATACGAGGACGGCTGCACGAGCGGACACAGCCTCGAATTCGTCAAGGCGTACGTTCCCGGGCGGCACGACGGCGAACTGTCCGTCACGGTCAAACAGTTGTACAAAGACGGCGTCATCGCCGAATAGGAGGAAATATGGACGACTGCATTTTTTGCAAGATAATCAAGGGCGACATCCCTTCGTACAAGATCTATGAGGACGACAAGACCTATGCGTTCCTCGACATCGCGGGCGACTTTGAGGGACATACCCTCGTCGTGCCCAAGGCGCATACCGCAGACTTGATCGCATGCCCCGAAGGCGACCTCGCCGCCGTCTTTGCGACCGCGCGCAAACTCGCCAAACACTTTGTCGAGGATCGCGGCTTTGACGGCGCGAACCTCGTCAATTGCACGCGCGAAGCGGGGCAACAAAGCGTGTTCCACTTCCACGTCCACGTCATCCCTCGTCGCAACGGAGACGGCGCGAACGTGTTCAACACCCGTCCCGACCAAGGCTACGACCTCGCGTCGATTGCGAAAAAACTCGCGTTGAAAGCGTAAAAAGCGCGTTCGTACAGTTGACAAAAGGCGCGCACGCCTTTATAATAAGAAAGCAAAATATGACCCGATTGCGGGAAGGAGGCGATAACATGTCCACAGTAAGAGTAGGCGAGACCGAGAATCTCGAGAGCGCTCTCAAGCGTTTCAAGCGCAAGTGCGCCAGAGACGGCATTATCGGCGAACTCCGCAAGAGGGAAGCGTACGAGAAGCCCAGCGTAAAGCGCAAGAAGAAGGCTGAGGCGGCACGCAAGCGCATGTATAAGTCCTGACCGCGCCGCGCGTATGTGGGCAAGGTTGAGGCGGCGGCTTTTACGCAGGGGCATCGTCCCGCCGCTTGCTAAGACCCAAGGGTATTGACCTGCGCGGTCGATGACTCGCCCCTGCGCAAAATACGCTCGCCTCAACTGCGAGCACCGACAAAAAAATTCCGACGGCAAAACGCCGTCGGATATTTTTATGTCGGCTTGCCCACATACGCGCGGCGCGGTCTTTTTTTAGGCTTGGCTCAATGACGGGCAGGCAAGGAGCATTGCAACTGCGAGCACCGTCTGCGCGACGCGTTCGGCGGTAACGCCTCTCGATGCCGCCGAATATTATATATTATCAATATTATAGAGGTGAGAGGTCATCGTCGAATATACGTTCCGCCGCGGCGACGGGAGCGAAAGCGCGCCGCTTGTATTCTTGCACGGTTGGGGAGGGGATAGGCATTCTTTGGACGCGCTCGCGCTCAGATTGGGCGGGTTCGACCGCTATTCTCCCGACCTGTTCGGTTTCGGTTCGACGCCGCTCGACAGGGCGATGACCGTCGACGAATACGCGGACGGGATCGCCGAGTGGATGAGCGAGTTCGCCGTCGGCGGCGCGGTGGTCGTCGCGCACTCGTTTGGCGGACGGGTCGCGATCTCGCTCGCCGCGCGGCACCCCGAGGCGGTCAAAGGACTTGTTCTGATCTCGTCCGCAGGAGTCAGACCTAGGCGAAGTTTGCGCCGCTTCTGCAAGGTGGCGGCGTTCAAATTGAGGCGGCGGCTGGGGCTGGATGTGTCGAGATGCGGCTCTCCCGATTACAGGGCGGCGCAGGGCTGTCTGAGAGAGGTACTCAAACTCGCGGTGAGAGATCATCAAGAGGGACAATTGCGCAAAATTTGTGTGCCCGTGTTGGCTGTATACGGAAAAGACGATCGCGAAACGCCGCCGTACACCGCCAAAAAGATCGCTCGTCTCGTCGCGGACGGCGCGGCGATAGGGTTGAGCGGAGGGCATTTTTGCTATCTCGATCACGCGGTTACGATCGCGGCGGCGATACGCGCGCTGGCGGAGGGGGTAGTATGATCGCGGCGTTTTGCACGCTCGGGATGCTCGCCGCGGCGCTGCCGTTCTTTGCGCTGTTCCAATTGTCCGGTTACCGCGCGGTACGCGACCGCAAGGCGCGCAAGTTCGCTTTGAGTGCGGAGCTGTCTGCGCTCGCCGCGGCGGCGGTGGGCGCGCTTGCCGCACTGTTTGCCGGCGATTTGACATACTTTGCGCTTGCGCCGTTTTTCGCCGTCTTTGCCGTCGCGCTGACCGTGCGCGCGCTCAAACGCTTTGCCAAAACTCCGCCGCGCGTCACCGCGCGCTTTGTCAGACTGTGCGCGTCGGGGCTGTTTGTCTGTGCGGCGGCGGGGGTCGCGGCAGAGTTTGCGGCGCGCGGCGCGGGAATGAGGTGGTCGGGGCTTTTTGCCGCGGCAACGTATGCGCTTGCGCCCGCTTCGGCTTATGTCGCGCTTGCGCTTTCGCTGCCCGGCGAGAGGGCGATCGCCGCGAAGTATAAACGCCGCTGCCGCCGTGCGCTCGCCGCAAAGCCCGAGCTGTTGACGATCGCGATCACCGGCAGTTTCGGCAAGACGGGGGTCAAGACCTATCTCGCCGCGATGCTGTCCTCGCGCTATCGCGTGTTCGCGTCGCCAAAGAGTTACAACACGCCCGCCGGGATATGCCTCAGCGTCGCCGCGATGCCCAAGGATGCGCAGATCTTCATTGCCGAGGTCGGCGCGCGCAAGAGGGGCGACGTCGCCGAGATATGCAAAATGATCGAGCCGGTTTACGGGCTGGTGACCGGTGTCGCAGAGCAGCATTTGGAGACGTTCGGCTCGCTTGAAAACGTCTTTGCGGCAAAGAGGGAATTGCCCGATCATCTCGCCGCGCACGGAGGAACGTGCTGTTTCAACACGCGCAACGGCGGGGCGGCGCGGATGTATCGCGAGTGCGGATGCCGCGCGCTGTCGTCGGGAGACTGCGGCGATTGCGCGATCGAAGGGGTAGCGCTTTCGGCGGAGGGCGGCGCGTTCACGCTCGTCTTTTGCGACGGCGAGAGGGCGGAGTGCCGCACCCGGCTTTTGGGTCGCGCCAACATCGAGAACGTCGCTCTCGCCGCCTGCGCGGCGCATGACCTCGGCGTGTCGGCAAGCGAGATCACCGCGGCGGTCGCGGCTCTCGAACCGGCGCCGCATCGCATGCAGCTCATCAAGTCAGGTGCGCTGACGATAATAGACGACAGCTACAACGCCAATCCCGTCGGGGTAAAAAACGCGTTTGACGCGCTCGGGCTGTTCGAGGGAAAGAGGGCGGTCGCGACTCAGGGCATCGTCGAGGGCGGCAAAGAGGGCGCGAGGCTCAACTTCGAGCTGGGGCGCGAGCTCGCCGCGGTCGCCGACGTCGCGATCGCGATAGGTCCCAACGCCGCCGACATCGAGAGGGGGCTTGCGAGCGCGGGCTATCTCGGCAAGCTGTACGCCGCGCGCGATCTCGAGGACGCGAAAAGACTGTTCGCGACCGTGTTGGACGGCGTGTCGGTCTTGCTCATCCAAAACGATCTGCCGGACAACTATTGACGAAAATGCGCATATAATAGACACCGGCAAGAAAATATACGGAGGTGCAGATATGCTTGTCGCAGTGCTTTACGGCGGCGATTCGTGCGAAAAGGAAGTGTCCGTGATCACCGGCATCCAGGTGATGAACGCGCTCAAAGCGCGGCACGACGTCGTGCCCGTCTATATGACTGAGGAGGGATTTTTTTCGCCCAAGGACGCGTGTTCCGTCGCGACCTATCTCGGCAAGAGCGCGCGCCGCCGCAGGGTCTATTTGACCGAGCGCGGGCTGTACCGCAAGCGGGCGGGGTTGCTCGTGCCGTTTGCCCGTCCCGAGTGCGTGGTCGTATGCACTCACGGCGGCAGCGGCGAAAACGGCGAGGTGCAGGGCTTGCTGTCAGTGCTAAGATTGCCCTACACCTGCGCCTCGGTCGAGGGCTCGGCGATCGGGATGAACAAGGTTTTGTCAAAGCGGCTTTTCGACTCGCTCGGACTGCGCTCGGCAAGGTGGAGGAGCTATCACGTCTCGATGACCGACGACGAGATCGCCGACGACGCGGTCGCCGCTCTCGGTTTGCCGCTGTGCGTAAAGCCGTGCCGACAGGGCAGCTCGATAGGCGTCGCGGTCTGTCGGGACAGGGACGCGGTCAAAGAGGCGGTCGCTGTCGCGCGCTGTTTCGATGACGACGTCTTGATCGAGAGGGCGTTTGTCGACTTCGAAGAGGTCAATTGCGCATGCCTTACGCGAGGCGGCGAGGTCGTCGTGTCCGAGACGGAGCGCATCGTGCCGTGGCATGAGATGCTCGACTATGAGGACAAGTATCTGCGCGGCGCAAAGGACACGCCCGGCAGGGAGTGTCCGGCGAAGATAGCGTCGGCACTGTCCGACGAGATCAAGGCGGCGGCGGAGAAGATCTACCGCGCACTGGGCGCAAGGGGAGTGGTCAGGGTCGACTTTTTCGTCGCGGACGGCAGCGTCTATGTCGGCGAGGTCAACACCGTGCCCGGCTCGCTCGCGGCATATCTGTTCAAGCCGCTCGGGATGAGCGCGGCGGACGTCGCCGACGCATTGATAGAGCAGGCGGTCGCGTCGAAAGACGAAAAAAAGTACAAATTCGATTCTCCGTTGCTCTTTCAATACCTGAATGCGAGTTCAAATGCTTGCAAAATCGCCGGCAAAATAATATAATTACTTTCGAAAGCGCGAACTTTTCGCGCTAGGGTCTACTTGCGATAACGATTTTCGGGCAATGCCCAAGGAGAAATAGATGGAAAAGATCCGTATGGACACGCCGTTGGTCGAGATGGACGGCGACGAGATGACGCGCGTCATTTGGGCGATGATCAAGGACATTTTGCTCAAACCGTTCGTCGATCTCAAAACGGAATACTACGATCTCGGTCTGCCTTCGCGCGAGGCGAGCGGCGACAAGGTCACTCACGAGGCGGCGATGGCGGTCAAGCGCCTCGGGGTCGGCGTCAAGTGCGCGACGATCACCCCCAACGCCCAGCGCATGACCGAGTACAACCTCACACAGATGTGGAAGAGCCCCAACGGCACGATCAGGGCGATACTTGACGGCACCGTCTTCCGCACTCCGATCATGGTCAAGGGCGTCGTGCCCTACATCCCGACTTGGGAGCAGCCAATCACGATCGCGAGGCACGCCTACGGCGACATCTACAAGGACGTCGAGGCTTACGTCGGCAGGGGCGAGAAGGCGAGCCTCGTCATCAGCGGCAAGAACTCCGAGCGCGTGCTCGAGATCTTCGACTTCGCCAAGACGGGCGGAGTGGTGATGGGCATGCACAACACCGACGCCAGCATCAAGAGCTTTGCACGCAGCTGCTTCAACTATGCGCTCGACCGCAAGCAGGATCTTTGGTTCGCGGCGAAGGACACCATCTCCAAGACCTACGATCACCGCTTCAAGGACATCTTCGCCGAGATCTTCGCAAAGGAGTACGAGTCCAAGTTTAGCGCCGCCGGCATCGAATATTTCTACACTCTGATCGACGACGCCGTCGCGCGCGTCATTCGCAGCAAGGGCGGCATGATCTGGGCGTGCAAAAACTATGACGGCGACGTGATGAGCGACATGGTCGCGACCGCGTTCGGTTCGCTCGCGATGATGACCTCGGTGCTCGTCTCGCCGGACGGCAACTACGAGTACGAGGCGGCGCACGGCACCGTCACGCGTCATTACTACAAGTACAAGGCGGGTCAGACCACTTCGACCAACCCCGTCGCGACCATCTTCGCGTGGTCGGGCGCGCTGCGCAAGCGCGGGCAGCTGGACGGCAACGCCGCTCTCGCCGAGTTCGGCGACAGGCTCGAAAAGGCGACGATCGACACGATCGAGGCGGGCGAGATGACCGGCGACCTCGCGGCGATCTGGAAGGGTGAGACGGCGGCAAAGTCGCTCTCGACCGAGGACTTCCTCAAAGCGGTCGCTTCGAGATTGGCTTGAACACGTTGAGGCACGGCTTACACGCCGTGCCGTATTTTTATGCCAAAAATGACATTTTGTCAAAAATCACGCTTTTTCGAGACGATATTTCGCCAATTTTGCAAAAATTGAAAATTGGGTATTGCCAAGCCGGAAATGTTGTGTTATAATATACTTGCAAAATATGTGCGGTAACTATTGACAGACGTTACGACAAAAGGAAGTTTATGGAAAAAATCGCTATCATCGATCTGGGTTCGAATTCGCTGCGTTTGGTGCTTGTCGACATTTTGGAAGGCGGCTACTTTTCGGTAGTGGACGAACTCAAAGAAACCGTCCGTCTCGCTCAGGATATGGAGCTGGACGGATTTTTACAGCCTGCGCGCATGGCGCAGACCATCAAGACGCTCAAAATGTTCCGCCGTCTCTGCGACGCCAACAAGGTGGAGAAGATCTATGCGTACGCGACCGCCGCGGTCAGGCGCGCCAAAAATCAGCGCGGGTTCCTCGACGACGTGCTCGCGACCACCGGCATCAAGCTGCGCGTGCTCGACGAGGACGAAGAGGCGCAATTGGTCTATCAGGGCGTGATCAACTCGATGGACATCCCGCGCGGTCTGATCATGGACATCGGCGGCGGCAGCACTCAGTTCATCTACTACAACCGCAAAAATCTGTTGCAGCACGTCACGCTGCCGTTCGGCGCGGTCGTGTTGACCGAGCTTGCCCAAAAGCACGGCGGCACTCCGCAGGAGCGCACCCAATTCATCGAGGACTATGTCAAAGAGCAGCTCTCCAAATTGGAGTGGATGACCGAGATCTTGCCCGACACCAAGCTGATCGGCGTGGGCGGTTCCTTCCGCAACCTCGGCAAGATCAGCCGCATGCTCAAAAAGTATCCGCTGTCGATGGCACACAACTATGTGATCACTTCGCAGGAGTTCAACGGCATCTATGCCAACATCCGCGCGCTCGACCTCGACAAGACGATGAAGATCAAGGGGCTGTCCAGCGTCAGGGCGGACATTTTCCCGTCGGCGCTCGCGGCGATCAAGGCGGTGATAGGGCATCTCGGTATGGACGATCTCGTGATCTCGGGCGGCGGATTGCGCGAGGGCGCGATGTTCCGTTACGCGGTTCCGTCGACCAACGAAAAGCCCATCTCCGACGTGCTCGGGCACAGCATCTATTCGCTGCTCAACTTCTTCGGCGAGAACATCACTCACGCCGAACACGTCTACAACCTGTCCATACAGCTGTTCAAACAGCTCAAAGTGCTGCACAAGCTGCCGAGGGCATATGTCAAAGTGCTGCGCACCGCGGCGATGCTCCACGACACAGGCAACCGCATCAAATACTACGACCACCACAAGCACTCGTGCTACATCATCCTCAACAGCAACCTCTACGGCATTTCGCACAAAGATCTTGTGATGGCGGCGTTCATGGCGTGCATGCACCGCAAGGGCGACATGAACACGATGGAGTTCATGCGCTACCGCGAGATGCTGACCGAGGAGGACGTCGACGCGATCTTCAAATTGGGGGTCATCGTCCGCATTGCCGAAAGTCTCGACCGCAGTATGAGCGGAGTGATCAAGACGATCACCTGCGACGTGCTGGGCGACAGCGTGATCATGAAGACGGACAGCGAGGGCGCCGAGTGTTCGCTCGAGATCAAAGACGCAATGACGAGCGTCGGGGACTTCAAGCGCGCATACAAAAAACAACTTCAGATTTTGTGACCGCGCCGCGCGCATGTGGGCAAGGTTGAGGCGGCGGCTTTTACGCAGGGGCTTCACCCCGCCGCTCGCTAAGACCCAAGGGTATTGACCTTCGCGGTCGATGGTTCGCCCCTGCGCAAAATACGCTCGCCTCAACTGCGAGCACCGACAAAAAATACCGACGGCAAAACGCCGTCGGATATTTTTTATGTCGGCTTGCTCACATGCGCGCGGCGCGGTCTTTTGTGACGGGTAATGCGATGCGTATCTTTTGCGCGCATACTTCGTCTAGCCCCTCGCTAAGACCGCAGAGGGTATTGAGCTGCGGGGATGCGACTTGTCTGAGCGGAAAATCTCTCGCTCAAAACTAAACCGCAAGAAAAGAGGACGACAAAAAATGTCGTCCTCTTTCTTTCGGCGCGTCTTTGTAACCGTTGCGCGGTCTTTTTTAGCTTGGTACAATAACAGGCAGGCAAGGAGCATATTTAAAAATTTAGACTGTCGGCGTGCGGCTAAGACCCAAGGGTATTGACCTTCGCGGTCGATGGTTCGCCCCTGCGCAAAATACGCTCGCCTCAACTGCGAGCACCGACAAAAAAATACCGACGGCAAAACGCCGTCGGATATTTTTTATGTCGGCTTGCTCACATGCGCGCGGCGCGGTCTAATTTGGGGCTTGGTTCGTCGACGGGCAGGCAAGGAGCAGTTCAATCATCGGCTTGCTCACATGCGCGCGGCGCGGTCTATTTTTGGGCTTGGTTCTATGTTGTGACAAGTATAAGTGCGCTGTCATAGCGCGCTTCCGTAACGTTGCCAAAGGCAACATTTCACGCTTGCGCGATGCGCAAGCGTTTCACGCGGCGGTCAAACGACCGCCGTATTTCACGTTTGCGCGACAGCGCAGACATTTCACCACAAATGCGCGTCTGTGTGGATAAAACGCATTTTTTGTGTTTTTGGGCGAGGCGATCGCAAATAATTTTGACAATTTAGCGGATATCGCTTGCGTGTGGGCGCGTAATATGCTAAAATAAAACGTAATAAGAATAGTGTATAGGTGGAGTATGCCCGACGCTGATTTCAAACTCAATGCGCAGTCTGCCGCTTCCGCTCCTTCGGAGGCGCCTGCCGTGTCGTTCAAAGATTTGCAAAAACTCGCAAAAAAAGATCCCGTAAAGATGTACGAACTCGGGCTTGTCTATTTCAAGGGCGAGTCTCCTTCTCCCGATCCCGAAAAGGATGCGAAGAGGGCTTTCGAGTGTTTTGAAAAGAGCGTGAAGGCGCTTCCCGAATCCGAGGAGCGCACCGACGCGATCTATCATTTGGCGATGTGCCACGAGAAGGGCATCGGCACCAAGAACGACTACAAGGAGGCGTTCAGGCTCTACACTCTGACGAGCAACGCCGGTCACGTCGAGTCCAAGATCAAGCTGGGCTATCTCTATCTCTACGGGCGCGGCACCAAGCAGAGCGACATCGAGGCGTTCAACCGCTTCAACGAGGCGGCGGAGCTGGGCAGCGTCGACGGCCGCATCGCGGTCGCGGACTGCTATCTCAATCAAAAGGGCGTCCCCAAGGCGGATCCCGAGAAGGCTGTCGAGGTGTACAAGGAGCTTGCCCGCACCAACGTGCGTGCGGCGTACAACTTCGCATATTGCTATCACACCGGCAAGGGCGTCGAAAAGAACACGTTCATGGCGGGACACTATCTCGTGCCCGCGGCGAAGCGCGGCGATGTGGACGCGCAATGCTTTCTCGCGCAATGCTTCTTCAAGGGCGACGGCGTCAAGCGCAATCTGCCCAAGGCGGCTTATTGGTTCAAGAAGGCGGCGGCGAAGGGCAGCGACGTCGGCAGGTTCAACTATGCGTATTGTCTCGAAAACGGTTTGGGTGTCAACCGCGACGTCAAAGCCGCTTTCGCCATTTACGACTATCTGTACAAAAAGGGCTATCCGCGCGCGGCTTCGGCGGCGGCGCGCTGCTACTATTACGGCTTCGGCGTAAAGCAATCGCTCAAACAGGCGATCGAGTGCGTCAAGTTCGGCGTCAAGAACGGCGACGCCGAGTCGCTGTGCTACATGGGCTGGTTCAGGCTCAACGGCATCAAGTGCCGCAAGAATGTCAAAGAGGCGTACAAGCTGTTCGGTCAGGCGTACGGCAAGGGTTCTGCGGCGGCGGCATACGCGCTGTCCGTGCTCGTGCTCAAGGACGTCAAAAAGAAAACGGCGGAAGAGGCGAAGGCGAAATCGGAAGAGTATCGCAAGTTTGCCCTCGATCGCAAATATCCGCCCGCGCTCTATGAGCTCGCTCTCGGCAAAGAGGGCAGAGAGAGGGCGGAGCTGCTCAACGAGGCTGCGGAAAGGGACTACATCCCGGCGATCGTCCGCTATGCTAAAGAATTGGAAGAGGAGTTCCCCGACCGCGCGTTCGCGCTGTGGCAGAGGGCGTACGCGCTCGGCAGTCTGCGCGGAGCGTACGGTATGGGCAGGTGCTACGAGCGCGGCATCGGCGTGCCCGCCAACAGAGAGAAGGCGTATGTGTTCTACCGTCAGGCGGCGAAGTCGGGCTATGCCGACGCGATCGCGGTCGTGGGCATGTACTATCAAAAGGGCTGCGTCGTCGACATGGACGCCAAGCTTGCCGAGGAGTGCTACGACGTGGCGATACGCAAGGGCAGCACCTATGCGTTGCGCCGTATGGCGAAGATGTACGCGATCGACGGCAAGGTCAAAAAGGCGGAGAAGGCATACGGCAGAGCGATCGCGTTCGGCGACGAAGAGGCGGTGCTCGGGCTTGCCGAGGCATATTGCATGACGGGCAAGAAGAAATACTACAAGAAGGCATTGCCGATACTTCGCTCGCTCGTCGCGGAAGGCGAACCCAAGGCGTGCGCGCTGCTCGCGCAGGTCTATGACTCGATCGGCACGACGGACGCGGCGGCGGAGGCTGCGGACGCGATGTTGCAGGCGGGCGTCAACGCGCATTGCGCGAACGCATATTATTACAACGCGCTGCGCATGTATGAGAGCGAGAACGCCGGCGACCGCGATTGGCAATATATCGGCGAAAACCTGCAAAAGGCGATGGACGCCGGCTCGGACGCGGCGGCGCGTTTTGCGGTCGAGCTGTACACCAAAAAGTCCAAAGAGCCCGGCAAGGCGATCCTTGCCAAGGACGCGCTCATTCGCATGGATCTCGGCGACGACTATCTGTACGAGGTAGGATGTGCGTTCGAAGAGGGCAAGGTCGTCGACAAGGATGAGCAAAAGGCGGCGTTCTACTTTGCGCTCGCGTGGAAGCGCGGCGCCAAGAAGGGCAGAAAGGCGCTCAAAAAGCTCAAGAAGTACAAGGAATACGGCGGCAAGTGGATGACCAAAAAGAGCGCCAAAAAGGCAGCGAAAGCCCCGGCGGCGCCTTCCGATCAAGCCAAAGCCGCATGATCATACTTGCATCCGATTCGCCGAGGCGGCGCGAATTGCTCGCTACGCTTGTCGGCGAATTTCACGTTGAGCCCAGCCGTGTGGACGAACACGTCCGCTACAAGGCGCCGTGGCGCATGGTCGAGGCGATCGCCGAGAAGAAGTGCGACGCGGTCGCGGGCAGACATTCCGAAGACGTCGTGATAGGCGCCGACACCGTCGTCGTCTTTGGCGGAAAGGTGCTGGGCAAGCCCAAAGACGCCGCCCACGCGGTCGAGATGCTGAGGGCGCTTGCGGGCAAAAAGCACACCGTCTACACCGGCGTATGCGTCAACGACCGCGGCGTCAAGACCGTTTGGCACGAGGTCTCGCACGTCTACATGCAAAAGATGAGCGACGAGTTCATCGCGCGCTATGTCGCGGGCGGTTCGCCGCTGGACAAGGCGGGCGCGTACGGCGTTCAGGACGAGGGCACCGTCGAAAGGTACGACGGCGAATACGCCAACATCATGGGATTGCCTCTCGTGCGATTGGCAGAGTTATTGAGGGAGAGATGAAACAAGCCGAATTGGTTATCGACATAGGCAGCCGCAACACGACTGTGTGCAGCAGAGGCGTCGGGGTGCTCATTCACGAGCCGACCGTCGCCGCGATCAGCAATCGCGGCGGCAAGATGGCGCTCGTTCAGGCGGGCAGGCAGGCGGAGCGTCTCGCCGCCGTCAAGCAGGCGGATTTTCAGATCCTCAACCCCGTCAAAGAGGGCACGATCTTCCACGAGCGCGCTGCGGCATTGATGTACCGCGAGTTCATCAGACGCGCCGTTCCGTACCGCATTTTCAAGCCCAAGATCAAGGTCATCGCCTGTGTGTCGTGCGGCATCGGCAACATGGACAAGCGCACGATCGAGCGCGTTCTGCTCAAAGCGGGCGCGGACGAGGTGACGATCATCGAGTCGCCGCTCGCCGTGTTCGAGGGCATGGAGCGCCGCGAGGGCGCGTTCGTCATCGACATCGGCGCGTCCAAGAGCGAGATCGCCGTCTGCGACGAGAACGGCATCATCGCCGGTTGCAGCCTCAATATCGGCGGCGACGCGATCAACAACGCGATCGTCGACTATGTGGTCGACGTCTATCGCTGCAAGATCCGCATGTCCGGCGCCGAGGACGTCAAGAGGCAGATCGTCAACATGTACGAGGGCGATCGTTCGCCCATCGTCGTCAACACCGAGTCGTTGCACGGCGAGGACAGGGCGAGGATCAAGCTGACCGCCGCGGAGCTGCGCGAACCGGTCGGCAGATTGATCGACAAGATCGTCGAGGTCGCGTTCAACATGAGCGCGCAGATCCCCGAATCGATAGCGATGGACATCTGCAACGGCGGCATCACGCTGTGCGGCGGCACCGCCTATATGCCGGGGCTTGCCGACTACATCGAACGCAAGCTCGAGATCCCGGTCTATGTGCCCGACATGCCCGAGACGGCGGCGGCGATGGGAGCGCTCGGGTTCTATCGCGACAAGGAGAGGCTGGCTAGCTTCATCAACGTCGAAAATCTTTGACAAAGCGCAAAGCGGCGCGCCCTTCGGGGCGCGTATTTTTTTGACATGTTTCGACTTTTTTGCTTCAAGATCGTGCGATTTCGCCTTTGCCGCACGCGCGCGGCGCGATATAATATAGTTCGAGGAAAAGTTATGGCAAGAAGGATAGTTTTGACTTCGGGCAAGGGCGGCGTCGGCAAGACGACCGTCTGCGCCGCTCTCGGACGGGCGCTGGCGCGCAAGCGCAAGCGTACGCTTTTGGTCGACGCCGATTTCGGGCTCAACAATCTCGACGTTGCGCTCGGCATGGAGTCGCGCGTAGTCTATGACATCCACGACGTAGCCGAGGGGCGGTGCGGACTGTCCGCCGCGCTTTTGACGGACGACGCGTCGGGGCTGAAATTGCTGCCGAGCACGCGCGTTGACTGCGGCAGACTGTCAAAGAACGTGCTCGCTTCCATTTTGGCGCGCGTAGACGACGACTTCGACTTTGTGCTTATCGACTGTCCCGCGGGGATAGACGAGGGCTTTCACCGCGCGGTCTGCGCCGCCGACGAGGCGCTCGTCGTCACCACGCCGCAACCCGGCGCGATACGCGACGCGGACAAGGTGCTGACGCTGCTGGGGACATATCGTCTGCACGCCGTGGGCGTGATCGTCAACAGGGTGCGCGGCGACCTTGTCGTAGAGGGGCGCTGTCTTTCCGCCGACGAGATCGCCGACGTGCTCGGACATCCGGCGATGGCATACGTCCCCGAGGACGACGCGGTCGCGATCTGCGGTCAGACGGGCGCCGAATTGTCGTACGCGCCGTCAATGCGCGCGATGTCGATGCTCGCCGACAACCTCGTCGACGGGGGCAGAAAACTGTACGACTGCACGGACGGCTATCGTGGCGTGTTCGGCAGATTGAAGATGTTTTTGAGGAGGCAGATATGACGGGAGCGGAGCGGATCAAGAGGATGTTGCTCAAAGACAAGCTCGACCTGGGCGAGGGCTATATGCGCGCGTTCAAGAGCGATCTCAACAGATTGCTGGGTTACTACATGACGCCGTGCGGCGAGTGCGAGGTCGTGATCACGCCGACCGCGGACGGCTTTGCGATCGGGATAAAGGCGACGGCGGCGCGGCTCAAACACATCGAGGCGATATAACATATTCGCCTCGGCTGCGGCGTATAATACCTTGACCGCGCAAGCGGAGGAGGTGTCTATGAAATACGACGAGGGGAGCCTGATCGGCTCGCAGTTCCGCAAGAGGGAAAACGTCACTTACGGCAAGCCGGCAAGGGAGCGCAAGCTGCCGGGACTGCTCGACATATTCATCGTGCAGGCGGCGGTGTGTCTTGCGATCACCGTGGCTGTCGCCGTGGCGAGGTTTGCGATCGGCGGATGAAGCTGAAGATACATCCGCTGTTCGCGGCGCTGTGCCTGTACTTTGTGTTCACGGGCAGAGCGCTTGCGCTCGGCGGCTATATCGTCGCGATCCTCGCGCACGAGCTGGCGCATTCGCGCGCGGCGGCGTGGCGGGGATACACTCTCGGGGCGGTGACGCTGATGCCGTATGGCGGAGTGATAGACGGCGGCGAGAGATATTCGGCGGCGGACAACGTGTTCATCGCGCTGGCGGCGCCCGTCTTCAACGCCGCGGTCGCGGTCTGCGTCGTCGCGCTGTGGTGGCTCGTCCCCGATTGCTATGCCTATACCGCGGACGTCTGCGCAGCCAACGCGTCGATGTGCGTGCTCAATCTGCTGCCCGTATATCCGCTCGACGGCTATCGCGTCGTGTTCGCGCTGTCCAAGAACAAGGGCAGAGCGGTAGCGGCGATGCGCGTCGCAGGCGGAGTCGTCGGCGCGGTCTTTGCCGCGCTCGGGACGTTGACCGCTCTTGTCGAGTTCAATCCCACTTTGATATTGTTCGGTTTCTTTTTGATCTACGGCGCGCTGTTTAGGGTCGGCGACGCGATGATCGTCCACCTTGCCGGCAACGGTATCTTTTGCAAAAATTATCGTGCAGGTGTCGAAAAACGCACGTTCATCATCTCGCGCGCCGCGCCGCTGTCCGCGCTGGTCAGACAGCTCAGACGCGACAGTATGGCTGTGTTCGAGGTCGTGACCGAGGGCGGCGAGCCGCTGTTCGAACTCGACGAGGACGACGTCGGGGTGATGTGCGCGGAGTGCGAATTGAGCGAGCCGATCGGCGAGGCTTTCGAAAAGGTGTATTCAAAATAGCCCGTTTTGCTAAAAATTGCCAAATACTATTGAAAACGCGCGCGCGATATGTTATAATTTTGACACAGAAACTTCGTGGAAGGTATCTATGATCTACGCAGGAGTCGACATCGGCGGCACAAACATCAAATTGGGACTCATCGACGACGAGCGCGAATGCATCGTCGCGGACACATCGATCAAGACGAGGGCGGAACGACCTCACGGCGAAATTCTCGAAGATATCGCCTCAAATCTCGTCAAACTTTGCGAGAGCGCGAAAATCGACTTTCACACCGTCGAGGGCGTCGGCATGGGCATCCCCGGCATCGTCGATCAGCGCACCGGCACGGTCAGCTATTGTGCCAATCTCGGCTGGCGCGACATCCCGATCACACACCTTTTCGAGGTGTTGACAGGCAAGCACACCGAGGCGGCGAACGACGCCAACTGCGCCGCTTGGGGCGAGTACAAGTACGGTTGCTGCAAGGGGATGCGCAACGTCATCCTCATCACTCTCGGCACGGGCGTGGGCAGCGGCATCATTTTGGAAGGCAGGCTGTTCGGCGGCATAGCGACCGCAGGCGGCGAGGCGGGGCACATGATCATCGTCAAGGACGGGCTGCAATGCAATTGCGGGCTGCGCGGCTGCTGGGAGAGGTATGCGTCCGCGACGGCTTTGATCGAGCAGACCAAGGCGGCGATCGAGGGCGCGCCCGACAGCGTGCTTGCGAGCGTAGCCAAAAAGAGCGGCAAGGTCACCGCGCGCACGGCGTTTGCCGCGCTCGAAAAGGGCGATCCGGTCGCACGCAAGGTTGTCGACGGCTACATCGACTACATCGTCACAGGGCTCATCAACCTCGGCAACATCTTCCATCCCAACGCGTTCGTCATCGGCGGAGGCGTTTCCAACGAGGGCGCGCCGCTCATCGCGCCGCTCGAGGACAAACTCAACGCGGGGCTGATCGCAAGCGCGCACAATCCGCGAGTAAGGGTGTTGCAGGCGGCGCTCGGCAACAAGGCGGGCATGATGGGCGCGGCGGCGCTTGCCAAGGAGAATCTCAAATCGTAAAAACCGCCTTCGGGCGTAAATTTTGAGGACAAAATGAGAAGGATCTTGATCGACGTACACCCCAACAGTACAAAGGTGTGCATCGTCAACAACGGCCTTTTGGAGGAATTTTGGGTCGAGCGCAAGAACCTGAGCCGACTTGTCGGCAACGTCTACAAGGGCAAGGTCGAGAACGTGCTGCCCGGGATGCAGGCGGCGTTCGTCAACATCGGGCTTCAGCGCAACGCGTTCCTCTATGCGGGCGACGTCGTCGTCGACGGCGAGCAGGTCAGCGCGGACAAGACGCTCGACCTTCGCGAGGGCGACACGGTGCTGTGTCAGGTCGAGAAGGACGAGTTCGGCAACAAGGGCGCGCGCATTTCGATGAACATCACGATACCGGGCAGGGTGGTCATACTCATGCCGCGGCTCGACTATGTCGGCGTTTCGCGCAAGATCACCGACGACGAGACGCGCCGCAGGCTGATCGCGATCGCCAACGAGATACGCCCCGAAGGGTGCGGCGTGATCATGCGCACGCAGGCGGAACATTGCTCGGAGGCGGAACTTCGCGCCGAGATGAAGTGGCTGGTCTCGACTTGGAACAAGATCAAAGAGGACGAATTGCGCAAGCCCGCCGGTTCGCTGATCTACAAGGAACGCGATCTTGCGGTCAGGGCGGTGCGCGACATGTTGGTCGATGTCGACGAGATCGTCATCAACAACCGCAAAGTCTATGACGAATTTTGCACCAATCTCGTCTATATCACCGACGAACACCCCGGCATTTTCAAGTATTACAACAGCAACAAGAACATCCTTGCCGCATACGGCTTGACCGAGCAGATCGACGCGCTCTTGCGCCGCAAGGTGCCGTTGCGCAACGGCGCGTATCTCATCATCGACCGCACCGAGGCGCTGACCGTGATCGACGTCAATACCGGAAGGTATGTCGGCACCAAGAACCTCGAAGAGACGGTCTTTGACACCAACAAGATCGCGGCGGTTGAGATCGCGCGGCAGATCAGGCTGCGCAACATCGGCGGCATCATCGTCATCGACTTCATCGATATGGAGAACCGCAAGCACCGCGAGCGCGTGCTCGAAGCGTTGCAGGCGGAGTTGGACAAGGACCGCATCAAGACGACTTTGGTCGGGTTGACGGGGCTGGGGCTGGTCGAGCTGACTCGCAAAAAGACGCGCAGCATGATCGAGAGCGTCATGCTTCAGCCGTGCCCCTATTGCCACGGCGACGGCTATGTCTATTCGGACGAGCACATGATCATGAAGATCAGGACTGCGGTCACGCAGGCGTTCGAGGGCAGCAGCGCAAAGGCGGCGAAGGTCACGGTCGCGCCGTCCGTGTTCAACAAACTCTTCTCGCTCAGGTATCTCGAAAACGAGTGCCGCAACGAGTGGAAGGACAAGCGCATCTACGTCGTTCCCGACGAGCGCATGCACATCGAAAAGTATAAACTCGAGACTCTCAACTCGGCGGTCCTCGACCTGCCGGACAACGCGCGCCTGCTGTATTGAGCGCGCCGAAAAGAGGCGGATATGAAGATAGAATTTGACAAGTTTGATTTCGTCGCCTGCTCTGCGTTCAAGGGCGGCGACGGCGCGTTCGAGGTCAAGACCGCGGGCGACAAGGACAACAAGATCATGTACGGCAGGCTGCGCAAGGGCTGCTCGATCGGCATGCACCGCCACGAAGGCACCGCCGAGATCATCTACGTCGTCTCGGGCGAGGGCGTGATGAGCGTCGAGGGCGGGGAGGAGATCTTGCGCCCCGGCGACGTCCACTATTGCCCCGAGGGGAGCGCGCATTCCTTCCGCAACGACCGCGAAGAGCCGCTCGAATTTTTCGCTGTGGTGCCGACGTTGAAAGGCTGACGGTGAGAGGGCTCGGGCGCATATGCGCCCGAATTTTTTTCGCGTGCGAAAATGGCTGTCGCGGAGGATATCGGCTGTTTGGCGGCGCCGAACGCGACTTTTGCGGACATCTTTGTAAAATTTGTGTACAAAATTCAAAAAGCATCTTTTTTTTGCCGCAAAGGTATGTTATAATATAGTAAAGAAAAGTTTGCCCGACCATTCATTCCCAACGGGCGAAAGGAGGAAATTTATGCGTATAGAACTCATTGCACGCAATTACAAGGTCAGCGACAGGCTCGAAGAGATCATCAACAAGAAAATGGAAAAGTTCGCGAGATATTTCAAGGACGACGCCGTCGCCAAGATCACTATGCGCGAGGTCAAGAACAAGTACGCGATGGAGATCACGATCTTCTTCGGCGGCGACAATATGGTCCGCTCCGAGGTCATTTCCGACAATATGTACAACAACATCGACTTGGCTCTGCCCAAGATCGAAGGTCAGATCCGCAAATACCGCACCAAGCTGGGCAAGAAGATACGCCAAGCCGCGCTCGACGAGGCGAGCCTCTATGCCGCCCCCGCCGTCCCCGAAAAGGAGAGACAGCTCGTCCGCAACAAGACCATCGAACTCAAAAAGATCAACGTGGACGAAGCCCTCGAAGAGATGGAACTCGTCGATCACGACTTCTTCATCTTCCTCAACGACAAGACGGGACTCGTCAATGTCGTCTACCGCCGCGCGGATGGCAACGCCGGTCTCATCGAATTGGTTTATTGACCGCGCAAGCGGGCAGGTGAGCAAGGTTGAGGCGGCGGCTTTTACGCAGGGGCTTCACCCCGCCGCTCGCTAAGACCCAAGGGTATTGACCTTCGCGGTCGATGGTTCGCCCCTGCGCAAAATACGCTCGCCTCAACTGCGAGCACCGACAAACAAACCGACGGAAAACATCCGCCGGTTTTTTGTCGGCTTGCTCACCTGCCCGTTGCGCGGTCTGACGCGTGCGGTCAATAAACTGCGGTTTTGAGCGGATCTTTTCCGCATATTCCGAATTTAATTTGTTGTACGAAAATCGATTCGATAAACAGAACCATGTAGCTTTGAGTGAGCGACTTGGTGCAGGTTTGCGCCGAAAGGGTTGCGAGGTGTACCTCAATGGTACCTGAGCGTTCCGTGAGGTGCAAAGATGCCCAAACGAGCCGCTCAAAGCGGCGAGAAGTGCCGCACCCCAAAGGTGGTGCGGAACAAAGATGACTCGTCTCGGCGCAAAATCTCATCGTCAAAACTGCTACGCACCGACAAAAATGCCGACAGAATAATCCTGTCGGCACTTTTGTCGGCTTGTCCTCACCCCGCTTGCGCGGTCTGATCTGGGCTTGGTCTATGTTGTAACAAGTATAAGCGCGCCAAGGTAGCGCGCTTCCATAACGTTGCCAAAGGCAACATTTCACGCTTGCGCGATGCGCAAGCATTTCACGCGGCGGTCAAACGACCGCCGTATTTCACGTATGCGCGACAGCGCGGACATTTCACCGCAAGCGCATCTTGCCGGGCTTGTCCACATGCGCACGGTGCGGTCTGTTTTTGGGCTTGGGTAGTTGACAGGCAGGCAAGGAGCAAGTGGTTGCATTGTTTTTCGTTATGTGCGAAAAAAATATGAACTCAAACTCTTGACAAACTTTTTGCTTTTTGCAAAGTTTGTATCAAGCGAATTTAGCGCCTTATTCGCCCTTTTCAGCCCGGCGCACAAAGTGAGTAAAGTCGGCTTTGCGGCAAGTCCATCAAGGAAAATTCGGCGACGTTTGGAAGCGAATCTAAAGCTCTTACATTGCGATTTGAAAATTATTTTTGCAAGATCGAAAAATTTTGTACTCGATCTCTTGACAAAGATTTCATTTACATTATTTCTGTTTCACTGATTGCCTACAAAATTTGCGCATCGTAAATGGACAATACTTGCCCGCAGAGAAGCGAGCATATCGCCGGTTGATAACTTGACCGCGGAGAGTGGTGCGCATTTGTGCCGTTCGGGTTGCGAGGCGGCGACCCAGTGTACTAAAACGTACACGGTCAGCCGCCGAGACGTTCCGAACGGCGCGAAGGTGCGCCGCTATACGCGGTCAAGCTTCTTGACGAGGATGTAGTCGTCCATACAGTACCCCCGCCCGATATCCGTGACCAGATCGCACTTTTTGACAAATCCGCGCTTTTTGTAGACGGCGATCGAGCCGTCGTTATACTTGTTGACGTGCAGCATGATCGAGCTCTCGCCGTGTTTGCGCGCGAGGTCTTCGGCGAGGTCGAACATCGCCGAGCCGATGCCCCTGCCGCGCATCGATTTGCGCAGATACAGCTTGGAGAGGAAGCACTCTTTTGGAGGGAACTCCAGCCCGATATAGCCGACCGGCTCACCGTCGACGACGGCGATGTAGTATTCGGCGCCGTTTGCGCATTGCTCGGCGACGGCGGCTGCCGATTGAAAGGTGGCGACCATATAGTCGATGTGGTCCTTGGCGAGGAAGGTGCCGTAATGTTGGTGCCAGATCTCGTCGGCAAGCGCGGCGACGGTGTCGAAGTCTTGCGGCGAGACCGCTTTTTTGAATTTCAAGTCCATGCCGCAATTATATTGCCGAGTGCGCCTTCAAGTCAAGCCCGGGAGGTCGAAAAAGCGCGTTTTCGGACAAAATGCGCCCGTATGTACGACGTCTCGCGCGTGCGCGCCGCGCTTTTATTGACAGCGCGCGGCATTATGGCGTATAATTGAAACAAGCTATAGGAGGCGAAAATGGGCGACAAGGTATATTCGACATTGCTCCAAGATGCGGCGCAGATGTTGCGGCGCATTCGTTCCGCGCGCCCTTTGCCGGCGGACGGCGTCGCCTATTTTCGCAACGAGTTTGCGATCAGCGACGCGCATGACGGCAACGCGATCGAGGGCAATACGTTCACATACGACGAGACGCGCATGCTGATTGAAAAGGGCATAACCGCGAGCGCGCGTTCCTTCCGCGAGCACGAGGACATCGTGGGCTATAAACGCGCGATCGACATGCTGTACTCGGCGTATGATCGAGGCGTCGATCCGGACGAAGAGTTCGTCAAGCGCATACATTCGCTCGTGATGAGCGGCAAAAACGGCGCCGGCGAGTACCGCACCGTGCAAAATTATGTCGGCGACATATTGCACGCCGTGCATGTGCCGTGTTCACCCGGTTTGGTGCCGGCGGAGATGAAGCGTTGGGGCGAAGAACTTGCCGCAGCGCCGACAGGGGACGTTCGGGCGGACGAACAGAGTTTGGACAAGCTCTTTCATTCGATAGCGGCATTGCACATCGAGTTTGAGCGCATTCATCCCTTTTTGGACGGCAACGGCCGTACGGGCAGATTGCTTATGTCGTATCAATTGATGAAAGCCGGCTTGCTGCCCATAGACATTAGGTACGCGAGGCGCAAGAACTATTACGCCGCAATAGCCGCTTGGCGCGACAAAGAAAAGTACGCCCCCGACCCGTCGGCAAAGAGCGCAAAGATGGCGAAATTGATCGCGCTAAGCGAGACCGAATCCATGCAAAAATGGCTCGAAGTGTTCGGGCAATACGTCGATAACGATTGAGATGAAGAGACTTTTGACAGCGACAATTTTGGTGCTGGTGTGCGTGATCGCACTTTGCGGATGTTCCGCGGGCGAGGACGAGCGCACCTATCGCGACGCCGCCGACGGCAGGTACGGCGACGCGCTTTCGCTGTCGGGAGAACTTGCCGAAGACGGCAAGATCGTCCGCGAAGTCGTCTTTGACGACCGCCTCGAGGGGTGGCACTACTTGGGCGTGACGGCGCGCGCCGGCGAGACGCTCACCTTTGAACTCAGTGAAGAATATGCCGAGTACGGCTTGACCGCCATCGTGGGCAGAGGCGGCGAAGAGGAGCGCACGACGCTCGTCGGCGAAAGCTGCGAGTGGACGCCGTCCGTCTCGGGTCAGGTCGAGGTCTTTCTCGGCGACTGCATCGGACGGGACGCGGGCGGATTGACGGTGTCGGGCGGCTATCCTTCGTCCTACTACCGCGCCGGCGTCGACCGCACTTCGGCTGTGAGCGCGGACGCGATCATAGACGGCACGACCGCGAGGATATATCTTTGCGGCAACGGTACGGACGGCTATGACGCCGCAAAGACCGCGGTTTGGTGGCGGTCGGCGGCGCAGCTCGTCTTTGAGTTTTTCGATGTCGATTTCGGCGTCGACGAGGGCGTCCCGATCGACATCTTTGTCACCGGCGGAGAGCTGCGCGCGGACGCCAAAGAGGGCGCGGTATTCGTTCCGTCGTCCATGGCGGCGGACGTCTTTGATTACGACCGCTTGACGAGCGGCTCGGCGTGGAGCGTGCTTTGCAAGGTCGTCGAACTTGTCGCGGGCGGCGAAGTTTCACCCGAAGAAGAACGCTGGATGACGACGGTCGTCTATGTTTTGATGACCGACAACGCGGCGACCGGCGGCGGTTCGCCCGAGGGGATAGGCGGCGGCGCGACCTGTCTTGAAGCGACGATAGAGGGAGTGGAGCCGGACGTTGCGGCGGACTATGCGTTCGCCGACCTGCTGCACTCGTTCGGCGCGGACAAGGCGGTGCGGTTCATCTCCGCATACGAGAGCGGCGAAAACTTCGCGGACGCGTTCTATGCCGCCGCGCTCGAGGTCTACGGGCTGGACGTCGCAAACTTTTTGACCCTTTTCGGGCTTGAAGTTTCGGACGAGGTTCGCGACGCGGACGCGGCGGAGTATGTGCCGGTGCAGAGCAGCTATACGCTCGGAGCCAACGCCTTCAACGCAACGGGCACCGTCGTCAAGGCGGGCGAGAGCACGGCGTTCGACTTTGCGTCTTCCATCGTGACCACGGCGGCGGACTGCACAGTCGAGGTCAGGTCGGATCACCCCGAGAGATGGAGCGAGAGAGACGGCATTTGGTACTATACGCCGGCGGCGGGCGAGGTCGAGGACGTGTTCGAGCTGGTCGTGACCGCTGACGGCGAGGAGCATGCGCTCGAAGGCAAATTGACCTACGACATCACGGTCGGCAACGTCGCGGTCTATGAGAACGTCCCCTATCGCGAGATAGACGAGGCGGTCGACGGGTATGAGGACGCTGCGCCGACCTATGTCCGTGCGACGGACACGGCGGGCGTGCCCGAGGCGCAGATCGAGGGCGACGAGTCCGTCTATGTGCTCTCCGTGGGCACGGGCAGCATTCAGGTGGACAAGACCGCCGAGTACGAGATACATCTGCGCAGCCGCGGCGTGGTCAGGGTGGACTTCGGCGTGCCCGAGTATACGTTCACGATGTTCCGCAACTCGTTGACGATAGACGAGTATTTCGGCGAATTGTACTATGTGTTGGAGCTGCAAGAGGGGGTCGTCTACGATTACGAAGTGTACGCGCTGTCGACCAAGGGCGGCGGCTTTGCGAGCCTCGGCATACGCGAGGCGGGGTCGACCGACGCGGTGACGGACATCGGCAAGGACATGTTGATCTATGACGGATACGACCGCGCCGACGTGGACGAATACGAGGCGCTCGACGTCAAGCCGCGCGGCTTTGACATACAGCCGGCGGAGAGGGTCGCATTTGACAACTCGGTCATCGTCGCCGTCGACGCGCCCGAGGGAGAGACAGAGGCGAAAAACGCGTTGACGGACGGCGACAGACACACCGTCTATCAGGTCGCGAGTGCGGCGGCGGAGCAGAGGTATGCGCTCGCGCTCAACGGCACGCGCTTCGATTGGTTCGGTTTCGACTGCACCGTGGGAGGGCTCGGCTATCGCGTGCTCGTCGGAGAGAGCGCCGAAGACGCGCAGGAAGCGGCGAGCGGTACGACTCGCGTCGGATTGAATTATGTCGACTTGGGCGCAAGTTCCGCGGCATATGTCGCGCTGGAATTGACGGCGGACGCGCCTTTTGGCGATTGCGTCGCCGATCTTTCGGTCGGGACGACCATGCCCGAGTGCGAGGTGGTGCCGTCCGAGGCGTCGGGAGTGTTCTATCAAGGCGGATGGGACGCGCTCGGCGGAGTGATCGGCGTCAACGGCACGGTGCTGCGCAGCTACGGCAGAGACGCCGCGGTCGAATATTCCTTCCGAGGCGAATACATCGCCGTCTATTGCGCCAAAGGTCCCGACTACGGCAACATGCTCGTCTACCTGGACGGCGTGCTTCAAACCAATGTCGACCTCTTTTCCGAGCGGGACGAGTACGGCTGCCTCGTCTGGTCACGGCATTTCGGCGCAGGGGGAGAGCATACGCTGCGCCTTGTTGCGGACACCTCAGAGGACGCGATCAACCTCGATCACTTCGGAGTCATCTTCACCGACGCGGAGCAGGCTCCGCCCGAGTACGGCAACCTCACCTATCTGATAATCATCCCGGCGGTGCTGCTTGTCGTGCTGATCGTCTGCCTTTGCCTCGACGCCAACGACAGGCGCAAGCGCCGTATGCGGACATCGAGCGCGTCGGAGAGCGACAAGTCTTCGGACGACAAAAGCTGACATACGCTGTCATATTTTCAAGACGGAAATCGCCGGTTTTTCGGCGATTTTTTCGTTTTGGAGTTCAAAACAAAAATCCGCGAATGTAAAATCTATGTAAAATTTTTACGGGGGGGGGGGTTGCGTCTTTTTTGCTCAAATGTTAAAATAGAATTGAAATCGGTGTAAAGACACCGAAGGAGGTAAATTATGAGCGAGACGGAAACTCAAGCGGCGATCGACGTGCCGCAACAAGAGACAAAACAAGAAAAGGTCAAAAAGGCGTATCGCTATCCCGAGAAATTGCGCCCGTTCGTGCATCCGAAATTGTCGTTGGCGGCGATCGCGTGCGTCTTCTCGTTCGCGTGGGCTTTGATGAGCAAAATCACGCTCGCAGCAGACTTTTGGGGTTTCTATTTGCTTCCGTTCGGGGGGATCGCCGTGAATGCGATCTATTCCTTTGTCGCGCTGTTTGTCGGCAAAAAACTCCACGGCAAGTTCAACATCATCGATTGGCTCGCGCCGGCGATACTCACCGTGGCGTTCGCGTTTGACCAGATCCAGGCGATAGGGGTGATCGGTCTGCCGTCCCTACCTCCGGAGTTGAGCGCACAGACCACGTATTGTGCGACATTGGAAGGCTTCATGATTTTTTCGGTCTATCCGGTAGCGGAAGATTTTGTCTATTCCGGCGATATTATCATCAGCCATGTGTATCAACCGGCATTGTTGGTCTCGTTTGTGCTCTTGACGATCTTTACGATCATCCCGTCTTTGGTCGCGTCCAAGCATCAGCCCGGCTCGGACGGAGAGAACAAGACGATGTTCCGCCTGTCCGTCGTGTGGGGCGTGATCTTTGCGGTGATGATGCTGGCGTTGATCATTTTCGTTATGATCGCCATGTTGCGGTAGACGACGGAAAACAAAGCGGGTTTGGATCGAGCGCGTCCCGAGAGGGGCGCGCGTTTTTTGCCGCATGGCGCTGCGGGCAAGCCGGACGGAGAGGGCATTGCGCTCATCGGCGCGCGATTTTTTTGCAGAATGCGGCGTTGCGGTCAAAGCCAAAGAGGCGAAGACGCGAGAAATCGCCTTGCCGTAAAAGTTCTGCCGCGGCGGAGCGTTGCGCGCGCGTTCGGCAGCGCCGCAAAAGAAATTTTCGCTTTTTTGCAAAAAAATGTGTACACGAGACTTGACAAGCGCATATATTGGTGTATAATAAGATTTGGCAGTCAGGGAGATCGACTGCTAACAATATGCCTCGGCGATTGCCAAGGCGCGGAGGAAAGATGGACGACAGGCTTTCGGACAGAAAGAAGAAGGTGCTCAATGCGTTGGTGGACAGCTACATCACCGACGCGGAACCCATTTCGTCTTCCGCGATCAAAAACAAGTATATGCCGGACGTGTCGTCGGCGACGATACGCAGCGAACTCGCGACGCTCGAAGAGTTGGGCTATCTTGTCCAACCTCACGTCAGCAGCGGCAGGGTGCCGTCGGCGAAGGCATATCGCTTTTATGTCGACTGCCTTTTGAGCGAGTGCGGCGACACGGACGTCGACGGGCTGGACGAGACGCTCAAAAGGCGCATGAGTTCGGTCGAGGAGTTGGTGCGCGAGACCGCCAAGACGGTCAGCGACGTGACCAATTACACTTCGCTGATGGTGCTGTCCGGCGCGGACAGTCTCACGGTCAAAGAGGTCAAATTGGTCGACCTTTACGACGACAGCGCGCTCGTGCTCGTCATCACCGACGCCGGCGTCATCAAGGACAAGACCGTCGCGGTGCCAAAGGACGCGGACGGCAACTATATAGAGCTTGCCAATCGCATCCTCAACGCGACGTTTGCGGGCAAGTCGCTTGCCGAGATCGGCAGCAGCGCTCCCGTCCTCGAAGAGAACATCGAGGGGATGAAGGCGCTCGTCGACGAGGTGATCAGGCTGCTTGCCGAATACAAGCGGGCGAGGGAGAGCGAGCTCTATCTCGAGGGCGCGGACAAGATCTTCCAATACCCCGAGGCGAGGGACGTGGACAATGTGCGCAGCTTTGTGTCCATCATCTCCAAAAAGGAGAAGCTGCACGACCTCGTCGCCGGCGACGGAGACCTCGAGATCGACGTCAAGATCGGCGAACAGGCGTCCGAGGACCTCAAACATATGGCGCTCGTCACCGCGCGCTATTCAGTCGACGGCAAGGAGATAGGGCATGTCGGCGTCATCGGACCCGAGCGCATGGACTACAAAAAGGTGATGAGCGTGCTCAGACAATTGGTCAGGGCGTTCGATAAAAAGGACAACGATCCCGATACGGAGTGAATATGGCAAAGAAAGACAAAGAAAAACAGCCTTGCGACGCCGAACAGGCGCAAGAGGCAAAGAGCTTCGAGTTCGAAGGCGCGCAGGAAGAGCAAGCCGCCCCCGCGGCGGAGGCGACCGTCCCCTTGTCGCAATACGCGAGACTGCAAGCGGACTTCGACAACTTCAAAAAGCGCAACCGCGAGACCGCGACCAGGATGTACGAAGAGGGCGTCGCGGACGTCGTCAAGGACGTTTTGCCGACGATCGACAACCTCGACACCGCGATCTCATTCCAAAAGGACGAGGCTCAAAAGAAGTCGCTCGAATTGGTGCGAAAGGCGTTCCTCGACGTGCTGGCAAGGTACGGCGTAGAGGCGATGAACGCGCTGGGCGAGGACTTCGACCCCAACAGGCACGAGGCGGTGCTCAACCGCGACGACGGTCCCGAAAAGTCGGGCAAGGTCGTCGACGTGCTTCAAAACGGATACACCCGCGGCGACAAGGTGCTCAGATACCCCAAAGTCGTCGTCGGAGAATAATTTCAGAAAAAGGAGAAAACAGATATGGGAAAGATAATCGGCATTGACTTGGGTACGACCAACTCCTGCGTCGCCGTCATGGAAGGCGGCGAGGCGACGGTCATCCCCAACAAAGAAGGCGCAAGGACGACCCCGTCCGTCGTGGGTTTTGCCAAGGACGGCGAGAGGCTCGTCGGTCAGGTCGCGAAGAGGCAAGCCGTCTCCAACGCGAGCCGCACCGTCAGCTCCATCAAGAGACATATGGGCAGCGACTACAAGGTCAACATAGACGGCAAGGCGTACAGCCCGCAGGAGATCAGCGCGATGATCCTCTCCAAGCTCAAAGAGGACGCCGAGTCCTATCTGGGCGAAAAGGTCACGCAGGCGGTCATCACCGTCCCCGCTTACTTCTCGGACAGCCAGCGTCAGGCGACAAAGGACGCCGGCAAGATCGCGGGGCTCGAGGTGCTGCGCATCATCAACGAGCCGACCGCGGCGGCACTCGCTTACGGGCTTGACAAGGACGCCAGCCAAAAGGGGCAAAAGGTGCTCATCTACGACCTCGGCGGCGGTACGTTCGACGTCTCCATCCTCGAGATCGAGGACGGCGTGTTCGAAGTGCTCGCGACCAACGGCGACACCATGCTCGGCGGCGATGACTTCGACAAGCGCATCATGGACTACATCGTCAAAGATTTCAAGGAGAAAGAGGGCATCGAGCTCAGTGACGCAATGACGATGCAGCGCATCAAAGAGGCGGCGGAAAAGGCGAAGATAGAGCTGTCCGGCGTCACCAAGACCAACATCAACCTGCCCTTCATCACGATGACCGCGGAAGGTCCCAAGAACATCGACCTCGACTTGACGAGGGCGAAGTTCGACGCGCTGACCTCCGACCTTGTCGCAAAGACGATCGTGCCGCTCAAAAAGGCGCTCGCGGACGCAAAGCTGACGATGAACGACATCTCCAAGGTCATCCTCGTCGGCGGTTCCACCCGCATCCCGGCGGTCGTGCAGGCGGTCAAAGAGGTCACCGGCAAAGAACCGTTCAAGGGCATCAACCCCGACGAATGCGTTGCGCTCGGCGCGGCGATCCAGGGCGGCGTGCTCGGCGGCGAAGTCAAGGACGTGCTGCTTTTGGACGTCACTCCGCTTTCGCTCGGCATCGAGACGATGGGCGGCGTGTTCACCAAGCTCATCGAGCGCAACACCACGATCCCGACCTCGCACTCGCAGGTCTTCTCGACCGCGGCGGACAACCAAACGGCGGTCGACATCAGGGTGCTCCAAGGCGAAAGACCGATGGCGAACGACAACAAGGAGCTCGGCAGATTCCAGCTTGACGGCATCGCGCCCGCTCCGAGAGGCATCCCGCAGATCGAGGTCACCTTCGACATCGACGCCAACGGCATCGTCAACGTCAAGGCGATCGACAAGGGCACCGGCAAGACGCAGAGCGTGACGATCACCTCGTCTACCAACCTGTCCGACGACGACATCGACAGAGCGGTCAAAGAGGCGGAGAAGTACGCCGAAGAGGACAAAAAGCGCAAGGAGCTCGTCGACGCAAAGAACGACGCCGATCAGATGATCTTCGCGACCGAAAAGGCGATGAACGAGAGCGCAGACAAGCTGTCCGAAGAGGACAAGGAGACGCTCAAAAAGTCCGTCGAAAAGGCAAAAGAGGACCTCAAGACCGCCGACACCGCCGAAAAGGCGAGGGCGATCATCGACGAGATGACCAAGGAGAACGGACCCATCTTCACCAAGCTCTATCAGGCGGCGCAGCAAGAGGCGCAGCAACAGCAGGGCAACGCGCAGGACGGCGGCTCCAACCCCGATGACGTGATCATCGACAACGACAACCCCGACAATAAGTAATGAGGAGATCGGGATCGCGCGGCGCTTCGCGCGATCCCGCATCGAAAAATGGCAAAAGATCTGTATCAAATCCTCGGAGTCGACAAGAACGCCGACGACGAGACGATAAAAAAGGCGTACCGCAAACTCGCGCTCAAATATCACCCCGATCGCTACGCGACCGCGACGGACGCCGAAAAGAAAGAGGCGGAGGAAAAGTTCAAGGAGATCAACCACGCCTACGAAGTGCTGTCCGACAAGACCAAGCGCGGCAATTACGACGCGTACGGAGACGAGAACGGACCGCAGTTCGGCGGCGGAGGCGGTTCCGGCTTTTCGGGCTTCTCGGGAGCGGGCGGCTTCGACGACATCCTCAACTCCTTCTTCGGCGGATTCGGCGGCCGCAGCCGCAGCGCAAACCCCAACGCGCCCGTCGACGGCGAGGACATCACCGTCAGGCTCAACCTCACCTTCGAAGAGGCGTATTTCGGCGTCGAAAAGCAGATCAACGTCGTGCGCAGCGAGGAGTGTCCCGACTGTCACGGCAGCGGCGCGCGCGACGCGTCGTCCGTCCATACCTGCCCCTATTGCCACGGCACCGGCTATGTCACACAGCGACAGCAGACGCTGTTCGGCGTGCAGACGGTGCGCACCGTGTGCTCCAATTGCGGAGGCAAGGGCAAGGTCGTCGGCGACAAGTGCCGCACTTGCAAGGGCAACGGCTATGTCCGCCGCAACGCGACCGTCAAGGTCAAGATCCCGGCGGGCGTCGATTCGGGCGTCAACATCACCGTTCGCAACGAGGGCAACGCGGGGCGCAACGGCGGCATGAAGGGCAACCTCGTCCTCGTCGTCTACGTCGCCGAAAGTCCGCGCTACAAGCGCATGGGCTACGACCTGTATATGACCCTGCCGATAGGCTTTTACAGCGCCGCGGTCGGCTGCAAGATCGAGGTGGACACGATGAAGGGCAAGGCGGTGTGCAACATCCCCGAGGCGACTCAATCGGGCACCAAGATCCGCATCAAGGGCTACGGCGTCAAGATGCTCAACCGCGACGGCTACGGCGACCTCTACATCACCGTCAAGGTCGAGACGCCAAAAGGGCTCAACCGCAAGCAGCAGCAATTGCTTGCCGACTTCGAGGCGAGCCTGTCCGAAGGGCAGTACCCGCAAGTCAAGAAGTACAACAGCGGCAAGTGAGCGGCAAGACAAAAAATTACGCGCGGCGAAAGCTGCGCATTTTTTTGCGCAAAAACGGCGTCGCGCCGCATCGACAAAAATCGGAGTATACTCCGACAAGTCGGTTATATTGGGTGAAAAAATGGACTATACTCCGACAAGTCGGTTATATCGAGCGAAAAAGCGGAGTATATTCCGACAAGTCGGTTATATCGAGTGAAAAAGCGGAGTATATTCCGATAAGTCGGTTATATCGAGCGAAAAAGCGGAGTATATTCCGACAAGTTGGTTATATTGAGGTGAAAATCGGAGTATACTCCGACAAGGCGGTTATATCTAGATGAAAGGTGGAGTGTATTCCGGCAAAAAACATCCCGAGGCGGTCGCTTCGGGATGTTTGGTTGTTGTTTATTTTGCTCGCTCAATCGAAGATCATAGTCGCGAAGTAGTCGTCCGGGGTCTCGGCGCGGCGGATGAGTTTGACCGAGCCGTCCTCGCGCAGCAACAGCTCCGCGCTGCGCAATTTGCCGTTGTAGTTGTAGCCCATCGAGAAGCCGTGCGCGCCGGCGTCGTGGATCGCGAGGATGTCGCCGATCTCCAACTCGGGCAGCATGCGGTCGACCGCGAATTTGTCGTTGTTTTCGCACAGCGAACCGACGACGTCGTACTTGTGGTCGCAGGGCGCGTTCTCTTTGCCGAGCACGGTGATGTGGTGGTATGCGCCGTACATCGCCGGGCGCATGAGGTTGGCGGCGCAGGCGTCCACGCCGGCGTACTCCTTGTAGATGTGCTTGAAGTGGACTACCGTCGTGATCAGGTTGCCGTAGGGACCCAGCATGAATCTGCCCAGCTCCGTGCGCAGCGAAGGCTTCATGTCGCCGGTGAACGCGCGCTCGTATTGCGCCTTGACGCCGTCGGCGATCGCATAGATGTCGGGCATCTCGTCGGTCGGCAGATAGGGGATGCCGATGCCGCCCGACAGGTTGACGAACTTGAAGTTCGCGCCCGTCTCGGCGTGAAGTTCGCACGCGGTGTCGAACAGAATGCCGGCGAGCGTGGGGTAGTACTCGTTGCCGAGGTTGTTGGACGCGAGGAAGGCGTGCAGCCCGAAGCTCTCGACGCCGAGCGCCTGCAACTTGCGCACCGCTTCGGTCAATTGAGCGCGCGTCATGCCGTATTTTGCGTCCTGCGGCGTGCCCATGATCTGCTTGTTGATCGCGAAGTCCTTGCCGTTGTTGAAGCGCAGCGACACCGTCTTGGGCATTTTGCCGCCGGCGACCTTTGCGAGAAAGTCGACGTGCGTGATGTCGTCGAGCGTGATCGTCGCGCCGAGACGAAGCGCCAAAGCGTATTCTTCGGCGGGGGTCTCGTTGCTGGTGAACATGATGTCGTCGCCGACGATGCCGCACTTTTCGCACAGCATCAATTCGGTCAAAGACGAGCAGTCCATCCCGCAGCCCAGCGAGTGCAGTATCTTCATGATCGTCGGGTTGGGGGTCGCCTTGACCGCGAAGTGCTCTTTGAAGCCGGCGCACCACGAGAACGCGTCATAGACGCGTCTTGCGTTGTCTTTGATCCCCTTTTCGTCATAGATGTGGAAGGGGGTGGGGTATGTCTTTTTGATCTCTTCGGCTTGCGCCTTTGTGATTATCGGTTTTTTCATAAGTCGATTATATAAAATGCGCGCGAAGATGTCAAACGTTTGGCGAAAGATAAGGCGCAGGGCTCAAACAATTGACTTTCGCCCGTGCGCGTATTAGAATAAAACATATGAAATACAAGGCATTTTTTTGTGACTTTGACGGCACGATCTTTGCGGACGACCACACGATCTCGCAGCGCAATATCGACGCGATCAAAAGATATCGCGACAGGGGCGGCAAATTTTTCGTCGCCACGGGCAGGATGTTCAGTTCTATACGCCCGCACCTCGCGACCCTCGGCTTGACCGAAGGCGAGGTCATCCTCTATCAGGGCGGCGGCGTGTACGACATCGCAAAGGGCGAGCCCGTCTGGGTGCGCAACATTGCCATTGACGACGCGGTCGAGTGTCTGCGCAGGCTGGAGAGCGATCCGCGCCAAAACGTGCAAATGGTCTATATCGACGACAGGTGCTACTCGGTCGCGCCGCATCCGGCGATCGACTTGTTCTGCAACATCTGCAACATCGATTGCACTTTGGTCGGCGAAAAGCTGTCCGACTATGTGACAAAGAGGGGAGACGCCCCCACAAAAGTGCTCGCGATCGCCGAGGCTGACGACGTCTATGCGATCTCGAAGGAGTACATCCCCGTGTTCGACGGCAGACTGTCGTTCACGCGCTCGCAAAAGTTCCTCGTCGAGTTCACCGCCTACGGCATCAACAAGGGCGACGCGGTGCGCAAGATGTGTGAAAAGCACGGCTTGAAACGCGAGGAGATCATCTGCATGGGCGACGCCGACAACGACATCTCGATGATCGAATATGCGGGTCTCGGCATCGCGGTGCAAAACGCGATGGACACCACAAAGGCACACGCCGACGTCATAGGCGTGTCCAACAACCACGACGCGGTCGCTTGGGTCGTGGACAACTTCTGCGGAGATTGATATGGAAGAAAAGCAAGAATCGACCGTGACCGCCGAGAGCGTCAAGATCAAGAACTTCTGCCGCGACTGCGGGCTTGAATTGCTGCAAGGCAACGAGTTGGATTATGTCACGTTCAGTTCGGAACTGATCAACCGCCCGGGATTGCTGCTGACCGGCTTTGAGGACTACTTCGGCGACGGCAGGGTGCAGGTCGTCGGCAACGCCGAATACTACTACATCCAAAGCCTGCCCGAGGACGAAAAACGCAAGGCGATGGAACGCTTTTTCAGCAAGCGAATACCGTGTATAATCTACACCCGCTCGATAAATCCGTCGCCGTATATGCTCGAGCTCGCCGAGATCCACAACATCCCCATCTTCATGTCCCACCTGACCACGACCGCGCTCAACACCGTCGTCAGCAACTATCTCGAAAAGCTGCTCGCGCCGATGAGGTGCGTGCACGGCACATTGCTTGAGATCAGCGGCATAGGCGTGCTGTTGACCGGCAGGAGCGGACAGGGCAAGAGCGAGACCGCGCTCGAATTGATCCACCGCGGGCACAGGCTCGTCGCCGACGACGCGGTCATCGTCAAACGCTTCGGCGAACAGCTGATCGGCACCGCGCCCGAAAAGATCAAGTTCTTCATGGAGGTGCGCGGCATCGGCATCATCGACATACGCAGCATGTACGGCGTCGCGTCCGTCTTGCCGCAAAGCGCGATCGATCTCGTCATCGAGCTGCGCAAGTGGAGCGGCGACGAAGAGTTCGACCGCATCGCCGACAAGGCGGAATACGAAGAGATCCTCGGCATGACCGTCCCCAAGACAGTCTTGCCCGTCATGCCCGGCCGCAACCTCGCGGTCGTCGTCGAGGTCGCCGCGCGCAACCTGCGCATGAAGCGCATGGGCTATGACGCCTGGGGCGATCTGATGAAAAATTTGAAGGATTGACATGGACAACTACGAAAGGATGAAACTTGCCGAAAAGTTCGACGAAGACTGCGATTTCATCGAGGACTACGGCGACCTCGAGGACGCCGAAAAGTTCGAGAGCGACGCCGACGCATTCAAACGGAAGTACAAAGAGTTCTACACCGACATCAAACTCTCCCATAAGGAAGATTGGTGACCGCCCATCGGGGCGAGGACGAGGTTTTGACGAGATCTTTTGCGCCGATACTTCGTCTTGCCCCTTGCTAAGACCGCAGAGGGTATTGAGCTTCGGGGACGCGACTCGTCTCGGCGCAAAATCTCTTCGTCAAAACTGCTTAGCACCGACAAAATCGACAGCAAAAACGTTGTCGTTTTTTGTCGGCTCGTCCTCGCCTCGATGGGCGGTCACAATAGGGGCTTGTTACGTCGACAAAGATACGCGGCGGCTTTTACGCAGGGGCTTCACCCCGCCGCTCGCTAAGACCGCAGAGGGTATTGAGCTGCGGGGATGCGACTTGTCTGAGCGGAAAATCTCTCGCTCAAAACTAAACCGAAAGAAAGAGGACGGCAAAAATTGTCGTCCTTTTCTTTCGGCGCGTCTTTGTAACCGTTGCGCGGTCTTTTTTAGCTTGGTACAATCACAGGCAGGCAAGGAGAAGTTCGATCATCGGCTTGTCCACAGGTGCGCGGCGCGGTCTATTTTTTGGGCTCGGTTCTATGCCGTAACAAGCATAAGCGCGCAAACGAGCCGTCCAAGACGTGACCTGAGCCGCGCCGCAAAGCGAGCGCGGAACAGAAAATGTCGCGCGGAACCGCGTTTCCCGCGCGACTCAATCATGCGGCTGTCAAATGACCGCGCTCTTTGACAGCCGCCCATTGCACGACCGCGAGCGGTGAGCGAGCGCTTGTCGTGTCGGAGGGGGAGTATTGAGGGGGAACCCAAGTGCCGCTTGTATGAAAAAGGCGCGCCTTTCGGTGCGCATTTGATTCAAGCGATTAGCACTTTGGTGCCCCCTCAAAGAGCGAAGCGGAGCTCAGTCGAGCAGATTCTCATGTATAAACTCGTACACCGTCGACGCCTTTTCGGGCCAGATCTTGTACAGCCATTTGGCGGTGTTGCGGTCTTGAACGACGAGGCGGATCTCCATCAATTGCACGGACGTGCTCTCGATCTTGAGCACGACGGTATAGCTTTGGTCGTGGTTGCGGAAATAGTCGGACGTATAGTCCTGCTTTTTGCGATAGTTGAAGCGGTTTTGCTTGATGTCCTCGATGATGCTCTCGCGCACCGAGTTGGGGATGTTGGTATAGAAATGGCTGAGGCACTCTCTGCCGTCGGCGGTGATCGCATAGCGCTTGGCCGCCTTGCCCTGCGACACGACGGCGATGAAGCCCGACGCGACGAGCGACGCGAAGGCGCCCTTGCAGTCGATGTAGGGGATCCAGCCGTTGGCGTCCGCCATCTCGACGACGATATCTTCCTGCATGGGCACCTCGAGCTTGTCGAAGATGAACAGCAGGATGAGTTTGTCGACCATGTCCCGTTCCATCATGGTCAGTCGTAGATGAAAGGTGCGATATCTTTGAGCAGGTCGTCGCAGTCATCGCTGCCGATCTCGAGCACGACGGGACGGTTGAGGTCGAGCGAGAAGATGCCGAGGATGGACTTTGCGTCGACGACGTATCTGCCGCTGCGAAGATCGGTGGGGTAGTCGTACGCCGACATGATGTTGACGAACTTCTTGACGCTTTCGGTAGTGTTGAGAAGTATGCTTACTGATTTCATTGAAATTCACTCCCGCAATTTTTTGCAAAATACATTATACTTCATCAAATGTCAAAAATCAATACTTTTAGGCGAGAATTATTACCGTTTTTAGGACGTTTTGCACGTCGTTTCTGCGTTCGCCGCGCCGCGTTCCGTCCGCTTCCCACTAGGGAGCGGCAATCGGTTGCTATTTCGCCGCCGCTCGTTTATAATATAGTCACCGGAGGAAAATATGTCCAAAGAAACGCTTCAAAAGGCTTACGCGGGGCTTGCGAGCCGCTGCAACAAATTGGCGAAGTACAAATTTCTGCTTTCGGGGCAATACATCGCCGAAGTGCTGAGATATATCGCTTCCACTCCCGAACTCATCGGATATGTGTCCGCCTGCAACATGGGCGTCGACTATCGCGCCTGCCTCGCCGAGGCGACCGCGGGCGACTTTTTCAGACTGCCCAAGGACGCAAAGACCGCTGTCGCGCTCGTCACCGGGCTCTTGTACGACTTCGACCGCAAGACGATCGGACTGCATCAATTTTTGCGCACCTACTTCAAGGACGACGACATCGACAAGTCGTTCGCGATGTTCTGCAACAAGGTCATCACCCCCTATCTTCTCGCGTTCAAAGGCGTGCTCGACGGCGCCGAGGTCGACGCCTCTCCGACGGCTGTCGACAGACCCGCCGAAGAAGCGGTGCGCGAGACCGTCATCCCCTATATCGCCGCTTTGACCGAGACGGTGATGTCGGACGACTCCCTCGACGACGAGGTCAAGGAGGAGTACGTCACTATGCTCGAAGGGCTGTATCTCGCGCTCGAAAGCTCGGGCGTCAAGCTGATCAAAGTCGTCTGGATGGGTATGAAGGCGATCATGGGCGACTACCGCGGCGGCGCGTCCTATCTCAAATCCATCGAAAATGTGATGAAGAGTTACGCTCTTCTTTGAGGGGGAACCCTTTAAGTTCCGCGCTCCCTTTGGGGCGCGGACTTTTTCACCGCTTTGGACGGATCTTTTGCAATCTTTTACGCCGTCTGTCGCTTGCATACCGGCAGGTAAGCGGCGTTCCACACGGCGCAAAATCTTTGCAAAATCTCTCGCCCAAAGCTACTTGGTTCTATCTGACAAATTAGTCTGCTTCGATCTGTGATTAAGTGGTGTGGCGGCGAACCGGTTCCCCGGGGTACTCCCCCTCCAACGCGGCATTTTCTGTTCCGCACCACCTTTGGGGTGCGGCTCAGTTCACCGCTTTAAGCGGCTCGTTTGGGCATCTTTGCGCCTCTCGGAACGCTTAGGTACCATTGAGGTACACCTCGCAACCCTTTTGGCGCAAACCTGCACCAAGTCGCTCGCTTAAAGCTGCTTGGTTCTGTTTATCTAAAGAGTTCTATGTCAAATTTTAGCGCGGTCATTCGACGAGGGCGTAATCGTATCTCGCCCAAGCGCGGTTGGGCGAGATGTAATCGTAACCTTATACACAAAAAGCTACTTTTCATTTTGACTTTTGATATGCGGATAATGTTATGATATACAACTATGCTGCCTCCACGAGGCCGTAAAATCTTTGCAAAATCTCTCGCCCAAAGCTACTTGGTTCTATCTGACAAATTAGTCTGCTTCAATCAGAAATTATATGGTTTAGCGGCGAAATGGTTCCCCGGGGCACTCCCTTCAATCTCAGAAAAGCTGTCAAGAGGCTGAGCGCATATTTTTCAAAAATTCAAAAGTCGGAATGCGTTGTGGTGCGCGAAGCGGAACCGACAATTGAGCATTGAGCATTGTGCATTTTGCATTAAAAAATATATTTTTATGCGCGTTGCGGGGGAGAAATGCGTTTTGCGTCGTATTTATTTATTGAGAGCTTATGAAAGAACAGACTTTTTCGGAATGGATAGATCAACTCAAATCCCGTGTAGGGATCGTTGAGTTGGTCGGCAGCTATGTCTCGCTCGAGCGCAAGGGCTCGAGATATTGGGCGTGCTGTCCCTTTCATCACGAAAAGACCCCATCGTTCACCGTTGACGAAACGCGCAATTCGTACTATTGCTTCGGCTGTCATGTCGGAGGCGATTGCATACGCTTTGTCATGGACATCGAGAACGTCGACTTCATGAGTGCGTGCAAGCTGCTCGCAAAGCGCGTCGGCATGGAGATGCCCGAGTTCAAATCGCGCCGCGACGGCTCGCAGGACGTGCGCCGCAAAAAGGAGAGGCTGTACGAGATGATGAAGGACGCGGCGAGGTATTACCGCTCCAATTTCGACGGCAAAGAGGGCGCGCCGGCAAGGGAATATCTGGCGGGAAGAGGCATCGGCGAAAACACTGCGCGGGCGTTCGGCATAGGCTATTCGACCGGCTATCGCGGGCTTGTGACCAAGCTCAAAAGCCTCGGCTATCTCGAGATCGAGATGGTTGAGGCAGGGCTCGTCGACCAAAGGGACGGCGACGTCTACGACGCGATGGCGGGAAGGCTGATCGTCCCCATCATCGACGGCATGAAGAGGATCATCGCGTTCGGCGGCAGGGTGCTGGTCAAGGACAAGCTGCCCAAATACAAAAATACGCGCGACACGATCTTGTTCGACAAGTCAAACGAGCTGTTCGGACAGGACACCGTCAAGAGGCTCCGAATGACCCAGCCCGTCAACGACCTCATCGTCGTCGAGGGCTATATGGACGTCATCTCGCTGTGGCAGGCGGGCGTCAAGAACGCCGTCGCGTCGATGGGCACCGCGCTCACGCAAAGGCAGGCGGCGATCCTCAAAAGATATTGCGACAAGGTCTACATCTGCTACGACGGCGATGCCGCCGGTCAAAAGGCGACGGTCAGGGGCTTGGACATCCTGCACTCGCAGGGGCTCGACGTGCGCGTCGTGTCGCTGCCCGAAGGACTCGATCCCGACGAGTTCGTCCGCAAGTACGGCGCGGACGGCTACATCGCCCAGCTCGTCAAGGCAAAGCCGCTCTATGAGTTCAAACTGTCCCATCTCGCCGAGGGGTACGACATGTCCGTCGCGGACGAGCAGGGCAAGTACGTCGTCGCCGCGGTTGCGGTGTTGCGCGAACTCAAAAATCCCGCGCAGATGGACGCGTACATACCGCTCGTCGCAAAGCTGAGCAGACTTTCCGAACAGACGGTGCGCCGTCAATTGATGTCGGGCGGAGACTTCGAGGCGACCGCGACCGATGTCAAACGGCTGAGCGGCGACCGCAAGGACGGGGTGTATCACAAGGCTATGCGCTATGTGCTGTACGCGCTGTGCGGAGGCTTGCCCGACGCGAAGGTCGAAGAGGATCTTTCGCCGTACATAGAGGACGATGACCACGCCAAGATCTATGACGAGATACGCAAGGGCGAGATGACGACCGACGATCTGTCCGCGCTCGCGGCGACGATGCCCGAGGCGGAGAGAGTGCTCGCCGAAGGGCGCAAGGTGTCCGAAAAGGTCGCCGAGGTCTACTTTGAAGACTGCGTGAAGAAATTGCGCGAACTGTACGCAAAAAAGGAGCGCAAGGCGTTGCTCGAAAGCTACAACGCCGAGACCGATCCGATCGAGAAGGCAAAGATCCTCGATAGGCTGAACAAGACGAAAAACAAGTGAGGCGAAAGCCGCATCATATACAGGAGAGATCATGGACGAAAATCAAAAACAAGAGCAAAACGAGCAAAAAAAGACTCCGCGCGAAGAGAAGATCGACGCCGAGGTCGCCAAGCTCATCGCCGGCGCCAACGGCGGTAAGCTGACCGACGAGGAGATCAACGACAAACTCGGCAGGCTCGACCTCGACATCACCGAGATGGAAAACGTCTACAACCGCATCAAGCAGGCGGGCGTGACCATCGAAGAGGCGCCTTCGCTCGACGAAAAGCTCGCTCTCGACACGTTGGACAGCGCGACCGACGACTCGGTCAAGATGTATCTCAAAGATATCGGACAGGTGCCGCTTTTGACCTCCGAAGAGGAAAAGGACCTCGCCGAGAGGATGTCCAAGGGCGACGAAGAGGCGAAAAAGCGCCTCAGCGAAGCCAACCTCAGGCTCGTCGTCTCCATCGCCAAGAGATATGTCGGCAGAGGCATGCAGTTCCTCGACCTCATCCAAGAGGGCAATCTCGGGTTGATGAAGGCGGTCGACAAGTTCGACCACACCAAGGGCTTCAAGTTCTCGACCTACGCGACGTGGTGGATCAGACAGTCCATCACCCGCGCGATCGCCGACCAGGCGCGCACCATCCGCATCCCGGTGCATATGGTCGAGACCATCAACAAGACGGGCAGGGTCGTCAGACAGCTGATGCAGACCCTCGGCCGCGAACCGACGCCGGCGGAGATCGCCGAAGAGATGGGCGTGCCCGAAGAGAAGGTCATCGAGATCCAGAAGATCGCGCAAGACCCCGTCTCGCTCGAGACGCCTATCGGCGAGGAAGAAGACAGCCACCTCGGAGATTTCATCGAGGACAACAGCGCCGCGTCCCCTGCCGAAAAGGCGGAATCGCGCATGCTCCGCGAGCAGCTGCTCCAAGTGCTCGACACCCTCACTCCGCGCGAGAACGAGGTGCTGTTGATGAGATACGGCTTGCGCGACGGCAGACCCAAGACCCTCGAAGAGGTGGGCAAGGAGTTCAACGTCACCCGTGAGAGGATACGTCAGATCGAGGCGAAGGCGCTGCGCAAATTGCGCCATCCAAACCGCACGAAGCGCCTCAGAGATTACATGGGCAAGTGACGTGAAAGGGCTCGGCAAAAGGCTTGGCGCGGCGCTCGGGCTCATCGACTGCGACACGCTTGCCGACGTCGGATGCGATCACGGCAAGGCGGGGATCGCGGCGATCAGGACGGGCAGAGCCAAGCGCGTCATCCTGACCGACATCAGCGAAAAGAGCCTGTCCAAGGCGCGCGCGAGCGCCGAATATTTCGGCATCGACGCCGATTGCCGGGTGGGCGACGGCATGACCGTGCTCGCGCCCGGCGAGGCGGACTGCGTGCTCATCGCCGGCATGGGCGGCAACGAGATCATGCACATCTTGGACGAAGGGCTGGGCAAGTGCGACGACTATGTGCTGCTCGCCCATCGCGACGCCCCCAAGCTGAGGATCTATCTTGCAAAGAGAGGCTTCCGTCTGCGTGCGGACACCGTCGTCAAAGACGGAGGCAAGTTCTACAATGTGCTCGCCGCCGAGAGGGGCGAGGGAGCCGTGCCGACGGGCGCGGCGCTGTGGCTGGGCGGCGACATTCCGCCGTCTGCGGACAGAGAGGAATATCTCGAATATATGCACGGCAAATATGCGGCGATCGCGGCGCGCGCGACGGATCGACCGTCCAAAGCCGCGGCGCTCGAAGTGTTGGACGCGGTGCGCAAGGCAAAGGAGGAATTATGAAGATAGCGGAGCTCATCGAACTCATCGACGGGTTTGCGCCCTATTCCGCGCAGGCGGAATATGACAACAGCGGGCTGTGTCTCGGCGACCCCGAAGAGCAGATCGACGCGGTGCTGCTGACGACGGACGTCACGCCCGAGGTCGTCGAAGAGGCGCTCGATCGCGGCTGCAACGTCATCCTCAGTCACCATCCGGTGATCTTCGGTCCGCTCAAAGCGATCACGCCTGCGGACGGGATGAGGAGCGAGGTGCTGATCAAGGCGATCAAGGCGGACGTCGCGCTCATCTCCGCTCACACCAATCTGGACGCGTGCGACGGCGGTCTCAACGACCGCGTCGCGACCATGCTCGGACTGCAATCGATCGAAGGCGAGGGCACTTTCGCCCGCGTCGGAGAGCTGGAATCGGACGCGACGGCGACGCTCGAAGAATATGCGGCGTTCGTGTCCGAAAAGCTGGGCGACCCCACCGTGCGTTATGTCGGCGACGGAGGAAGGCTCGTCCAAAAGGTCGCGGTCAGCACGGGCGCGGGCGGCAGGGACGGAGAGCTGTTCTCTCGGCTCATAGCGCAGCGCGTAGACGTGCTTGTCACCGCGGAAGTCAAACATAACCTCGCACTCGAGGCGAAAAACGCCGGGCTCGGCGTCATCGAGTGCACTCACCACGCGACCGAGAGGTGCGCGGTCAAAATTCTCGGCGAATTGCTGCAAGACGCGGGCGTCGAGCACTATATCAGCGAAAAAGACGAAGATCCGTATCACGCGATCGACGAAAAGGAGTAAATATGGACATTCAGACGATTTTGGACTATCAAAGCCTCGATTTCGAAAAGGTGAAGATCAACCGCCAGCTCGCCAAGAGCGACGAATACGTCAGGTATACGCGCGCCAACGAGGCTACGAAGAAGTCGGTCGACAACGTCGCCAAGATGAGCACGCGCGCCGCGCAGCTCTTTGCCAAAGCCGAAGAGATCGCCGCGCAGTTCGAGGCGGCGAGCAAGGAATACGACGAAATCGCCGGCGCCGCCGAGGGGCTGGAACAAGACCTCAAACGCGCGGAATTTTATGACAAATCGCTCGAAAGCCTTTCGGGCAAGCTCGAACAGCTCGAAAAAGAGGCGTCTGCCGTCGCGACCGAATTGAGCGCGCTGAGCAAGGATGGCGAGGCGGAGATCGCATCCGCGAACAAGAACGCCGCGCTCGCAAAGAGCTGCAAGGGCAAAGTCGACGAACTCAAAGCGCAGTTTGCGACCAAACTCGACGAGATCAGCGCCAAACAGCGCGAACTCGAAGAAAAGGCGGATCCGCAGCTTTTGAGCATATATCGCAACGCGCGCAAACAGGTGAAGAGTTTCCCTGTCATAGTCGCGCTCCGCGACGAAAAACTCTGCGGCTGCGGCATCGAGCTGTCGGGCGCGGAGCTGGGCAAACTCAAGGACGGCGAGCCGTTCGTCACATGTCCGACCTGCGGCAGGCTGGTCTACAAACCTCAGCAATGAAACAAAAAGGCAAGAAAAACGAGCGCGCGGCGATCGCCGTCGCGCTCGCGGTCTCGATAGTGCTCATCGTCGTCCCCATCGTCGTGTTGGAGACCGTCGACAAGGAAAAGCTCGCGTCTTTCGAGATGTCGCTCATCCTGATCGCGGTTGCAGGCGTCGCGGTGTTCGGGTTCGCGCTGCTCGCGCTGGGCAGATATGTCGGCAAGCGCGCCGCGCTCACTTCGGGCAAACGCGTGACGGCGACCTATGTCGGCTGCGAGTGCAAGGCGAGCACGTCCTCGAAAGAATTTTATTCCGTCACCTATTCATATACGGACGGCGGAGGCGAGACGATGACTTGGACGAGTTCGCCGCTTTACAGCTGGGACGAGGCGCTCGCGCTCAAATTCGAAGAAGAGTTCGAGATCGCGCTGATGGGGCGCAAGAGCTACATCACCGCCGACCTCTCGGCGCTCGTCGTCAAGCATATGAGCGAGATCGGCGAGTACAAATCCGCCTACATGAAGGCGTACCGCGACTACCATTCGGGCGAGAACAGATGAACATAGAGTGGGACAGCAAGACATACGGCGAAAAGTGCGCGTTCGTCGGCGAGTACGGCAAAGGGGTCGTCGACCTGCTGAGCGTGCCGCCGGGGGCGCGCGTGCTCGATCTGGGCTGCGGCAGAGGGGAGCTGACCGCCTATCTTGCGCAAAGAGGCTGGAACGCCGAGGGCATGGACGCGTCGAAGGCGCAGCTCGCCGACGCGAAAAGGCGGTTCCCCGAAATCGTGTTTTTCGAGGGCGACATCACGTCGTTCGAGGTCGAAAAGAGGTATGACGCCGTCTTTTCCAACGCCGTTTTGCATTGGATAGACAAAGACAGTCAGCCGGACGCGCTCGCGCACGTCCGCGCCGCGTTGAAGACGGGCGGAGAGTTTGTGTTCGAGATGGGCGGCAAAGGCAACGCCGCCGCTATCCACGCCGCGCTCAAAGAGGAGATCCTCGCAAGGGGCGGGACATACCGCCACGACTTCTTTTTCCCCGACGAGGCGGAGTATTCCGCGCTGCTCGAAGCCGCGGGGTTTGAGGTGAGATACGCGTCGCTCTTTGAAAGACCGACGCCGCTCAAAGGCGAGGACGGTATCGCCGATTGGATAGGCGTGTTCGCGAAGAACGAGCTGTCCGGACTGCCCGAGGGACAGCGCCGCGCCGCCGCGCTCGCCGCGCAGGAGAGGCTGAAAGGCGCGCTGTTTGCGGACGGAATATGGACGGCGGACTATGTGCGGCTGCGGATGAAAGCGGTCGCGGTGTGACATTTTGCGAAAAGTTGCGCGCCTCGCGTGAGCGGGGCGCGTTTTGCATGACACTATTTTGCGATATATGCAAAAAAATGTTCGATACGCTTGACTTTGCGCGCACTAAGTAATATATTATTTATAATAATTTATCGGCGAGAGGAACTTATGAAAATCAACGGCTCCCAGATCTTGATCGAGACTTTGGTCGAACAGGGCGTGGACACCGTCTTCGGATATCCGGGCGGCGCCATCCTCAACATCTATGACGCCCTCTACAAAAACAGCGACCGCATCAGGCACATCATCACCGCCCACGAGCAGGGCGCGGCTCACGCTGCGGACGGCTATGCTCGCGCGACGGGCAAGACGGGCGTCGTCATGGCGACGTCGGGTCCCGGTGCGACCAACCTCGTCACCGGCATAGCGACCGCGTTCATGGACAGTGTCCCGATGGTCGCGATCACCGCCAACGTTCCCAACAGCCTCATCGGTCTGGACAGCTTCCAAGAGGTCTACATTGCAGGCATCACGATGCCCATCACCAAGCACAACTTCGTCGTCCGCAGGGTCGAAGACCTCGCGCCGACCGTGCGCAGGGCGTTCGAGATCGCCGAGAGCGGCAGACCCGGTCCCGTGCTCATCGACATCACCAAGGACGTGACGGGCGCGGAATATGAGTTCGAGCCCGTGCCCAAGAAGCCGCGAGCAAAGGCGCCGCTTCCGTCCGAGGACACGCTCAAACAGATCGCCGCATTGATCGACGGCGCAAAGAAGCCGGCGATCTTGGTCGGCGGCGGGGCGCAGATCAGCGGCGCGTCCGACATCGTCGCCGAGCTCGCGCGCAAGGCGGACATCCCGGCGGCGCACACTTTGATGGCGGCGGGCGTGCTCAGCTACGGCGAAGAGCACAACCTCGGGCTGGTCGGTATGCACGGCAACCTCAGCGCAGGCAAGGCGATCGCCAATTGCGACCTCTTGCTCGCGATCGGCACGCGTTTTTCGGACAGAGTCGCGACCGACAAGGCTAGGTTCGCGCAAAACAGCAAGATCGTTCACATCGACATCGACGCCGCGGAGATCAACAAGAACGTCCGCAGCAATGTCTCCGTGATCGGCGACGTCAAGGACGTGCTGACCGCGCTTTTGCCCCTCGTCAGGGAGACCAAGCGTCCCGAATGGATGGCGAAGGTCGCCGAATGGAAGGGCAAGGATTACAAGCCTCAGGACAAGGAGGGCGTGCTCCGTCCCCACCAGATCATGAGGCAGATCACCGCCGCTCTCGACGAGGACGCGATCATCGCGACCGACGTCGGACAGCACCAGATGTGGGCGGCGCAATATTGCGGCAAGATCAAGCCGCGCCACTTCATCACTTCGGGCGGTCTCGGCACGATGGGTTACGGCTTCGGCGCGTCCATCGGCGCTCAGGTCGCAAAGCCCCAAAGCAGAGTGGTGATGGTCACCGGCGACGGCTCTTTCCATATGAATCTCAACGAGATGTGCACCGCGGTTTCGTTCGGGCTGCCCATCGTCGTCGTCGTGATGAACAACCATGTGCTCGGCATGGTCCGCCAGTGGCAGACATTGTTCTACGACAAGAGATATTCCGCGACCACGCTCGACAGAAAGACGGATTATGTCAAGCTTGCGGACGCGTTCGGAGGTCTCGGCTTCCGCGCAACGACCGAAGAGGAGTTCAAGGAAGTCTTCGCCAAGGCTCTCGCTTCGGGCAGACCGTGCATCATCGACGCGGTGATCGACAGGGACGAGAGGGTCCTTCCGATGATCGCCCCCGGCTGCACGATCGACGAAATCATCATGTAATCAAGCAATTGTATTTTGGAGGATACAAATATGATCAAAAAGTATTACGATAGCGATTGCGATATCAAGATGCTTGACGGCAAAACCATTGCGATCATGGGCTTCGGCTCGCAGGGTCACGCTCATGCGATGAACCTCAAAGACAGCGGCTGCAATGTCATCGTCGGTCTCAGACCGGGCAGCAGACACGAAAAGAAGGCGAAGGAGTACGGACTCAAAGTCATGCCCGTCGCCGAAGCCGCGAAGAAGGCGGACATCGTCATGATGCTCGTTCCGGATGAGATCTGCGCCGACATCTACGACGCCGAGGTCGCTCCCTATATGACCGAGGGCAAGGTGCTCATGTTCGCCCACGGTCTCAACATCCACTTCAAGCTGATCAAGCCGGCGAAGGACATCGACGTCATCATGGTCGCCCCCAAGGGCCCCGGTCACACCGTCCGCAGCCAATACGTCGAGGGCAAGGGCGTTCCGTCGCTGATCGCGGTCGCGCAGGACGCGTCCGGCAAGGCTAAGGACTATGCGCTCGCCTATGCTTCCGGCATCGGCGCGGGCAGAGCGGGCATCCTCGAGACCACGTTCAGAGAGGAGACCGAGACCGACCTGTTCGGCGAGCAATGCGTGCTTTGCGGCGGCGTCACCGAGTTGATGAAAGCGGGCTTCGAGACCCTCGTCGGCGCGGGCTACGCTCCCGAGATGGCATACTTCGAGTGCATCCACGAGATGAAGCTGATCGTCGACCTCATCAACAGCGGCGGCTTCTCGATGATGAGATACAGCATCTCCAACACCGCCGAGTACGGCGATTACAGGACGGGCAAGAGGCTCATCACCGACGAGACCCGCAAGGAGATGCGCAAGGTCTTGCGCGAGATCCAGGACGGCACGTTCGTCAGCGAATGGATGACCGAGAACAAGAGCGGCAAGTGCGCCAAGTTCCTCGCGACCAGAGCGCTCGAAGCGGAGCATCCGCTCGAGAAGGTCGGCGCGGAGCTGCGCCAAATGATGAGCTGGCTCAAGAAGTGAGCTCTTCGCAATACTAACAAAACACGAGTCGCTTTGCTTTGCAGGGCGACTCGTACGTCAAGGTAACCATGGAATTACGCAGTAGATATTTGACCGACAAGGCGGAGACCGCTCCGCAGAGATCGCTGCTTTATGCGTGCGGTTTCACAAAGGAAGAACTCGACAGACCCCTGATCGGCGTCGTGTCCGCGTTCAGCGAGATCGTCCCCGGGCACGTCCACCTCGACAAGCTCGCGGACGCCGTCAAGGCGGGCGTCAGGCTCGCGGGCGGCACCCCCGTGCTCATTCCGTCCATCGGAGTGTGCGACGGCATCGCGATGGGACACGACGGCATGCACTATTCGCTGCCTTCGCGCGAGCTCATCGCCGACAGCGTCGAGACGATGATTACCGCCCATATGCTGGACGGCGTCGTGCTTGTCCCCAATTGCGACAAGATCGTCCCCGGCATGGTCATGGCGGCGGTCAGGATGAACATCCCGGCGGTCGTCGTCAGCGGCGGTCCCATGCTCGCCGGCGTCGTGGACGGGTGCGAGGTCTCGCTGTCCAAGATGTTCGAGGCGGTCGGCGCCTACAAGGCAAATATCATCGACGACAAGGGACTTGACGAATACGAACACAAGTGCTGCCCCTCGTGCGGTTCGTGCAGCGGCATGTACACCGCCAACAGCATGAACTGCCTGTGCGAGGCGATCGGCATCGCGCTGCCGGGCAACGGCACGATCCCCGCGGTCATGAGCGCAAGGACGGCGCTTGCAAAGCACGCCGGTATGGCGGTGATGGAGATGGTCAAACGCGGCATCAAGGCGCGCGACATCATCAACAAGAAGTCCGTTTCCAACGCGCTGCGCTGCGACATGGCGCTCGGCTGTTCGTCCAACAGCGTCCTTCACCTGTTGGCGATCGCCAACGAGGCGGGCGTCGAACTCGACCTCAACATCTTCAACGAATACAGCGACACCACGCCCAACCTCTGCCACCTCGCGCCTGCGGGTCCCACCCATATGCAGGATCTCTATGCGGCGGGCGGCGTGCAGGCGGTCATCTCCGAACTCGCGAAGAAGGACCTCATCGACCTCACCGCGATGACGGTCACCGGCGGCACCGTCGGCGACAACATCAAGGGCGTCAAGGTCAAGAATTACGACATCATCCGTCCGATCGACAAGCCTTACAGCGAGACGGGCGGGCTGGCGATCCTTTGGGGCAACATCGCAAAGAGAGGCTGCGTCGTCAAGCGCAGCGCGGTCGCTCCCGAAATGTTGAAACACACCGGTCCCGCGCGCGTCTTTGACAGCGAGGACGAGGCGATCGCCGCGATCTACGGCAAAAAGATCAACGCGGGCGACGTCGTCGTCATCCGTTACGAAGGTCCCAAGGGCGGTCCCGGCATGAGAGAGATGCTCAATCCCACCTCCGCGCTTGCCGGTATGAAGCTGGACAAGAGCGTCGCGCTGATCACAGACGGACGCTTCTCGGGCGCAAGCCGCGGCGCGTCGATAGGGCATGTCTGCCCCGAGGCGGCGCAGGGCGGCGAGATAGGGCTTTTGCGCGAGGGCGACATCATCGACATCGACATCCCGGCGCACAAGGTCTCCGCGCGCGTGTCCGACGAAGAATTTGAAAACAGAAAGAAAACGCAAGTCATGCCTCAGCCCAAGTTCACGGGCGGCTGGCTCGCGAGATACACCAAGCTGGTCACCAGCGCCGACAAGGGCGCGGTGCTCCGCTGAGGAGAAATATGCTCACACTCGACAAAGTCTACCACGCCGCGTTCGTCCTCAAAGAGGCGATCCGTGCGACGGATATGATCGCCGCGCGCAACATCAAGAGCGGCGTCGATCTCTTCCTCAAGACCGAGAACCTCCAAGTCACCGGTTCGTTCAAGGTCAGAGGCGCTTACTACAAGATCTCGCAGCTCTCCGACGAGGAGAAACAGCGCGGTGTCATCGCCTGCTCGGCGGGCAACCACGCGCAGGGCGTCGCGCTCGCGGCGACTCACAACGGCATCAAGTCGCTGATCTGTCTGCCCGACGTCGCGCCCATCTCCAAGGTCGAGGCGACCAAACGCCTCGGTGCCGAGATCTGCCTCGTCAAGGGCGTCTACGACGACGCCTACAACAAGGCGCTCGAACTCAAAGACAAGTACGGCTACACGTTCATCCACCCGTTCGACGATGACGACGTCATCGCGGGACAGGGGACGATCGGGCTCGAGATCCTCGATCAACTGCCCGACGTCGACGCGGTCGTCGTACCCATCGGCGGCGGCGGTCTGATCAGCGGCGTCGCGTTCGCGATCAAACAATTGAGACCGCAATGCAAGGTCTACGGCGTGCAGGCGAGCGGCGCTCCCAGCATGCTCAACTCCGTCCACGACCACAAGATCGAACGCCTCGACAGCGTCTCCACGATCGCCGACGGCATCGCGGTCAAGGAGCCGGGCGAGCATACGTTCGACTATTGCTCCAAGTACGTCGACGAGATCGTCTCCGTCACCGACGACGAGATCTCGGCGGCGATCCTCGCGCTCATCGAGCAGCACAAACTCGTCACCGAGGGTGCGGGCGCGGTCTCTGTCGCGGCGGTCATGTTCGACAAGCTGCCCGTCAAGGGCAAGAAGGTCTGCTGCCTGCTTTCGGGCGGTAACATCGACGTCAACATCCTCTCGCGCGTCATAGAGAGAGGTCTTTTGATGAGCGGACGCTCCGCGCTGATCACCGTCGAACTTCTCGACAAGCCGGGGCAGCTGCGCGACGTCTCTTCGACAATTGCCGAACAGGGCGGCAACGTCGTCTCCGTCCACTACGAACGCGCCAACGAGGGCAGCGACATCAACGGCTGCTTCTTGCGCATCCAGATCGAGACGCGCAACCACGACCACATCGCCCAGATCCGCAAAGCGCTTGCGGACAAGGGCTTCAAACTCGTTTAGGAGGCAATATGAAAGTCATTTCCACCGACAAAGCCCCCGCTGCGATCGGTCCCTATTCGCAGGCGATCGTCTCGGGCGGCATGGTCTATACGTCCGGGCAGATCGCGATCGATCCCGCGACCGGAGCCGTCGTTTCGGGCGGCATCGAAGAGCAGACCGAGCAGGTCTGCCGCAACATAGAGCAGCTTCTCAAAGCCGCCGGCACCGACATCGGCCGCGTGGTCAAGACGGTGTGCTTCCTCGCCGATATGGGCGATTTTGCGGCGTTCAACGCCGTCTACGAAAAGCACTTCGTCTCCAAGCCCGCGCGCTCGTGCGTAGCGGTCAGGACGCTGCCCAAGAACGTGCTGGTCGAGATCGACACCGTCACCGAGGTCTGATATCCGACACCGACGACATCGAGCGCAGGCGCAATGCCTGCGCTTTTGTCATGCCGTGCCGCGCATTGCGATCTTGCAAAAGCGTCGTCGGTCAAGTCAAGTGCTGCGAACCGAAAATTGTCAAAAGAGGGCGGGAGGTCAAATGCGGAGCTTTCTTGTCAAGAGATCGCGCCGACTTTTTTGTCAATTTTACGACAGCGCTTTCAAAGCGCAAAAAGTCATCGGATCTTGTCAAGAGTTGCGAACCGAATTTTTTCAAAAGAGCAGCGGAGAGCCAAAACACCGAGATTTTTTGTCAAGAGCAAGCGACGACTTTTTCAAAGAAATTTTGCCTGTCGCCCGAGAGATCGGTCATTGTTGCAAGGTGAAAAAATGCCGCGCCCTTGTCGGGCGCGGCGCGCGTTTTGCAATTATTTTTTGTCGTCGTCCGACGTGGTCATGACCTCGTCGTCGGCTTTGTCATCCGCCGCTTTGTCGTCGGCATCGCCGCCGTCGCCGGTTTCGGCAGGTTTCGGTTCGTCGCCTCTGTCGATCAGGACGTCGGACGCCTTGACTCCGTCGCCCGCGTCGGCGTCGATCATCACCGAATCGCCGTCTGCGCCCACCGAGGCCATCGCCAGCTTCTTCGCCTCGAGCTTGGCTTGACGCTTTTTCTCATAGATGGGCACGTTGTCCTTGCCCTCGTCGGGGTCGCCCTTGCCCTTTTTGATGCTGTACCACCGCGACACGCGTTCCTTGATGTTGAGTATGGACGGCAACAGCGTGAACACGAGGATCAGCGAGAAGCAGGTGCCGATCGCGATCAGCCTTGTGATCTGTCCGACGATCGGGTTGGTCGTCAGCAGAGTGACCGCCACGCAGGTGAAGATGAGTATGCTTGCCGACGTGATGACGCTCGGTGCGGAGCGGTGCACCGCGTTCTTGACCGCGACCACGCCCGTGCAATTCTCTTTCTCTTCAAAGTACTTGGACGAGAAGAGGATCGCATAGTCGACCGTCGCGCCCAATTCGATCGCGCTGACGATCAGGTACGCCATGAAGTTGATCTTGTCGCCGATCAGGTAGGCGAGCGTCAGGTTGGCGAAGATGCCCGCCTCGATGACGAGGAGCAGTACCACCGACATGATCGGTCTGCGGAAGGTGAGCAGCAGCACCAGGAAGACGATGACCGCACTCAAAATATTGACCAGCGTGAAGTCGTCGGGCGTGACCGTGAACAGGTCGTACGCGCCTTGCGCAAGCCCGGTGACATAGACATGCTTGCCCGCTGTGTCGGTGTCGAACATCTCGTTGGCGATGTCGCGGATGCGGAGCATCGTGTTGTAACTCTCGATGTCCTCGGGGTCGCCCTCGAGATTGATCGTGTAGAGCATATAGTGGACGGAGCCTTCGGTCTCGTCGTTTACATTGGAGATGAAGCTGCCGAACAGCTGACCGTTGAGCTGCTCTTTGAGCGTCGTGTCGTTTTGGTTGAGTTTGAACCAACTATCCGCTAAGGCGTTCAGTCCGCTGTCCTGCAATGCGTCGAGGAGGTCGGGACCGACGATGGACGCCAATGTGAACACGTCGGATACGGGGTTGAACTTGTTGCCGTCCTCGCGCACATAGTCGCCTTCGACAAAGTCTGTCGACGGCGCTGTCTCGTCGGTGACGCCGACCTGTTGGATCTTGTCGATGAACTCGTAGTGCTTGGACAGGTCGATGTTGCCGTAGCCGTCATATTGATAGGGTATGACCAGGATGAGCTGATTGTTGGTGCCCTCGACCTCTCTTTGCGCGAGGCTCTTTTCCTCTTCGGGCGTCTCGTTGGTGAACGTGATGTAGTTGAGCGGCACCAGCCCTTGGAAGTATGCGGATGGGACCGCGATCGCGACGCACAGCACGATGACGATGACGGACACCCACTTGTTGGTGATCGTCTTGCCGACAAAGTTGAGCCTCGGGGTGACGATCCAATTGTGGTGAGTCTTGTCGATCAATTTCTTGGTCAATATGAGCAAGATGGGCTGAATGAATATGACCGCAAGCAGCGACAATATGACGCCCTTTGCAAGGACGAAGCCGAGATCGTAGCCGATGCCGTAGTTCATGAAGAACAGCGCGACAAAGCCGCCGACCGTCGTCAACGCGCTCGCCAAGATGGATTTGAGCGTCTTGGGCATCGCGTGCATGAGCGCGATCTTGGGGTCTTTGAGCGTGCGCAGCTCCTCTTGGAAGGAGTGGCTGAGGAAGATGGAGTAGTCCATCGCGACCGCCAATTGCAAGATGACCGCGCACGACGAGGTGATCGTCGAGATCGTGCCTATCGGGTTGCCCGCGATGACGTTGGTGCCCATGTTGAGCAAGATGGATATGCCCAGCGTCGCGAGGAAGATGAACGGTTCGAGATAGCTGTGCGAAGACAGCAGCAAAATGACGAACACGACCAGCACCGCCGCGATGACGAACTTGGGCATGTCGTTGAGCGAGCTGTCGACGAGGATACGCGCGTTTTGCGCCATGCCTGAGAAGTAGTACCCCTGCGACGCGTCGTCGATCTGAGTGATCGTGCCGTCCTCTATGCGCTCGTTCAGAATGCGCTGTATCTCTTTTTCGAGCGCGTCCAAAGCCTCGATGACGGCGTTGTTCGAGCCGCTTTGAGAGAAGTAGATGTTGAGTATGTATGTGGTCTCGCCGTTCGTCTCTTTGACAAACTTGTCTTGGAACTTGGCGCGCATCGCGTCAAGGTCGGACTGAACGACGTCCAGGACGCCTCCGATGCCGAGCAACGTTTGAAGATCGCCGTCCTCTTGAAGGTCGTCAAACGAACCTATCCAAACGACGTTGCGCGAAAGGAGAGGCTTGCCCTCGACCGTCTTGCTGAATGCGCGCGATTGGGTGGGGATGTCGTTTTCGTCCATCCCGTCGTATGCGCCGTCGGAAGCGGTGCCGTCGACAAACGTGACGATGCGTTGAATGTCTTCACGCGAAAGATAGGATATGCCGATCGTGGTGTCGCCGACGATGCCGTACTGTTCGTTGAGCATCTGCTTGCCGATCGACGTGTCCGATTCCGGATCGAGATAGGACAGCACGTCGCTCTCTTTGTCGGTCAAGATCGTCCCGACGACGGACAGCGCCATCAGCAGGACCAAAACGCATATGACCGCGACCTTGTGATCGAGCAACCATTTGGTAAAGCTTGCCATTTCTTCTCCTTTTGCGGCGTACCGCGAACTCTTTACGAATAATATACCATAATTTGACGAAGATTAACAAACGATTAAAGGAGGTTTTTTTGGTTCAAAAACAGACGTGAATGTAAAATTTTCTTTACATTTCCACGCTTTGAGGCGATGTGTGTATTATACGTCATTTGCTCCGAAAAACGCCGCCGCACGCGGGGGGGATCCGACGGCAGAGGAGAAGAGAGGCGCAGCCGTGCGGCGCGGAGAGATAAACGCGCGGCGGCAGCATGTACGACTGCGCGAATGACAGTTTAGGATATATATTTACGCACTGCGTGAGAGCGCGCGTCGTGCGTGCGACAAAAACGCGCGCATAGAGTATATTCTCACCGTCTTGCAAAGGTAAAATTTTTGAAAAAAGGCGTTTTCGTGGGTGAAAATGCCTTGCATTGAAGCGCGCAAGATGTTATAATGGGCGGTATGGAGATCGGGATATCGACAGCTTCGTATTTTCCAAAGCTTTACACGGAACAGACGATAGAGCACATCGCCGCGCTCGGCGCGGACGTGTGCGAGGTGTTTTTCGCTTCGCGGTGCGAGTATCGCCGCGAGTTCGCCGACATCGTCAGAGGTGAGCTTGATCGATACGGCGTCAAAGCGCACTCCGTGCACGCTTTGACCACGCAGTTCGAACCCGAGTTTTTCAGCCGCAACGACAGGGCGTACGCCGACGCGGTCGAGGTGGGGGAAGAGGTGTTGACCGCGGCGGAGATCCTCGGTGCGCGCTGTTATACATTCCATGGTGCAATGTGTCTCAAAAAGAAAAAGTACACCGCCGACTATCCCTTCTTTGCCGCAAGGCTCAACGCGCTGTGCGAGCAGGCGAAAAGACACGGCGTCACGCTGTGCTACGAGACGGTGCATTGGGCGTACTTCAACACCCCCGAATACTTCGCTCGGCTCAAAGAGCTTGTGCCCGATCTCGGCGCGACGCTCGACATAAAGCAGACGATGCAGACGGGGCTCGGCTATCGACCGTTTATGGACGTTATAGGTGACAGATTGAAGACGGTGCACCTGTGCGACTTTGACGACGACGGCAGATTGAGCCTTCCCGGCGAAGGGACGTTCGACTTTGTGACGCTGTTTGCAAGGCTCAACGACATCGGCTATACGGGACCTGCGTTGATGGAAGTGTACACCGGCAACTACGACACCGAAGACAGGTTGAGAAGGGCATACGAACACTTGAAAGAGTGCGCGGCAAAAGCAGACGCTTTGTGCCGATAACAAACACAGATAAAGAATTTTGCGGCGCAACGCTGCGAAAAAGGAGAAATATATGCGTTACAACAAGAAGAACCTCAAGATGCGTGTTGACTTCAACAACATGATGACCAAGTGGGTCGGCTCCGAAGGCTTCACCGAAAAGCAAATGATCGCGATCGGCGACGAAGTCGAACACGCGTACGAGAGCGTCCAAAACGGAAGAGGCAAGGGTATGATGGGTTGGACGGAACTGCCTTACAACCAGGACGAAGTGGTCAAAGAGATCCTCGACACCGCTTACTATATCCGCAAGAATTTCGAGTACTTCGTCGTGCTCGGCATCGGCGGCAGCGCCCTCGGTCCGATCGCGGCTTTCAAAGCGCTCAAACATATGCACTACAACGAGCTGCCCAAGCGTAAGCGCGCCGGTCTGCCCAAGTTCTATGTCGAAGACAACGTCGATCCCGAAAGGATGGCGGCGCTGCTCGATGTCATCGTCCCCGAAAAGACCGTCTTCAACATCATCACCAAGAGCGGCAGCACCTCCGAGACGATGACCCAATATCTGATCATCCGCGATATGCTTGAGAAGAAGCTGGGCAAAGAGAACGTCGCAAAGCACATCATCGCGACCACCTCCAAGGACAGCGGCAACCTCATCAAGATCGCGCAAAAGGAGGGCTACAAGACCTTCTACATCCCCGACGGCGTCGGCGGCAGATTCTCCGAGCTCAGCCCGGTCGGCTTGCTCCCTGCGGCGGCGATCGGCATCGACATCAAGGGCTTGCTCTGGGGCGCTGCGTACGCCGATGAGATCTATCGCGACCCCAATCCGCGCCGCAATGCGCCTCTGATGGCGGCGGTGCTGCAATATCTCGCGATGAAGCGCGGCAAGAACATCAGCGTCATGATGCCATATGCGGACGGGCTCAAGGATATGGCGGATTGGTACTGCCAGCTGTGGGCGGAGTCCCTCGGCAAGAACAAGAACCTCGACGGCACCGCCTGCAACAAGGGTCAGACCCCCGTCAAGGCGCTCGGCGTCACCGACCAGCACAGCCAGATCCAGCTCTACACCGAAGGTCCCGACGACAAGGTCATCACCTTCATCGCGGTCGAGAAATATCGCAAAGAGGTCGAGATCCCCGCGGGCTGCGAAGAGTTCCCCAACGTCAACTTCCTCTGCGGTCACACGATGAGCGAGCTCATTCAGGCGGAGCGCAAAGCGACCGAGTTTGCGGTCACCAAGGCGGGCAAGCCCAATCACACGATCATTTTGCCCGAACTCAATGCGTTCACGCTCGGCGAGTTGATCATGTACTTCGAGCTGCAAACCGCCTATGCCGGCGCGTTGCTCGGCATCGACACCTTCAATCAGCCCGGCGTCGAAGAGGGCAAGAATGCGACCTACGCGCTCCTCGGCAGACCCGGCTATGAGGCGAAGAAAGCCGAACTCGGCTCCGCTCCGGCGAAGATCAGCAGATACATTGTTTGATAAATGCTGTCTGCCGAAGATTAACAAGTTTGCGTATTCGGCTTTCGGCATAGCTTCTCCGCTTAGCTGATTTGAGAAGGATTTCCGCCGAAGGAAAAGTATCTCTCGTTTTTGGCTGTCAGGGGAGCTTTGCTGCGTAGCTTCGATTCACTTCGCAAGGTGTTTGCATACGCAAGCACCTTGCTTGTTCATAGGCGCATTGCATCAAACTCCCCTTGCGCCATAAAGCAAACTAAGGTTTCTTCGGCGGATATCAAACGGGTGTCCCGTCACCCATCACTGACGATCAGGCGCACGCAGAGAACTATGCCTGCGCCGATAAGAGCAACTTGTCGTTTCTTCGGCAGACATCAAACGGGGTGCCCGTTACCCATCAGTCCCGCCGCTCGCGTTGCTCGCGAGGAGATAAAATAGACATAGGATGCAACGTGAATCATTGGCGTGTTTTAAGCGAAAATATAAAGCGGAATGAATTACCAATTGAATTAAGAAAAAATACGGCGCAGTAGTTTGACAAAAATTACGCTTATCTTAAATCACGTTCAAGCAAACCGAGCATCGCGTTTACCCCCTCAAAAGCCCGGCGCACGAAGTGCGCAAAGTTGGCTTTGTATCAAGCGACAGTAGGGAAAATCCGTGACGCCAAGAAGCGAATCCCAAGCTTTTCACTCGCGCATAGCAAAATAGTATTGCAAAATCGAAAAAATATGGCGCAGTAGCTTGACAAAAATTACGGTTGACTTAAAGTTAAATATAATCGTTTTACTTTGTAAAATTCTTAAAGTCAAAAATTATTGTGCTTGGTCGCTTGACAAAAATTACACGTTCCTTACACGGCTTTTGCGACTGAACACAACGGCTTTGCTATCGTCGCGTTTTGTCTGTATTTGTTGACAATATCTGTCAATTCGTTTGCGTTTGACATGTCGAAAAAGAGCGATATGTTTCTACTTTTGTTAGTTGAGGATAAAGGTTGCGGAAGCGATTGAAAGGGGGCGTAAGATGTGCTAAAATTTGGACGAAATCTTTTGAGGAGGGTCGATATGACCGAAAGGCAAAACATGCGCGAATTGGCGCGCAAGGCAAAGCAGAGAATGATCGCCGGATACTACGGCAAGGGCGAGCAGAGGGGCAGACGCAGGACGCTCGAAGACAAGGTGATGCATGACAAGATCGTCGCGATCGTCGAGCAGGACGGCACGGTGACCGACGTCATCGCGAGGCTCGTCGACGGCGACGCGTATGCTGCGGCGGACGAAGTGGAGCGTCAAAGGCTTGTTTTGAATGCGGCGGCGACCTATCGAAGGGTAAAAGAGGAGATCGCGAAAAAGGGGAGGATCGCGGCGGAAGTTTGACGCGGAGAAGGGGCGGCAAAAGATTGAATTTGTCGCGCGCGTATGTTAAAATAGGGATATGAATTATTCCGAACTTCTCAACGAAGAACAGCTCAAACCGGTGCTGGACACCGAAGGGGCGGTGCTGGTGCTCGCGGGCGCGGGCAGCGGCAAGACGAGGGTGTTGACCTACCGCATCGCCTATTTGATCGGCGAAAAGCACGTCGATCCGCACAACATCTTGGCGATCACGTTCACCAACAAGGCGGCGAACGAGATGAAAGAGCGCGTGCAAAACGTGACCGGAGCGTACGGGGTTTGGATCTCGACGTTTCACTCGATGTGCGCGCGCATTTTGCGCAGCGAGATCGAGGTCGACGGCGTCTATACGCGCAACTTCTCCATCTACACCGACACCGAGAGCGACCGCATCGTCTCGCGCATAATCAAAGAGCTCGCTCTCGACGACGGCGATCTCAAAAAGCTCGCGCGGTTCCACATCTCATACGCGAAGAATCACGCATATACGCCCGACGAATATGCGACCAAGATCGCCGGCGTCTCTCATTCGGAGGCGATCGCGCATATATATCGCCGCTACGAAAAGGTGCTGCGCGAGAACAACGCTCTCGACTTCGACGACCTCTTGCTCAAGACGTTGATGCTGTTCAAGGCGCATCCCGACGTGTTGGCGAGATATGCCGAACGCTTCCGCTACATCCACGTCGACGAGTTTCAAGACACCAACAAGATACAATTTTTGCTCGTGCGCATGCTGGCGAGCAAGCACGGCAACGTGTTCGTCGTCGGCGACGACGATCAGAGCATTTACGGCTGGCGCGGTGCGGAGGTGGGCAACATCGCCGACTTCAAAAAGCTCAATCCCGGCTGCAAACTCTACAAGCTCGAGCGCAACTATCGCTCTACGCGCAACATCCTCGACCTCGCCAACAAGGTCATCGCCAACAACTCCGAACGCCTCGGAAAGACGCTTTGGACGGAGGGCGACAAGGGCAACGCGGTCGTCTTCCGCAGTCTCTACGACGACAGACAGGAGGCGGACTATGTCATCGGCGAGATCCTCAACCTGCGCAACGCCGGCTGTCGGCTCAAAGACATCGCGATCCTCGTGCGCGTCAGCTCGATCACCAAGACGTTCGAGGACAAATTGACGCTTTACAATCTGCCGTTCCGCTTGATCGGCGGCATGAAGTTTTACGACAGGGCGGAGGTCAAGGACTTCCTCGCCTATCTCAAATGCATCGCGAATCCGCGCGACGCCGAAAGTCTCAAACGCATCATCAACGTCCCCAACCGCAAGATCGGCGAAGCGACCGTCGCCAAGCTGGAACTCGCGTGTTCGGAGCGCGGCATGACCATGCTCGAAGGAGTGCTCGATCTGCCGTCTCTGGGGATGAGCAGCGCGCTCAACGCCAAGCTCGCGCCCTTCGGCGCGCTCATGCGCGACCTTTGGGAGCACAGAGATATGCCCATAGGCGACTTCGCCGACTTTGTCGACGACGCTGTCGCATTCGATCAATATTACGACTGCGACGACGAGGAGGAGGGAGCGAGGCTCGAAAACATCGCCAACCTCGTGCAATCGATCAAGGAGTTCGCCAAGGACAATCCCGACGCCGGACTTGAGGAGTATCTGCAATCGGTGACGCTGATCTCGGACACGGACGACGTGCTCGACGACGACAAGCTCACCCTTGCGACCGTGCACGGGGTCAAGGGGCTCGAGTTCGACGTCGTGTTCATCGTCGGGCTCGAAGAGGGCATCTTCCCGACGATACGGCAAGACACGACCGCCAAGAATCTCGAAGAGGAGAGGCGCATCATGTACGTTGCGGTCACCCGCGCGCGCAAGCGGCTCTATCTGACATGCGCGCAGTCGCGCTTCCGCTTTGGCAGACGCGAAAATTCGCTCGCGAGCCGCTTCCTCGTCGAGGGCGGATTCATCAAAAAGCCGGAGCCGATACCCGAGAGACAGGGGTCGCCCGTGCATTCGGTCAGGGCGGCGATGGGCAAGATCGGACTCGACATACGCGATCTGCCCAAGAGAGGGGAGAGAAAAGAGCCGCCGGCATACGCCAAAAGACCGCCCGTCGCAGGCAAGGATATCGGCGTGTTCAAGATCGGCATGACGGTCAAACACAGCCGTTTCGGAGTCGGCGAGATCGTCGACATAAGCGGCGAAAACGCCAAGATCAAGTTCAAAGACCTCGGCGTAAAGATGTTCAACATGCGCCTCGCGCCCATCGAGCCGGTGCAATGATTTTTCGGTGCCCGTGTCGATAAAAGGAGAAATTATGGACGAGATGACATCGCTCAAAGACAGACTGAACGAACTTGCGTACCGCTACTATGTGCTGGACGATCCGGCGGTATCCGACGCAGAGTACGACGCGCTCTACGACAAGCTGGTCGCGCTGGAAAAGAGCACGGGCGTCGTGCTGCCCGATTCGCCGACAAGGCGCGTCGGCGGCAAGCCTTTGAGCAAGTTCGAGCAGGTCCGTCACCTCGGCAGGCTGTACAGTCTCGACAAGTGCAAGACGCGCGAAGAGCTGGGCGCGTGGATGGACAAGCTGCGCGTAGCGGGCAAGATGCCGCGCGTCAGCGTCGAGTACAAGTTCGACGGCTTGACCATCAATTTGACATATCGCGGCGGCGAGCTCGTGCAGGCGGCGACGCGCGGCGACGGCGTGACGGGCGAGGTCGTCACCGAGCAGGTCAAGACGATACGCAGCGTCCCCCTTTCGATACCTTACAAGGGCGTGCTCGAAGTGCAGGGCGAAGGGATAATGCGGCTGTCCGCGCTGGCAGAATACAATTCCGACCCCGCCGTTACGCCGCTCAAAAACGCGCGCAACGCCGCGGCGGGCGCGATACGCAATCTCGACCCCGCCGAGACAGCCAAGCGCAGGCTCGAGGTCGTCTGCTACAACGTCAACTACATCGAGGGCAGACGATTTGAGAGCGGCAGCGAGATGATGGCGTTCCTCAAAGAGCAAAAGTTCAAGGTTAGCGACATGTATGTGCTTGCGGATGACCAAAAGACGGTGTTCGACACTCTCGACAAGATAGAGAGCGTGCGCCCATCGCTCGACTTTTTGATCGACGGCGCGGTCGTCAAGGCGGACGACTTTTCGATGCGCGAAGAGCTGGGCTATACCGAAAAGTTCCCCCGCTGGGCTATGGCGTTCAAGTTCGCGGCAGAGGAGATGACCACCGTCGTCAGAGATGTGATATGGCAGGTGTCGCGCACGGGCAAGCTCAATCCGCTCGCGGTGCTCGACCCCGTCGACATCGGCGGCGTCACCGTCAGCCGCGCGACGCTCAACAACATCTCCGAGATACGCCGCAAGGACATCAGGATAGGCAGCAGGGTGTTCGTCCGCCGTTCCAACGACGTCATTCCCGAGATCACCGGCGTCGCCGAACAGCCCGAGGACGCGGTCGAGATCGAAGTGCCCGCTGTCTGCCCGGCGTGCGGAAGCCCGGTCGAGGTCAGAGGCGTGTTCGCCTATTGCACGGACAGCGAGGCGTGCGAGCCGGCGCTCGTGTCGCGCTTTGCGTACTTCGTCTGCCGCGATGCGATGGACATCGAGGGGCTTTCGGACAAGACGCTCGAGCTGCTCTATTCGGAGGGTAAGATACGCGATTTTGCCGACCTGTATTCGCTTTCTGCCGACGACCTGACCGACCTTGAAGGCTTCAAGGACAAGAAGATCGCCAACATACTCGCCGCGATCGCCGCATCCAAACACACCGAACTCAAACGCTTTTTGTTCGCGATCGGCATCCCGGGGATAGGCAAAAAGGCGGCGGCTCAGCTCGCAGACGCGTTCGGCACTCTCGAGGCGGCGAGGGCGGCGAAAGAGGAAGAGCTGCTCGCGCTCGACGACTTCGGCGACGTGATGGCGAAAAACGTCATCGCATTTTGGAACGATCCCCTGCGCGCGGCGGAAGTGGACAGGCTGATCGCCGCCGGCATCACTTTCGAGCAAAAAGAGAGGACGGAGGGAGCGTTCAGCGGCAAAAAGGTCGTGTTGACCGGGTCGCTCGCGCGGTTCACCCGTTCGGAGGCGAAAAAGCTGATCGAGGAGAGAGGCGGCGAGGTCGCGGACGGAGTGTCCGTCAAGGTCAACCTCGTCATCGCCGGAGAAGCCGCCGGAAGCAAGCTGGAAAAGGCGAAAAAACTCGGCATAGAGATCATTGACGAGCAAAAATTCGTTGAGATGCTCGGCGTTTGAGCGGCGTTCAAAAGGGATATAATTTCGTGCGCGCGAAAAATTCGCGCGCTTTTTCTTGTAAAAATGCGCGCGATGTGCTATTATATAATCTCGCAAGGAGGTCGCCATGACGGTCAAAAGCATGACGGGCTACGGCAAGGGCGTCTACGAGAGCGACACTCTCAAACTTGTCGTCGAGCTCAAATCGGTCAATCACAGGTTCCTCGACCTGTCGATCAAGATCCCCAAACAACTCAACTTCGCCGAGGACGGCATCCGCCGCACGCTCAAAGAGGGCATCGGCAGAGGTCATGTCGAGGTCTATGTCAACGTCGAGGACAAGCGTGCCGAAAAGGGAGTGCTCACGTTCGACGGCGATCTTGCGAAGCAATATCTCGACGCGGCGGACGCGCTGCGCGCACTCGGCGCGGAGGGCGAGTTGACAGTCGCCGATTTGATTAAGATGAACAACATCGTCTCGTTCACGCCTTCCGAGGCGGACGAGGACGAATTGTCCGCGGCGGCGGAAGCGGCGCTCGGGGACGCGATCGCGGCGCTCGACAAGATGCGCGTGACCGAGGGTGAAAATCTCGCAAAGGATATGCTTGCCAAGCTGGACGAGATGCAAGTTGTCGTCGACAGGGTCGCCGAACTTGCGCCCGACACGCTCAAACAGCACGCCGACAAAGTGCGCGAGAGGGTCGCGGAGTATCTCAAAGACGTCTCGATCGACGAGGGCAAGTTCCTCAACGAGATGGCGTTCTATGCCGACAAGGTCGCGGTCGACGAGGAGTTGACCAGGCTCAACAGTCACATCCCGCACTTCCGCGCGATATTGACGAAGGGCGGCGCTGTCGGCAAACAGCTCGACTTTGTCGTCCAGGAGATGAACAGAGAGAGCAACACGATCGGCAGCAAGTGCAACGACATCCGCGTCGCCGAATGCGTCGTTTCGCTCAAATGCACGATCGAAAAACTGCGCGAGCAGATCCAGAATTTGGAATGAAAAAGGTCATGAAAGAAAGAGGTTTGCTGATCGTCGTCTCCGGTCCGTCGGGCGCGGGCAAGGGGACGGTGATGAGATATGTGTTCGAGAAGTGCCCCAACATGCGCTATTCGGTGTCGGTGACGACGCGCGCGCCGCGCGAGGGCGAGGTCGACGGCAGGGAATATTTCTTCCGTACGACCGATCAATTCATCGAGATGCTCCATCACGACGAATTCCTCGAACATCAGCGCGTGTACGACAACTATTACGGCACGCCCAAGAAATTCGTCGAAGATCTGCTCGACAAGGGCTACGACGTGCTGCTCGAGATCGACGTCAAGGGCGCGCTCGTCGTCAAGAAGAACAGACCCGAGACGGTGACCGTCTTTTTGTGTCCGCCCGACAGGGCGACGCTCGAGAGCAGGCTGCGCGGCAGGAGCACCGAGACCGAAGATCAGCTCAAAGTCCGCCTCGCCGCCGCGGTCGACGAACTCAAAAATGCGGACAAGTACGACTATGTCGTCGTCAACGAGGACGCCCTCGTCGGCGCCGAAGAGATCGCGTCCATCATCCGCGCCGAAAAGTGCAGGACGCTCAGGAAGAGAAACAGATCGTTTTTGGAAAATTTGATATACGGAGGTAACAGCAACCATGATGATCGATCCACCCATTGACAAGCTCATCAAGAAGGCGGAGTGCAGGTATGCGCTCGTCTGCGGCATCGCAAAGAGGGCGCGCCAACTCGACGCTCAACGCCCCGAACTCTACGAAGAGACGGGCATGAAGTCCATCTCTTTGGCGGCAAAAGAGGTCTACGAGGGCAAAGTCATCATCAAGAGGGACAACCAGTAACATGCTCGAACATCGTTGCGTTTTGGTCGTCGTGACGGGCGGGATCGCCTGCTACAAGGCGTGCGAAGTCGTCTCCTCCCTGCGCAAGGCGGGGGCGGACGTCCGCGTCGTCATGACCGAAAACGCGACAAAGTTCGTCTCGCCGCTCACGTTCGAGACGCTTTCGAACAACCCGGTCGCGGTCGATACGTTCCGCCGCGATACGCCGTGGGAGGTGGAGCACGTCTCGCTTGCCAAGCGCGCGGACATCGCGGTCGTCGTTCCCGCGACAGCCAACGTCATCGGCAAGATGGCGTGCGGCATTGCCGACGATATGGCGACGACGACGCTGCTTGCTGTCAAGGCGCCTGTCGTGGTCTGCCCGGCGATGAACGTCAACATGTACGAGAACGAAGCGGTGCGGGACAACATCGCGCTGCTCAAAAAACGCGGCTTTTTGTTCGTCGAGGCGGACGAGGGCTTCCTCGCCTGCGGAGACGTGGGCAAGGGCAGGCTCGCCGCGCCCGCAGTCATCGTCCAAAAGGTCGTCGACACGCTGATGCCCGTCAGGGATTATTGCGGCAAGAGAGTGCTCGTCACCGCCGGCGCGACGCGCGAGGACGTGGACGGCATACGCTTTTTGTCCAACTATTCCAGCGGCAAGATGGGCGTCGAGATCGCCAAGGCGGTCAAGGACAGAGGGGGCGAGGTCACTCTCGTCGCCGGCTGCATGACGGCGCCCGTTCCCGACTGCGTCGACAAGGTCGTCAGGGTGACCTCGACGCAGCAGATGTATGACGCGGTGATGCGCGAATACAGCGCGTGCGACGTGATAATCAAGGCGGCCGCCCCCGCCGACTATCGTCCCAAAAAGGTGTTGGACGACAAGGCGAAGTCGGCGACGCTCGACCTCGAACTCGTCAAAAATCCCGACATCGCGGCGGCGGTCGGGCAGGTCAAAGGGGAGCGCAAACTCGTCGTGTTCTGCGCCGAGAGGAAAGAACTTGCCAAGCGCGCTCTCGCCAAACTCAAGTCCAAAAACGCCGACATCGTCGTCGCCAACGACGTGTCGCTCGAGGGTGCGGGCTTTGACAAGGACACAAACATCGCGACGATCATGACCGCTTCGGGCAGGGTGCGCGAGTGTGAATTGATGTCTAAGCGCATGCTTGCCGACATCATTTTGGACGAGCTGAACGCGCTATGATAGCGCGCGTCATCGTCGATATCCGCAACGGCGACGTCGACAAGATCTTTGATTATATCGTGCCCGACGGCATGGATCTGCATGCGGGAGACCGCGTGCTCGTGCCGTTCGGAAAGAGGGATACCGAAGGGTATTGCATAGCCATCTCCGATGACAGCCAAGTGGCTGCGTCCCGACTCAAACCGGTCAAGACGAGGTTGGATCCGTTCACCTGCGTCAATCCCGATATGCTTGCGCTGATGGACTTCATGCGGCGCAAATTTTATCTTCGGTACGCGGACTGTCTGAGGCTGTTCGTGCCGCCGCAAATGCGCGGAGGCAAAGTCGGAGAGCTCAAACGTCTCTATGTCGAACTTGTCCCGGGCTCGGACGAAAAGATCGCCGATATCCCGACGAGGGCAAAGCGCAGGCTCGAACTCGTTGCAAGGCTCAAAAGGGGCGGAGACTATCTCAGCGTCCTTGCCGAAGAGTTCGGCGCGGCGACGGTGAACGCACTCGTGGACGCCGGCATCGCAGTCAAGACCGAAAGAGCGGTCTACCGCAAGCCGTATGCCGAAATGCAAGAGGGCGCGAAGCGCGTGACTCCGACCGACGACCAAAAGAGGGCGGTTGAGTCCATCTTTGCGACGGACAAGACGGTCTCTCTGCTGTTCGGCGTGACGGGCAGCGGCAAGACCGAAGTGTATATGGAGGCGATCGAGCGCACGCTCGCCGAGGGCAAAAAGGCGATCATGCTCGTACCCGAGATCTCGCTCACTCCGCAGACGCTGCGCAACTTCCGCGCGCGGTTCGGCGAAAAGGTCGCGCTGATGCACAGCGGGCTGGGCGTCGGCGAGAGGTACGACGAGTGGAAGCGCGCTCTGACCGGAGAGGCGGACATAGTGATCGGCGCGAGGAGCGCGGTCTTTGCGCCTCTCGACAACGTCGGGCTGATCGTCCTCGACGAAGAGCACGACGGCAGTTACGTCAGCGAATCCAATCCGCGCTACGACACAGCCGAGGTCGCGGAATTCCGCGTGAGACAGACGGGCGGCAAGCTCGTGCTCGGCAGCGCGACCCCGTCCATCGACAGCTTTGAGGCGGCGCAGGAGGGCAGATACAATCTCATCGTCATGGACCGCAGGATAAGCGGCAGGGGGATGCCGCCGATCGAGATCGTCGACATGTCCAAAGAACTGCTCGCCGGCAACGCCGACATCTTCTCGCGCAGGCTGATGCAGGAGATGGACGGCGCGCTCTCGAGAGGGGAGCAGGTGATGCTCTTTCTCAACCGCCGCGGCCACAGTTCGTTCGCTATGTGCCGCAACTGCGGATATGTGCCGAAGTGTGAGAATTGCGACGTCGCGCTCAGCTATCACTCGGTCGAAAAGGCGCTCGTCTGTCACTATTGCGGCGCGCGTTACAAGATGATCACGCGCTGTCCCAAGTGCGGCAGCGACAACATCAAGATGGGCAAGATCGGCACGCAGCGCGTGGTGTCGGAACTGCAAAAGATGCACCCGGGCACGAAAATTTTGCGTCTGGACGCGGAGAGCACTACGACCAAGGACGCCTATCTCGACATCCTCGGCGCGTTCAAGGCGCGCGAGGCGCAGATCCTCGTCGGCACGCAGATGATCGCCAAGGGGCACGACTTCCCCGACGTGACGCTCGTGGGCATCCTCGACGCCGATCTCGGGCTCTACCACAGCGACTTCCGCAGTGCGGAGCGCACGTTCCAGCTGGTCACGCAGGTCGCCGGCAGGGCTGGAAGAGCGGACAAGGAGGGCAAGGTGCTGCTCCAAACCTTTTCGCCGTCGCACTATGTCTATCGCTTTGCGTCGCACTATGACTATCCCGGCTTTTTCGCCAAGGAGAACAACACCCGCAAGGTGACGGGCTTCCCGCCCTATTCGACGATAGTGCGCGTGCTCTTTTCGAGTGAGATCGAGGAGAAGGCGATCGCCTGCACAAAGAGCGTCTATCTCGGGCTCAAGGCGTACGCGGCGGAGCATAGGGACGACTTCTTTGTGCTGAGGGCGATGGTCGCGCCGGTCGCGAAGATAGAGCGGCACTACCGCTACCAGATCGTGATGAGAGTCACCAAACAGAGCGAGGACGCGGTGTTCGGCTGCATCCACAAATTGCTCGACGAATACAGGACGAGAGGCGTGAGCGTCTTTGCGCAGCTCGATCCGCAAAACATGATGTGAGGAACAGGATATGGCATTGAGAGACATTGTGAAAGATCCCGATCCGGTGCTGCGCAGACACAGCAGACCGGTCGAAGTTTTCGACGGCAAACTCGCCAAACTTCTCGACGACATGCATGAGACCATGCTCGCCGCCGACGGAGTGGGGCTTGCCGCGCCGCAAGTGGGATTGTTGCGCCGCATCGCGGTCATCGAGACCGAGGACGGCTACTTTGAATTCATCAATCCCTCGATCGTCGCTTCGAGCGGCTCGCAGAGGGGCGCCGAGGGGTGTTTGAGCGTCCCCGGGCGCAACGAGATCGTCGTCCGCCCGATGAATGTCACCGTCGAATATTTCGACCGCAAGGGCAAAAAGCACAAGGGCGAGTTTGAGGGACTGACCGCGCGCGCGTGCTGCCACGAGTTCGACCATCTCGACGGCATACTCTACTACGACAAGGCGGAAAAGGAGAAAAAGGAGTGAGGGTGATCTTTCTCGGTACGCCCGATTTTGCGGTGCCGTCGTTCAACGCATTGGTCGCCTCGCGGCACGAGGTGGTCGCGGCTGTCACACAGCCGGACAGACCGCGCGACCGCGGCAAGGTGTCCGCTTGTCCCGTCAAGCTGGCGGCGCAGGCGGCGGGGGTGCCGGTGTTTCAATTCGAAAAGATACGCGACGGCGGCGCGGACGCTCTGCGCGGACTCGGCGCCGACGTCATGGTCACTTGCGCGTACGGGCAGATATTGGATGAGACGCTGCTCGAACTCACGCCGCACGGCGTGATCAACGTCCACGCGTCGCTTTTGCCGGCTTATCGCGGTTCGTCGCCGATACAGTGGGCGGTGATCAACGGCGAAAAGGTCACCGGTGTGACGACGATGAAGACGTCGCTCGGGCTCGATCGCGGCGACATCATCATGCGCAGCGAGATCGAGATATTGCCCGAAGAGACGGCGGGAGAACTGTTTGACAGGCTCGCGCCGCTCGGCGCGGAACTGATCGTAAAGACGCTCGACGCGATCGAGGACGGCAGCGCGACTTTTACGCCGCAAGACGAGTCGAAGGCGACCTATTTCCCGATGTTCCGAAAGCAAGACGGGCGCATAGACCCGGGCATGACGGTCGAGAAGTTCGTGAATTTCGTCAGAGGCACGTCGCCGTGGCCGGGCGCGTTCTGCCGCGTCGGCGGCAAATTGCTCAAAGTGCACAAGGCGCGCGCGCTGAGAGGGGATGAACCGTGCACGAGACGGCTGTATTTCCCGGGTGAATTTGCGGTGTTCTTCGGCAGACTGCATCTCGCGTTTTCGGACGGGCTTGCGGTGCTCGAAGAGGTCCAGCCCGAGGGAGGCAAGAGGATGAGCGGCGCGGCGTACGCGCTCGGACACGCAGACATCAACGGCAAGAGGGCGGACGAATGAGCGATCTGAGGGCGGTCTACGACATCTTGACGGACGTGTACAGGCAGGGCGCATATGCGTCGCTCGCGCTGTCGCGCCGCGTCGATTCCGTTCGCAGCCGCGACTTTGTCACGCGCTTTGTCTACGGCGTGCTCGACAGAGATACCGAACTCGATCACTACATAGGCGCGATGGTCTCGAGGAAGCCGCACGGCGGCACGACCATCTTGCTCAAAATGGGGATGTATTGCGTCCTCTATATGGATTCCGTGCCCGACTATGCGGCGGTCAACAACACGATCGAACTCGCGAAGGCGGTCGGCAAGGGCGCGTCGAGCGGCTTTTTGAACGGCGTGCTCAAAGCCTTTTGCAAAAAGCGCCCGGCGCTGCCCGCGGACAAGGTCGCGAGACTGTCGGTGACCGCGTCGGTGCCGCTTTGGATAGTCAGGGCATATGTCAAGCAGTACGGCTGGGACAAGACGCAGGAGTTCTTGACCGCAAAGCCGGAAGAGCGCGAGCATATGCGCGTCGACGTCGCGCGGATATCTGTCGCCGACATGTGCAAAAAACTCGATGAGCTGGGCGTCGACCATTCGCCCGATCCCGACCTCGGCGACGCGCTTTTCGTCCGCAATACCCCGGCGCTCAAAGCGCTTTACGACGGCGGTCTGTTCACTTGGCAGTCCAAGTGCTCGATGCTGTGCTGCCGCGCCGCCGCTCCCGCAAGCGGCGAAAAGGCGCTCGATATGTGCGCCGCGCCCGGAGGCAAGGCGGTCTATCTTTCCTCGCTCGCGGACGGCGTCTCCGTCACCGCCTGCGACATCTATCACCACAGATTGCAATTGATACAGAGTTACGCCGCACGCATGCACCGCAACATCGACGTGCGGCTTATGGACGCGACCGCGCCGGCGAAAGAGATGTACGGCGCATACGACGTCGTGCTGTGTGACGTGCCGTGTTCCAACCTCGGAGTTGCGGCGAAAAAACCCGACGTCTATCTGTCCAAAGACGCCGCGTCGGTCGCGTCGCTCGCCGAGGTGCAGTACAAGATCTTGTGCAGCGGCGCGCGCTGCGTCAAAGAGGGCGGCAAGGTCGTCTATTCGACGTGTACGCTGCTCAAAGAGGAGAACGGCGACATCGTCAAACGCTTCCTCAAAGAGCACCGCGAATTTGTCTCGGAAGGCGAAAAACAGTACTTCCCCGACGGCGCCGGCATGGACGGATTTTTCGTGTCCGTGTTGAGGAGGAAAGGATTATGAGCGCGCTGATCGCGATGGACGAAGCGCAGCTCGCAGCGCTTGTCAAGGAATGCGGTCAGCCGCCTTTTCGCGCAAAGCAATTGCGCGAGTATGCGCTCAAGGGCACGCCCGTCGAGGGGATGTCGTCACTGCCCAAGTCGATGCGAGACCTGCTCGTTGCAAAGGGGGTGACCGCGCTCGCGGCGACCGTCGTCCAAAGCAAGACTTCCGCGATCGACGGCACGACAAAGTTCTTGTTCGCGTTCGGCGACGGCAACGTCGTCGAGGGCGTTTTGATGAAATACGAATACGGCAATTCCGTCTGCGTTTCCACTCAGGTCGGGTGCGCGATGGGATGCAAATTTTGCGCGTCGACGCTGGACGGCAAGGTGCGCGACCTCACCGCGGCGGAGATGCTCTCCGAGGTGATCGCCGCGGGCAGCGCGGCAGGCGGCGTCAATCACGTCGTGCTGATGGGCAGCGGCGAACCGCTGGACAACTACGGCGAAGTGACCGAGTTCATACGCAGACTGTGCGTCGATCTCGGGATGTCCAAAAGGCACATCGCGCTGTCGACATGCGGACTGTGCGAGGCGATGGACAGGCTGTCGAAAGAGGAATATGCGCCCGTGCTGACAGTGTCGCTGCACGCGCCCAACGACGAACTTCGCAAGCGCATCATGCCGATCGCGAACAGATATCCGGTCAGGGAAGTTGTCGCGGCGGCAAAGAGATATTTCGACTCCACATCGCGCAGGGTGATCTTTGAGTATTCTCTGATCGACGGCTTCAACGACACGCCCGAGTGCGCGAAGGAGCTGGCGGCACTGGTCAAGGGATTCCCGTGTCACATCAACCTCATCCGCCTCAATCCCGTCAAAGAGCGCGGGCTTGCGGGCTCGAGCAAGGCGGCGGTAGCGGCATTTTCGGATGCGCTGACAGGGTATGGAGTGAGCAACACCGTCCGCCGCACGCTCGGCGCGGACATAGACGGCGCTTGCGGACAGCTTCGCCGCAAGTTTTTGGGAGGCGAAAAATGATCCGCGGTCAGATCGTAAAGGAGACGGGCGGACGCTTTTTCGTCAAGACGGACGACGGCGAGAGGATGGTCTGTTCCGCGCGCGGCAAGCTCAAAGAAAAGGGCGAACTCTATGTCGGCGACATCGTCTTTGTCGACGACGACGGCTCGCCGGTCATAGAAAAACTCGCGCCGCGCGAGAGCATGCTGGTGCGTCCGTACGTCAGCAATATAGACGGGATAATAATCGTGTTGGCGGTGCAGCCGCGCCCCGACTTTTTGCTGGCGGACAAGATGATCGTCGGATGCGTCCAGCAACAGCTCGACGCGATCGTCTGCGTGAACAAGTGCGATTTGGACGGCAGCGACGAACTCGTCGCCAAGGTCAAGACCGAATACGGCGCGGTCGCCGACGTCGTCCCCGTATGTGCGGCGGACGGCACCGGGATGCAGGTCGTGCGCGAGATGGTCAAGGGCAGGTTCTTCTGCCTCGCCGGGCAGTCTGCGGTCGGCAAGTCGTCGATGATCAACGCGCTCTGCGGCGGCGACAGGATGGCTGTCGGAGGACTGGGGAAAAATCTGCGCGGCAGACACACCACGCGCCATGTCGAGATCATCGAGCTCGGCGACGGTACCAAGATAGCCGACACTTGCGGGTTTTCGAGGTATGAGATCCCGCTCGTCGACCCCGCGACTCTGTCCGGGTGCTATGTCGATTTTGACGAATATCGCAACCAATGCCGCTTCCGCGGCTGTACGCACACCGTCGAGGAGTGCTGCGGCGTGAAAGAGGCGGTCGCCGAGGGCAAGCTGCCCGAGGAAAGATATCAAAGATATCTCGCCCTTTACGACGAGATGTCGAGGAGATGGGAAAAACGCTATGGCTGACAAAATTTTGATCGCGCCGTCCATACTTTCCGCGGACTTCGCGGCGATGGGCGACGCGGTGAGAGATCTCGAAAAGTGGCGCGCCGATTGGGTGCACTGCGACGTGATGGACGGCAGGTTCGTCCCCAACATCACTTTCGGCATGCCGATGGTCGAGGCGCTCAGGCGCAACACTTCGCTTACGCTCGACGTGCACCTGATGATCGTCGAGCCCGAAAAGTATGTCGAGCGCTTCGTCAAGGCGGGCGCCGATATTGTGACATTCCACCCCGAGGCGAGTGAGGACGTGCACGGCACGCTCGCTGCGATCGCGGCGGCGGGCGCAAAGCGCGGGCTTGTGCTCAATCCGGACGTAGCGGTCGGCAAGGTCGAGCCCTATCTCGACGAGTGCGACGTGGTGATGCTGATGGCGGTGTTCCCCGGCTTCGGCGGTCAAAAGTTCATCCGCGACGTGCTGCCCAAACTGACCGAGCTCAAAGCGTTGCGCGGAGACAGAAAGTTCTTGATCGAACTCGACGGCGGAGTGACCGAAGACAATGCAAAAGAAATAGTCGCCGCAGGGGCGGACGTGCTCGTCGCCGGCAGCAGCGTGTTCAAGTCGCAAGACCCTCAAAGGACGATCGAGGTGCTGAGGTCGTAGTCAAGACAGAAAAGACAAGTATTGTCGTTGAGCGGCGCATTGCGTCGCTCATTTTTTGCGTCGTGCAGTTTGTCGGAGCAATGTTCCGCCGATCGGCGCATTTGTCATTTATGTATCGTCGCATCGACGCATTGCGCAAGAGGGCGGCGAAAAGAAAACATCGACGACCGCCGAATCGCCGTACACGCCTCGGATCATTGTTACACGGCGCTCGCTTGATATGGAAGGCTCGAGTCTCGGGCGGAGGTGCGATCTCATACGGGAGAGAGGTAAAAGCGTCATCGCTTTACATAAAAATGCAATAAAAATTATATCGAGTTATCTTATAGTTATTTTAGAGAACGCGCATATCATGCGACGACCGATTGCTTCGCGAAGCGGCTTTTTGTGTTCGAATATGGCTTTGAGTGCGCGTATGGCACGCGGAGACCGCAGGCTTAGGGGGTGCGGGATGCGCTTTTATGTCAAATTTTGCTAAATATTTATAAAAATACTTTGTAATAATTAAAAATAATTGATACTACGATACCGTTAAACGCATTGAACCTTTCGGCGTTTTAGCGCATATCCTGCACGAGGAGGTGAGCACATGAAGATCTTTTGTATCGATCCGCCAAAGGCGATCAAAGTGTTGCTGAGGGGCGTCTGCAAGTTGTTTGGGGCGATCTGAAAAAGCGGAGCCGCGATATTCGGAGTCGAACCGACCTTCGGGTTATTAGCCCGACGAAACCGTTCCTTCGGCGGCTCCATGCGCAAAAATAGCATAATTTGGGGCGCATGTCAAGCAGTTTTTGTCCCATCGCGCTCAAATTGCGAGTTCAATGCGGCTCGATCGCACCGTGCGTTCGAGGTTTGCTCGATCGTCTAGAGGATAAAAGGCGTGCAGCTGTCGATGTTTGCGGCGGTTTTTCGGCGCGTTTTGTTTGTATTGCGCGCGCCACGGACAACTTTGTCTCGATTTTTGCAAAAACCGCTTCAATTGGCTTGCATTATTTCTTTTAACGTGATAATATATCAATGCACGAAACAAAAAGGAGGTCATCTTCTATGTCGAAAGTTTGCAGTATCTGCGGAAAAGGTCGTTTGAGCGGCAACAAGGTCAGCCACTCGAACCGTAAATACAGAAGGGCTTGGGGCGCCAATGTCCAAAAGGTCGAGCTTGTCAACGAGAGCGGCAAGACCGAGAGGGCTTATGTCTGCACCAGGTGCTTGAGGACGATGAACAAGAACGGCGCCATCGATGCCGATTGAGTTTGTTTGACAAAGTTCAGGACGCCGAAAGGCGTCCGTTTTTTATGCTTTTTCGGCGCGCGCTGCGACAAAAAGCGTTCGAGCGTTCGGTGCAAACGCGCGGCGGACAAGGCGGTAAGGCTCGGCTGCAAGCGGGATTTTCGCCGGGCGCAAAGTTGCGGCGCTGCGGTCGTATCAAGGCGATGCAGCTCGCATTCTGGGTCGTTCGTGGGCATTTCCGGCGGCTCTGTCCTCAAAGTGATATTGCGCGTTTTCGGTCACTTTGCGGCAAACGCTTGCAAATTTGCGCGATATTGTGTAATATATTAAGCGTATAGGGGCGCGAGCGCGGGCGAGACCGCGCGGCATGCCGCGGCTGCGGCAAAGCGCGAAGGCGCATACGGTAAGCAAATATGGCTGTTAAGACGTTGAACAGATACGGTAAGATCACCATTACGGACAGCGCGATCGCTATGACCGCGCATTACGCCGCGCAGGAATGCTACGGCGTTGTCGATCTCGTGTCGCGTCGGCTTACCGACAGTATAATGCAACTGTTCAAAGGTGCTCCGACCGCCAAGGGCGTTGTCGTCGAGACCGTAAACAATAAGATATACCTCGAATTGTTCGTGGTATTGAGCGACGGCGTCAATGTTGACGCGATCTGCGATTCCGTTCGCAGCACGGTCAAGTATATCGTCGAGACTTTCACGGGTATGAGGGTCAGCGACATCGTGGTCAACGTCGTCGGTGTGAAACTCTGATTGGAGAGGATAATGAAAACTATCGATAACATCAAACTCAAAGAGATGTTTGTCGGGGGATATAAAAATCTGCTTGCCCACAAGGCGGAGGTGGACGCGCTCAACGTCTTCCCCGTGCCTGACGGAGATACCGGCACCAACATGTCGTTGACGCTCGGCTCTGCGGTCAAGGAGATAGAAGCGACGGAAGGGGATTGTTCGCAGCTTTTGACAGAGTTTGCGAGGGGCGCGCTCAAAGGGGCGCGAGGCAACTCCGGCGTCATCTTATCGCAGATAATAAAAGGACTTGCGCGTTATCTCGGGGATGAACCCCAGATCACGACCAAGGCGTTCGCGAAGGCGCTTTCGAGCGCCCGCGAGGTCGCATACAGCGCGGTGACAAAGCCCAAAGAGGGCACCGTGCTCACTGTCATTCGCTCGATGGCGGAGCATGCACCGGCGATCGCGAACAAAAATTCTTCGTTTATCACCTTCTTTGAGGCTCTCTTGGCAAAGGGCGAAGAGACCTTGCAGAAGACCCCCGAAATGTTGCCCGTGCTCAAAAAGGCAGGCGTCGTCGACGCAGGCGGACGCGGGCTTTTGTATGTGTTCCAGGGCTTTTATCTCGCGCTTGCGGGCAAAGAGATCGAGGAGACTCCGACGGACGCGCAGCCCGTGCAGCCCGTGCTCACACAGCTCGACACGGTCGGCAGTGACGAGCACGACCTTGACAATATCAAGTATGCGTACTGCACGGAATATTTTATAATCAACCTGAAAAAACATATAACCGAAGAAGATATCGAAAAATTGCGCGACAAATTGATGGCCATCGGCGATTGCGTGATCGTCATCGGCGATGTCAATTTGGTCAAGGTGCACGTTCACACCAATTCGCCCAACAAGGCGCTCTATTATGCGCTTCAACTCGGCGAGCTCGACAAGATCAAGATCGAGAACATGCTCGAACAGCACCGTGCGCTCGTCCGCACGCGTGAGGCGAACAAGAAGCCGCTCGGCATGGTCGCGATCTGCGCGGGCGAGGGGTTTGCGTCCCTCTTCCGCGAACTGACCGTCGACGAGATCGTCGAGGGCGGTCAGACGATGAATCCCAGCGTGGACGACATCTTGCATGCGGTCGAAAAGGTCAACGCCGACAGCGTCATCGTGCTGCCCAACAACAAGAACATCATCATGGCGGCGGAGCGTGTTGCGGAATTGACCGAAAAACATTGTTATGTGCTGCCGACCGCAGAGGTCGCCGAAGGCATCAGCGCCGCGGTCGTGTTCGACCCGTCGCTCAGCGCCGAGGCGAACGTCGAGCAGATGAAAGAGGCGTTCGAGCGCGTCAATTGCGGCGAGGTCACCTGCGCGGTGCGCAAGACGGAACTGGACGGCTTCTCGATCAAGATCGGCGACTATATCGGGCTTGATTCCAAAAAGATAGTTTCTCACTCTAAGACGCTCGACAAGGCGGTGCTCGGGCTTGTCGACAAGCTGGTCGGCAAGGACAGCGAAGTCATCACCCTCTATTACGGCGCCGACGTGACAAAAGAGGATTCGGAGCGCATGACCGAGGCGATCGAAGAGAAGTATCCCGACTGCGACGTCGTATGTTATTACGGCGGTCAGCCGCACTACTTCTACATGATCTCGGTGGAGTGAGCCGATAGGACGTATGCACGCCGCGCCGATCCGGCGCGGCTTTTTCGAATAAGCGGACGCAAGCGTTCGGACGGCGCGAAGACATGCGATAGGCATGTGCAGCCGGGCAAGAAGAGAAGTTTTGCGCCGCAAAAAGCGAACTATTGTTCAAAACCGCTGCCGCGACGCCGCGGGGCAAGGAGAAGATATGCAACTCGAAGAATTGAAAGGAGTCGGTCAAAAGACTGCGGACAAGCTGCGCTCGCTCGGCATACGCGACGGACGCGACTTGCTCGACTTTTTGCCGTCCGAATATTGGGACATGACGCACGAGGGCGATCTGCGCACCGCGCGCGAGGGTGAATATCTGCTCATCAAGGGGCGCGTTCGCAAGCTGACCAAGCTCGTCCGCACCGGAAGGCTCAATTTCTTTGCGGCGACCGTCGACGCTCCGAGCGGCTCGATCAAGGCGGTGTGGTTCAATGCGCCCTATCTGCGCAACAACATCGCCGAAGGGCAGGACCTCACACTGTGGGGCAAGCTGACGGTCAAGAAGGGCGCGCGCGAATTGATCAATCCCGGCTTTGAGGGTGCGGGCGGCGAAAGGCTCAAAGGCATCGTTCCCATCTATCCGACCAAGGGGCTCGTCGGGCAAAGCCTGATGCGCAAGCTGACGGCGGAGTGCGCGGCGAGACAAGAGGTCAAACCGCTCGTCGAGGAGGAAGGGCTGATGCCTCTCGGCAGGGCGTACTACGAGGCGCATTGTCCGACGTCGCTCGACGCGGCGAAGGATGGGATGAGAAGGATCGCGCTCGAGGATCTGACCGCGAGGTTGGTCGCCTATCGGCTGAGTAGGGAAGGGGAGTTGACAAGGCGCATGAGTCGGTGCAAATTGCCTTTTGAAATTATGGACGATCTGGTACATGCGCTGCCGTTCGAATTGTCGCCGAGCCAGCGTGCGGCGATCAAGGATATCGTTCGCGATATGAAGGGAGATGTGTGTATGAACAGGATGATCGTCGGCGACGTCGGGTCGGGCAAGACGGTCGTCGCGCTGTTGACCGCCGCATATGTCGCGCGGTGCGGAATGCAGAGCGTGCTGATGGCTCCGACCGAGATCTTGGCGCGGCAGCATTACGAGACCGCATGTAAACTGCTCGAGGGCAGCGGCGTGACCTGCGCGCTCATCACCGGGTCGGACAGCGCCGCTCAAAAGAGAAAGATCCACTCTAGCGTCGCGTCGGGCGAGACGGATATATTGATAGGTACGCACGCGGTGCTTTCCGACGACGTGGTCTTTGCGGACCTTGGCTATGTGATCGTCGACGAACTCCACAAGTTCGGCGTAAGACAAAAGAGCGTGCTCGAAACAAAGGCAAAGGGCGTCGACGTCGCGGTGATGAGCGCGACGCCTATACCGCGCACGCTTGCGCTCGCCGAGTACGGCGACATTGCAGTCAGCACGATCGAAAGCCGCAAGAGCGCGGACGAATATGCCGACACGAGCATAGTCGCCGACGACAAGCTGGACGAGATGTTTGAATTTATAAGGCAAAAGGCGCTCGGCGGCGAACAGGCGTACATAGTGTGTCCGCGCGTCGAAGACAGCGAGGGCATGGAGCTGATGTCGGCAAAGACGGTGTATGAAGAGCTGACAAAGGGGCGCTTTGCAGACGTCTCTGTGGGGCTGGTCTACGGCTCGATGGCGGAAAAGCGCAAGACTGAGACGATGAAACTCTTCTCCGAGGGGAAGATATCCGTGCTCGTAGCGACGGGCGTCGTCGAAGTGGGCGTGGACTGCCCGGGGGCGAGCGCGATCGCCGTATTGCACGCCGATCGCTTCGGACTTGCGTCGCTTCATCAATTGAGAGGCCGAGTGGGCAGGCGGAGCGGTATGCGCTCATATTGCTTTCTTCATGCGGCGTCGGGCGACGCGTCGAGGCTCGAGATCTTGGAAAAAGAGTGCGACGGCTTCCGATTGGCGGAAAAGGACGCCGAGATACGCGGATACGGCGACTTCCTCGGCTGGAGGCAGAGCGGAGGCTCCGCATTCAAGATAGACATAGGGCTTTTGAGGGAGAGCAAACGCTGCGCCGACCTTCTCGGCGGTCGCCCGAAAGAAGAATTGCTTGCCGATCATCGCGTCAGAAAGTTCTATGATAGGGTCAACAATATAAGTATGAACTAAAAATTGTTCTAAATTAAGCCGATTTTTAGAATAATCCACCTGAAAAACCTGCTCAAATGCTTATTTTGCGCGCAAAATATTATTTTAGTATACACGCGTCATTCGATAGACTTGACGCGCGTTTTGGTTTATAATTGTAACATCAAATTTACGGAAAGTTGCTATGACAGACAAATTCAAACAGCCGTCGGGCGTCCGCGATACGCTCCCGGCGGAGTGCGCGGCAAAGCGTGCGATCGAACAAAAGCTGCTCTCCAAGTTCGGGCAGTACGGCTACCTTCAAATAGACACTCCGGCGCTCGAGTACGGCGGGCTCTATTCCGAGGGCGACCGTTTCGATCTCGATCGTCTCTTCAAGTTTTCGGACTGCGACGGGGCGCTGCTCGTGCTCAGACCGGACATGACGATGCCCATCTCGCGCGTCGTCGCGACCAAGTTCGCTCCCGGCAGGTACAAGCTGTGCTATTTGGGCAGCACCTACCGCTTGACGAGGCGCAGCAACGGTTTGAGAGAGTTCACCCAAGCCGGCGTCGAATATATGGGAGCGAGCGGCACCGCATGCGACGCCGAGGCTGTCGCTTTGGCGATCGAGTCGCTGCTTGCCTGCGGGCTTGACGACTTCATCATAGACATAGGGCATGTCGGTTTTTTCGGCGGCATATTGAAACAGCTCGGACTCGACGAGGCTAAGCGGCGCGAGCTCGCCGCGCTTGTCGAGCGCAAGGATGTGATCGGCGAGAGCCTCTTCGCAGCGCGCGAGGGGCTGACCTCGGAGAGCATGAGCCTGCTTGCCGGGCTGCCGATGTTGTTCGGCGACGGCTCCGTCTTAGAGCGTGCGCGCGATCTCTGTCTCAACGACGAGATGAAGAAGTCGCTCGACGAACTCGACGCGCTCAACGCCGCGCTCGTCAAAGCCGGTTACGGCGACCGCATCAGTTACGACCTCTCCCTTGTCGGCGAGATGTCCTATTACAGCGGACTTGTGTTCAAAGGGCTTTGCGAGGGGGCAGGTTCGTCCGTGCTCAGCGGAGGCAGATACGACAGGCTTTGCGACGCGTTCGGCAGGGGCGTGCCTTCGGTAGGGTTTGCGATCGCGGTCGACAGGCTGGTCGACGTGCTCCCTGCAAATGAGCCGACTCAAAGCGTCGACGAGGTGATCGGCTGCGACGGCACCCCGGACGGGATCGCCGCGGCGCTTGCCTACGCGTCTGCCGCAACCTCGAAGGGACGCAAGGTCGACTTTGTCGGGCAGTGCTCGAAGGGCGAACTTGACGAGTACGGCGTCAAAGCAACCATGTTCGGATCGGGGGAGAAGAAGTAATATGAAGCTCAAAAGAAATATGGATAAAACGGTTGTGTTTGCATTGGCAAAGGGCAGGCTCGCCGAAAAGTCGGCGGACATACTTTGCCGCTGCGGCATAGACTGCGCCAACATCTTGGAGCCGACCCGCAAGCTCGTCTTGACGGACGCGAGCGGCGCATACGAATTTATATTCGTCAAGCCCAGCGACGTGCCCGTCTATGTAGAGAGGGGCGTCGCCGATGTCGGCGTCGTAGGCAAGGACACGTTGCTCGAGTCGGGCGCGGACGTCTACGAACTCGTCGACCTCAGGTTCGCCGCCTGCAAGCTGGCGCTCGCCGGCTATCCCGGCTTTGACGTCAAGGAGGCGCGCAACGGTCTCAAGGTCGCGACCAAGTACGGCAATTTCGCGCGCAGCTATTTTGAAAGCCGCGGGCTCAACGCAGACATCATCCCGCTTCACGGGTCGATCGAGCTTGGTCCGATCGTCGGACTTTCGGACATCATCCTCGACATCGTCGAGAGCGGCAAGACGCTCAAAGAGAACGGACTTGTCGTGCTCGAAGAGATCTGCGACTGTTCGGCGCGGCTGATCGTCAACAAGGTCAGCCTCAAGACCAAGTCAAAGGCGCTTATCCCGCTTGTCGCCTCGATCAAACAAGCGGTCGCGGAGAAGATATGATACCCATTTTGAGATATGGCAGAGACAATGCGGACAGGGTGTTCCGCCGCACGCAGCTGGGCGATCCCCAAAAGGCGGCTGCGGTCGCGTCGATCATAGCGGACGTGCGCAAAAGAGGGGACGAGGCGCTGTTCGAATATGCGGCGAAGTTCGACAAGGCGGAGCTTTCGGCGCAAAACATCGAGGTGACGCAGGCGGAGATAGACGCGGCGTACGACGAGGTCGATCCCGCGCTTGTCGAGAGCTTGCGCCGCGCGGCGAAGAACGTCTATGACTATCATGCGCGCCAGCGCGCAAAGTTCGCCGACGACGACCACAAGGTCGGCAAGTCGAGCACTCTCGGGTGGAGATACCGCGCGCTCAAACGCGTCGGGCTTTATGTTCCCGGGGGCAAGGCGAGCTATCCGTCGACGGTGCTGATGACCGCGATACCCGCGGTCGCCGCCGGCGTGGAAGAATTGATCGTCTGTACGCCCAACCTGACCAATCCGCTGATCGCTGTCGCGTGCCGCGAGTGCGGCGTCAAAAAGATCTATCGCGTGGGCGGCGCTCAGGCTGTCGCGGCGATGGCGTACGGGACGGAGAGCATACCGCGCGTCGACTTGATCGCAGGTCCCGGCAACGTGTTCGTCACCCTCGCCAAAAAGCAGGTGTTCGGCGACGTCGCGGTCGATATGATCGCGGGTCCCAGCGAAGTTTTGGTCATCGCGGACGAGAGCGCAAATCCCGATTGGGTCGCGGCGGATCTGCTGTCGCAGGCGGAGCACGACGAGTCGGCGGCGGCGATCTTGGTCACCGACAGTGAGGAGTTCGGCGCAAAGGTCGCGGCGTGCATAGAGGAGCAGACCGCTAAGCTGCCGCGCCGCGCGATCGTCGAAAAATCGCTTGAGACCAACGGCGCGGTCGTCGTATGCAAGGATCTGGACGAGGCGGCGGAGGTCGCAAACATGGTCGCGCCCGAGCACCTCGAAGTGTGCACGCGCAACGCGCGCGAGCTCGCCGCGAAGCTGCACAACGCCGGCGCGTTGTTTGTCGGCAATTGGTCGCCCGAGCCTCTCGGCGACTACTTTGCCGGTCCGTCGCATGTGCTGCCGACCAGCGGCAGCGCGCGGTTCAGCTCCGTGCTCAGCGTGGACACGTTCATGAAAAAGACAAGCTACATCGAGTATTCGGGCGAGGATCTTCTCGCCGCGGCGGACGACATCACCGCCCTTGCCGACAGCGAGGGCTTCGGCGCGCACGCCAATTCGATCAGGATAAGGAGAGAGAAATGAAACAGCAAAAGAGACAGGCGGAGATAGTCCGCGACACAAAGGAGACCCACATCAAACTTGCCGTCGATCTCGACGGCGGCGCGGTCGCGGTCGACAGCGGCATAGGCTTTTTCGACCATATGCTCGAATTGCTCGGCTATCACTCGGGCTTCGGGCTCGAGGTGAGCTGCGAGGGCGACACCCGCGTGGACGGGCATCACTCGGTCGAGGACGTCGGCATCGCGCTCGGCAAGGCTTTCGCGCAGGCGGTCGGCGACAAGAGAGGTATCGCGCGCTACGCGACCGTGACCATCCCTATGGACGAATCGCTTGCTACGGTCAGCGTCGATTTCAGCGGCAGACCGTTCCTCGTGTTCAACGCCGACTTCACCGCCGCGAAAGTGGGGGAATTCGATTTGGAATTGGTCGAGGAATTTTTCCGCGCGGTCGCGACGTACGGCGGCATAACGCTGCACGTCAACCTGCACTACGGATCGAATAACCACCATAAGGCGGAGGCGATCTTCAAGGCGTTCGCAAGGGCGATATCCGCCGCCGTCAAGATCGTTTCGGACGAGATCCCCTCGTCCAAAGGCGTGCTCGAATGATCGCGATCGTCGATTACGGAATGGGCAATCTGCGCAGCGTGCAGAAGGCGTTCGAGTATCTCGGCATCGACGCGAGGATAGGCTCGGACAGGGCGCTGCTCGCGGACGCGTCGCACATCGTGCTGCCCGGCGTGGGCGCCTTTGCGGACGCGGCGGAGGCTTTGCGGCGCGCCGGACTCGATGAGGAACTCAAAAGGCAGATCGCCTCGGGCAAGCCATTCCTCGGGATATGCCTCGGCATGCAGCTGCTCTTCGACCGCAGTTTCGAGGACGGCGAGCACGAGGGGCTTTCGCTCGTTCCCGGCGAGGCGGTGCGCTTTGACGTCAAAGATCTCAAGGTGCCGCACATCGGCTGGAACACCGTCAGGGTCGTCAAGGAGACGCCGCTCTTCAAAGGCGCGAAAGATCTTTGCTTCTATTTCGTCCACAGCTATCACGCGGCTTCCGTCGCGCCCGACTGCGTGGAGACGGTCTGCGAGTACGGCTGCGAATTTGTCTCGTCCGTCAACCGCGGCAACGTGTTCGGCGTGCAGTTCCATCCCGAAAAAAGCGGTGAGGCGGGACTTGAATTGTTGAAAAATTTCGGAGGCATGGCATGATACTTTTCCCCGCGGTGGACATATTGGACGGGCGTTCGGTGCGGCTTTTGCACGGCAAACGCGACGCGGTCACCGACTATGGCGATCCCGTCGACAGGGCGGTGCGCTGGGCTGAGGCGGGCGCGAAGTTTTTGCATGTCGTCGACCTCAACGGCGCGTTCGGGGACGGAGACAACGCCGCGACGATCGCGCGTATCGTCCGCGAGACATCGCTTCCGGTACAGGTGGGCGGCGGCATAAAGAGCGTGGACCGCGCGGCGTACTACATCGAAGAGGCAGGCGCGGAGAGAGTGATCGTCGGGTCGGCGATCGCGCTCGACCCGGGCGCCGCGGACGCGATGTGCGCGCGCTTTGGGCGCAAGATAGTCGCAGGCATTGACGTCAAGGACGGCTTCGTCGCCGTCAAGGGATGGGTGGAAAAGTCGACGATGACCGCTTTGCAGGCGGCGCTCGCGATGAAGGAGCGCGGCTCGGACACCGTCGTATACACCGACATCAGCCGCGACGGCGATCTCAGCGGAGTCAACGCCCAAGCGACCGCAAAACTCGGCAAGGACAGCGGCATGAACATCATCGCCAGCGGCGGCGTCGGAGGGATGGAAGACCTCGCACGGCTGCATTCGCTCGGCGTGTACGGCGCGATCTTGGGCAGAGCGATATATGTCGGCGCGATCGACCTTCGCGAGGCGGTCTCGCTGTACGGGGAGGGAGTCTGATGCTTGCAAAGAGGATCATTCCCTGTCTTGACATCCGCGACGGCCGAGTCGTCAAGGGCGTCAATTTCGTCAATCTCATCGACGCCGGCGATCCGGTCGAGGCGGCGAGGGCATACAACGCGATGCGTGCGGACGAGATAGTCTTTCTCGACATCACCGCGACGCACGAGGGGCGCAATACGATGTACGACGTCATCGCGCGCGCGGCGGAGCAGGTCTTCATACCTCTGACCGTGGGCGGCGGCATAAGTTCGGTCGAGCACTTCCGCAAATTGCTGTCGCTCGGCGCGGACAAGATCAGCGTCAATTCGGCGGCGTTCCGCCGTCCCGAGCTGATCACCGAGGCGGCGCTCAAATTCGGCTCGCAATGCGTGGTCGTCGCGATCGACGCAAAGCGCAACGAAAAGGGTTCGTTCAACGTCTTTCTCAACGGCGGCCGCATCGATACCGGCGCGGACGCGATCGAATGGGCGCAGAGGGCTGTCGCGCTGGGCGCGGGCGAGATCTTGCTGACCAGCATGGACTGCGACGGCACAAAGGGGGGCTACGACCTCGAATTGACAAGGCGCGTGTCCGAGGCGGTCGGCGTGCCGGTGATCGCGAGCGGCGGCGCAGGCAGCAAGGAGCATTTCAAGACGGTATTGACCGAGGGCAGGGCGGACGCTGCGCTTGCGGCGTCGCTGTTCCATTTCGGCGAACTCGGCATCGCCGAACTCAAAGACTACTTGGCAAAAGAGGGCGTCGTCGTTCGTCGATGACGCAAGGAGATACGGACATGGACATCAAAGATTTCAAATTCGACGACAAAGGGCTCGTCTGCGCGATCGCGCAGGACGTGAAGACGGGCGAGGTTTTGATGCAGGCGTATATGAACGCCGAAGCGTTGCAGGCGACTTTGGACAGCGGCTACGCGACCTATTTCAGCCGTTCGCGCGGCTGTCTTTGGAAAAAGGGAGAGACGAGCGGGCACCTTCAAAAGGTCGTGCGCATAGACTACGACTGCGACGCGGACTGCGTACTCATGCAGGTAGAGCAGACGGGCGCGGCGTGCCATACCGGCAACCGCAGCTGTTTTTATCGCAATTTGAAGACCTTTACGCATGTCCCGGACTATAAGGCGATCTTCGCCGAGATGGCGGCTATCGACGACCGCAAGGCGTGCCCCGCGGAAGGGTCATACACCAACTATCTTTTGGACAGAGGCACCGAAAAGATTTGCAAAAAGGTGGGCGAAGAGGCGACCGAGACGGTCATCGCCGCATGCACGGACAAGCGCGGCGAGATGGTCGGCGAGCTGTGCGATCTGCTCTATCACTGCCTTGTGCTAATGGCGGACAAGGATGTGACTTTGAGCGACATTTTCGCCGAGCTGGAAAGGCGCAGAGGCAAAGCGGCGAACCCCAAATACGGCAAGGGCAACATCGCCACAAACACCGATATGATCAAGAACAACAAGTGATTTAACGCACACGGGCATGAAAAAGCCTCCCCTTCGCCGGGGAGGCATTTTTGCGCTGTATGTTCAAATGCGGTCGATGCGGAGCACGTTCATTGCGTCGCGGCTCTCGCCGGTCGAGGTCGCCAGCGTGACCACGGTGTCGCCGGTCTTGATCATATTGAAATAGGTCGCTACCTTTGCGGCGTGAGAGAACACTTTGCCCATCTCCGCCTGCTCGGCGCCGTGCAGAGGATAGACGCCCCAGCTGAGCGCGAGCTGATAGTACGCCTTGTCCGTCGTCGTCACCGCGATGATCGGGCAGGCGGGGCGGAAGCGGCTGACCAGCTTTGCGGTGCGGCCGCTGCGCGTCGCGACGACTATCGCGTTGCAGTCGAGGTCGTACGACGCCTTGACGGCGGACGCCGACAGAGCGTCCGAGATAGACTTGACGTCAAAGTCGCCGTACATATTGAAGCGTTTGCGGTAGTGTATAGATTTTTCGGTGTACTCGGCGATGTCGGACATGACCTTGATCGCTTGGACGGGATAAAGCCCCGCCGCTGTCTCTCCCGACAGCATGATCGCGCCCGTGCCGTCGTAGACGGCGTTGGCGACGTCCGAGGTCTCGGCGCGGGTGGGGCGCGGCTTGGAGATCATGCTCTCCAACATCTCTGTCGCGGTGATGACGCGTTTGCCCGCGGCGCGCGCGTGCTTGATCAAAGATTTTTGGATCGCCGGCAGTTCGATGAAAGGCACCTCGACGCCGAGATCTCCGCGCGCGACCATAATGCCGTCCGCGAGAGACAGGATGTCGTCGATGTTCTCGACGCCCTTGCGCGATTCTATCTTGGCGATGACCTCGATGTTTTCGCCGCCGTTGGCGAAGAGGAAATCTTTGAGTACGCGGATGTCGTTCGCCGTCGAGACGAACGACGCGGCGATGAAGTCGACGTCTTGCTCGATGCCGAACAGCAAGTCCTCTCTGTCCTTGTCGCTGAGGTAGGGCAGGTTGAGTTCGGCGCCGGGAACATTGATGCTCTTGTGGTTGCTCAGCGTGCCGCCGATGACGACTTGCAGTTTGACGACCTTGTTCTCGATCGACTTGACCTGCATGCGGATGAGTCCGTCGTTGATGAGCAAAAAGTCGCCGGGGCGCAGCATCTTGTAAAAGTCGCGGCAAGACACGCTCGCCTTGCGTGCGTCGCCTACGATCTTTTCGTTGACGATCTCGAACTCGTCGCCTGTGACGACGTCGGCGGAGCCGTTCTCAAACGTCCCCAGACGTATCTCGGGGCCGCGCGTGTCCAGCATCAATGCGACCGGCGCTGACAGATCGCGGCGGATCTCTTTGATCAATGCGATGCGCGCCGCATGTTCCTCGTGCGTCGCATGACTCATATTGATACGGGCGACGTTCATGCCCGCCTTGACCATGGCGGTCAATATGTTTTTGTCCGAACTCGACGGACCTAAAGTGGCGATGATCTTGGTCTTTCGCATATATTTCTCCTGTAACCGTAAAGATTATACGGCATACGCGCGCAAAAGTAAAACGTTTGGCGGGGGAGAGGGGTGTATGATATTTTATTAACGAATTTGACGCAAAACAAAGGGAGTGGCACTTGTGCCAAACTCCCGTTTTTTTGGATCGCTTCAAGCCGACGCTCGAAGCGCTGGTAGAGATAGAGGGGCTCG